>JAZKYK010000061.1:0-37614 GCA_045612125.1 Alloprevotella sp.
TGCTATTTTCATTATTTTGTTGTGTTTTATATATTATGTGAATCAGGAGTTGAAATTACGAACCTAATATCAGTAAAACTTTCCTATACCTAAATTAGGGGAGATAGGAACACCCTACCTTTCAGGGCGAACCATCCGGGAAACCCCCACCCAGGGTGCCGTTCCCTACGGTCACTTACCCTGGGCTAATAGCTGATGCCCCTTCAGGGCGTACCATTCGGCTTTGTTCTTAAATGACGATAAAATACTCTGGATTTAACTCCTGATTCAGACAAATATCTAATGCTTACTTTTAAACGTGCATTTTGTGTATCAATCATTAAAGTGTATCAATCATTAAACTGCCCACACCCCATGTGTTTATTGGGATGCGGGCATGTTATATTATGTAAATAGAGCTATAAGTCTAAATAAAAAAAGAGGGAGCATGCTTTGTGGTCTTGCCGGACTTTAAGCATGTTCCCTTATGTTTGTAAATGATGATCTATGGATTTGAACTGGGCCTGCATCACAAACGGAAATCATGAGAAGATCAAACGTCAGGGTGAGGCAGGTGCGCGTTTATTGGCACTCTGAAAACAAAGTGGTGGCGCCACGTTTATCTAAAGATGTCGAACACGCCGAAGTTGCTACAATCGTTAAAGAGCGCGAGCGCCATGAGCGAGAAGAGCAAAATCATTCCGAGCATTTGGGCTTTTTCCATGAATGCATCCGAGGGCTTTCGGCGTAAAACGATCTCAACGAGCAGGAAGAATACGTGACCACCATCGAGCGCTGGAATAGGCAGGATATTCATCACCGCAAGGATGAGCGAGATAAAAGCTGTCAGCGACCAGAAGCGTTGCCAATCCCACGCGTCGGGAAAGAGATTGCCGATTGTGGCAAACGAACCAAGACTTCGTGCGCCTTCGGCCGTAAATACGTATTTAAGGTCGCTTACATAACCCACCAGGGTATTCAAACCTCGGTTAATGCCCGCAGGGATGGATTGAAGCAGCGTGTAGGTGCGGGTTTCGGTTTCGTATTGTGCTATGGCATTTTGCATGTAGAAGCCGAATTGGTAATCGGGATTGAGGCGCACGGCAAGCGTGTCAGTATGAGTGCTACCTGGGTGCTGAACAATGACGTTGAGGTTGAAGAGCACCGCTGAATCGGCGGCTGTGGCTGTGGCGAGGATGTCGCGACGGCGGCTCATTTCAAGACCGAAATCATTCCACGTGGTGAACGCTACGGAGTCGATGCCCAAGAGTTGGTCGCCAGCTTGAAGTCCTGCGATGCTTGCTGGGGTGCCTGGTGCCACGCTGTCGATGATTGACGGGAGTAGGGGCGCGATGAATGGCTCGATGGTTTTGTTGCTGGTGATTTCAAGCAAACTTGGCGCATAGGGGAGGGGGAACGTGTGGTGGCTGCCCTGTCGCAATACGGTGATGCTTTGCGCCTGGCTCAGTGCGCGATAAAAGTCGGCGTCGAGGCGCGACAACTCAGTTTTATCGGTGCTCAAGGGTATGTCGGCATCCTGAAAGCCGAGTTCTTCGGCTTGAGCGTTGAATTTAAAGCCGTGGGTGAAGTTCTTGACGGGCGTGAAGGTGTCGCCCCAAGTGAAGAGGATGGCGCTATAAATGACTAGGGCGGTGATGAAGTTTACGAGCACGCCGCCCACCATGACCAAGAGGCGTTGCCATGCTGGTTTGTACATGAACATGTTTTCGCGTGGCGTGTCGTCCTTTTCAAGGTCGTCCTTCGAGGTGCTTTCGTCGATCATGCCTGCAATGTTCACGTAACCGCCGAGGGGGATCCAGCCAATGTGGTAGTCGGTGCCGCGCCAAGTGAAGAGCTTGAGCGTGCCGCTTAATCGGCAAAAGCCAAGGTTTATTGCTGGGTCGAAGAAGAGGCAGAATTTCTTGACGCGTATTTTAAAAAGTTTTGCAAAAACGAAGTGGCCTCCCTCATGTAAGAGAATGAGCAAGGCAAAGCAGAGGATGAGTTGAAATGCTTTAATAAGAATGATTTCCATCGGGGATAGTCGTTAAAATATAGTTTAGTGGTTTGTTGATTGTTAGCGCCTGGCGATGTATTGCTCGGCCAATTGGCGCGTGTGTGCATCCGTGTCAAAGAGTTGCTCGAGCGTGGGGTGGGCAATAAATGGCGCTGTTTTCATGCACTTTTCAATAATGTCAGAGATGTCATAAAATCCGATTTTACCCTGGCGGAATGCCAGGTTTGTGATTTCGTTGGCGGCATTCAGGATGCATGGCATGTTGCCTGCGGCTTCAATGGCATCGTAGGCCAATTTGAGGCACGGAAAATCGTTGATGCGCGCTTCTTCAAAATTCATGGTTCGGAGGGCGAAGAGATTCAAGCGCTCGCCGTCGAGCGTGAGTCGGTCGGGGTAGGTGAAGGCGTATTGTATGGGCAAGCGCATGTCGGGCACGCCCAATTGCGCCTTGACACTGCCGTCTTCAAATTGCACGGCGCTATGGATGATGCTTTCGGGGTGTACGACCACTTCAATGTTTGCAGGGGCAACACCAAAGAGCCATTTGGCCTCGATCATCTCAAATCCCTTGTTCATGAGCGTGGCAGAGTCGATGGTGATTTTTGCACCCATTTCCCAATTGGGGTGGCGTAGGGCCTGAGCGGGTGTGACGTTGCCAATAGCCTGGCGGTCAAGCTTGCGGAATGGTCCACCAGAGGCGGTGAGCAAGAGTTTTTCAATGCGGTTGTTGCCTTCGCCTGTCAGGCATTGGAATATGGCTGAATGTTCGCTGTCAACGGGAATGATGGGCACTTGGTATTCGTGAGCCAACTGGCCGATGATTTCGCCTGCCACAACGAGGGTTTCCTTATTGGCCAAAGCAATGGTCTTGCGGGCTTTTATGGCGGCAATCGTGGGGCGAAGTCCTGCAAAACCCACCATGGCCGTGAGCACTACGTCGATGTGGGCATTGGCCACCACATGGCAGAGGGCTTCCGCTCCGGCAAACACTTTGATGGGAAGGGCAGACAATTCCTGAGCCACGTATTCGTATTGGCTTTCGTTGGCAATGACCACGGTGTCGGGCATAAACTCGCGTGCTTGCTGAATGAGCAAGTCGGCATTGTTGCCCGCGGTGAGCGTGTGGGCTTCAAACATATCTTTGTGCTGACGGATCACGTCGAGCGCTTGGGTGCCAATTGACCCTGTTGAACCTAATATGCAAATCTTTTTCATGTGTATTTCGGTCGTTTTATTGGTTAAGTTCAAGAATGCCCTCGGGTAGCGATACGCAGATGGTGCGTTTTTTCATGTCGAAGGCCACTAAGAAATCGTCGTGGTAGGGGATGACAAGCTCATCGCCACGATTGTTTGTAATGTAGAACAAGGGATTTTCGGTGGCATCGTACACCTCGTCGATGGTGCCAAGAAGTCCGGCGTTTTCTTCGTAAATCGTATAGCCCGTGAGTGCGCGCAATGAAGAGAGTTCGGCATCTTCGTCGGCATCGCCTTCCAGATGCGCATAGGGGTAATACACCTTTAATCCAACGAGCTTTTTGGCGTCTAGGTCGGTGTCGGTATCGGCAAATTTAAGAATGGCAGTGTCGTTGTTTTTGAAGCGGTAATCCTCAAGAAAGAAAGGCACCATAATGCCGTCGATTTCAAGTACGAGGTAGGGCGACGTGCCACGGTCGAAGGGGTCGTCGTTGAAGAGCAGTTCTACCTCGCCCTGCAATCCTCTGAATTTCTGAATGTATCCGATGTAATAAACGTCTTCGTGCTTAATCATGATTCTCTTGTAATTACGGCACCAAGCGAGCGCAGGCGGTGCTCAATGTTTTCGTAACCTCGGTCGATTTGTTGGATATTGTCGATGCGGCTTGTGCCATTGGCTGACAGTGCGGCTATGAGCAAGGCGATGCCGGCACGGATGTCGGGCGAGGACATGCGGCGGGCGCGCAATTGCACTTGCTTGTTGTGGCCGATAACCACGGCACGGTGGGGATCGCATAGAATGATTTGTGCGCCCATGTCGATAAGTTTATCCACAAAGAACAGGCGACTCTCAAACATCTTTTGATGAATCAATACGCTGCCCTGTGCTTGGGTGGCTACTACAAGAAGCACGCTCAGGAGGTCGGGCGTGAGTCCAGGCCACGGTGCATCGGCAAAGGTCATGAACGACCCGTCGATGAAACTTTCTATGGCATACGAGTCCTGACGGGGTATGAAAAGGTCGTCGCCAAGGCGCTCCATTTTAACGCCCATTCGGCGGAAGGCTTCGGGAATGATGCCGAGTTCATCAAAGGCCACGTCTTTAATGGTGATGCCATCGCCCACCATGGCTGCCATGCCAATAAAACTGCCAATCTCAATCATGTCGGGCAGGATGCGGTGGGATGCGCCCCCAAGGCGCTCTACGCCTTCAATGTAAAGCAAGTTTGACCCTATGCCCGAGATCTTGGCGCCCATTTGCTTAAGCATCTTGCAAAGCTGCTGGATATAAGGCTCGCATGCGGCATTGTAAATGGTGGTGTTGCCTTTGGCCAGGACGGCAGCCATGATGATGTTTGCCGTACCCGTGACTGAAGCCTCGTCGAGCAACATGTTTGACCCTGTAAGCTCATTGGCATGCACTTGGTAGCAATCGTTTTCGGTGTTGAACGTAAACGTGGCGCCTAACTTTTGAAAGCCGATAAAGTGCGTGTCGAGGCGTCGGCGTCCAATCTTGTCGCCTCCGGGCTTAGAGATAATGGCTTGCTTAAAGCGCGCTAAAAGAGGACCTACGAGCAACACACTGCCGCGTAGCGATGAGCACTTATCGAGAAATTGCTTTGAGCCGAGGTAGTCGTGGTTGATATGCTCAGCTACAAAAGAATAATCGCCATCGGCATGCTTCGTGATTTCAACGCCCATATCCGCCAATAAGGAAATGAGGTTGTTGATGTCTAAAATATCGGGAATGTTTGAGATGCGAACTTTCTCGTTGGTGAGCAAAACGGCACTAATGACTTGTAGCGCTTCGTTTTTTGCTCCTTGTGGGTAGATGGTACCCTTGAGCGGATGACCGCCTTCAATAACAAATGCTGACATGACTATTCAGCTTGATTAAAAGGTTAATGTTTTGGTCTTGTGGTTGATGTCGATTTTGATGAGCTCATTGGCCTTGAATTTAGGTGTAATCTCACCCTCGGTGTATTCGGCAATGTCCTGCGCCACCTTATCGTTGGTAATACCATCCCCTTTCCAATCGGCAAGATTGCGCTTCATTCGGTTTCCTGCCGCCTTAATAAGTTTTTTCTGCGCCTCTTTATTTTTGACGTCTCTGGTTATTTCAAGTAATTGTTGCAACAAAGCGCCATAATGCCGGTACTTAATGTTTTTTTGTGGGTACGGCAACTTTTGGCGCGTGATGTTTTCTTCCTTAACCTGAGTAATCTTTGTGGGGTAGTCAATGTCTAATTGATAATTGGAGAGGTAAGCCAGGTGATCCCAAAGTTTAGCATTGTAGTCGGCAGAATATTTACGGTAAGCCGCGCTGTCGTCGCTATTGGCATCAATCACCTTCATGACACTGACAATAACGTGTGCCATGCGTGTGCGGTCGGCCTTATTGGGCATTTTAAGCGCTTTATCAATCAATTGTTGAATCATATTGCCATATTCGGGCAGTTTTAACAAATGTTGTTCTTGATTCATCCTTGCTTGGGTTTTCTTTTCAGATTAATAAATTCACACAATCAGACAGGCAGAAGCATAAACGTGATGTTCTACCTGTCTGTGTGTAAACATGGGGTTAAAATAAACTCTTAGCCTTTGTGGCCACAAACTCCTTGAGATAGAAGGGTTCAAAATAAGCCACATCGGCGAAGTCGTTGCGTGCAATTGCTTGTTCGGCCAAGGGCATGATGTGGCGCGCCAAAGGTTCAACCTGATCAATAAAGCGCGTGTTGGGGTGGGTGATAACCTCCTTGCATTTGTTGGCGCCATTGCCGAAGAAATAAACGATGTTTTGGTCTAATATCGAGGCATAGGAATCCTGATCAATGGTTTCGGCTTGGGGTTCGCGAATAAGCTTTAGTGCTCGGTCGTAAACGGCAGAATAGACGTCCATGCGTCGTGCGTCGATCATGGGACACAGCAGGGCGTTTTCCTCCAATTCATCGTATAAAAGGGGTTTCACACAAAGCAATTTGAGCGTGGGAATGCTGATTAAGGGGATGTTAAAACCATAGCACACGCCCTTGGCGGTTGAAACGCCGATGCGCAAGCCCGTGTAAGAGCCAGGGCCGCTACTCACAGCCACCGCATCGAGCGGAATGGCATGGCTGTTAGCAAAAGAAACGGCTTCTTCAGTAATTGCAGCTAAATATTGGGTATGAGCTTGAGGTTCGTGGATTTCTTTCTCAAAAAGCGTCATGCCATCTTGAAAAAGTGCCACAGAGCAAACCTCAGTTGATGTTTCTATAGCGAGAATACAAGACACGTTATTTTTACTCTTTTTAGAATTTAATAAAATCAAGTAATGCTTTGATTTAGAATGATAAATCTACGCTGAGTGATAACTCTTCCTTGAATTGCAGGTAGTTCTTGCCAGGGCGTTTAACCGCGCTATCGTCAAAGCGTGGGTAAAGATACAACTTCGTAGACAGGTACTTGTTGATGCGCAACGTCATGGTGTTTTCCCATTCAATCTGCACCTTCTTGTAGTCGGTGAAGTAATAAATACGACCGCTCCATTGAATGTTTTTAGAGATGGTCCATTTAAAGTTGCCCGAAATATTAGAACCAAATTCAAAGCGGCTATGCTTGTCGCGCAAGCCAAAATCATTAACCAAGTCGCGACGGTCGCAATATTTCAACTTACCTGCGAAGGGCGATAATGTGGCGTTAAATTCAAAGTTCTTAACGCGTAAGGTATAATCCATACCGACTGATGCTACGGATTCAAATGGCGACATGAAGTCGGAATAAACCCTTTCATCATTAGCGCGATAACCCTTGTAGAACTGTGTCCAACTTTGAAGCGAAATGGTGTAGTACCAATGGTTTGTTGCTTTTAACCCAACTTTGTTGACCATACGAATTTGGTCGGCATGCGTTTTGAGTTTATGGGCATTGTCGTTTTGTGTGTTTTGAAAACCAAGACGCATGTCCAAGCGGTTGTCAAACTTAAAGCCACGCTTATTGTCGTAATTGGCTTCAACGTATAGTGTGGCCAACATGTTTTTGTAGCTTTGACCTCCTGCGTACCAATTGCTGGAAATGTAAGCTTGAATAAATTGCATTGAAAAACCTGATTTTATATTCCAGAAATTAGGCTTCTTCACCACAAGATTCCAGGCTTGGTCAAATTCATCAACAACCTCAGGCGTGGCTGATTCGTTTTTGATTTGCTTCACTTCAACGGCTTTAGGCTTCTCCTCAGCCTCTTGCTTGGGCAATTCAATTTTTTCGGCATCGGCAATGTCTGAAATGTGATTGGGCGATGCGGCAAACCCTTGGGTGAGCATCGTGTTGATGTAATCGTATTTTTCAAGAAAGCCCGTGCTTCCTGCGTCGTTGCCAATAGTCCCAATACTTTGGTCGAATACTGAGTTAGAAAGGCGAGAAAGGAAGAACAGGGGGTAATAGTAGGGGTTTGATAACATATCGTCGCCCTTATACGACCAATGCTTGTATTTGCTCTTAAGCTCGCTCAATTTATCGGTGTATTTCTTTTGTATGGAATCATTAAAATTGATACTTGCCGAGTCGGTTTTAACCACATCAGTTAAAGCCAACGCACTCTTTTGAGAAAAAGACGTCAGTGGAGAAATAGCCATCAAAGCTATTGCGAATCGTTTCAAAATATTCATAACTTAAATAAGCTTGGGGATATGATCCTGATGAGATACACGAATTGACATTCGTTTCGTGTGAATGAAATATCAGCAAAGATAATCTAAAATTCATTAATTAAAGGGGTTTAAGGCGTGTATTATCCTTAAAAACGCAATTATTTATTAAAAATCGGTGCTGAACAAGCTTCTATACGTATTTTTTTGGGTAATTTTGCAAACTGTTTTGCCTGAAGGAACTAAACTTCACCATAAACAAACGTAAAAAGCATAAAAATAAATCATAAAAAAATACAAAACAGCTAATGGACAAAAACACAATTACAGCGTTAGTGCTGATGTTTGCGGTGTTGATGGGGTATTCCTATTTTACATCGCCATCAGAAGAAGAATTGGCGGCTCTTGAAGCACAAAAAACTGAGCAAGCAAAAATTCAAGCCAGCGAAACGGCGGAAAATGGCGTGAAGACGGATGTTAAAGACAACCTCCAAACCTCAGCCATTGATAGTACTTCACTTTTCTTTGCTTCGCGCACACAAGGCTATCAAGAAGCCGTGGTGCTCTACAATAATAAGGTAGAGCTCGTTATTAACCCCAAGGGTGGCACTATTGCTCGAGCTCATTTGCCCGAATATAAAAGCTATGAAGACTATAAAATCAAAAGAGATGCACCCCTTTACCTCTTTGATGAAACAACTTCAGAAATGAATTTCATCTTCGATACTAAAGAAGATTGCATTTCGTTGAGTGATTACTACTTCGTGGCTCAAAATCAAACTGATAGCTCCGTAACAATGGCGTTGGAACAACCCACGGGCGAAGCTATTTACATTGATTACAAACTTTTGCCCGATAATTATTTGGTGAATGTGACCGTGCGCACCAAAAACATGCAAAAGCATTTTGCGGCTCGCACAAACAGTTTTACTGTAGATTGGAAAGATTGCGTACGCCAGCAGGAAAAGGGATTCTATTTCGAAAATATGTATTCAACGCTTACCTATAAGCTCACGGGCGATGATACCGAAAAACTTTCAGAAATGGAAACCGAGGCGGTTAATGCAGAAGGCAATGTGGATTGGGTGGCGTTTAAAAACCAATATTTCAGCTCAGTGCTTATTGCAAAGGAAAACTTCAGCGATGTGGCTTTAAAGAGCTATCAAATGGAAGAAAACTCTGGTTTCCTCAAGGCTTACACCGCAAAGATGCAAGCGCCCTTTGATCCTCAATCAGAAGCCGGTACAGCGTTGCAGTTCTACTTCGGTCCCAACCATTACCGCACACTTCAGGGCATGGACGATTACCGCCTCTCAGAGCGTGAAAACGACCTCCAGGAATTGGTTTACTTAGGTTGGCCGCTGTTTAGATGGATTAACCGCTTCTTTACGATCTACGTGTTCGACTTCCTCATGGCTTGCAACTTGCCCATGTGGGCCGTGTTGCTTTTCATCACGCTCTTGCTTCGTGTTATTGTGTATGCACCCACCAAGAAGAGCTTCATGAGCAGTGCAAAGATGCGTGTGCTTAAGCCAAAACTTGACGTGATTAATCAAAAATATCCCAACAAGGAAGATGCTTTAAAGCGCCAGCAGGAAACGATGACGCTCTACTCGCAGTATGGCGTGAGCCCAATGGGTGGCTGTTTGCCCATGTTGATTCAGATGCCTATCTGGATTGCCATGTTCAACTTTATTCCTAACGCCATTGAACTACGTCAGCAAAGCTTCCTTTGGGCAGACGACCTCTCGGCCTACGACGATGTGATCAACTGGGGCTTTGAAATTTGGGGTATAGGTTCTCACCTTTCACTTTTCTGTGTGCTCTTCTGCGTGTCAAATATCGCTTATAGCTACCTCACCATGCGCCAACAACGCGACATGATGACACCCGAACAAGCTGAACAAATGAAAATCATGCAATGGATGATGTATCTCATGCCACTCATGTTCTTCTTCATGTTCAATAAGTATTCAAGTGGTTTGAACTATTATTACTTCATTTCATTGCTTTTCAGTGCGCTCACCATGTGGTGGCTTCGCCGCACAACCGACGACGCCAAGTTGCTCGCAAAGCTTGAAAAGTATTACGAAGAAAACAAGAACAACCCTAAGAAGAAAGCATCAGGCCTTGCCGCTCGCCTTGAAGCCATGCAAAAGCAACAAGAGGAGCTCATGAAGCGCCAACAAGAAATTAAGCAAAAACGCGGTCAAGCGTAAGGTTTAATTCCTAATATAAGGAGAGAGTACAGGGTTCAGCTGATGATCAAGTTGCACTCTGTGCTCTGTGCTTTTTAGCAAAACAAACTTTGAAAAACTATCTTTTATCATTTTTACCAGATTATGAATAAATTATTTGCAACAGCAATCATGTCAATCACACTTGCTGCGTGTGCGCCTGCATCTGATGCAGAACAAGGTCAAGCCATTGGGCGCACTTCCGAATTTGCCGACTCTACACGTCAGTTCACCCCCGAAGTTATGTGGCAGATGGGACGTATTGGCGCTTATCAGCTCTCGGCACAAGCCGACAAAGCCATCTACGGCGTTACCTACTACAGCGTTGAGAAAAATAAAAGCAGAGCCGTGATCTGTGCCGCGACGCCAGAAAAGGACAGCCAGGCGCATTTGCTCACCTCGCCCTCTGCTTCTGAATACGCACCATCATTTATCCCTCAAACAGAGAAAGTGGCTTATCTTGCCGCCGACTCTGAAGGCGTTATGCAACTTTGGATGATGAACGCTGATGGCACAGAACGCAAGCAAATTTCATTCCAGCAAACCGACGTCAACGATTACCTCTTCTCGCCTGATGGCACAAAGGTAATTCTCGTGAAGAACGTGAATCATGAAGCAAGTCTGCAAAACATTGATGCCGACTTAAACCTGACCACGGGCATCGTTGCTAACGACCTCATGTATAAGCACTGGGACCACTACACCAAATCAGCGCCACACCCCTTTGTGGCAGATTTTGATGGCTCACGTGTGGGCGAGGGTAAGGACCTCCTTGAAGGCGAACCCTTTGAAAGCCCCATGCTTCCCTTTGGCGGTGTAGAGCAATTGGCATGGAGCCCCGATGGCAGCCAAATCGCATATACCTGTCGTAAACTTGCGGGCATTGATTATGCCATCAGCACCGACAGCGATATTTTCCTTTATGATCTTGAAACGAGCCAGGTTAAGAACCTTTGCAAGCCCGAAGGTTATGTGCGCCCCGTGTGCGACCCCACACGCTCGCTCAAGCACCAAGCCGTGAATCAATTCAAGGAAGATGTTAATGCAGGCTATGACCAAAACCCACAATTCTCGCCCGACGGAAAGTTCATTGCGTGGAGCAGCATGGAGCGCGATGGCTATGAAAGCGACCGCACACGCCTCTGCGTTTATGAATTTGCCACAGGTTCAAAGACCTACATCACTGAAAGTTTAGAAACAGGCGTTAATGAATTTGCTTGGGCCGACGATAGCTACACGCTTTACTTCAGCGCCGTTTGGCACGGACGTACTAATCTCTACCAAACCAACCTTAAGGCGGAAGTGAAGCCCATCACCAACGAGGTGGCCGACTACGTTTTGCTCGGCGTGCACCCCGATGGCAAGCAACTCCTTGCTAAGCGCCACTCCATGAGTCGTGCCGACGAAGTGTTTCTCGTAAACATCGCCGACGGCTCAACAACGCAAATCACGCAGGAAAACGAACCCTTCTACCAGCATTTTGAATTTGGTGAAGTACGCGAACGTTGGATTAAAACAACCGACAATAAGCAAATGCTGGCATGGGTGATTCTTCCTCCCAATTTCGATGCCACTAAAAAATACCCCACATTGCTTTTCTGCGAGGGTGGTCCTCAATCGCCCGTAAGTCAATTCTGGAGTTTCCGTTGGAATTTCCAGGTCATGGCTAATCAAGGCTATGTTATTATTGCTCCCAACCGCCGCGGACTCCCAGGCTTTGGCATGGAATGGTTAGAACAAATTAGTGGCGATTATTCTGGTCAGTGCATGAAGGACTACCTCTCAGCCATCGACGATATTGCCAAGGAACCATGGGTTGATGCCGATCGTCTTGGTGCCGTAGGTGCCAGCTTTGGCGGTTATAGCGTGTATTGGTTGGCTGGTAATCACAACAAGCGCTTTAAAGCCTTCATCGCCCACGATGGAATCTTCAATACCCAGCAGCAATACGTTGAAACCGAAGAAATGTGGTTCCCCAACTGGGACATGGGTCAAGCACCATGGTATAAGGACGCACAAGGCAAGCGCGCCAAGGTGTTTGAAACATCACCACACCTCTACGTTGACCGTTGGGACACGCCCATCCTTTGTATTCACGGACAAAAGGACTTCCGCATTGAATACACGCAAGCCGAAAGCGCATTTACCGCAGCTCGCGTGCGTGGCATTCCTGCTCAGCTCCTGCTCTTCCCCGATGAAAACCACTGGGTGCTTAAACCCCAAAACGGTATCTTGTGGCAACGCACCTTCTTCCGTTGGCTCGACCGTTGGTTAAAGAATCAAGAACAATAACCCCCGTATATACAATCATTAAACGATAAATATTCAACGATATGGAACAAAAAATTCAATCCCTTCGCGACTCAGCATCAGCGCGTTGGTTGGTACTGATGCTCTTGGCCCTCGCCATGTTTTGTTCATACATCTTTATGGACATCCTTTCGCCCATTAAAGACCTCATGCAATCTACACGCGGCTGGGATTCAACCGCCTTTGGCACGATGCAAGGTTCCGAAACCTTCCTCAACGTGTTTGTGTTCTTCCTTATCTTTGCCGGTATCATCCTCGATAAGATGGGCGTACGTTTCACGGCAATCCTCTCAGGTGCCGTCATGCTTATTGGTGCGAGCATCAATTGGTATGCCGTGACCGATATGTTTGCGGGAAGCACGCTTGAAACGTGGTTCACCAATAACCTCAACTACATTCCTGGTTTCGACGAACTCGGCATTTCGCCCTTTTATCTGGGCATGCCCGCTTCAGCTAAATTCTCGGCCGTAGGGTTCATGATCTTTGGTTGTGGCGTTGAAATGGCAGGTATCACCGTGAGCCGCGGTATCGTCAAGTGGTTTAAGGGTCGCGAAATGGCGCTTGCCATGGGTTCAGAAATGGCACTTGCTCGTCTTGGTGTGGCTACATGTATGATTTTCTCGCCCGTCATCGCTAATATGGGTGGCAAGGTCGATGTGTCGCGTTCAGTGGCGTTTGGCGTGCTGTTGTTGCTCATTGCCCTCATCATGTTCATCGTTTACTTCTTCATGGATCGCAAGCTCGACCAGCAAACAGGCGAGGCTGAAGAAAAGGAAGAGCCCTTCCAAATCAAGGACCTCGGACAAATCCTCACCAGCAGCGGCTTCTGGTTGGTAGCTCTGCTTTGTGTGCTCTATTATTCAGCCATCTTCCCCTTCCAGAAGTATGCTGTAAACATGCTTCAATGCAACCTCACGTTCAACGAAGTTGATCCCAACTCATTCTGGGCAAGCGATGCCGTGGCTTCATTGCAATACGTCATTATGCTCGTTGTGGCGGGTGCCTCATTTGCCAGCAATTTCATGAAGAATAAGAAGATGGAAATCGTGTGGACACTTGTGGCCATCGTCTTCCTTGTTGCATATTGTTATATGGGCTATGAACGCCAAAGTGCATCAGCCGTGTTTGCGGTATTCCCACTTTTGGCAGTAGCCATCACACCAAAGTTGGGTAAGTACGTAGATTATAAGGGTGGTGCAGCTTCTATGCTCGTTATTGGTTCTGTACTTCTCATCCTTTGCCACCTCACGTTTGCCTTTGTTCTTCCCCTGTTTAAGGGTAGCGTGGTGGGCGGCTTCGTTGTGGCTTACGTCACTATCCTTGTGCTCGGCGCCAGCTTCTCGCTCGTTCCCGCTTCGCTTTGGCCCAGCGTACCCAAGCTTGTTGATGCCCGCATTATCGGTTCTGCTTACGCGCTTATCTTCTGGATTCAAAACATCGGTCTTTGGTTGTTCCCCATGCTCATTGGCAAGGTGCTCGACAGTTCAAATCCTCAAATCGTGCAAGGCTTGGCTGATGGAAGCATCTCGCCCGAACAGGCAGCCGTTTCCTACGACTATACTGCGCCCCTCGTGCTTCTTGCCAGCCTTGGCGTGGCAGCCCTCGTCATTGGCTTCCTCTTGAAGATTGTTGACAAGAAAAAGGGTATTGGCCTTGACGAACCCAATGTGAAGCAAGCTTAATCCGCATCAGCTTTGATAAACAAACGCGCCGCGACGAATGGCATAGCCGAAGCCCAAAACGCTCTGCTTTTTAGCCGAAGCCGTGCTTTATATGCTCAGGAGTGAGAAGTTGCACGATAGCCGTTCCATCTTCCCACTCCTGTTTTTTTCGACCCATTCGGCATGGCGCCTGGGCGTTTCCTTGCTTATATTGAGCCTCAACCATTTTGTTTCTTGTTGTCGACGCCCGAAATACATCGATGAAATTAATTGAGATTTGCGTTGAAACTAAATAGAATTTAGTTGAAACTAACAAGGATTTAGTTTTACTAAAAAGGAATTAGTTTCACGATTTTTGCGTGTAACTTGATGATTATGCCCAGCACGGTGTTTCCGATCGTCAGAGTAATTTTCAGCCACGTTTTTTTGCAATCTATGCCTTTATGCGTGATATGAAAGGCATTGGCCGACATTCTTAAAGGCGGTAAAAAGGAGGAAGCGCTCTTTTATTTTTTGGCGGCTTAGACGCTTACAGGGTGATTACAAGATTTTCGAGAGGGGGTAGGTTGAAGTACTTAATTTATTATTATATTATATTATATATAATATAAAATACAAATCATACCCTCATCTTGGGGGGAACGCAAAATCTTGTAATCATACTGTAAGCGCTTTTCGTGGCCATTTTGAACTTACAACAGGATCAATGCATGAATATTTATGGTCGCCTATCTTTCGGCAGTAAATCATGTGGCCAAACAGATGAGCGAGACGTTGGCGATAGGTGGTTATCATCGCAACATCAGGGCATAGCATGACGCGTAAAAAGAAAAATGGCGTTTAAAAACAAAAAAAGCAGGGCGAACCTTGGGGTAAAGGAACGTCCTGCTTGTTGTTGAGTTTTATATGTGTGCGCGAAAAAGCGCGTGGTTAGCGCAAAGCTAAGCGTGCTGGTTGAGCTTTACAACGCGTGCTGGTTGAGCGTGGCTATGGCTTTGTGGTACTCCAGCTCAAGTGCGATGCGCTGGGTGAGGGTGTTGAAGATGTCGGCTTGCTCCTGCACGTATTGCTGTAGCGTGATTTCCTGCGCTTCAAGTGCTTGCATGAGCAGGGTTAAGGCTTGGTCGAGCGTGTGGGTGGGCATTTGCTTTAGTGTGAGCTGGAGTTGCTCGGCTCTGCGCCATTGCTCGGAAAGTGCGGTGCGAAGCTCGTGTTCCTGGTTCTTTACCTGTAGCTCAGTGCATGCGGCTTGAGCCTTGGCGGCTTTCGTGCGCGAGCGGTGGGCAAAGAGGGGTATGGACATTGAGAGCTGAACGCCACGATGCGTGGCAAACCCCTCGCGGCTTTGCTTATAGCCCACGCCGAAGGAGGGCAGTGCGGCTGTGCGCGTGGTGCTGATGTTTTGATGGGCCACGTCGGCCTCAGCCTTGCTTTGACGCACGAGGGGGTGCGTTGCCAGGTGATGGCTGAAGAGCGCTGCAGTGTCGAGTGGCAACGATGCTTCAGGAAAGCGGTTGGCACTGAAGTTGAGTGGCGCACCGCCGTTGAGCGCCTGGAGTTGCGCATGAAGCTCGGTGTGCTGTTGGCGTGCTTGTTGCAGATCGGCTTTTAGGGCTATTTGCTGCGTGGCCAGGCGCGAGGCGTCGATAGCACTCACGTCGCCTTGCTTCATGGCTTGGTCGTAGAGGCGGGCAAGGTGGGCGAGGGTCGTGTCGCGACGTTGCAGGCAAAGCATGAGTTTTTCGTTGGCTATGAGTTCCAGGCAAAGCATGTGGGCCTGCAGGAGTATGTTGCGGCGCACGAGGGCATGGGTGGCGTCGGCTTGCGCGTTTTGGTGCTTCACCTGTCGGTTCATCGCCACGTAGTGGGTGGGGAAGGCGAAGCCCTGCATGATGGCAAATTCATGGCTTTTCGCGTTGTCGGGCCCCTTCATGGCACTGAAGCTCAGTTCGGGGTTATCGAGGTTGAGCTGCGTGCGTGCTTCCGCTTTTTGTGCGTCGGTAGCATGACGCGCGGCTTGAAGTTCGAGGTTGTTGGCTTCAATGCGCTTCAGGACTTGCAGAACATCATCGTGCTGCGCTTGCAGGGCAGCAACTGGAAGTAGCGCGAGCAGGAGTTTTATAAGATGAGACATGAGTGAGAATGGGTTGGGTTAAAATATTTTTGGGCTAATTGACAGAACCTTCCTTTTATTGTTTGCGTTGGCAGAGCCATTCGTACATGATGGGCACGACAAAGGCATTGAGGATGGTTGAGGAAAGCAGGCCTCCGAGGATAACTTTAGCCATGGGGCTTTGTATTTCATTGCCTGGCAGATCGCCGTTGATCGCCAAGGGTAGGAGGGCAAGGGCAGAGCTCAGCGCAGTCATAAGGATGGGGTTTAGGCGGTCAGCCGAGCCCATGAGTACGCGCTGGCGCAAGGGGATGCCTTGTTCGTGCAAGTGGTTGTAATGGCTGATGAGCAAGAGTCCGTTGCGCGTGGCGATGCCAAAGAGCGAAATGAAGCCGATGATGGCAGGGATGCTGAGGTGGCCCGAGTTTGCGGCAAGCACCACGATACCGCCAATGAGCGCAAGGGGCAGGTTGACAAGCACGACGGCGCTTTGCATGACATTGCCAAACTGGAAGTAGAGCAAGAGGAAGATGACGGCTATGCTGATGATTGAGGTGAAGAGTAGCGTGCGGCTTGCGGCTTGCTCGCTTTCAAATTGTCCGCCAAATTCAATGTGGTAACCTTCGGGGAAACGCACGCGCTGGTTGATGCGCTCTTGTATTTGCGTGATGGCCGTTTGCAGATCGACATCGTGCGTGTTGGCTGAAATCACGATTTTGCGCTTCACGTTTTCACGGCTGATGGCATTGGGACCTACCGACGAGATGACCTGTGCGACGTCGGTGAGTGCAATTTTCTGACCATTGTGCGTGTCGATAAAGAGGTTGTTGATGTGCTCCATGGTGTGGCGCTTATCGGCTATTGTGCGAACCACGAGGTTGAAGGTCTTGCCTTGCTCGTAAACCTGCGACACTACAGCACCGGCAAGGTTCATTTCAACGAACAGGGCGAAAGCCTCGGGCGTGATGCCGTGGCGCGCCATGACCTCGCGGTTGGGCACGATTTTGAGTTGCGGACGTTCAATGAGTTGCTCCACGTTAAGGTCAGCCAAGCCAGGCACGTCGGCAATAGCCGTTTTCACCTCGTTGGCTAATTGATACATGCGGTTAAGGTCGTGGCCGAAGAGCTTGATCGCGATGCCGGCACGCGTGCCCGAGAGCATGGCGTCGATGCGATGGCTTATGGGTTGTCCGATTTCTATATTTGCCCCCACGATGGTGTTGAGCTTTTGGCGCACATCGGCAAGCATTTCGCTTCGCGAGCGTTCGCTTAAGACGTAGGGCGCTTCGATTTCGCTGGCATTCACGCCTCGCGAGTGTTCATCAAGTTCAGCACGCCCCGTTTTGCGTGCCACGGTTTGAATTTCAGGCACCGAGAGCAAGAGCATTTCAGCCTGGCGCCCCATGCGGTCGGACTCTTCAAGCGCAATGCCAGGCATTGAGCTGATGTTGATGGTGAGCGACCCCTCGTTAAATGGCGGCAGGAATGAACGGCCCAGGGTGAAGAGCAGCATGATGGCACACGCGCATGCGGCAAACACCGAGGTGATGATTATTCTTCGGTGGTTCAGGCAACCCTTCAAAAGCACGGCGTAGCCCGCCTTGATTTTCGAAGCCAGTTTTGATTCGTGCGAACTGTCGGAAGTAGAGGTTCTCGACTTAAGCAGATAAGAGCAGAGCACGGGGGTGAGCGTCAGCGCCACGAACGTTGAGGTGGCGAGTGCGGTGATAAAGGCTATGCCCAGCGGTGCAAGCATGCGCCCTTCAATGCCCGTGAGGAAGAAGAGCGGGAGGAAACTCACAACAATGATGAGCGTGGAGTTCAGGATCGGGAAGCGCACCTCGCGCGAAGCTTCAAACACCACCTCAATAATGCCACGGCGGCGTTCTTGCGGTAATTTATTATTCAAGCGGATGTGTTTCCACACATTCTCAACGTCTACAATCGCATCGTCCACAAGTGAACCGATGGCAATGGCAATACCGCCAAGGCTCATGGTGTTGATGCTCAATCCTAAATAGTGAAGCACCATGAGCGTTACCACCAGCGAGATGGGCAGGGTGATGAGCGAGATTAACGTGGTGCGCACGTTTGCCAAGAACAAAAACAACACAATGATGACGAAAATAGTGCCCTCAAAGAGCGAGGTCTTGACGTTGTCGATCGAATGGTTGATGAACGTGCTTTGCTTGAAAATATCGGTTGAAATATGCACATCGGCGGGTAGGTTCTTCTTCACATCGTCGATGGCGGCAAGCAGTTTGTCGGTCAGTTCAATGGTGCCCGTGTGGGGCTGTTTCGTTACGGTAAGCAGCACGGCGGGTTTGCCTCGTTCTGACGCCAACCCCAATTTAGGCTCCTGGCTTCCAATGACCACGTCGGCAATGTCTTCAAGGAACACGGGGGCTTGGTTTTGCACCTTAACCACGGTGCGGGCAATGGTTTGAATGTTGGTCGTAGAGAGCATGCCGCGCACGATGTATTCATTGCTATGCTGGTAAATGATGCCGCCGTTGACGTTCTGGTTCATGTTTTGAGTGGCTTGAGCCACGTCGGCAAGGGTCACGCCATAGTGCTTCATGCGTGTTGGGTCGAGGTTGATTTGATACTCCTTGATGTCGCCCCCCAATACCGCCACTTGAGCGACGCCCCCGGTCGAGAGCAATCGTGGGCGCAAGGTCCAGTCAGCAATGGTGCGGAGGTCCATCATTGAAGTGCTGTCGGCGGTAAGGCCAACGATGAGCACTTCGCCCAGGATTGAGGATTGAGGTCCCATGGTGGGCTTGCCTATGCCCTTGGGCAGCTGGTCGCTGACGAGCGTAAGTTTCTCGCTCACGATTTGGCGCGCTAGGTAGATGTCGGTGTCCCAATCAAATTCAACCCACACAATCGAAAAGCCATTGGTGCTTGACGAGCGCACACGGCGCACGTTTGTGGCTCCGTTAACGATGGTCTCGATGGGGAAGGTTACGAGTTGTTCCACTTCTTCCGAAGCCATTCCGCCTGCCTCGGTCATCACCACAACGGTGGGTGCGGTGAGGTCGGGAAAGACGTCGACTTCAGTGTTGTAGGCCGTGTATAAACCGCCAATCATGAGTAAAACCGATGCGGCAAGCACTACGAGGCGATTGCGCAAGGCAAGAAGAATGATTTTATTTAACATGAGTCAAGGTTGGAGTGGTGTTAAAAAAGTAGAATGCAGGAAACGGCAATGCTTCAAGCACGGGGAGAGAAAAGTAAAGGGGTTAATGTTCATGGCTATGCCCTGGGATGGCATTGTTCATGCTCGCCAACTTGATGTGGTAGGCGCCATGAGCGACCACCTTTTCGCCCGTTTTTAAGCCTTTGATGATTTCAACCTCTATGCCATTGTTGGCACCGATGAGCACTTCGCGCTTGGTGTAGGTTTCTGAGCAAAGCTGGATGTAAACGAAGTATAGGCCTTGCTCTTCGGTAAGCGCAGAAAGGGGTAGGGTGAGTGCCTGCGTGGTTGATTGGCTTAGAAGTTCCACCTCAACGCATGTGCCAGGAAGAAGGGCTTCCTGGGGCGTGAAGCTGAAAGTGACAGGTATGAAGTTGGTGTTAGGGTCGCATTGCTTGCCGTAGGACACCAATTTGCCATTCATCGCCTCGAGTTCATACACTTTACGATCGTATATCGTGGTGAAGTTAGCATTTGCAATATGCTTGAGCTCGCTAAAATAGCGTTGCGACACGTCGGCATGAAGGTAGTACGCATCGGTTTTTATCACCTTCATCACTGCTTGTCCGCGCTCAACGTACGCCCCATCTTGAACCAAACATTCGCTCACGTAGCCGCTGACAGAGGCTTGCACGGCGGTGCCCTCTTGATTTTGCTTGTGCGCCACGCCTTCGAATGCTATTTTCGCCTTTTCATAGCGTTCTTTAATAGCGTTGTATTCTGACTGTGCGATGAGCTGGTTTTTGATTAATCGCTCAGCACGCTGGAAGTCGCTCAGTGCGGTTTCGTAAGCCACTTTAGCCATCGCCACGGGGTCGCCATCAATCATTTGATTTGAAGAAATGTTCAGGCACACGTCGCCAGCCTTTACGGCATAGCCTTGAGTCCAGGCACGCTGAAGACGCACAACGCCACTTACTGGTGCAATCATAACATGCTCTGCATTTTGAGCCAACTCGATTCTACCCGTGGCGGGAATCACTTTTTTGAAGGCCTTTGGTTGCACTGTGGTTGAAGTGATGCCAATCTCCTTAGCTTTTGCTACGGGCAGAAATATAACGTCGGGATTCTCGGCTGCCTCAGCCGCGTGGTCGTGCGCAGCAGGTTTAGCTTGGGTGTGGTTATGGTTATGGTTATGGTTATGGTTATGGTTATTGTTATGGCTATGATTATGTCCATGCGCATCGTGGCCACCATGATTGTGAGCGTGGTGATCGTGAGTTGCGCTTTCGGCATTATGGCAAGCATTGAGCATGATGCAAGCTAAAGTGAGGCAAATAGAATATTTAAGCATAGTGTAATGATTTTAATGTATTTTGATGCAAAATTACGGATTATTAAAGGTTTAAACAAGACGGAAATGAACATTGCAACTCGGTTGCAAATGTTGCGCTCCAGGATGTTTTCGTCATTTATTTCTTGCTTTATCTGCGTTTGTTGCACGATGCATGTGTGAAAATTGTGAATAAACGTGCCGTTTTTGCACATTATTGGTGGTTTTTTTATAAAAAATGGGTGTTAAGTGATGTAAATAATTCAAAAAATGTATCATTAAATAAATATTCATTATTTTTGCGCTTGATTTTTAACACAAACACAGAACATATTCATAACTTCTTTCGTTAACATGAGTAAGATATTAGCTAAGGAGCAATTTTCTGAAAAAGTTTTTAAACTTGTTGTTGAAGCTCCTCTGATTGCACGCTCTCGCAAAGCAGGGCATTTTGTTATTATTCGTTTGTATGAAAAGGGCGAACGTATCCCCTTAACCATAGCCGACTCCGACAAAGCTAAGGGTACCATTACACTTGTGGTTCAAGCCGTGGGTAAAACGTCACGTGAATTGTGCCAAATGAACGTTGGCGATGAAATCCTCGACGTGGTAGGTCCTTTAGGCAAGGCAACACATATTGAAAACTTCGGCACCGTCGTGTGTGCTGGTGGTGGGGTAGGTGTAGCACCTATGCTCCCCATTATCGTGGCATTAAAAGCAGCGGGCAACCGCGTGATTTCCGTACTTGCTGGACGCAATAAGGACCTCATTATCTTAGAGGACGAAGTGCGCAAGCATAGCGATGAAGTGATCATCATGACCGACGATGGCTCTTACGGCAAGCAAGGCGTAGTGACGGTAGGTATTGAAGACGTTATCAAGCGCGAAAAGGTGGATAAGTGCTTCGCTATCGGTCCTGCAATCATGATGAAATTCGTGTGCTTGCTCACCAAGAAATACGAAATTCCTACCGACGTGTCGTTGAACACAATCATGGTTGATGGCACGGGTATGTGTGGCGCATGTCGCATCTCTGTGGGAGGCACCACTAAGTTCGTGTGCGTTGACGGTCCTGAATTTGATGGTCATCAAGTGGATTTCGACGAAATGTTAAAGCGTTTGGGCGCCTTCAAGCGAGAAGAAGCTGAAGCGTTGAATACTGGTAAAAACGAAGCAGCCTCAACTGGTAATCAAGCAGACGACGTATGCCAGGCTGAAAAGGCACAAGCATCAGCCGAATTAAGCGATGACGAAGGACGCAATGCCGCATGGCGTAATGAATTGCGCACCAAGATGAAGCCCAAAGACCGCGGACTCATTGAGCGTTGCAAAATGCCTGAGCTTGATCCCCAATACCGTGCTCGCCAATTGAAAGAAGAAGTAAATCAAGGCCTGTCGCTTGAGCAAGCACAAAGGGAAGCACAACGATGCTTGGATTGTCCTAACCCTGGATGCGTGGAAGGTTGTCCTGTGAGCATCAATATCCCCGGATTTATCAAGCATATTGAAGCAGGCGACGTGGCTGGCGCTGCAAAATTAATCAAGAAAACAAGCGCATTGCCAGCAGTTTGTGGACGCGTATGTCCTCAAGAAAAACAATGCGAAAGCAAATGTATTCACCATAAGCTGGGCAATCAACCCGTGGCTATTGGCTATTTGGAACGTTTTGCTGCCGATTACGAACGCGAAAATAACTTGGCAACGCCCATTGTGCCTACAGAAAAGTTGGGCATTAAGGTGGCGGTAATTGGTTCAGGACCTGCGGGACTCTCGTTTGCCGGAAGCATGATTGCCAAGGGTTACGACGTGACCGTATTTGAAGCGCTTCATGAAATTGGTGGCGTATTGAAGTATGGTATTCCTGAATTCCGTTTGCCCAACTCTATCGTTGAGTTTGAAATCAACAACTTGTCAAAGAGTGGCGTTAAGTTTGTTAAGGACTGCGTTGTGGGCAAAACCATTTCAATTGCAGAATTGCAAAACGAAGGCTATGCCGGAATCTTCGTGGCATCGGGCGCTGGCTTACCCAACTTCATGGGCATCAAGGGTGAAAATAGCACTGGTATCATGTCAAGCAATGAATACCTCACACGTATTAATTTGATGGATGCTTCAAATAAGAAGGCCGACACGCCCATCCTCTTTGGTAAGCGCGTGGCCGTAGTGGGTGGAGGTAATACTGCTATGGACTCAGTGAGAACAGCACTTCGCTTAGGCGCTGAAAGAGCCATGATTATCTATCGCCGTTCGGAAGACGAAATGCCCGCACGTCTTGAAGAAGTGCACCACGCTAAGGAAGAAGGCGTTGAATTCCTCACCCTCCATAATCCTATTGAATACATTGCCGACGAACAAGGTTGCGTGAAGCAAGTGGTGCTTCAAAAAATGGAACTTGGCGAACCCGATGCTTCAGGACGCAGAAGCCCCGTGGCGATTGAAGGAGGTATTGAAACCATCGACGTTGACCTTGTGGTTGTAGCCATCGGTGTGTCGCCTAATCCTATCGTGCCATCATCGGTTGAAGGTCTTGAAACAGGACGTAAGGGTGTTATTACCGTAGGCGAAGACATGCAATCGTCAATCCCATTCCTTTATGCAGGTGGCGACATTGTGCGTGGCGGTGCAACCGTTATTCTCGCTATGGGCGACGGTAAGAAGGCTGCCGAAAATATGGATCAGAAATTAAGAAACAATTAATAAAAAAAAGAAAGAAGATGGTCATGGCAGGGCAAGTTCTGCGATAACTTTCTTCTTTCTTCTATTATAAAAACAACTTATGCAAGGATTTTATGCCATTATCTTATTGGTGCTGAGCAATGTGTTCATGACTTTTGCTTGGTATGGCCACTTAAAGTTAAACGAAATGGGCATCAGTAAAACGTGGCCACTATGGGGCATTGTTTTATTTTCATGGTCAATTGCGTTTTTCGAATACGTATGTCAAGTACCAGCCAACCGCATGGGATTTATCGACCACGGAGGCCCCTTTTCGCTCATTCAATTGAAGGTGATTCAGGAAGTTGTGTCGCTCATCGTATTCACCATTCTTGTGACAATCTTCTTTAAGGGCGAAAGCTTCCATTGGAACCATATTGCTGCCTTTGGATGTTTGGTGGCTGCGGTTTATTTCGTTTTCATGAAGTAAAAAATCAATGAACGTCATCAATCAAAAGGCCGAAGTCAAAAAACTTCGTACGCGCGTGGTTCAGAAATTTAGAGAAGGCGTTAAAACCTTTGAACTCGTGGCGCCAGGCGATCATATTCTTATTGGTCTTTCAGGCGGAAAGGACTCCCTGACGTTGCTGGATCTTATGGGGCAAATGTGTCGGCGAAGCAATGGCGGATTTGCATTGCACGCCCTGCACGTAAGAATGAAAAACGTGGATTATCAAACCGATACGCAGTATTTGCGCCAAAAATGTGAGCAATGGCATATTAACTTTATAGAGCGAACGATTGCCTTCGATGCTGACAGAGATGAAAAGCGCACGCCATGTTTCCTCTGTTCGTGGAACCGAAGAAAAACGCTTTTTGAAACCGCACAAGAATTAGGGTGCAATAAAATAGCCTTGGGGCATCATCAGGATGATATTTTGCACACAACATTGCTCAACCTAAGCTATGAAGGCAGTTTTGCCACAATGCCGTGCAAAATAGAATTGGATAAAATGCCTCTCACCATCATACGTCCGCTATGCAAAATCAAAGAAGCCGACATCAAGCAATGGGCGCAGAGTGAAGAATACCCCAAATTAATCAAAATATGTCCCTACGACAATGTGTCAAAGCGTAAGTCAATAAGCGAGTTGTTCGAAAAATTGGAAAATGAAAATCCTGAGTTCCGACCCAACCTTTGGCACGCATTGCAGAAAGAGGGTAAGTTGGTGCAATTGAGGCAAGATAATGCCGGGGCATCACAGAGCCCCCAAGAGACTTAAACGCTAAGCCTGAGCAAATTTAAGGCTTAAACCAAAGTTCTTCGCCAGTTAATTTTAAGCCTAACCCCTCAATATTCTCCACAAAGAGCTGACCCGTGCCTAATCCTTGCCATTTCTCCGTACCATCGAGCAAAGCAGCTTTTTGAGCGATGGCATTTAAGCCTACATTGCTTTCAAGGGCTGAAGTAAGCCAATAACCCGCACCCTGAGCCTTGGCAAGTTCAATCCATTCATCAATGCCTGAATAGCCACCATGAAGCGTGGGTTTCAAGATAATATATTGAGGACGAATGCAAGCCATTAATTCCTGCTTAACCTCAAGACGATTAATGCCAATCAGTTCTTCGTCCAAACCAATGGGCACAGGCGAATTTCGGCATATATCGTGCATTTCTGCCCATTGTCCTGCTTTTATAGGTTGCTCAATGCTATGAACATCGAGTTGATGCAAGCGTTCTAACACCTGAAAAACGTTGCTCATGGTGAACGAACCGTTGGCATCAACTCGAATTTGCAATTGATCTTTGCTGTAAAGGTTTCGGATGTGTTGAATTACGTCGAGTTCTTCTCGCCAATCCATGGCACCAATTTTGAATTTAATGCATTTAAACCCAAGCTGGATTTTCGTTAAGGCCTGTTGCTGCATCTCTTCCAAACTGCTCATCCACACCAAACCATTGATAGGGATGAAACTTAAGCCTTGTGAAAAGCCTGAAGCGAAGAATGAAAGACCATCGTGAGCATGCAAGGAGTGCCAAGCTGTTTCAACACCAAAAAGTACTGAAGGGTAATTGCGTAAGACTTCAAAGTTGATGTTCGTCTCGTTATCTACGCTTTCAAAGCATTGCCTAAGGCATTCCATAATGGTATTTTCGAAATGATCGCCGTAATCGCAAGATAAATCGTAGAGTGGCGCAATTTCACCCACACCGACTTCGTTTTGCCCCCATAACTGGGGATTTTTCAAAAGGTGCAAGCAATCAAGCGAAGTGAGCGGACGATGACTCAAGAAAATATACCAAACTTTCTTTTCGGTATAAGCACCACGCGAGGTGCGTGCTGGCTTCTTGAACCGCAAAGCATATGGAAGTAAAGAATAATATAGCATCGTGGTTTAATATAATCTATTGAAAAACAATTTATTTTTGGCGTTTACCGACGTTTACCGACTTGGCATATAAAAAACAAAGTGCCGTACGGGATAAATCCCTTACAGCACCTTAAATTTTTTTTGTTTTAGTTGCGGAGACCCGACTCGAACGGATGACCTCCAGGTTATGAGCCTGGCGAGCTACCAACTGCTCCACTCCGCGATGTGGAATGTTGAACAACGTGTTGTTGTTTGTTTTCGAGTGCAAAAGTATGAAGAATTTTCTATACTGCCAAATAGTTTGGAGGAAAAAAGTGGTTTTGCTTAAAAAAAATGAATGTAACTGATATTTGTTGGTTGGATTTTATTGAAAGGTAAGGTGTGGTTGATAAAAGTTTGAGGTTTGTTTGGTTCTCTTGCGTGGGTTCTTGAAGTTAATGTTGTGTGCTCTTTTGTATCAATTCATGTTTGGGATAAGGGCGTTTGTGTGGAAATATTCATCTTATTGTTTGAATATCGCCTAATAACTTAAATCGTATTTTAATGAATCAATAAAAAAACGTAACTTTGCAAAGATATATTATTAAAATAATGCATAACGAATAATACATGATAAAACAGTTTGTTAATGACGATTTAAAATCTACGTGCGAATGTGCCTTCTTTTGTTCAAATGTAGGGATTGATGAAGCCCATGTAATGGTTCACGTCGCTGCAATGGACGAACCCTTTGCTGGCCAGTTGGCGAGAATAAGAATTTCTGTTGATTTATTAATGCAGAAAGAAGAAATGAAGGGTATGCAGATCGTGTCGCAACGTTACTTTTTATCGGATATAGCCAATCAATCTGCTTATTTTGCACATGTCAATCATTGTGTGGATGTGTCTTTGATTCAACAACCTCCTCTTGACGGTTCAAAGGTTGCTGTATGGCTCTATTTGGTAAGGGGTAAGGATAATGCACCTGTGACCGTTGCGGAGGAAGATGATACCAAGGTTGTCGCAACGAATCACTACCGATTGTTGTTTAATTGGGGTATGCAGTGTGAAGAAGGTGATTCAGCCAATCAAACCCACGAACTTCTAAAAAATTACTCTGACCTGTTGACAAGATGGGGCGGAAATTTTGCTGACCATTGCGTGCGTACATGGTTTTATGTGAGAGATATTGACACACAATATTCAGGAATGGTTAAGGCTCGCTTGAATGACTTTGAACAAATGGGCTTGACTCAGCATACGCATTATATTTCGTCAACGGGTATTCAGGGTATCCCAGCGAAACCTAAGGCTTTGGTGCAATTAGGAACCTTGTCTATTTTGGGTATTGAAGAAAAACAACAGCGCTATTTGTATGCTCCGACGCATTTGAACCCAACTTACGAATATGGTGTTACTTTTGAAAGAGGTACCGTTGTAAGTTTCGGTGATAGAGAGCATGCTTATATCAGTGGTACTGCAAGTATTGATAATACGGGAAGTGTTGTAGCTGTTGGAGATATCAAAGGCCAAACGCTGCGTATGATTGAAAACGTTGAAGTTTTGTTGCAAGAGGCTAATATGAATTTTGATGATGTGATGCAGATCGTGGTGTATTTGCGTGATTTGGCAGACTATGACGTTGCAACGAAATTATTGAAGGCACGTTTTCCTGAACATCCTATGGTTGTGACTTTAGCCCCAGTGTGCCGTCCGCAATGGCTTATAGAAATGGAATGTATTGCGGTGAAAAACACTAAGAATTTAGAATTTAAGCCGTTGTAATCATTTTGTTGTATGAATAAAGGAGCGTTGTTGATAAAATTCGTATGGTTGAATTTTATTTGTGGTGCGTTTTTCATCACTTTGATTACGGGGTGTTCTTCCAATAAAGGTTTGCAAGAGATGTCTTCGCCAGAACCCTTTGATATGATTGATATTTCACGACATCAAGGGCATATAAATTGGAAGAAGGTGGCTTCGGATGATCGTATTAAATATGTTTATATTAAAGGAACAGAAGGTGGTACGTATCAGGATCCCAATTATGAGTATAATTTAAAAAACGCTCGTAAGCGTGGGTTAAAAGTCGGTACATATCATTTTTTCAGAACCTCAAGCAGTGTGTGGTTACAATTTCTAAATATCATGACCCATACGCCACGTAAAAAGCAAGATTTGGTGCCGGTGATTGATGTTGAGGAATGTAAAAATTGGAACAGAGAGCAATTGCGCGATAGCTTGTCGCTGCTTGCACGGTTGATAGAACGAGAATATGGCAAGAAGCCCATCATCTATTCAGGGCAAAATTTTTACAATCTTTATCTCTCGCAAAAGTTCGAATATTATCCTCTGTGGATCGCTCGATATGGCGCTGCACCACCTAATATAAATGTTGCGCCCGTTATTTGGCAATTCACGCAAAGGGGTAGGGTGAAGGGCATATCAACCTATGTTGATTTAAATCGGGTTTTTCCTGAAACTTCGGATTTTATAGAGCTTTGAGTGCTATGAAATCAATAATCTGCCAAGCTTTTTAATCGTTGTTTATGCGTAATGAAACGTGATGCACCTTGCCGCATTCTATTCGGCAAAATGTTTGGTTTTTGATTGCTTCTTACCCATTTTTAGGTTGTTTTCAATTAATTTTTGATTTAATTTGAAAATAATTTGGAATTTATTTGGAGCATATGTAAAAAGTTCCTAACTTTGCACTCGGTTTTGAAAGACATGCTAAAAGGTCTTACAAAAACGGGGCGTAGCGCAGTCCGGTTAGCGCACCTGCTTTGGGAGCAGGGGGTCGTCAGTTCGAATCTGGTCGCCCCGACAAAGAGAAGTTACTTCGGTGGCTTCTCTTTTTGTTTATATACCAATTACCAGCTATTTTTGATTGAAGGATTTTTTTGGGTCAGCGGATTTACCCGGGTGGTGGAAGCCATGGCAATCAAGAATAAAGTGTTGCCAACCTATACATAAAGAAGCAGATGTCACCAACCCCTCTAAACTGTGTTCTTAAAGCCTTGATTTTGGCATTAAAGGATTCTGCAGATGCGTTTGTGAGTCTGTTCTGAAAGTAGTTGATGATGGTAGCGTTGTGATTCTCAAATGTTTCGATGACCTTGCTGAAATCATTATCTCCAATCGCCTCTACCTTATTGTACCATCTGGCAAGATTGAGTCGGGCTTCTGCGGGCTTTGATTTTTTGTTGAAGATGTCCACAAGTTCAAGATAGATGTTATACGCAACCTCTAATTTTGGGAACATTTTGAAAAGGATAGCTGCCCTAGTTTGTTGCTGTTCGTTCCACTTAGACTTGTGCATGAGAATAATATGACGGCTTCGTGCCATGATCTGTGGTTTTGTCTCTCCGTTTTCCATTAGCTCCGGCTTCCACTTGCCGATAAGTTCTTTTTCTGCCCTGGTATGTGCAGTCTTACGCTTAGCGCGGTGTTCTTTAATGGATTTATTCTCCTCGTCAAGTACCTGCCAACGGAAACTAATCCTCATATGATCAATTGCATCTGTCACCAATTGTTGTACATGAAAACGGTCATTGACGAGCGTTGCTTTGGGAAACACCGTCCTCACGGTTAGCATCATGGCTGAGGATAAATCAGTCGTTACGGTCTTTACCCTACAGCGAATCTCACGGGGGACTTTTGTCAAAATTCCAGACACCGTATCGGAGGCGACACCACGTACCATCGCAGCCAAGGTACCCTTGCCACCGTGAGCTGCCTTGTTGGTTAAGATGGTATAGACCTCCCCGTTTGATAGACAGGTCTCATCAAGGCTCATGTCATCACCAAAATTGTCGGGAAAAAGCATGTATTCTTGGGCGTGCTCCAACTGCTCCCAGTTACGATAGTTGCTTATCTTCTCCTTGTATTGCTTACGGAGAGTTTGGCCGTTCAGACCATTACGAGTTGCAAGCATGGAAATGCTGACAGGAGTAGACTCAATCTCCCTCTTTTAAAAAAGAAACGAACTCCGCATTTAAATGCGTCTCGTCGTACTCAGGCAAATCCCACTCATAACTGAATATCTCACCCGTTTCCTTGTCAAACCATTTGCGCTTGCGCACATGGAGGTATGTTGCACGTCCTCGAATAGGAAAGTCCTGAATGGAATGGTACTCTCCAAAACCATGAGATATGACGGAAGAGTTCTTCTTATCCTCACGCATCTGGACTTTTTTCTCATCGAGCCATATATCAAAACGAGTATCGGTCTTCTCGAACTTGGCAACATCGAAGTTGTCTATCAACACATCGGGTAGGATGGCACGCAATAATTTAATATGTTCCATATCGCAAAGATACTAATTTATTCTTGATTGCCGAGCTTCCACCAACCGGGTAAATCCGCTGACCCATTTTTTTGACCTATACGCCAATTTTGGGATGGAGGGCGATCGTTTTGGGGCAGAGATTTATCGCCCATGCCACACATATAAAATAAAGAGTAAAGATTTGTGGTCTTTACTCTTTGTTCTTTTAATTGAAATATTTGTTTGCAAAGGCTTTAATAGCTTCGTTTAATTTACGCGTGTGTAGTGTGTCGTTAGCTAATAAGTGGTTTGAATTTGGATACAAGATAAATTCATGTTCGATGTTATGCGCTGTTAATGCCTTAAGCAGTGTGTCGTAATGTTCTTTAGCTATTAAATGGTCGTTCGCACCATAGGCTAAAATACATGGCGTTGTGCCTTTGTTGATGTATTTTACAGGTGAGGCGCTGAACAGCAATGAATCGATAAATTCGGTCGTGCATTGTTCGGATGTTGACATGACGTGAGCCGCGGCATAGAAGGCTAATGCTTCTAATTTTTCTTTTTCAGGGTGAATGCGTCCCGCTTTCGTGTCGGCATTAATAGAGTCTAAAGTCGTTTGTGGAATTTTAAAAAGGTAGCGCAGATCGGTCGGTCCCACCATATTGATGCAGAAGCGAATAGGCAATGTATGCTTGCTTTGGTCTTTGTTGGCGTATAAAAGTGCCAAATGTGCTCCAGCGGAGTATCCGGCTATTGCCATTTGCGTGATGTTGTGGCCATTTTCATTCAATTGTTCGTTGATACGATGAATGCATTGGCTTATTTCTTTAAGCATTACAGGCATACACACAGAAGGATCTTCTGGAGAGAGCAGGGAATAGTTCATCGTGGCTGTGGCATAACCTTGTTTAGCAAAGCGTCGGCAAAACCATTCGCCCTCTTCTTTGTTGCCGCTAACCCAACTTCCGCCGTGAATGTAAAGCATAAGAGCTTTGGGCGCTGTGGTGGGGAGGTACAGGTCGTAGGTGTTTTGTACTTTATGGCCGTAGCTTTGGTCCTTCAATACCGTGCCGTGGTGATCATCCCAATCTTCGTTTCTCCCAGCATTGTCAATTAATTGATTGCCATAAATTTGTATGATAATGAGCGAGATTGTTGCTAAAAGCAATATGATGCTTAAACCGATGAGTGCCCAATGAAAATATTTTTTCATAGTGTATGGAAATGAAATATATGTGCCAAGTCATGCAGATAAAGAACTTGGGGCTTATCTTGTTGACAACGTTTTTTAAACGTGATGCGCCTTGTTCTTTACACGTCGCTTAGGTTTATAATTTGACAGCAAACTTTTTAAGACGAGCGTCAATCATATCTTCTGGAATCACTGCTTTTACAGCATCAACAATGGTGTTGACTAAGCCTTGTCGCACATAATCGGTTCGTAGAATCAGTGATATTTCGCGCACAGGTGTTGGTTCGGATAGTGGTCGGAGGTGTGTTTGTTGTTGCTGTGATAGTAAGGGAATGTGTAATTCTGGAATGATGGTGTATCCGCCGTTTGCGTCAACAATACCTATGAGCGTGTTGATGCTGCCAGCTTCATAGATTTGTGCATATTCCGATTTTGATTCACAAAAGTTGAAGATTTGGTTTCTCATGCAATGGCCTTCTTTCAGCACCCAAAGATGCTCGGTAGGCATAAGGCTTGATTGTATTTCAGATTGGGCATGGATTTCTTCCTTAGGCGAAACGTAGGCGATAAATTTTTCGTAATAAAGCGGTATTTCAAGTATATCGTCGTTGTTTAGTGGCGTGGCAAGAATAGCCATGTCGAGTTCGCCCTTACGTATTTGATCTACGATAATGTGGGTTTGCTGTTCACTCACGTGCAGGTCGATTTGCTCTTTGTATTGTTGTAGCTCGTTGAATAGTGGCGGGATAATATATGGCGCAACGGTGGGGATCACTCCGAGTCTGATTTTTCCGCTTTTTTGTTCGCGCTCATTAAGTGATAATTCTTTAATCTGCGCTAATTTAAGTAACACGGCTTTGGCTTGTTCAATAATTTTTTCGCCTACGGCAGTAGGGCGGATGGGGTGTGCCGAACGATCAAAGATTGCGGTGTCAAGTTCTTCTTCAAGTCGAGTTACCAATGTGCTCAACGTTGGCTGACTCACGCCGCATGCTTTTGCTGCATTCACAAAATGCCTGTGCGTGTCGAGCGCTACGATGTATTCTAATTGTTGTAGGTTCATAGTTTTGATTGTTTTTGATTTTTATGATATCACTCACAAAATTAAGTCAAAAAAATTAATTTCAAAGGGTGCGTTTTAAAATAAATCGGTAAATTCGCATTTCTAAGTTTTGGACCTTATGAACCGTTGTCTTTAATCTTAAAATACAGAATAGAATTATGAAGTTATATTGTACAGTAATTGCAACCGTGTTGCTTTGTGTGTGCTGCACGAGTCAAGAAGAAAAAATGCGTCAAGAGGCTAATCAGCAGGGTTTTTCACTTATCGAACAAGCTCGTGCGGCCTATCATCATGAAAAGTATGATGAAGCGATTGAACTTATCGACTCAATACGCCATGCTTACCCCACAGCCATGAATGCTCGCGAGGAAGGCATTCTCTTGAAAGATTCAATTGAAATAGCTAAAGCCGAGGTAGAACTCCAAACATTAATGCAGCAAGGCATAACAACCGGCGAGGATGTTGAAGAGGCACAACGCAAAATTAAATATTTCGTGCGTAAACTTAGCCATGATATAGAACAACGTCGCACACATTAATGATGTAGTCATGCCGAAAGAAATAGATATATTAAAAGATTTAAATGATGCCCAACGCCAAGCGGTTACCTATAACGACGGACCGCAGTTGGTCATTGCTGGAGCTGGCTCAGGTAAAACAAGAGTGCTTACCTATAAGATTGCGTATCTGCTTCAGCAAGGTGTGGGTCCGCACTCTATTTTGGCTTTGACATTTACCAATAAAGCAGCACGCGAGATGAACGAGCGTATTGCTAAATGGGTAGGCTCTGAAACCACACGCTACTTGTGGAGTGGCACGTTTCATAGTATTTTTTCGCGTATATTAAGAAAAGAAGCTCAATGGATAAACTATCGATCAGATTTTTCTATTTATGATAGCGCCGACAGCCGTTCTTTGCTAAAAAGCATCATTAAAGAGCTCCTTTTAGATGAAAAGGTGTATAAACCACAACTCGTGGCGGGAAAAATATCAAAGGCTAAAAACAGGCTGATCTTACCACAACAGTATGCTAATGACTCAGAACTTCGCCGACGCGACGAGAGAGATGGCATGCCGAGTGTGGCGCAAATCTACGGTATATACCAGCAGCGTTGCCATTTGGCCAATGCTATGGACTTTGATGATTTATTGCTGAATTTTTATCTTCTTTTGCAAAACAATAAAGATTTATGTGCGTCTTATCGCAATAAATTTCAGCATATTTTGGTTGATGAGTATCAGGACACGAATTATGCGCAGTACATGATCCTCTCGCTACTGACAACTGAAGATTCAAAAATTTGTGTCGTGGGCGACGATGCACAAAGTATTTATGGCTTTAGAGGTGCAAGTATCGACAATATCTTGAATTTCCAAACACATTACCCCAAAGCGTTGCTCACAAAACTTGAGTGCAATTATCGCAGTACGAAGACCATTGTCGATGCCGCTCATTCGGTGATCAAGCATAATCAAAGGCAAATTCCTAAAAACGTTTACAGCAATCAGGCGGATGGCCAAGCCTTGCGATTAATTGCAACATACAGCGATAAGGACGAGGCCTATGCTGTTGCTACAGAAATCAAAAAACTCATCTCTGCTCGAGAGGCTGATTACAACAATATAGCCTTGCTTTACCGTACTAATGCACAGAGCCGAGCATTTGAAGAGGCTTTTCGTCAATATCGCATACCCCATAAGATATATGGCGGGCTTTCGTTCTTCCAACGTAAGGAGGTGAAAGATGCTGTGGCATACTTCCGCCTTTTGGCAAATCCACACGACGAGGAATCCTTTAAGCGTATTATCAATTACCCCGCGCGTGGCATCGGACAAACAACGTTGGGCAAAATTTACGATGCAGCTCTTAAGCACAACATTTCGTTGTGGCAGACATCTGAAAATCTTCAACTTTATTGTCCGGAATTAACCGCTGCGCCCCGAAGAAAGGTGGAATCATTTGTGCAACTCATTAAGACGCTTGCCGATAAAATGGAAACCACCTCAGCCTTTGTTCTTGCCACAGAAGTGATTAGGCTTACTGGTATCGAGGCTGATTTAAAACAAGATAAAGATCCCGAGGCTCTATCTAAACTGCAAAATATTGAAGAGCTTTTAAATTCAATTCAGGCCTTTGAACAGGAAGTGCACGAGGAGCAAGGGATAAGTCGTGCTCCATTGACCGATTTCTTACATCAAATATCTTTACTTTCAGATATGGATGTTGCAGATGCCGACGATCCGAATCGTGTGACTTTGATGACGGTTCATGCTTCAAAGGGATTGGAGTTTGACGTTGTGTTCATTACCGGACTTGAAGATGAGTTGTTCCCATCGCTCAATGCTGATCTTGAAGAGGAACGTAGATTGTTTTACGTAGCCATAACGCGAGCTAAGCAAAGATGCTTTATGACTTACGCCAAAAGTCGTATGAAATGGGGCGTTACAGAGTATGTGCAACCCAGTCGTTTCATTACGCGCGAGATTGATCGTAAGTTCTTTGCTGACACGCCTTCCGCAACTCAATCCTCGCCTTCCGCATCACGACCAACGCCATATAATAGTGCTGTTAATCGACCAACAACACCAACAACAAGTTTTTCTAATTTTGGCAATCCATCCGGGCATCGCAAACTTACTCGTATTCCGTCGGCAACGGCATCGCAATCCAGTGGTGGTGCGACAAAGGAAACAAGTATGCATCCAAACCTGAAAGAGGGGTGCACCATTGAGCACGATCGCTTTGGAATTGGGAAAGTGACCAAAATAGAGGGAACAGGCGAGAATACACGTGCCGTAGTTGAGTTCCAAAATGCCGGTACCAAAACGCTACTCCTTAAATTTGCCAAGATAAAGCTGGTGTGAAGAAGGAGGGGGCAAGATAGCACCTGAGCTTAAATCAAACGTGGCATTGAGCGCTTATATGAAAGCACAATCAACGACCACTGACGCTTATTCGGTTGACGAAAGAGTCTCTCTCTCGGATAAAACACCGATTTTCTGCCCAAACAAATCAATCCAACCACTTAAATGAACGACTTATGCAACATATTTTAGTGATTATCAGCGTGCTTGTAGCTGTAGTTTATTTTGTTAAGAAAATGAAGTGCAACTCAGGAAATGCGTGTTCAAATTGTTCGAAAACGTGTTCAAAGAAACATCGATAACGTAAAAAATAAAACAGAGTACTTTTCCAACCGCAAAGCGTTGAATGGTGCTCTGTTTCTTTTTATATTGCTGTTCGGTAAAGTTTTTGAGAAGTAACGGCCTAAGTAATGGTTGCTGGGCGAAGGGCAAGCAAAAGGGGGGGAGTAAGCCATTAGCTCTGGGTGTTGTTGCAGTCGGGAATTGCGCCATGATAGGGGAGGATAATGATAATAGCTCGAAATTCAATGCTTTTGCCATTTCGGGGCGGAACTTCAAATGTCCTTACACCCATGGCGTTGCCCTGGGCTGGGTGCTTATTGGCCTTTCAGGCCCTTAGTTCTCAGAAACCTTTGCGATGATGTGTTTACTAAACACCTCGTCTTGTTGGGGCTGAAATTGAGCACTATGGAGAAAAAAGTCTGTGACGTGTCACATGTCACAACCCGAGAATTGACAGCGTTGATTCGTCTCTCGTTTCAGAAGAAATTGGCGATGATGTAGTTTGTAAGTACCTCGTCTTGTTGGGGCTGAAACCGAGCACTATGGAGAAATAAGTCTGTGACGTGTCACAGACTGGTACGCTTTTTCTTTTTACTAGAACTGCGCTTTTTATGTTGTTTTATCAAATAGATTAATTGGGGTATAGTTGTTGCTGTTTTATTATTCTAAAATAGGTAAATTTTCATATCATAGAGTTTGTTTTTATGCAATAATTACTTTGTACTGCATAAAATATTATGTATTTTGTGCAATAGACTACTAAAACTTATAACTATGGATTACTTTAAGAAACTGTACATAAAAGGCTTTATCTGGGGTGCAGTAGTAGCACTTTGTATATTAATGATGCTAGCCCCAATACTATAAGAAAAATCCCACTTACTTATTCGGTAGGTGGGATTTTTTTGTTTATGTTGTAATTTAATCATCAAAAAAGTGCATACTATTAGGGTAATCTGCAGCCTCTAATAATCGTAATAAAAGACGTGGTACTCTCTTGGATTTATTATCTAAAAGGTTCAAATATTCTTTTAGTTTCATATCATCCACTTGTGTATAATTGGAAACTAGAAACTCTCCATTTTTTTCAAAAAACATAGTACATCTAGCCAGAGATATAAAGAAAGAAATTCTTGAGTACTCTGAACCTTCTGGAACTTCTGGATTGTAGTAAACGCTTCCATTACTGCTAAAACTAGGTTCACTGTCTATTTGCAAAGTCATTTCTTCTTCTCCTAATAACTTAATCCTAATATAACCAGAACTGAAAGCAATATAATCTAATTTTCTTAGTTCTTCAGATTCATCACCTTCTGCATATTTGGTCGTTGAGGGATCAAAGAATATTATTGAATGTGCATCAGGATGTTTTTCTAAAACATCTACTACTTTGGATTCTGCATTTTTACCGCTACATCCACAAAGGCACAAAATAATAGTTGCAAGATAAAATAAATTCTTCATACTTATACTTTTTATTGGTTATATTTACTATTCGGTTGTTTGGATTTTCTTTTTTGTTTTATACGCTTGTAATGCTTCTTCTGTATATGCTAATGTTAGATTACGGTGCTTCTTTTGTGGCACTGGTTCTAATCCGTATTTGCTAACTGCATAGCTATTAAATATGTCTGTTATAATTTCTACCAGAATCCAGTTTGATACATCAAAGAAGAAATCAAATACTACATGCATAAGTATCAGCACCTTTTGCACCACCAGAAACTATAGTATCTGGTATGTACTTTAGATATGATTCTATATCTACTGGTGGGCAGGTTCTACTATCTATTATAGCTAGTTTCATACATTTATACAGCTAACCAGTTCATCGCTTCATTTGTAATTCTTTGATACCAGATAGTTTCATTTTCATCGTTAATAAAACATTCTTTTGCTAGTTTCTGGGACTTCTCAAATAAGCGTTTAATGTTAGATGGATTAGGTTTAGTCGGTGCATCTACTGCATCTTTTAACATCTTTCTGAATGTTCCTATAAAAGTTCATTAAGCGTTCATTAATATCATTAATAATAGCATTGTTGGGTTCTAGATAGAAATACATAGCACCACCGCCAAAGAAAGGTTCTATATACCTTCCTTCAAACTGGGGTATGTGTTTAATTAGTTGTGGAATTTCTTTAGATTTACCACCTCTGTATTTAATAATGGGTTTCATATATCGTAAGCATTCGATAAACTACACCAAGTGTATCTCCCATACGTAACAACAGCAGCAATCACATCATCAATTGTGCTTGCTGCTGTTGTTGTTAGTACTATGCTTTGCAATAATGGATTATTCAATTAATTGCTAATACATC
>JAZKYK010000062.1:0-18306 GCA_045612125.1 Alloprevotella sp.
AGAGATGTACTATTTTTAATCATAAAATTCTGCAAGTTTTATACCTTAAAGGTACAACTTTCTGCAGAAATAACCAAACAAATAGCAATCTCTTTTATTGTATATCAGATTGTTAGAGTTTTTTTAAGGGACGACTAAATATTTATTTCCTTGTTACTGTCGTATAAACACAAAAAAGCGTGGAACCAACGATTGTCCGTTCCACCTTCTGAGGCTCTAGCAATTGCCCATCGTAGTTGAACAGACAACGCTAGAGTCCACGCCGAATATGAATTTTATTATACCGCCAACATAGCCTATACTTGCATCCGAAAGGATACACTTATGGCTGTCGCTGAATGGTTGATAAAACCACACCCAATGGACATCTACCGTTGCAAAGTTCAAGACTACGATACTGTAAATTTGCTAGATTTCAGAAGGTCTTAAAACCATGCGTAAGTAAACGCCTTTCATATGTCTGCCTTTCCTTCTTCCCACCCATCCGTCTGAAACATCAGTCCTTATATGTAATAAGGCATCATCACAGACTTCGGCGTGGACCATCTGCACGCATTTGTACAGATAAACTCGGAAAGACATTGCAAATGTACGGATAATTTATGTTATTAAAGAACTTTTAACAAAAAAACTTTGGAGAGAATGACTCCTAGTATATAGGTCAATTTGCAGGCTGACAATTTTAGCTATTACCTCAAGTTTCGCAGGGTGCTCAATAAGGTTGTTTTAGGTTTTAAGGTTATAAGGTCGCTTCGCTTTAAGGTTTTAAGCCCATGCGGTGTTGAGAGAGGAGAGGTGAGAGAAGTTTGCGGCTCGTTAAGAAGTTATGAGGATATGAGAGCACAAACTTATACACCCCACATGGCAGTTGTTCTCTCCTCTCCCCCCCCCTTGTCGCAATTTTTGCCCTTTTTTTGTGAAAAACAAACTTTTTTCAAAAAAAGTGAAAAATAGCAAAATGACACTTGGTTAAAGATTATAGAAAAAAGTTAAACGAGCTTCGAAGGGGAAAAACCGGGCGGGCGTTCGACGAACGACTCGGCGGGAAATTTTTCCTACATCAAACCAAATTTTAACGACATCAAACCAAATTTCGCAATATTTTTGATCCTTTTGAGACGAAAAAAGGGGGCTTTGAGGCCCCCTTCTACTTTCTACACAAATTTACTATATATTCCAGGAAATTCCAAATTTCAGAAACCGTGCCAAAAACCGAAAGGATCAACGCGATTTTTAAAAACTTTACAAAATGATAGTTTTACCCCCTTTTTTCTGACATTTTGATATTTTGCCTTTTTTCGGAAAATCATAAAAGGATCAAAGCATTTTGGCTGGTGGTTTATGAGGCTCCAGGAACAACGGAATAATCATTTACCGAACAGCGGTTGTTTTTTACACCTTTTTGCCCTTTAGCTTTAAGCGAAGCATACTCATGAATTCGGTTTTTTGCGATAAGATGCGCAATGATATAAAAATAGAACCCAATACAAATGCGGCGCCTAGGATCCAAGAGCTTAACCCTGTTGTGGTTTGGCTGGTGATGTACACCCCAACGGGACAGAGAATGAGCAAGAACGCATACTTCAACAGAGCTACGGAAGAGCGGTAGCCGTAACGCCAATAAGCAAAGCTTGTGGCAAAGATCCATTCGCCCACGTAGGAGAGGGTGAGCGCAATGCCCGTGCCGATAAGTCCGTAGTGTTTGTGGAACACCACAAACAACCCCACAAAGGTCAGTGCGTAAAGTGTTTCGATCGTGAGAAATGCTTTACTGTCGCCCTTGCTCAGCGTGATGTAGGCCGTGGGGAGAGAGAGCGACTTGAAGAACATGGAGAATATGGCGATTTGCGCCATGGGCACGATAGGCAGGAATTTATCGGTAAACAAAATAGGGATGAGCGTGGGGAGCAAGAGAATCAACCCCGCAATCATTGGCGCAATGATGAGCAAGCATATTTCGATTTGCTGGTTGACCACCTGACTCAATTTAACCGTGTTTTTGGCACAGGCTGATAAACGCGGGAAGTAGTCGGAATCCAAAGCAGAGAACACCATGCCCGCATAGGTTATGGTAAGCATAAACCCAGCATTGTAGAGCCCCACGCCATCTAAATCTTCAGTAACATTAAGGTACGAACGAATCCACATTTCTGAACCGCTGGCGATGATGCCCGCCGTAGTAAATCCTATTCCCAATTGCACCATGCTCATTCCCTCGTGGAGCAAGCCCCAGGCACCCCCTAAGCGCAAGGGGTAAAAGCGATAGGAATAGAAGATCGTGGCCGCCATGGTGGCAAAGGCCATCAATACGATAACCGGAACGATGCCGGCTTGTTCGAAGATATAGTAAACAGGAATGGAAATAAGCACCGAGGCCAAGATTGACACGATTTGGATCGTGGCTAAAGTGCGCAATCGGCGGGTGCCCTTAAGGATGGCCGTTTCTCCACCAGTAATGGCGAGCAAGCCTATGGCAGGGGCTAACAATATAAAGTGCCAAGTGTGGTTGCCCCAGGAGAAGGTGAGGTCGCTCAGCAATGGCCCCAGCGAAACGCAGATGAGCATCCCAAAGAGCGAGGTGAGGATACTCCACGTGCGGATGATTTGAATGTGGCGCAGCAAGGCCGCCTCGTCCTGTTGGTCATAGGCTTCCGATATATTGCGCACGGCACTGAAAGAAAGTCCTAACCCTGTTGTTTTTGAAAGAAATGCGACCGAGGTGTTGAACAAAGATGCAAGTCCCATACCTTCAGGACCGAGTAAAACGGCTATAAGTTTGTTGCGCACAAGACCCATCACAAGATTAAGGCCTTGCACGCTGCCGAATACGCCCATGTATTTCAAAACCTGGGCATAGGTTCTTTGTTTGTTTTCGGGTTGCATAAATGGAGTACGACCGTTGCGTTTAAGCATGAATGATGCACAAACAAAAACGGGGGTAAGAGGTGGGGGCTTTCAAGAGTCAATAAGCATGCCTACTCAGGCTGAAGTTCGTGGGCATCGGGCAGTTTCTTCCAGCCTTCGCCAAAGGTGTCGTAAGCATCGGTAACCACAACGAACGATGTGGGGTCGGCTTCCTTAATTTTAAGCTTAATGCTATTCACTTCCTTATAACTAACCACGAGAAACAGCATTTCCTTTGACTTTCCGGTGTATAAACCTTCGCTCTTAATGATTGTGGCTGTTCTTTCAAGTTTATTCAGAATGAAATCGCGCAACTCATCAATAGGCTTTTCGCTGATGACGAATAAAATTTTATCGTCCTTATGTCCGTTAATCACGAAATCCAATACTTTGGAGGTGACGAAGATGGTGATTAAGCTATAGAACGACAAGAGCAATGAGGGTTGTGTGACCGTCGTGTCAATACCGATGCCAAAGCCAAATACCAATAAACCGAAGAGCACCACGATGCTGTCCACCAAGAGAATACCATTACTGAATCGGATGTGGCAATATTTGTACAGAATCATTGCAATGATGTCTGATCCCCCTGTCGTTCCTTGACTGCGCACCACGATACCGCACCCCACACCAATAAGCACCGCACCGATAATGGAGGTGAGCAAAAGATCGTGCGAGAGATCAATACATCCGCCCAAAAGCATGGCGGGATCCAAGCTTTGAATGGCCTCGGCAGGGTAAGATAACTTGGTAATGATGTTCATCATTGTGGGCAGAACCAAGGCTGCCACAATGGTGCGCATACCTAAATTAGCGCCCAATAAAACCAAGGACAGTAGCATCAATGGTATGTCGAGCATATAACCAAAGGTACCAACTAAAATCTCGGGGAAGATAGAGTGGAGCACAATGCATGTGCCGTAAACACCCCCAGGTACAAGGTTGTAGGGGTTGATGAAATACACGAAACCAAGTGCCATGATTGAACTTCCAAAGAAGATGCCGAACCATGACAACCACCAGTTTGTGTCTTTAAGTGTGCCGCTGATATTATTAAGTTTTTCTCCCATTGTTTTTATTGTATTTAGTGGAACGAGTCAACGCTCTACTTATATTTCACGTCCTTTTTTTATTTGTTGTTGAAGTTGCAGCTTGTTGTTTATAAAAATTGTTTCATCACGTTAGCTGGTGGTCGGCCTGCGGCTAATTCATGTTTCATGAAATCCATGTATGGCGCCACGTGCGTGAAGAATTGGTGGTAACCCTTGCATAGGTAATTCAGTCCAGGTTCGCCATCCTTTGTTTTTGCAAATCTGTTTTTAGGACATTCGCCATGGCATGCAAAGCCATATTCGCACGCCTTGCATTGTTGGGGTAATTTATTTTTCTTCATGGCTCCAAACTCAGCTTGTTGTGGTGAGTAGAGCATTTGTGTGAGTGTGTTGTTGCGTATGTTTCCCAGTTTAAATTCAGGAAACACGAAGTGGTCGCAACTGTACACATCGCCATTGAATTCCATCACAGCCGCATGTCCGCAACTTTCGCCCATGGTGCAGAGTCCGGGTGGATGTCCCACCCAATTGCATAGGGTGGCATCAAAAATCTGTACGAACATTTCTCCCACGTCGTGGCGCACCCATTCATCGAAGATCGTGCACAGGAAATTGCCCCATTGTTCGGGTGTGACCGAGAATTCCGTTAAGGGTATGTTCTGCTCCGTGTCGTGGATGTGTGCCAGGTGTCTGCCATCGGCATGAGGCACGATGCGCTCCACGATGGGCGTGAATTGAAGGTATCTGCACCCTATGTTTTTAAAGAAATGGTAGAATTCAAGAGGGTACTGAGCGTTGTAGTCGTTCACGACAGCCATAGCGTTCCATTCCACCCCATGTTTATTGAGCAATTGTATGCCCTTCATGACTTTATGGAAAGAGGGTAGTCCGTTTCGGTTGCGTCGGTATTCATCGTGAAACTCCTGGGGACCATCGATTGAAATTCCCACGAGCCAGCCTTCGCGTCGGAAGAATTCACACCATTCATCCGTGAGCAGTGTACCATTGGTTTGGATGCAGTTGTTGATGTTTCGACCATTGGCATAGCGTTGTTGTAGTTTTATGGCACGTTTGTAGAAGTCAATGGTGCGCATCAGTGGTTCGCCCCCATGCCAGGTAAAGAGAACGTCCTGCATGGTTTGCGAGCCGATATATTGCTTAATGAATTCCTCCAACAACTCATCGCTTAGGTTTTGTTGTGCTGCATTTTCGTAAAGGTGTGCCTTTTCTAAGTAGTAGCAATAGTTGCATGCCAAATTACACTTAGCCCCAATTGGTTTGAGCATCACGTAAAGCGGACGCGCAAATGGTGAAAACGTTGCTGACATTTGAGAAATGAAAGGTTAGGTCGGTTTTCTAAGTTAGTTGTTTTATTCTTTCGGTTGATTCCGAGCTTCGTCGCGTTGCTTCTCTTTTTGGTCTTTTTCTTTTTTAGTCATTGAAACGTAGCCCGCTATGCTTCGTTGTCGTTGAAAAAGAAAAAACATCAAAAATCTTAAGTAAATCGATTTAAGCCAATTTATAGAACCTACCTTTAGTGCATCAACCACAGTTGTGGATTGAGTTTTTGTTTGCCCATGCGGATTTGGAATTGCAGGGTGGCATTGCCGTTCTCGTCAGAGGCTACGGTCCCCAGGGTTTGATGGGTCTTAACCGTTTGACCCTGTTTAACGCTTACCTTTGAGAGGTTGCAATAAACGGTGATGTACTTGCCGTGCGAAATGATAACGTTGTATAAACCGCCAAGCACGAAGATGTTGCTCACGCGTCCTTCGAAGATGCTGCGTGCTTTTGCGCCGCGCTTTCCTGTGAGGTTTATGCCCTTGTTGTCCAGCTCTACATTCTTTAAATCCTGCACTTTATATTTACCAAAGTGTCCTGAGATCACGTATCCCCCTGTTATGGGCGCAGAGAATTTACCTTTGTTGGCTTCAAAGGTGGCCGCCAGTTTGTTTTGTGCGGCTACGTCCTCTTTCAGTTTTTCTGCCTTTTGTTGGTTTTTATTGTTCTTTTGCTTGGCCAGTCGTTCAGCTTCTTTTCTTCTTTTCTCAGCCGCCTCTATTTCTTTTTGTATGGCTTGCTCGATGCGTTGGTTGAGTTGTTGGTTCTTTTTCTTTTGTTGCGCTAAGGTGGTGTTGATTTGTTTTTGTTTCTTTTTCAGTTTGTTCACCATGGTCTTGCGCTCCGCTTGTTGGCTTTTCAGTTCTTCGTTAACCTTCTTCCCTTCCTTAAGCAAAGCCTCTTGTTGTCTTTTCTTTTTGTTGAGTGCTTCTTTCTCTTGTCGCACTTCCTTTTCTTTTTCTTGAATGATTTCCCCCTGAATACGTTGGTATTTTGAAAACTCCGTGACGTATCTCATGCGTCGGTACATGGTGCGGTAGTCCTCAGCTGCAAGAACAAATTTCCAGGTGCTTTGAGTGATTTTATTTCTGAACATATAAAGCACGGCACGTTGATATTGTATTTTGCAGTGGTTTAGCTCAGCCGTTAATCGATTTATTTCTTTTTCGTGTACCTGTATGTTTTTGCGCAAGTCTTTCACGATGCGTTCCACGCCTTTGATGTAGCGTTGTTGTTCGCCAATGCGTGCTTCGATAAGCATGAGATTGTTCAGTTGCGACTTGACATCGTTTTTGGTTGATATCAAAAGGCGCTCTGAGTCGGCTATTTGCTTTTTTAAGTTTTGTTGCTCCTTCTGCAACGCCTTAATCTCGGCATTGGTTTGTGCCGAGATTTGAGGAATGTATGTGATCAGGAGAAATAAAAAAATAAGCAGGTGGCGCATAACGTGAGTGATAAAGGAGAGGAAAATAGGAAAATAGTGCAGCGGTTGTTTTTAGAGCAATTTCGACAACACCCCAAATAGTTCTTCAGCTGAGAGTGCTTTGTAGCGTGAAGAAACCTCTGTGCGTGTGTTGAAGGTTTCGCCGCAATTTAAACGTGAGAAGCTGAGCGATAAGCCAAACTTCTGGTCGCCACTGAATGAAAAGCTCATTTGTCGTGGGAAGTGATTTTGTTCTAAGGGTTCAAAGTTGGCGTAATGGCATGAAACGCTATGCTTGCCCGACTTTGGACTTACCGTGGTTTGAGTTAATTGGCAACGGTCGGAAACGGTTCTGAACTCATAATTAAGGAAAGGCAGGTGAGAGAGGAGCAGAACGGTTTCAGGACCGACGGTGCGTGCTTGGAAAACATCAGGATACTGCGTGATGTTCTTTTCGCCCGGCACGAATAACTCATTCCAGAACAGTGCTTGCAGGGTGTGGAAGTCAACGCCTGTTTGTGCCAGGAAATCCACATTCTTGTAATCAGCCCGCAGGAAGCGTTTGTTTGAGCGGTCGATAATCAGGACGTACTCGGGTGTGAATTCCAATCGTGCCATTTCAATGCCGAAGAACGTGAGTGAGAGTTGCACCACCTCATCGCGTTTCATGCGTAGTGTGCCATTGAGCGAAATTTCCTTTTTCCCCATTTGCAGGTTTACCTCTGTTTTAGCCACAAGGGTGGGGGCGGGCAAAGTCTTTTTCGCCAGCTCAATGATGTAGGCCTGTTCTTTGGGCGAAGGCTTGGAAATCATGCCTTCTTGAGCCGACCGACAAGCGGTGAGCAGAAAGAGTACAGCTACGGCTATGAGTGAGAAGTATTTTTTCATAATTAAGTGTGTGTTTGCGAAGCATTTACACGACGCATCAGTCTTATTGATGTCTTTTGAGCTTCTTTTGAATGGCTTTGGTTTCTTGAGCATCGTCGCTCACCTTTAAGGCCTTTTCCCAAAATTCGCGAGCGGCTTCCGTTTCATTGCATTTCAGGTAAATGTCGCCTGCGTGATCCAATAAGGTGGCTTCGCCTTCGTATTTCTCGTTCAGTAATTCAATGGTTTTGTCGATGTGTATTTTGGCTTGTGGATACTTGCCCTGGAGGTAAAGGATCCACGCATAAGTATCGATGTAAGTCGGGTTGTTGGGTTCAATATCCATAACCTTGCAAGCCATCTCTTCAGCCTCGTCCAGGCGTTCTTGACGAAGCGCCAGGAAGTAAGCATAGTTGTTGAGGCAGTTAGCGTGGTATGGATCGATTGCCAGGCAATTGTCGTAGGCCTCAAACGCTTTTTCGTAATTGTTCAGATCCTGGTACGCATCGCCCAGATAAACGTAAACGGTGGGTAGGAGTTCATCTTCCTTATCGGTGTTTAGCTTTATGCCCCGCTCAAGAATTTCAACAAACACAGACATGTCTTGTTCTTCTTGTCGAAGTAATGCTTCAAAATAGTAAAGCCACAGGAATCCCGGGATGAACTTTTGAGCATCTTTGACCGCTCTGACAACTTCAAAGATTTTTTGTTGTGAATAGAGAATGAGGATGTAGTCGCGACGAAGATCGCTGCGTCCGGGTTCAATCTCTATGGCGCGTTCCATGACTTTGGCGATGGAGTCGAGTGGCATATTATCCTTCTCCATCAAGTAGGAATAGTAATACGGGATTTCAGCCTTTTGGAGCGGTGTGTTGATGGTCTTTTTTAACAGGGCGTAAAGTGGCGTGAGCGGCATTTTTTTGTCGTTCAGCAACTTTTCCATGTAGGTGAGGAATTGGATCTTTGTTTCTTCGTCAACCAAGGGGTTCAGCATGATTTGCTCTAAAGAACGCCATGTGGTTTGTTCGCGTTCCGGAAAGTTCGCGATGTAGATAAAGAACAATCCCATTTGGCAAACCACATTGTTGGGGTCTTTTTTTAGAAAGTCAAGGTAAAGTGCCTCGGCTGAATCCGCATGATTAAACGCCACGTGGTAATCGTTCAACACCCTCAGGAAGTTTGGGTCGTCTTGATTTTTATTCACCTTGTCCTTGAGGTAGGTGAATAAAGCCGTTGTATCCTTTTTCGCTGCAAAGATCCGCGCCTTTTCTTGCACAACAGGCAGAATGTCGCCATCCATGTTTTCAATATGGTTCATGGCTTGTAGCGCCTCGTCATAGCGTTTGAGCTGCATGTAGGTTTGGCTCAGGTTGTAATAATTTTCGGTGGTGGGCGCCAATGCCGTCAATTGTTCCTGATACCCTAAAGCTTCTTCATAGCGTTTGCGCTCAAGCAGCAGAAAAGCATATAGCGAAATATACTCTTTGTTGTGTGGTGCGTAGTGTGTGGCCAACTGTGCGTGATGAAATGCTTGCTTCATCATTGCGGTGTCGCGGGGAGAACTGACCTTTAGAATGATTTGTCCTAATTTATGATGCACCTCGGCAGCGGTAGAGTCGATGTCCAAAGCCAAAAGTAAAAGTTCGCGTGCTGCATCAAACTCCTTAGCGTGATAGCGCACGAGCGCTTTGTAGAAGAGCGTGTTGCGCTTAAACTCTGTTTCAGCGTCAAGCGTATTCTGGCGTTCAACCTGTGGTGTGCCCTTAAATATTCCGCACGATGTGATCAGGGCACAGAGCACCATAAGCATGAATGATGATCTCATCCTATTTTTATTTTTTTCCCGTGTGTCCGAATCCACCACTACCGCGTTCCGTTTCATCAAGGATTTCCACGCTGTCCCACACGACGGTTTCGTGGCGTGCCACCACCATCTGCGCGATGCGTTCGCCATCTTCAATCACGAAATCCTCGTTGGATAAATTAACAAGGATTACTTTGATTTCACCGCGGTAGTCAGCATCGATTGTTCCAGGCGTGTTCAGCACGGTGATGCCCTTTTTGATAGCGAGTCCTGAGCGTGGGCGTATTTGTGCCTCAAAGCCAACGGGTAGAGCAATGTGCAGACCTGTAGGCACGAGTGTGCGTTCCAAAGGACGCAACACAATAGGTTCGTCAAGATTAGCTCGAAGATCCATTCCCGCGCTTTGTTCTGTAGCGTATGTGGGAAGGGGATGGTGAGAGTTATTTAAAATTTGTACTTGCATATTCTTAAGTTTTTAATTGTTAATGTTACTTTGTGTCATGACTGCGCCCTCTCAACTCTCAACAGCACCCACGTCACTTAATTTCTTGCAAAAGTAAGAAAAAACCGCTGATTACTCATCTTTTATTAAGGAAACTATAGGGCGAGTGATTGATTTTAACTACTTTTGTCGGTAGGTTCTATTCGCTGGCGATGTCTTCTGAAGTTCAGAAATAAATGCAGTTTGAAGACCAGCCAAGTGTCGCAGCGCTTGTGTCGAAGGGGTGTTGTGCCCAACGAAAGACCAAAAGATAAGCAAAGCGACCAAGTTCGGATTCAACCGAAAGAATAACAACTCATTTATAGAACCGACCTGAATACTATGAAATGGACAGAACTTTTATCGCATAAACGCTTTGGGAAAGAAGATTCTCATAAGGTGTTGAGCGAACGTCGTACGGAGTTTCAGCGCGACTACGATCGTTTGATTTTCTCGCCTGCTTTCAGGCGTTTGCAGAACAAAACGCAGGTGTTTCCCCTTCCTGGCAGTATTTTCGTGCATAACCGCTTGACGCACAGTTTGGAAGTGGCCAGTGTAGGGCGTTCGTTGGGCACGGATATTGCCGACGAATTGTTGGTGCGCCACCCCGAATTGGCCGCCACCCCCATCACAGCGATCGGTTCTATTGTTTCGGCGGCTTGTTTGGCCCATGATATGGGTAATCCACCCTTTGGGCATTCTGGCGAACGTGCCATTCGCAGTTTCTTTGCCGAAGGACCGGGGCAGCGCTTTAAGGATTATGTTACCCCCGATGGTCAGAAACTAACCCCAGAGCAATGGTCCGACTTGATTCACTTCGATGGTAATGCCAATACCCTTCGGTTGTTGACTCATCAATTCAATGGTCGCCGTAAGGGTGGGTTTGTGATGACTTATGCCACATTGGCTTCCGTCGTGAAATATCCTTTTTCTTCGTTGGTTGGCGCAAAGAAATCAAAGTTTGGATTCTTTGATAGCGAACGTGCCACCTACGAATGTTTGGCGCAGGAGTTGGGCATACCGCAATTGGAAACCATTGATGGTGAGGTGCGTTACGCGCGCCATCCGTTAGTGTATCTGGTTGAGGCGGCCGACGATATCTGCTATGAAATTATGGATATTGAAGACGCCCATAAATTGCGTTTGCTCTCTGATGAAGAAACGTTGAGCTTGTTTCTTGGGTTCTTTGATGAGGCTGAACAAGAGGCGATAATGAAACCCTATGCGGGTCAGATTGATGTGGACGACCAAATTGTGTATTTGCGTTCGTGTGTGATTAATGCCCTTGAAAGAGCATGTGTTGAGATTTTTGTTGATCACGAAGAAGAAATTCTGGCCGGTACTTTGCAAGGCTCGCTCATCGATCACTTACCCAAGCGCTTAAACGATGCTTACAAGCACTGCGAAAAGGTGGCGGTGCGCAAAATTTATCAGTCAAGGTCGGTTACCGATATCGACCTTTCAGGTTATCGCATCATCTACACGCTCATAGAACTCCTGACCGATGCTGTGACCCATCCCGAGAAGGCATACAGCGAACTGATACTGAAGCAAGTGTCGGCACAATATCAAGTATTGTCGCCTGTGTTTTCTGAGCGTATGATGGCTGTGCTTGATTATATTTCAGGCATGACCGATGTGTATGCCTTAAATCTGTACAGGAAGATAAACGGCCACTCCTTGCCTATGGTTTAGCCGTTAGGTTTACATTAATCGTTTGTGGTTTCATCCCAATGAATTTCTGTTTCGTTAAGTGCAACAGGCGAGTTCTTGTATCTGCTTGTTGCTTTGTGCTTTGCGCACTGCTTGCCGCGCTTTGTTCTTGCCAGCCATCCTCGCAGTCCCCATCCGATACATGTCGCACCACCACCGACACGCTCCGTTATGCACAGTTGTTGCACATTGAGCGTGCCGATAGTTTTGTGTGGGTGACGGTGGCGCATCCCTGGCGCCCCGACGAGGTGTTGCAAAGCTATGTGTTGGTTCCCAAGTCGGCCCCTTTGCCTTCGTGTAAGCCACATGGGCGCATTGTGCGCACACCCTTAAAGCGGAGCATCATGCACAATGCCGTTCATGCGTATTTAACAACGCTTTTGTCGGTTGATTCCTGCGTGGTGGGCGTGTGCGATACGCCTTATTTACAGAGTCAGGTGTTGAAGTCGCGTCTGTCCTCCTCTTTGTGGGCAGATGCAGGTTCCAGTGTGCAGTCGAACGTTGAGCGCTATATGGCTTTGGGGGCTGATGCGGTCTTTGTGGCGCCTTTGGAAGATGTAGGTTTTGGTGCGTTGGCGCACATGAATATCCCGATGGTGGTTTGTGCCGACTATATGGAAAGTACGCCGTTAGGTCGTGCGGAGTGGATGAAGTTCTTTGGTTTGCTCTTCGATTGCGAGGTTCAAAGCGATTCGCTTTTTAAGGCGGTAGAATCCTCGTATTTGCATCTTCAAAGCCAAACGCAAAGCGTGTCGGTGCGTCCGCGTGTGTTGTTGGACTTGCCCATGGGTGCGAATTGGTATGTACCTGGGGGAAAGAGCTATGTGGCTCAGATGTTTCATGATGCCGGTGCAGATTATGTTTTTGCTCATGGCGAAATGTCGGGGAGTGTGGCTTATGCTTTGGAGCATGTGGTCAATCAAGGGCGTGATGCCGATTTTTGGTTGGTGAAATATGCGCAACCGATGCCCCTGACTTATTCGCAGTTGGCGGATGAGAATAAACTCTACACTACGTTTCGGGCTTGGCGGGAAAAGCGTATTTTCGCATGCAACACCCTGCATAGCGATTATTATGAAGCGGTGCCTTTTCAGCCCCATTTGCTGTTGCGCGATTTAGTGCAACTATTTCATAATCAAGAAAATTCCGATTCTGTTTCGTTTAAGTATTTTCAACCTATAGCCGACGAAGTGCGTGAATCTACCTCGGGCCGACACGGGGATCGGCCCCTACATGCCGGATGGAATCTCTCAACTCTCCTCTCTCAACTCTCAACTTTCAACTCTCCTCTCTGCAAACATATGATGATTATCTGTTTTCTTGCGACATTGTGTTTGTTGGTGGTTCATCTGTTTGTTGGTGCTGCCGACATTTCCTGTCTTGATGTTCTGCACACCCTTATGGGCGATGCACCATCAGCGGAGGTCGAACTAATCGTGTTGCATTCCCGCTTGCCCGAGGCTGTTGTTGCCTTCCTTGCGGGTAGTGCCTTGTCGTTGTCCGGCTTGGTGATGCAAACGGTGTTTACCAATCCTCTTGCCGACCCCTCCTTGCTTGGTGTTAATGCAGGCGCCAGTCTCGGTGTTGCTGTAGCTGTTTTGTTTTTAGGTGGCTCATTAACAGCGGGGTCTTTGTTCTTAAGCGGTCGGTTGTTGATTTTGCTCAGTGCCTTTTTAGGTGCGCTTTTGGTGATTGGCTTGCTCACGATTGCTTCAACCTTCATGAAGGGGCGTTTGCAACTTTTGGTGACTGGCGTGATGTTGAGTTTTGTGATTTCATCCTTGATTTCAATGCTTAGTTTCTTTGCCTCTGCGCAAGGGGTGCAAACCTATGTCGTTTGGGGGTTAGGCACGTTTTCCAATGTGCGCTTAGAGCAACTGTGGCTTTTTGCTTCACCGTTATTGCTTGCCTCGTTGGGGGTGTTGCTGATGTTTAAATCCTTGAATGCCCTTTTGTTGGGCGAGGCCTATGCTCAGAATTTAGGCATTCGTGTGGTGCGCGCTCGTACGGTGTTGTTGTTGCTCGTTGGTTTGCTCACGGCTGTCGTCACGGCCTTCTGCGGCCCCATCAGTTTCATTGGTTTGGCTGTGCCCCATGCTGTGCGTTTCCTTTTCGCTACGTCCAACCATCGCACGTTGTTGCCACTGTGCTTCTTGGGGGGTGGGGCAGTCGCTCTGTGTTGTAATATCCTGGCACGCAGTGTCTCTGATTATTCCGTTTTGCCAGTCAATACACTCACTCCTTTGATTGGTTTTCCTGTCGTGTTGCTCCTGCTTTTGAGAAAAAGGTGATTAGGTTAAAGCACGAAGTATTCTTCTTAGGCATTGCGCTGCGAAGGGGTTTCGTCGCATGGTTAGGATTAGTTTTTTACTGATAATTTGTTGCGTTGCGTAAAAAACTGTAACTTTGCACAAAATGGAAACTACGCTTTCCTTTTTTGCTTGATTAAAAATAAAAAACAATACAAACATTTAATTTTTAATTCAAATGAAAAGATTTTACCTCATGCTCATCACCATGTTGTGTGCTTTGACACAGCTTTGGGCAGAAAAGGTTACCGACTTGTCACAGTTGAGTAACGACAAGGTGTATTTCATTAAGAGTGCGCGTGCCTTCCTCCTGTATAGTGAGGCTAATCCCGGCAAGCTTAGCTCAAGTTCTGGTAAAACAGTAGGTGATGTCAAGGAAAACCTGGCAGATCCTGCGCAGCAATTCCAAATCATCAAGAATGGCAGCAATTACTACCTCTTCAGCGTAGGTGCTCAGAAGTATGTTGGTGCCAATGGTAATATGGAAGATAATGCCAACACCGTTCTTAATATCACTCAGCAAAGCAGTGCTGACTATCCCTGGAAGTTGTGTCTTGGCAATCAAGGTATGAATACCCAGAATGCAGGACAGCACAACACGGGTATCCTTGTGGACTCTTGGACGACAACCGACCCCGGTAACTGCTATTATATTGAAGAAGCTATTCCTCTCGAAAAAACTTATGTGATTAACGTTCTTGGTACTACCGATGAAGCGGCTGGTGTGAGCTTCAATGGTCAGGAATATAAGAACGCAGCAACCATTGAAACAACAGATGTGCTGACTAAGAAGCAATTCCAGGCACTTGCTGTTGAAGGTAAGATGCCTGTGATCTCAATGGATGGCTTGAACGTGTACGTTAGTTACTTTAAGGAAGGCACTAAGTTCTACACCATGCAGAATGGTAAGGGCGGTTTTGTGAGCCTTAATCCCGATTACATGGCTGGCAACGCCATGAAAATCACCAACTCAACAGAACCCGCTGACAATCGCGGTATTTGGACGTTTGTCAAGACAGGTTCTTACTATAAGGTGTATAACTATTCAACAGGTCTTTCAAAGGTTCTTGGTATTACAGGCGAAGAAGCTTCAGCGCGTACTTCAATGGTAGATCCTGAGTCAACGACGCACAATATTCTTTTTGATGGTACCATTAAGCTCGGTAGCTCAGATCCTTCTTACATTAAGATCAAGGGCACTACAAAGTATTGGAATCATCGTGATGGCTATTTAGCACTTTGGAACTCTTCAAGCGCTGTAGGCGACCAGGGTAGTAAGTTCTTCATCTCTGAAGTAGATTATACTGAATATCCCGATGAATATTTCTACGAAGTATCTGAAATTCAAGGTGTGTCTTCATTCTCACCAAAGAATCCTAACACGCTCTGGTATAAGACTTCAGCTGAAGCCGCTGGCGTAGCTTATCCTTGGATGGAGTATGCGCTTCCCCTTGGTAACGGCGAACTCGGATGTATGATCTTCGGTGGCGTTCACAATGAAGAAATTCAGTTCAATGAAAAAACCCTCTGGAGCGGTCCTGCAAATGTTGTTGGTGCTGCAGGTGGTAACCGTACGTTCATGAACTTCGGTTCTGTAATTGTTGAAAATAAAGATGAAGCCATTTGGAATGGCGTAACTGATTACGTTCGTTACCTCGACATTGAAGATGGTATCGCTGGTGTTGAATTTAAGAATGCTAACGGCAGCAAGTTCACACGCAAGTATCTCTCTTCTGCGCCCGACCAAGTGATTGCAGCTCAGTATAAGGCTGAAGGCGATGATAAGATGAACCTCGTGTTCAAGCTCAAACCCGGAAATAGCATCGGTGCATCAGCCGTTACTTACGACAATGGTACAGCTGCCTTCACAGGTTCAATGACTGTTAACTATGCAGCTCGTCTCCACGTTGTGGCTAACGAAGGTGCTACAGTAACAACAAAGGCTAATGGTATCCTTGTTGAAAACGCAACAGAAATCACATTCTACTTGAAGGGTGCAACAAACTTCAATGGTGATATGGATGTGCTCGATAACTACTTCACAGCTGAAACTCCAACAGCCGTTAATGCCAATACAAAGAAGGCTATTGATGCCGCTGCTGCAAAGGGTTATGAAGCTGTTGAGGCTGATCACATTGCTGATTTCAATGCCATCACTAAGCGTATGACGTTCGACCTCGGTTTGTCAACACCAACTGTGGATACAAAGACGCTTATTGACAACTATTATCCAAAGAATCCAAATGCAAGCAGCACGGCTAACGACCACCTCTTCTTGGAACAACTCTACTTCCACTTCGGTCGTTACCTCGCTATTAGCTCTAACCGCAAACCTATCGCAGCCCCCAACAATCTTCAGGGTATTTGGAACGACCGCGGTACTGATTCTCCTTGGAACTCAGATATCCACACCAACATCAACATCCAGATGAACTATTGGCCAACGGAAATCACAAACCTCTCTGATCTCCACAAGCCTTATGTAAACTTCATCATCCGCGGTGCTAAGAGTGCAGGTTGGAAGGAAGTCGGTAAGCGTTACAACAACGGTCATGGTTGGAGTGTGCTTACAGAATCTTCACTCTACAACAGTATGAGTACTTGGGGTGACAACTACCTCGTTGCGAATGTTTGGTACACCAGCCACCTCTGGACACACTGGCGTTACACTCAAGATAAGGAATTCTTGAAGAAGGCCTTCCCCGTAATGTGGGACTGCGCTAAGTTCTGGTTCCACCGCTTGATTGAAGACCGTGGTTTTGATAACACTCAGGATGAACAAGCTTCAGTGCGCAACTACCACACACCTTATAAGTTCGCTCCTGATGGCACGTTCGTAGCGCCTAATGAGTTCAGTGCTGAACAGCACGACAACCAAACAGAAGACGGTACAGCTCACGCACAACAAATGATCTACTACCTCTTCCAAAACCTCTCTGACGCTATTGAAATTCTCGGTGTAGAAAACACTGGTCTCACAGCTGAAGATATTGCGAAGCTCAACCTCTATCTTGAAAAGACCGACAATGGTCTTCACACAGAAACTTACACTGGTGTTTGGGGCAATCCTTACAACGAAGTGAAGAAGGGTGAAAAGCTCCTCCGCGAATGGAAGTACACGCCATTTGATATCTCTAACGACCGTGGTCACCGCCACATGTCACACCTCATGGCGCTCTTCCCAATGGACCAAATCACACCCGAAAGCGAATACTTCACACCTGCTGTTAACTCACTCAAACTTCGTGGCGACGTTGCTACAGGTTGGTCAATGGGTTGGAAGGTAAACCTCTGGGCACGTGCTCAGGATGGTGACCACGCGCATATCATCATCAAGAATGCGTTGAAGCACTCTACCGACTATGGCACAAATGCTGGTGTAGGTGGTATTTACTACAACCTCTTCGACTCTCACGCACCATTCCAGATTGACGGTAACTTCGGTGTTTGCTCAGGTGTCGCTGAAATGCTCTTGCAAAGTGCACACGGTTATGTTAATGTCCTTCCTGCGCTTCCTAAGGTTTGGAACAAGCAAGGTACTGTAACCGGTATGAAGGCTATTGGTAATTTCACTGTTGATTTCAACTGGAAGTCAGGTAAGTGCCAAAATATCAAGATCGTGAGCAATGCTGGTGCACCACTCAAGGTGCGTTGCGACCGTGGTGCTATGGACTTGGACGAAGCAATGGTTAAGGTAAATGGTGCTGAAGTTAAGGTTTCTGTTGATAAGAACGGCATCGCTACAATTCCTTGCCAAATGGATGATGTTGTAGAAATCGACTTCACCAATCAAGCAACAGGAATTGCTGCCGTGCAAAACCAAAATGCCGACGATAAAGCAATTTATGACCTTAGCGGTCGTCAAGTAAACCATGTCGTTGATGGTCAAGTGTACATTCAAAACGGCAAAAAAAAAATCTTGAAGTAATCGGTTAATAGATCAAAGAGCCACGACCCCCGTAAGTCGTGGCTCTTTTTGTGCTTAGCTTGTCCCTCAAGTTGTCCGGACAGCAATAAATACCGATTATTAATGCTTGACGATGTTATTATCAATCTTGATAGATCATTGGTAATGACGCCTTAGGCATCTTACAAGCCGCATTGGCTCACTTTCGTGAGCAAGATCCGTGGTCAAAAAAAGGAATTTATTCTCCGCTAAAAAAGTCTCACGCAGAATACGCAGAATTCGCGGAAGCGCACACACTTTGTTTGTGCTTGCCTTCCGGATGGTGGCGCAAGTGTAGCGTGCGCCTCTGCGTATTCCCTCCTGACTTCATCACTTTTTGTTGCAATATTATGGCGCTTATTGATTTTTAGGCAGTTACGGCAATTTATTGGGTGGTTTTGGGTGGCGCAAACCTATGCTTATTTCTAGAATTTGTGACGTTTTGATGAGAGTAATCGAATATTTT
>JAZKYK010000063.1:0-34036 GCA_045612125.1 Alloprevotella sp.
GTCTATCTCTTTTTTTAGGTCTATGCGCAAGTTTTGCGTGTGACATGTGACAATGTGACAACGAAAATGATGTTAATTATCCCCATATTCCTAACCTTGAAATCAAACAAAATCGTGAACCCCCACCTTTGCGCCGTTGTATCTTTTTCAGGCATTCGTAACATCATAATATTTTTTTTTCATAATTTTGTCCATAGTTTCTTCCACCAATCTCATGGCGAAAGAACCAATACATATCCGCTCTATCACTGCGTATTGAGGTCGTGAACCTTGAGGCACGGGAGCAGAAAGGACGGTTCATAACTTTATCTTCTATCCAACTCCACTTCGCAAACCTGATTCACCAGAAGGTAGCGCAACGGTGTGTACACGCCTTTTTGTCGTCCTTCGGTAGAGCGTGGTTCTCCCAATTCGTATAACCATACAAAAATATAAATATGAGAAAAATGAAATCGTTAGTGCTGACAGTAATGGGATTACTGTGCTGCATGAGTGTGAGTGCCCACAACTTTGCGGTGGATGGCATTTATTACAACATCACGTCGCAGGCGGATAAGACGGTTGCGGTGACTTATCGAGGGTATGATTACCATGAATATTACAATAGATATTCTGGAGAATTCAAAATCCCAGAATCGGTAACTTATAGTGGAAATACTTATAGCGTGACCGCCATAGGTGATTATGCTTTCTATGAATGCATACGTTTGACTTCCATAGAGATTCCTAACAGCGTGACCAGCATAGGTCGTTATGCTTTCGACTTTTGCACAAGTTTGACTTCTGTAGAGATGGGGAACAGCGTGACCAGCATAGGTTATAGAGCTTTCTATGGTTGCTCAAGTTTGACTTCTGTAGAGCTTCCAAACAGCGTGACCAGCATAGGTGATGATGCTTTCCGTGGTTGCTCAAGTTTGACTTCTGTAGAGATTCCTAACAGCGTGACCAGCATAGGTTATGGTGCTTTCGAAAATTGCACAAGTTTGACTTCTGTAGAGATTCCTAACAGCGTGACCAGCATAGGTGAATCTGCTTTCAGAGAATGCTCATGTTTGACTTCTGTAGAGATTCCTAACAGCGTGACAAGCATAGGGGAACGTGCTTTCTCTGGTTGCTCAAGTTTGACGTCAATAGTTGTTGCACCTAATAATCCTAAATATGATTCAAGAGATAATTGTAATGCAATCATTGAAAGCGAAAGCAATACGTTGATTGCTGGTTGCTCGAATACTACCATTCCTAACAGCGTGACCAGCATTGATAATTCAGCTTTCTCTTATTGCACAAGTTTGACTTCTGTCGAGATTCCTAACAGCGTGACCAGCATAGGTGCCGAAGCTTTTAGAAATTGCTCAAATTTGACTTCTGTAGAGATTCCTAACAGCGTGACCAGCATAGGTGATTATGCTTTCTATCATTGCTCAAGTTTGACTTCCGTAGAGATTCCTAACAGCGTGACCAGCATTGGTGATGATGCTTTCTATGGATGCACAAGTTTGACTTCTGTAGAGATGGGTAACAGCGTGACAAGCATAGGTGATTATGCTTTCTATTATTGCTCAAGTTTGACTTCTGTAGAGTTTCCTAACAGCGTGACCAGCATCGGTTATGGTGCTTTCAGTGGTTGCACAAGTTTGACTTCTGTAGAGATTCCTAACAGCGTGACCAGCATCGGTGATTATGCTTTCTATCGTACAGCATGGTATAACAATCAACCAGATGGTGTCATTTATGCAGGAAAGGTATTATACAAGTACAAAGGAACAATGCCTGCCAACACATCTATTACAATTGAAGATGGCACTGTATCAATATCTCCTCGAGCTTTCGAAGATTGCTCAAGTTTGACTTCTGTAGAGATTCCTAACAGCGTGACCAGCATAGGGGGGTATGCTTTCTATTATTGTGAAAATCTCAAGAAATTGATTTGTTATGCCGAAGTGCCTCCTGTTTGTGGCTACCCCGTATTTTATGGCGTTAATACACAGGAATGTACATTGCAAGTGCCTGAAAAAAGCATTTCAGCCTATCAGCAGGCAGACCAATGGAAGGAGTTCTTCCTCATTGAGGGTGTGCCTACTGCCATAGGTGGCGTAACTGTTGATGGCGCAGTGCCTGCAACTGCTGACATCTACAGCACCAACGGTATGCTCATTAAGCGCAATGCGGACTTGAAGAACCTCAAACACGAACTCCCCGCTGGTGTTTATATCATCGGCGGCAAGAAGGTTTATGTAAGATAAATTAGGCAATAACATAGCAATTGCCCCATCTTCGCGACATCTAAATACCCCTTGTGGTAATTGCAATACTTTTTGTAGATAGACACGCTCACTCGGTGGGGGTGTCTATCTCTTTTTTAGGCATATGAGCAAGATGTGCGTGACATGTGACAATGAAAAAAATATGTATGAGTCTCACATATTGGCTTCGGGGTACATATTTTTGTTAAATTAATTAAAATTTTATAAACTGAATCACGCAAGCGTGACATGTCACGCGTGACAGGGGGTGTTTTTGTCACCCCCCCAAGAGAAGGTCGGAATGTAAGTAGTAATAAAGAAAATATAAGTATAATAATATTTTATATTATTATAACCTCTATGTTATAACAAAACCTGTCGTTTTGCGATTGCTTTTATAAAAATACCCCTTGTCACGCGTGACATGTCACGCAGTCGTTAAATAACGAAAAAAACACGACGGCCGCCCCCTCGGTTAATGAATATAAAAAAGCCCCCAGGTTATTGTTTGGCGTTACCGTAGGTGCTTATCTACAAAAAAAAATTAACAAAACTGCATTTTATTTCCCGCGAATTCCCACGAATTCTCATTAACTCTCAGCCCCCCGTTTTTGTGTTGTACCTTTGCAAACAGAAAGGGATAGGGGAGGACACACCAGCGAAACTGCATGCAAAAATTGTAATTACAAAAACGCTAAAACAACAAACGCAAACATTATTCACACAACACACACGAAGAAAATGCTCAAGAACAAAACACGCAAAACAAGGGCGCAAATGATCATGCTGCGGGCGATAAGCATCACGCTGATATCACTTGCAGGGCGCACCACGAAACGCCCACGCCACGCTCGGCTCACGTACAACTCGGCTTACGAACATCTCGTGAACTAAACGGGAATGAGTTGAAATTAACTGCCGTTTAAAATAACTTAACCGCCTTTAGTTGGCCCCCCGCTCTCTGATATTTTATTAACCCTAAATCAATTTCACATAAAACCATGGAAAATGTTAAAAACAACCTCTGGGGTAAGGTGATTCAAATCATCATCACCGTGCTCACCGCCATCGCCACCACCTTCGGCATGCAATCGTGTTTGTAGGGACGCTAACTTTAACCTTAACGCTGACCTTAACCCCTAAAGAGGCAAAGCCTCTAATCCCTCAATAGGGCGATTGGTGCGTTGTTTGACGACGGGCCGACACGGTGATCGGCCCCTACATGCCGGATGGATTCTCTCAACTCTCAACTCTCAACTCTAAACTTTTAAAAAACTCTCAACTTTAAATCTAAAAAACCATGTTCAAGTACAGAATTATCGGACGCAAAAATCCTCAAACGAAGGAAAAGAAGTTTTACGCTCAGGGCGAACCTGTGAACCCCGTGAGCCTCAGTGACATTGCCAATGAAATCAGCGGTATGTGTACGCTCACCGCACACGACATCAAGGCCGTGCTCTCAGCACTGGATGAAGCGCTTTTGCGCCACGTCGTGAACGGCGATAGCATTCGCTTCGGCGATTTCGGTTCGTTCCACCCCCGCATCGTGTCGAAGGGCGCAGATACGCCCGAGGAGTTTGAACCCTCATTGCTTGAAGGCATCCGCATTCGCTACACCCCTTCGGCAAGCACGCAACGCCAACTCTCGAAGAAGTTCATCACCTTCCAGTGTGTGAACAAGCCTGAAGCCACCGACGAGGCGGGCGAGTAAACTACAAAAACCGACGCGGCGGGCAGTGCCTATTTTCAGGGAATCCTTTGGTTTTAACCCACAACCTCCTTTCCCCAAAAAATTGCAAATTATAAACTGCATAGATTAGGGCAAATTCGAAAGGATTGCCCTATTTTTTTTGACTTCATCACCTTCTTGTTTTTTTCTAGATTAAAAAAATCAGTCCTTCTACTTTCTTGTTTTTTTTCTAGAATTATAGAATTATAGAATTTTTTATTCATCAATGAATTTTCTATTGACATACACTGCGCAGCCAATTCTCTAATTCACTAATTCTAGATTAAAAAAAATCAGTCCTTCTACTTTCTTATTTTTTCTAGATAAAAAAATCAGTCTTTTTAGTTGTTTTGTGTTTTCTAGAATTAGAGACGGTTTGATGAGCCTTGGCGAATAATTTGGCTACGCAGTGTAGTGGTTGATTCAGGTATGAATATAAGTGAGGCTGTGTCAACGGGTGATTGTGACACAGCCTCGCTCGCGTTAATTATTTGACAATGATTTTCTTGCCGTTTACCAAGTAGGTGCCCGTGGGCAGCGGTATGGCACGTTTGCCGTTGATCGTGTCGTTCCACACGCGCTTGCCTGCCATATCCACGATTGTAATTTCGGTAGCGGCGTTGGTGGTGACTTCAACCTTATTGTTCAGCACTTCCACCTTTACGGATTCGTCGGTCAGGGTGGGTTGGATGCTTGTTGGTTCGATAAGTTCGAGCTTCATGCAATCAATGTCGGCCATCCAACCAGCGTCGGCATAAAGGCGCACGGTGTTGTTGCCCTTGTTGAGGGTGATTTCAAATTCTTGCTTGGCGATGTTGCTCCAACTATTGCCGTTGAGCGAGGTTGAAATGGGCGCACCGTCGTTCACGCTAATATTAAGGTTGCGACTTTCGCCGGTAATAAACGCAAGGGTCATTTTATACTTGCCGCCTGTTTCGCTATAAACATTGCGCCACTGAAGGTCGTTCGTCGCACGGTTGCCCAACCAGCCAACAAGGGCGCCACCCGATGCTCCTGCCTTCTCAGTATAAATGGCAGTGCCGCGAGATTCATTGTTCCAAAGTTCTTGGTATTCTGAAAGCCATGCCGTTTCGGCTTCATAAACGGTGCGTTCCAAGCGCTGGGTGGCTTCAAGGCTATAGATGCGTGTGCCGTGAGCAGGCACCGTCACCGACATTTCGCCCGTGAATGTACCCATGTCCTGATGTTCGAAAAGGTCGCGCGCCTTTACTTCGCCTGCCAGGTCGAGCATCTCAAAATTAACGCTCACCGTCTTCGTTCCGTTCGAAGGATTGTAAACGGCAATGGCACGTTTCTTGCCATAAAGCGCTTCAATGTCCTTCACAAGCACGTAGCATTCATTTTCCTTCTCCACCACGTAGGCTTGAAGCCCAAGCGTGTTTTGGTTAAGGGCGATGAGTTCTTCATTTTGCATTAATTCCAAAGCATTGCCCTTAATGTCGTTCAGGTCGCAACCGATGAGCAATGGTGAACTCATGATGCACCACATGCCGAAGTGCGTCTTGTCTTCCTCTTCCGTTAACCCACGGCCTACTTCAAGCATATCCATGTCGTTGTAATGACCATAAGAGGTGTAAGCCGACAGATAAAGGCTTTGATTGATAATGCTCTTTATGGATTCCCAACCGAGGTAGATATCCTCAGTTGTGCGCCATGAGTCAACCAAGTTGCACACCCACGTGCCAGGGAATGCCCAGCGACAGATGTTCCAATTCAAGTCCTTCTTATTCACACCATTAATGGCGGCTGCAATTTCCTTGTAGCGTTGTTCTTCATCAAGGTCAAGGCCCTCGGCATTATTGCCCGCATCAGCGCCACAATAGTCAACTTTGATGAAGTCAAAATCGAGTTCGTCGAAATAGAGCGCCAAGTCTTCGGCATCATGACCGTAAAGACCAACGCCAATGCCGATCGTGTCCTTGGGTTGTCCCCAAAACGAAGCACACGTGTTTCTACCTGCATCGGAATAGATACCTGCCTTCAACCCTATGCTATGAATATAATCAACCAATGGGCGCAAGCCATAAGGGAATCGGGTGGGGTGGATTAATAACTTGCCATCCTTGTCGCGACCGCCAAAGAAACCATCGTCGATATTGATGTATTTATACCCCTTTTCGTAGAAGCCAAGCTTGACCATCGCATCGGCTTGTTTGCTTACCAACGAATCGTTAATTTGAAAGCCATACGTGTTCCACGAACTCCATCCCATGATGGGTGGTTGCTCCGCATTGGCTATTGCAATATGGCCAGCACAGCAAGCAAGTAAAGAAAATAAAAACTTTTCATAGCAAAAGATGTTGATATATGCATGTTATATAAATAAATCAATTAAACGTAGTTAGCGCGTTGAAAGCGAGGCGATTAACGTGTGCCAAAAATGCGGTCGCCAGCATCTCCTAACCCCGGCAGGATGTAATTGCGCTCGTTAAGTCCTTCGTCGAGCGAGCCGAGATAAATGTCAACGTCGGGGTGTTGCTCGCTAACGGCTTTCACGCCTTCAGGCGAGGCAACGAGACACATCAAGCGAATCTTCGCATATCCATCTTCCTTGAGCCTTGCAATGGCATCGCAGGCACTGCCACCCGTGGCAAGCATTGGATCGGTCACTATGACCAAGCGATCCTTGCCCATCGGCATTTTATAATAGTAGAACACGGGCTGACACGTCTCTTCATCGCGATACATACCAATGTGCCCTACGCGAGCCGAGGGGATGAGCGACAATAAGCCATCCACCATGCCCAAACCAGCACGAAGAATGGGGGCAATGACGACTTTCTTCCCAGAAATCTTCGGGGCATTCATCTTCATCAGTGGGGTCTCTATTTCTTCGTATTCCAGTGGGAAGTCGCGCGTGATTTCATATCCCATGAACATCGCAATTTCTTTGAGCAGTTCGCGAAACTTAAGCGTTGAAGTGTCCTTGTTGCGCATAATGCTCAGCTTATGTTGAACAAGAGGGTGGTCAATGAGGTGTAAAGCCATATTTTTAGGTGAGCGTTTTAGGGTGAGCGTTGAGCGCTTTACTGATTTAAGGCAGTATAAAGCTATTTCTTTACAAAATTAGTATATATTTCTAAAATATACATTGAATTTCTACAAATGTTAAAGCTTTAACGAAATGCACGATTCATGGCAAATCTAATACTGCACGTTTCGTAGTAAGGTGCCCGCTATGCATATGGGGATTTCAGACCGCTAAGCAGCTCCCGCAAGCCGGTCAGTGTGCGCTCCGCGAGTTTTGCCTAACCATAAAAATCGGTTTTTACCTCACTTATGAAATTATTTTATAATTTTGTAGCACAGTTCAAAACCTAACTTCTTAATCAAATGAAAACACTAATTGCAGATGCAGGAAGCACCAAAACCGAATGGGCGGCTTTAGTGGATGGTAAAATGATTCGCACGCTTACCACGGAAGGCATGAATCCATTTCAATCAACCTTGAGCGAAGAAAGCTTAACGAAGCAAATCGCCAATCTATTGAAAGATGGCGCCCCTGATGAAGTCTTCTTTTATGGCGCGGGATGTAAGGGCGAAGGCCTGAAAACCATGAGCAAACTCCTGAATAACACCATACGCGATGCAAAGATTGTTATTAATACCGATATGCTTGGCGCTGCACGAAGCGTGTTGGGGCATGAAGCGGGAATTGCTTGTATTTTAGGCACAGGAAGTAACTCGTGTCTGTATGATGGGCAAGCCATTCAAGAAAACGTTTCGCCCTTAGGATATGTACTCGGCGATGAGGGTAGTGGAGCCGCGTTGGGCAAATTATTGGTGCGCGAAGTTTTTAAAGGCGATTTAAATTACCTCAAGCAAGCATTATACAACGATTACGGCGTTGATGAGCAAACGCTCCTTGAACGTGTGTACCGCAAGCCTTACCCCAATCGTTTCTTGGCTTCCTTAGCCCCTTTTATTTACGATCATCGCGAAGAGCCATTGGTGCGAAAACTCATCATTGACGAATTTGTGAGCTATTTCAAACATAATGTAGAACGCTACGGCAAACCCGAACTTCCAGTGTCGTGCGTAGGAAGCATCGCATGGTGGTTCAAGGAAGAATTGAAAGAGGCTGCAAACTTAAGAAATATTACGTTAAATAAAATCGTGCAAAAACCATTGGAAGGCCTGGTAGAATATCATGTGAACTTCAACGAATAATTTCTTATTTTGATTTATTCGTAAACAAAAAAAACAAACTCCAGTTTTCAAAATAAATTGAAACAAAGAAAAATTATCCGATTTTGATAACAATTTGTTTCGTTTGTTTGGAGTTTAAGAAAAAGTTTGTAACTTTGCACTCGCTTAACAGCAATAAAGGTTTGATTCGTTAGCTCAGTCGGTAGAGCATCACACTTTTAATGTGGGGGTCTTGGGTTCGAGCCCCAAACGAATCACCAAAAGGGATTACGCAAGTAGTCCCTTTTTCTTATTTGGATGAAGAAAACATGGGAATCAAACCCACAGGCCACACAACCAACGTGTGCTTGCCCTGCCATCCAGCATTCGTCAAATTTAGTATTTCAAAGATAAACAAGAAATAGATAAACAAGAGAAAAGAGAGAGCGTGCCAATGGAATGTTGACATGCTCTCTCTCTTTTTTGTTATGGTTATATTTCGCGAAGAAATTACACTTCTGCATCAGCATACAAGAAGCGCTTGATTGAACGCTTGGGCGTTTTTTCAAATTCTTCATTGTAAATACGCACACCTGAAATTTGTTCGTAAGCCGCAACCATTGCATTAAGATCCTTGCGGTTTTGCTCCATAGCCACGCGCAATGCATCGTCGTCAAGTCCTGCCTTTTGAGCTTCGTCAAAGTCGGGATAAATGAGCGCATAGAGTTTTTCACCCTTTTGGATTACGATGCTTTCAGCCACATAGGGGAGTGTGTTGAGCTTATCTTCGATTTCTTCAGGATAGATGTTCTGACCGCTTGCACCAAGAAGCATATTCTTTGAGCGTCCACGGATGTAAAGGAATCCATCAGCATCGATAATACCAAGGTCGCCGGTGTGATACCAACCATCAACCAACGTTGTTGCCGTTGCTTCGGGGTTCTTATAGTAACCTTGCATCACGTTAGTACCCTTCACCAAAATTTCACCTACAACTTCTTGTGGGTTAGGGCTATCAATACGGATTTCCATACGTGGTGCGGCAGTACCGCATGAAGTGGCACGGTGATCCTTCCAATCGGCATACGAAATGATTGGCGCACATTCCGTAGCACCATAGCCAACCGTAATAGGGAATCCAATTTTCTGGAGGAATTGCTCTACTTCGCTATTGAAAGCAGCACCACCCACAATAACTTCATAGATATTGCCACCGAAGGCATCAATGAGTTGCTGACGAACCTTCGACAAGATACGATCAGACACAACGGGGAGTGCCAATAAAAGCTTCATGCTGGGTGTTGAAAGCTTGGGAAGCACATTCTTCTTAATGATCTTTTCAATGATCAAAGGCACAGAGATAACGATGGCGGGTTTGATTTCGCCAAAGGCCTTGAAGATGATTTTGGGCGATGGAATACGCGTCAAGAAGAATATGTGGCAACCATTGATGAATTCAAACAAGAATTCAAACGCCATACCATACATGTGCGCCATGGGGAGCATTGAAATGATATTGTCGCCCTTTTTAAGGATTGAACCCAATTTCTCATTACCAAATTCAACGTTCGACCACAATGCGCGGTAGGGGAGAAGTACACCCTTAGAATTGCTTGTTGTGCCTGAAGTGTAGTTGATAAGTGCTAATTCTTCAGCTCCTGCCTTGTGGTAATTCACATGCTCAGGACGGAAATATTTGGGGTATTTCTCGCCAAAGAAGCGATTGAGGTTTTCGCGCGCTTCAGTAAGTTTTACAGAGCGACTCACGCAGAGTGAATAATCGGGGATATAGATGATACCTTCAAGGTTAGGCATTTCATCGGCATTCAATTCTTCCCAAGCAACGTCGCCCACGAAGAGGAGTCGTGCGTCAGAGTGGTTCACAATGTCGTGAACCTGTTGGGGCTTAAATTCATGGAGGATAGGCACCGCAACTGCACCATACGTGAGTGTTGCAATAAATGCCACCGCCCAGTGTGCGCTATTTCGACCGCAAAGCGCAATCTTATCGCCCTTTTGAACACCTGCATTTTCAAAAAGAATATGGAGCTTTTCAACCTTGCGCGCAACGTCGTTATACTGGAGGGTTTTGCCCTCATAATCGGTGAGCGCATCAAGGTTCCAGTGTTTCTTAATACTTTCTTCAAATAATAAATTAAAATCTACGTATTCCATCTTATTATGAAATAGATTAGTTATTTTGAGGATTAATAGTTTAAAATCTTAGATTTAGCACATTTCTTTAAAATCTGTGCAAAAATACGATTTAAATTCCGAAAACTATATATTTCAGACGAAAAAAATTCACACTTGCGGCAAAAATGTGTAATTTTGCCGCATATATCCCCAAACATTAGCCAATGTTTAATTTTCGAGAATACTTTTTTAAGAAGAAACGTGTTGTTCTTATTGCATCAGCAGCTCTAATATTATTAGCCGCATTGGGCATTGAGCGGGCGTTAAATTCTTCAATCGCAAATATTGAAAACACTGTTTATTTGTATGTTGATAACGACGATACCATCGACTCACTGCAAGCAAAGGTGGCTCATTTGAGCGGAAAAGAGCATGTTATCTTTAATTGCTTAACCGATTGCTTTGATTTCAAAGTGCGTGCCGGACGGTATAAAATTGTGCCAAAGCAAGGTGTGTTGAGTACGGTTTTAATGCTCAAGAGGGGGCAACAATCGCCCACCAAGTTACTAATACCTACTGGATGGACAATTGAAGGAATTGCTTCCAAGATTTGCCATCAGTTGATGATTGACTCCGCAGAATTCATGAATTGCGTGAACGACAGTGCCACGTTAAAGCTCTTGCAATGCGATAAAGAAAATCTGGCTGCCAGGTTTATTCCTAATACCTACGAAGTGTGGTGGAATACATCAGCCATTGGATTATTGAAGCGCATCTCTCGTGAATACAATTTGTTTTGGAATGACGAACGCAAACAAAAAGCAGCAGATATTGGATTAACACCCGATGAAGTAAGTACGCTGGCTTCAATAGTTTGCCGAGAAACGAACGATACGCAAGAAATGCCTATTATCGCTGGTGTGTATTACAACAGACTTAAGCGACGTATGCCCTTACAATCATGTCCGACGGTGATCTTTGCACGCCAAGACTTTAAGCTAACACGCCTGACCAATCCCATGTTGCCCGATAGTCCTTATAACACGTATCGGTATGCCGGATTACCACCTGGTCCTATTTGTATCCCCACGATAAAATCCATCGATGCCGTGCTTAATATGCCGAAGCATAAATATATATACATGTGTGCGCGCGAAGATTTTAGTGGAAAACATAATTTCTCCGCAACATATTCAGAGCATCAGCGTTATGCAAAAAAGTATCAAAGGGCATATAAAAAGAGATTTGGAAATCGATAGTTTTCACCGATAGGGAAAAGAATTACAGACGAGGGTGTGTCAAAATAAATTGGCACACCCTCCCTCTTTTTCTTATCCATTGCATACCTTCATTGATTCGCTTCTTGATTTCGTCATTTATTCGGGTTGATATACCGCCCAATTCCTCTTAGATTAAATATCAAGTGGCGTGGTTAAGGCATAAATTTAGCAAGAGCTAAAATATAAGTTTCTGTTTGGAAGACCTGTATGCTTGCATGGTGTGTCTCTTCGAAATAGAGATTGTTTTCAACCTGACACAAGTTAATACCATCTTTTATTGAGAGGTTTTTGATGTTCACAAGTTTATATATGGCCTCCTTACAACACCACAGCTCAGTTGCTTTTGTCGTTTGGCTTTCAGTATTGTCGAGCATTTGTTTTTCTACGTTAGATAAAAATTTGTCTGCCACATTTAATACTTTCGTAGAAATCTCTTCAAGGTCGATGCCAATAGGGGTGAGGTCATATGCCATAATCACTAAATTCTTTGTGTGTGATATACTGATATGCTTCTCGTTATTATCATTTAAATAAGGCTTGCCAAAGGCATCATAGTTAATCATGACGTGGCTGCCAAGGTTTTCAGCCACAATAAGTCGTGCGGCCAACCATTCAATGATGCGTTTGGGTGATTTAAAGCGCGTTGTGGCTTCGTTGATGATTGATGCAGGCAAGACTTGCTCAAAGGTTTCAATGCTCAAACCATTTGTGTTAATGATGAATAGCGTTGTGGTGCCAATTTGATATGCGAAGGATTTTTTTGAGCTCGCAGATTTGTCTGTTTGTGTTATATCTATCAGCATTGATAAAATATATAATCAAAAGAGGGCGTGCCAAATCTTTCTATTGTTTGACACGCCCTCTTGATATGTGTTCTGATTTATTTGATAAATTAGAAAGGCAATGTTGTGTTAGCTTCTGTAGAGGGTGAAGCAGCTTGAGCTTGTGGGGCTTGTTGTGTTGCGGTTGGTTTAGGAGAAAGCATTTCCATTGTGTTTGCCCAAACTTCTGTAATCGTGTGATCGCGACCTTGTTTGTCGGTATATGAACGTGTACGCAACTCGCCTTCAATATAAAGTTTGTCACCTTTGTGTACATATTTTTCTACAACTTCAGCAAGTTTACGCCAAAGTAGAACTCTGTGCCATTCTGTGCGTTCAGGTACGGTAGTACCATTCGGTAATGTGTAAGATGCTGTATGAGTGGCTAAACTTAATGTAGCGGTTGCAACTCCATTGTCAATGTATCTTACTTCGGGATCTTTACCTACATTACCAATAAGCATTACTTTGTTTAGTGACATAATTTTTCATGTTTTAAGTGGTTAACAACTAATAGTTATCTAAGGCGTTCGGATGAACGCACAAGGCGTTCGTCTGCTCTAATGGCTCGTTTAGCTAATATTGTAAATGGTAGTGCCAAAAATGGAAAAACGATGAAGGGATTCCAATTAATGGTGATTTCATTTACGCCATTTGAAAACAAAACAACCTGGCCAATAAGTGCAATATAATACGCGAGTATTAAAATGCTAATGATATTGCAGTATTTGATTTGAATCAAACGATTGCTAAATTTAAAAATAGTGATCAGCGAAAGTACTATAATCAGCAAAGCTACGATAGCTGAAGGCCAAGCATACAGATTTATAGTGTCAGATTGAGCTATGTAATATTGTAGTGTTAATGTTGCCTGTGTTGAAGTGAAATCAACAATAGGAATAATAAATGAAAGCACGAATAATAACACAACAATAAACAGGTATATTGTTTGAATGCGTTGAATCATGTGTATAAAAGAAAAAAAGAGCAAACCAGCTTTGATTATATATTTGCTTCACAAAACTTGTTTGCTCCTAAATTAGTATGTTAATCGTCCAAATTTTCCTTTTCCTTTGCAGGGTTGCGGTAGTAAATCTTGTTATTTAAAAATTCTTCAGCAGCAATCAATGTTGGCTTTGGAAGCTTTTCGTAATATTTACTGATTTCTATTTGTTCTAAATTTTCAAATGTTTCTTCCAAATTGTCATTACCTGAAGAGAATTCTTTCAATTTTTTGTTAAGATCTTCCTTCATCTTGACAGAAATTTGATTTGAGCGCTTAGCCATAATAGCGATACTTTCGTAAACGTTATCTGTGCCTTTGCAAAAGTCCATCAAGTTGTGTGTAATCGTGTTGGTTGGTGCCTTGGTCTTTTTGTAGTCCATGATGTGTATCTTATTTTTAATATTAACGATTGAGTTGATGCTATTCTGTTGTAGTGTATTTTTTAGCTTTTTTGAATAGCTTGTTGGCTTCTTCTATAAATGTCGATTCTGGATATTCGTTTGTAAATCCGTAATATTCATCTATAGCATTGTGGTAGCGTTCAACCTTTTTTTCTTCAATACTTTTTTCAGCCAAATCAAACTTTGCTTTTAGAATTAAAATTGCAAATTTTTCTCTTAAGCTTGTATAAGGGTAATCCTTGATTGCATTTTCAGCTGTAATAATACAAGCTTGATAATTGCTACCACCATTAACGCAGTTTCCAAAATAATCGCCTAAATTATAGTACAACTCTGCAGATAAATATTCTTTTTCAACTAATATGTCCTGTAGCGTATAGATGTGTGCAGCAGCTTGTTCTCTATATTTGCTATAAGGATATAATTCTATGAAATTCTGAAATTCATTTATAGCTTCATAGGTAGAGGTTTGGTCAAGCTTTGGCTCTGGTGTTTCTGCCATGAGTGCCAGGGCAATGTAAAAATGTGCTATTTCAGCGTATTTGCCTTTGGGGTGATTTTGACAATATTTACGGAATATAGCTACCGCAGACTCATAATTTTGAGAATAAAAATTACTCATCCCAAAAAGATGCAACGATTCTTCGCCTTGCTCTGTGCCTTTCAATGAAGTGATTACGGTTTGAAGAATCATCGAAGCTCTATTGTATTGGCCAATGGCATAATATTCTTTGGCTGCTTCGTACTTTTGATCAACATCTGTAGATTTCAGTACTTTCGTGTACTGACCACACGAAGCAAACAATAAAAGCAACGTTATAAATATAGGAAGTATAGATTTGCTCATCAAAAATAGTTTGCTGTAAATTAAGACAATGCAAAATTACAAAATGGCAACGGATTTAGCAAGTCGCTTATATTTTTTTCTTACCTTATTTTGATCTGTTAATCCTTTATTGGCTTTTGACTTTTGCTTTTGTTGGGTTTGTATCTGTGATGTGAACGTTTTTTTGATTTTGCCTTACTTCCGTCTTCGTTTGATAAAACAATATTGTCATTGCTTTTGTTTAAGACCAAACGTTCTATTTTAGCGGATAAAAGTTGTTCTATATTATTTAGTTTTTCTCTTTCCTTATGGCTAACGAAAGTAATGGCTTCACCCTCTTTCCCGGCTCTACCAACACGACCAATTCGATGAATATAGTCTTCAGGGTCATTGGGCGTGTCGAGGTTTATGATTAATTTTATGTCCTCAATATCTATACCACGTGCAACGATGTCCGTTGCTACCATAAAGTCATATACTTTGGCTTTATAGTTAAGCATCGTTTTGTTTCTGTCTTTTTGCTCTAAGTCGGAATGCATTGCTGCAATATTATACCCTTTTTGAGTCAGGATTTTGTGTATTTCTTTGACTTTTGATTTAGATGAAGCAAAGATGATGCCTCTGTCTTTTGATCGCAAATCTAGGATGTGAATCAGCGTGTTAAGTTTCTCTTGTTCAGAGCACATGACGACACTTTGCTTAATGGTTTCAGCAGGTTTACTGATGGCAATATTGACTTCGACAGGCTTGTGCATTAAATTTCTTGCCAGTTGTCTTATTTTTATGGGCATCGTGGCAGAGAATAACAATGTTTGCCTTTTTTTAGGTAAATATTTAATAACCGTTTGAATGTCGTCTGCAAAGCCCATATCAAGCATTCTGTCTGCTTCGTCCAAAACAAAATGTGAAACGTTGTTTAAATTAAAAGTGTTTAATTTAAGATGGGTTATCAGGCGTCCTGGTGTTGCAATGATGATGTCTGCACCCTTTTGTAAACTCTTTTTTTCTTGTTCATAACGTATTCCATCATTCCCACCATATATCGCAATACTTGACAAGTTTACATAATATGCAAACCCTTGTAAAGCATTGTCGATTTGTTGCACTAATTCGCGTGTAGGTGCCATGATAATACACTTAACAGTGTTGTCAATTCTGTTTTCTTGTTGAATTAGTGTAATGATTGGTAGTAAGTATGCAGCAGTTTTACCAGTTCCTGTTTGTGCAATGCCCACTAAATCTTTTTTTTCTAATATATGTGGAATGCAAAGTTCTTGAACAGGACTGCAAACTTCAAATTTTATGTCGTAAAGAGCATCAAGAACGTCTTCTGATAAAGGGAGATCTTCAAAATACATTTTAGATTATAATGTTATTGTGGTGTGCGCTTATATAACCAGAAAGCAATACCAGCGAACAAGATGTTTGGTATCCAAACAGAGATCATTGGTGGCCAACCAGCATTGATTGCAAATGTTGACGAAATGGTTTGAAATAAAATGTAAGCAAAACTTAGTGCGATACCAATTGCTATAGAGAATCCCATGCCACCTTTTCGCTTCTCGCATGATAGTGATGCGCCTATTATGGTAAGGATAAATGCAGCAAAGGGGGTGGCATAACGTTTGTGGTATTCTACTTCAAAAGTACTGATGCCTGATGCGCCACGTAATTTCTGTCGATCAATAAATTCATTTAATTCAGGTAAGGTAAGTGTTTCTTGTTGCCCCTTTATATAGAAAAAATCTTTTGGTTCCATAACAATGATTGTGTCGATTGTTGAACCACTAGTGATTTTCTCAACAGAACCCGTTAGTGTACGAATTTGATAGTTTCTTAATGTCCACGAATATCTTCGCTCTGCTAATGTGTCGTATTGCAACGTTTGGGCTGTTAAATGGCTTACTAATTTCTTACCTTCAAATTTATCTAAAGAAAAACCGTATCCACTTTTTTTAACGTTATCAAAACGCGTGATATATGCGACAACACCTGTATCTACTTGTATCTGGATGTCTTCAGCAATGGTTATACTACGTTTTTTGATGTATGTATTTTCAAAATCAACCTTGGCTACATTTCCTTTAGGGATGATAAATGCCCCTAAAATAAAAGTAGTGATCGCAATTATCGTTGCCGAAAGCATATAAGGGCGAAGTAGTCTTTTGAAACTTAAGCCAGATGCTTTCATGGCAATGATTTCAGAGTTATCAGCCAATTTTGTTGTAAAGAAAATGACACTGATAAACACAAACAACGGACTGAACAGATTGACAAAATAGGGCACAAAGTTCATGTAATAGTCAAAGATGATCTGACTCAACGTAGCACCACTTTGTGTGAATTTGTCAATCTTTTCATTAAAGTCAAATATAATTGCAATCGTGATTATAATTCCAATTAGAAATATATATGTGGACAAAAACTTCTTGATTATGTATAAATCAATTTTATATATCCCTATTCGTTTTAAATCAATGTTCATCATTTAAAATGTATAGAACTTTCTTGTTTTCTGTCGGTTAAAACAATTTATAATCTTCTTCCTAATTTTTCCACCATCATGCGCTTCCAAGTTACAAAGTCTCCTGCAATGATGCGTTTGCGTGCTTCTTTAACAAGCCAAAGATAGAAAGATAAATTATGAAGCGAACCAATTTGTAATGCGAGTAATTCCTTGGCTTTGTAGAGATGATGCAGATAAGCCTTTGAATATTGTAGGTCAACAAAACAATGTCCCATTGGATCAATCGGAGAAAAATCTGTTGCCCATTTTGCATTTCTCATGTTGAGAATACCTTCGGAAGTGAAAAGGCAAGCATTTCTACCATTGCGTGTTGGCATAACGCAATCAAACATATCAACCCCACGCTCAATACCTTCTAAAATGTTGATAGGTGTTCCAACGCCCATTAAGTAGCGAGGTTTCTCTTTCGGTAGTTCTTCGTTGACAACCTCGATCATTTCATACATGATTTCAGCTGGTTCGCCTACAGCTAAACCTCCAATAGCATAACCTTCTGCATTTTGGTCGGTCATGAATTTTGCACTTTCTCGTCTTAGGTCTTTATAAGTACAACCTTGCACAATAGGGAAGAGGGCTTGATGGTAACCATATTTGGGTTGAGTCTCATTGAACCTTTTTATGCAACGTAATAGCCAATCGTGGGTCAGATTAAGACTTTTACGAGCATAGTTGTAATCAGCAGTACCAGGAGGACATTCGTCAAATGCCATGATGATGTCTGCACCAATTGTACGTTCGATATCAATGACTTTTTCGGGTGTAAAAAAATGCTTGCTTCCATCAATATGAGAACGGAATTCGCATCCTTCATCACTCAGTTTTCTTATTCCGGTAAGTGAAAATACTTGAAATCCACCCGAGTCGGTTAACATAGGACGATCAAACCCATTGAATTTATGTAAACCGCCTGCTTTTTCAATGATGTCAAGGCCAGGACGAAGGTATAAGTGGTAGGTGTTTCCTAATATGATTTGTGCTTGAATATCTTCCTTGATTTCATGTAAATGCACGCCTTTTACTGTTCCAACCGTTCCCACTGGCATGAAAATAGGCGTTTCTATTTGTCCGTGATCTGTTGTGATGATTCCAGCTCTTGCTTGACTATTATTATCGGTGTGGATAAGGTTGAATTTGAGTGGCATACAAGTAAAATGATATGAGGTTTGTTGAATATTTATAGTATATCGATACTATAATGCAAAATTACAAAAAAATAATGAACAATGATATTGATAAAATGCCTAAACGAAAAGTTATGGTATCTATGTTTGAAAGTATCTATCAGATGTCGTCTTTGATAAATTGATTATGCACTTTACGATTTACCCTTTTGGGGGCTTATTTAATTCTCCATCGATCGTTTTTATATACCATTTGTAGCAAAATTTCTTCTCTGATAGAATTACTGTAATAGTGTGTGATTAAGACTTTTGCATGCGTATTTGAAGTTGATTTAATGATTCTATTAACTTTAAAAGAATCGATTACGCCATGTGTTTCTTTTCGAATTTCAAACTTAGATTTATGTAAGGCGATTATGTTTTTGACATAATGATCAGGCATGCTATCGCACGACGCCATGTGTTTGACATATTCTTTTATATCACCTTTTTTGTAAAAATTATAGATGTATTCTATTTCCGATAAATTAGGTCCGAAGTCTTTGTCTGATTTAATATTAGATTCTTGACAAGAGAAAACAAAAAGACCCACAAAGAGTCCCATTATGAGATTCATTGTGCGGGTCTTTATTGTAAATTTAAATAAGGTCATTTCTGTTATTTCTGACGGATGAAAATATTTATTGGCGTACCAGAAAAATCCCAACGTTCGCGTATCTTATTTTCAAGGAATCGCTTGTAGGGCTCTTTAACGTATTGAGGTAGATTGCAATAGAATACGAACGAAGGTATTTGTGTGTTAGGCAATTGAGCACAATACTTTATTTTTATATATTTACCCTTAATTGAAGGTGGTGGGTAAGATTCTATAAGTGGAAGTAGTTCTTCGTTGAGTTTGTGAGTCGTTACTCTACGCTTTCTATTTAAATATGTATCTTTTGCTGTTTCCAGTACTTTAAAAATTCTTTGTTTGGTAAGTGCTGAACCAAAAATAATAGGAAAATCCTTGAAAGGTGCCATGCGTTCTCGTATGGTGTCCTCAAAATGTGAAATAACCTTTTGTGATTTATCTTCAACCGTGTCCCACTTATTAACAACAACAATTAAACTTTTGTTGTTTTTCTGGATAAGTTGAAAAATATTCATATCTTGGCTCTCAATACCTCTTGTTGCATCAATAAGCAAAATGCAAACATCTGAGTTTTCAATAGAGCGGATGGAACGCATCACAGAATAGAATTCAAGGTCTTCGGTTACTTTGTTCTTTTTTCTAATACCTGCAGTATCTACTAGATAAAAGTCAAATCCGAATTTGTCATATCGTGTAAGGATAGAATCGCGAGTTGTTCCAGCAATGTCTGTAACGATGTGGCGGTCTTCACCAATAAATGCATTGATAAGACTTGATTTACCTGCATTAGGACGACCAACAATTGCAAAGCGTGGTATATTATCTTCTGCTTCGTTGGTGTTCTTTTCTGGACCTAATTTTTCAACGATTAAATCAAGTAAATCACCCGTACCTGAGCCTGTTGCTGCACTTATACAATAAGGATCTCCTAAACCTAAACTGTAAAATTCGGCAGCAATGTATCTATCTTCGTTGCTGTCAGTTTTATTAGCACAGAGGATAATAGGGATGTTTTTAGTACGGCGTAGAATGCTTGCGACTTGTTCATCTAAATCTGTAATCCCGTTTTTGTTATCAACAACAAAAAGGATAAGGTCTGCTTCTTCTGTGGCAAGTTTTACTTGCTTTCTAATTTCTTCTTCAAAAATATCATCGCTATTAACGACCCAACCACCGGTGTCTACGATAGAAAATTCTCGTTGGCACCATTCTACTTTTCCGTATTGTCTGTCACGAGTGGTTCCTGCTTCGTCGGATACGATTGCAGAGCGTGTGCCTGTAAGTCTATTGAAAAGTGTGGACTTTCCTACATTAGGTCGTCCGACAATTGCAACTAATGCCATCTCTTGTTATATAGTTTTGTTTAATAGTTAATAGAAACATCGAATGATGAAAAAATAAGTACGCTCTTTGTGTTTCAGGCGAATTATTTTTTCACCATTCTTAAAGGGTTGTTGTTCGATATAATGCTTATTCTAAACGATAACCATACGTTTCAAGTCGTTTAGTTGAATTTCGCCAATCCTTATCTACTTTTACAAAGACTTCTAAGTAAATGTTTTTCTGGAAGAATTTCTCTAAAGTCTTGCGTGCTTCTGTACTTACCTTTTTTAAGGCAATACCTTTATGGCCGATAATAATGCCTTTCTGTGAATCACGCTCAACGTAAATGACAGCATTGATGTGAATGCTTTTATCGGATTCTTTGAATTGTTCTACAACGACTTCTACTGAATATGGAATTTCTTTATCGTAGTAAAGCAAAATTTTTTCTCGAATGATTTCAGTTACAAAAAACCTTGCGGGTTTGTCTGTCCATTGAGTTTTATCGAAATAAGGAGGGGAATCTGGAATTAACTCTTTAATTCGATTTAAAACATTATCAACGTTGAATTTTGCTTGTGCTGAAATTGGGTATATTTCTGCTGTTGGAAGTTGTTCTTTCCAAATGGATACCAATATCTCTAATTGTTGCTGGTTACTTAAGTCAATCTTGTTGATAAGTACAAGTATCGGTACGTTGATGTTTTGAACTTTTCTTAAAAAATCTTCATTTTTATCTGGTTGTTCAATGACATCTGTAACGTAAAGCAAAACATCTGCATCCTGAAGCGCTGATTCTGAAAAAGCCAACATAGATTCTTGAAGCTTATAATTGGGTTTCAATACGCCTGGAGTATCTGAGAACACAATCTGCGCTTCGTCTGTATTAATGATTCCCATAATGCGGTGGCGCGTTGTCTGAGCTTTGAAAGTTGCTATAGAAATGCGTTCGCCCATTAAAAGGTTCATCAGTGTGCTTTTACCGACATTGGGATTTCCTACAATGTTTACAAAACCGGCTTTATGCATAATTTTTTGATTTATTATTTTGGGTTATATCCCCACTTGAGGTATGCTGCACCCCATGTGAATCCAGCACCAAATGCAGTGAGTATTAAGTTGTCTCCTCTCTTGAGTTGTTTTTCATAATCCCAAAGTGCGAGTGGTAATGATGCGGCAGATGTGTTGCCATATTTTTGAATGTTCATCATTACTTTTGTTTCGGGTACTTCTAATCGAGATGAAACAGCTTCGATAATGCGTACATTGGCTTGATGTGGTACTACCCAAGAAATATTTTCTTTTGTGAGGTTGTTGCGTTCTGCAATTTTCGTACAAGCATCAGTCATATTTGTAACGGCAAATTTAAATACCGTTTTTCCTTCTTGATGAACAAAATGCATGCGGTGTTCAATGGTATAGTGGGAAGGTGGACAAACAGAACCGCCTGCTTTCATACAGAGGTAAGGTAAACCGAGTCCATCTGTACGAAGATATGAATCCATCCATCCGTATTCTTCATTTGAGGGCTCTACTAACACAGCCGCAGCGCCATCACCAAAAATAGGGCATGTAGCACGATCGGTGTAGTCAACTGCGCTTGACATTTTATCAGCACCACAAACTACGACTTTTTTATAACGACCACTTTGAACTAAACTTGCAGCAGTATCCATGGCATACAAAAATCCGCAACATGCTGCTTGCATATCAATGGCATGGGCATTTTTCATACCTACACGGCCAAGTACAATACTTGCTGTTGATGGGAAGTGAAAGTCTGGTGTTGATGTTGCTACAATAATGCAGTCAACGTCTAATGGATCTGTACCTGTTTTTGCAAGCAGTTGTTTAACCGCTTTACGTGCCATGTAGCTTGTTCCAAGCCCTTCTTCGTTTAATAGTCGGCGTTCTTTAATGCCGATTCGTGTCATTATCCATTCGTCGTTAGTGTCGACCATTCGTGATAATTCATCGTTCGTTAAAACGTATTCGGGAACGAATCCGCCAACGCCTGTTATGACTGCATTAATTTTATTCATAGTTGTTCGTGTAATAGTGGGGAGGTTATTTAAGGTTATAATCTCTAAAATAAAAATGGAGTTAAAAGTAAAAAGCTTTACTGCTTTGTGACAAAGCAACTTTGTAACTTTTAACTTTTAACTCCCCTAAAATGAGATTACTCTGCTACTTCGTCCATTACGATAGCGAGCTTACCACGATAATAACCGCATGTAGGACAAACGGTGTGGTAAATGTGCCATCCACCGCAATTTGCGCAAACTGCAAGTGTAGGAGCTACTGCCTTATCATGTGTACGACGCTTGAGAGTTCTGGTCTTTGACTGTCTTCTTTTAGGATGTGCCATTTTTTGTTATAAATTTAAAGGATTAATTTAATAAATATTATTTTCATTTTGAGGTTGTTGAAGTTGGTTAGTCTTCATCAACTTCGATGTCTTCATAGCATATGTGACTTAGCATGTCCTCATTGCATTCCTCAATGTTGTGTGTGCGTTGAATGGGGAGTGCAAGTTCTACGATTTCGTAGACGTCCCAAGAAGCGTCGTACGTTGTTGTGTTCTTGGAGATGAATTTAATGTCGTCAGCAAAGGAGTCGGATTCATCTTCGTATTTTACTTTGATGGTCTCTTCTGCTTCAACGTCAAGGGCCAGGTCATCGAGACAACGGTCGCATTCTACTATGACAGTGCCATGAATTTTGAATTTAAAAATAAATGTCTCACCTGCAGATTCTCTTATCTTTAGACTAAGATTGATGTTGCCTGCTTTAATTTCGTTCTGATCTAAATTTTGAAAGAAATCGTCGTGAAGGTCCAATGATAGGGTTGTTTCTTCGTTTGTAACCTTCAAGAGGTTTATTTGTAATAAATCCATACATTTCATAGCGACTGCAAATTTACATTATTTTTTTGTTTTGACGAATTGTAACACTTCATTTTTTGGCGATTACAGCGTTCTTCTGTACTTATTTTTAGAAAATAAACTTTTTATTTTGTAGAATAGTCCATTTATGGGAAGTGTAATTGGCAAAATAAGTAGATAGAAAGTTGGAATGTCAACCTTGAAATGTCTTAAATTTTTCTTTAATATCAGAATAGGATATGCCAAAGCGACCATCTGCAGGATCATGGATATCCCGCTTATCAGTATAGAATTAATATCTGAAAAGATGTTGGTGTTGATGTAAAATTCTGATGGTGTATGAATAATGTTGAATGTCGTAGCAAGGCACATCGTAAATAAAGCACCATTGATCAGAAGCATTACTCCATATATATATATGAGTGTGGACTGGAGAAGTTTTAAAATAGTATTTTTGATTTCAAGCTTATAAAGAATTTTGGCCTCTGCCTCTTTGTCCTTCTTAAGAGCATAGGCTTCGTGGCTTTGAATGTGCAACCTTCCGATAGAGTCGGGATGTGAACAGATATATTTGGATTTTTTTGCGTATAAAGGACTTATAAGTTTTGAAATACTTCCGAGGTTATATTGTAAGCTGACATCGTTGTAAAGTCTTGTTAGTTCAAGAGCTTTCTTTCGTATAATGAAATTGCAAGTGCAGGGGGGGATAGAAGAGTGTGTGTAACTGGATTGTATAAACCCCTGGTGCGTAGCATATTGTAGGGGGTATATCGTATGCTCACAAACTCTGAAATTCTCATAACCCAAAATGAGGTCGTAATTTCCTTTGATATGCTTCGTCAATGAGGCCAACCAATCGTTAGTCTCTGGGAAAAAGTCAGGGGTTATTAATGCAAACCATTCAGTACGTACGGACTTGACGCCAATCGTGATGGCTAATTTCCTGATGTCAATAAAATGTGCTGATGCTGGTACAATGATGTGGCGAATGTTTCGATGGTCGTATTCTAATTTCTTTAGGATGTCCAACGTGTTGTCTGTCGTAGAATAACAGACAACTACAATTTCTAAGCCTCCGGTATAGGTTTGTTCAAAAAGTCGCGTAATGAGTTGTTCAAGTTCTTGTGCCTGGTTGGAGGAGGGGATGACGATGCTGACTTTTGAGGCATACGTTGAGATCTCTGCTTCGTGTGCATCGGGCAGGAGGGCGCTCTGGTAATGACGCCATTTCATGAAGTAGAGAAGTATATATGCGATTACCCCAATGATCGTTGGGATTATTAATGACGTCATTCGTAAAGGTGTGTTATTATATAATTGAGAGCGCTTTCCGATTCAGGATTTTTGTGTGAAACAATTGGGATTTAGTAAAAACTGAATCGGATTTACTTCGGATTAACTCCGACTTAGTTTGGCCTAAATCTGAGTTAGTTTTATGGCCTACGTGCAATGAAGTTGGCGTCTGAATTCAGCGCAACAGATAGCGGTGGCAATAGCTACATTTAAACTTTCAGAGGTCTCGCATCCTATGGGGTGTGGCGGAATATAGAGTTTCTGATTGATAAATGTTTGCGTTTCAGGACGAATGCCGTTTCCTTCATTGCCCATGATCAGCACCCCGTTTGTTGAGAGTCGTTTTTCGTAAATGTTATCTCCTTCAAGGAATGTTCCATAGATTGGTGTTTCTTCGTGGATTCTTGAAAGGAGTTGAGCCAGATTCTTGTAATGTATTGAAACTCGGGTGATGGCTCCCATTGTGGCTTGAATAACTTTGGGCGCAAATGCATCAGCCGTATCTTCTGAACAAATGATATGTTTGATACCAAACCAATCGGCCAATCTGATGATTGTGCCTAAGTTTCCCGGGTCTTGAACACCATCAAGCATTAAGCATAATTCTTGATTGAACATCTCTGTATTGATGAGCGGTGTGGTTGGCTTGTAGAATACGGCAATGACATCCCTTGGCGTTTTGAGTTGTGAGCATTTTAAGAGTTCGTCTTCTGAAATTTCTATGATTTCATCGGCCTTTGCTTGTGGATGCTGCGTTAGAAATTCTTTTGTGCCGCAAAGCAATCGGCAACGAAAGTAGGGGAGGATGTCGCCCACTACTTTCGTGCCTTCAGCTATGAATACACCATGCTCATCTCGGCTCTTTTTCTTGGCGAGTGAGGTCAGGTATTTGATTTTGTTTTTTGAAAGCATACGCTTATTTCTTACAGGTTGCTTTTATCAGGTAGCAAATAAGAAGCAGGTAGCAAGCAAGACTCAATAATTCGCTTGAGGGATTGCTGAGCCATGTGCTGTTGTCAAATTTAATGCCTCCAAACTGGAGTGCTGCACTGGCAACACCCATTAAAGCACCGCCGGCAATGAAACCTGAGGCGAGTAAGGTGCCCTTCTCGATACGTGCGTTGTTTGTCTTTTCATCCTTTGTGCGTGAACCTACAAACCAATTGATGGCACCACCTACGATGAGGGGAAGGTTAAGCTGTAAGGGAATAAACATGCCGAGTGCAAACGCTAAAGCGGGAATGCCGCAGAAGTTGAGTACTAAAGAGATAGCGGCACCGATACCGTAAAGCAACCATGGTGCGCCTTCGCCGCTCATCAAGGGTTCAATAACGCCTGCCATTGCGCGTGCTTGAGGTGCAGCCATTACATCAGCATTGTCTGGTGTGAAACCATACACCTTTTGTAAAATCATAATCACACCACCAACGGTTGCCGCACTAACGAGTACACCGATGAACTTATAGGTTTCCTGATATTTAGGTGTGCTTCCCAACCAATAACCAATCTTAAGGTCGGAGATGAAAGCGCCGGCTGACGAGAGTGCTGTGCAGACCACACCGCCCATAATCAAAGCCGCTACCATGCCGTGTGTGCCGTTCAACCCTACAAGCATCATGATTATACTTGAAAGGATAAGTGTCATAAGTGTCATACCGCTCACGGGGTTAGAGCCGACAATGGCAATAGCATTGGCCGCTACGGTTGTAAATAGAAAGGCGATGAGTGCAACAATCAGGATACCCACGATGGTGAAGAGCAGGTTGCCTTCCATCGGACCAAAGAAGAAGAACAATGTTGTTATCAGGATGGTAATCAATGTGCCTACCATGATGATTTTCATGGAAAGGTCGCGTTGTGTACGTACTTCTTCTGTTTGTTCGCCACCGCCCTTTGTGATTTTGCCAATTAATGAAAAGGCGCTCTTGATAACAGCCCAACTCTTCACTACGCCGATGATACCAGCCATGGCGATAGCACCAATGCCAATGCTCTTGGCATAGCCAAAGATTTGTTCGGCTGTTGCCATATTTGCTGTTACACCATTTGTAACTTCAAGATCAGGGAATAAAAGCGAAATACCAGGAACAATACCCCACCAAACAAGCGCAGAACCTGCACAAATAATTGTTGCGTATTTCAAACCAACGATGAAACCCATACCGAGGAGAGCAGCACTTGTGTTGCATGAAAACACGATTTTTGCTTTGTCGGCAATAGCACTTCCAAGATCACAAAAACGGCTTGTAAAGTTTTCATTCCAAAGGCCGAAGGTCGCAACGGCAAAGTCGTAAAGACCGCCAATCAATCCTGCTACGAGCAAGGGCTTGGCGCTGCTTCCGCTTTTTTCACCTGAAAGCAAAATTTGTGTTGAAGCCGTAGCTTCAGGGAAAGGATACTTTCCGTGCATTTCCTTCACAAAATATTTGCGGAAGGGAATCAGAAGCAAAATACCAAGGGCACCGCCAAGAAGCGAAGCCAGGAAAATCCAAAGGAAGTTGACGGTAATTTCGGGATGCGTGTGCTGAAGAATGTAGAGGGCAGGGAGCGTAAAGATTGCTCCGGCAACAATCATTCCTGAGCATGCACCAATACTTTGAATAATAACATTTTCGCCCATAGGGTCTTTGCGGTTCGTTGCACCGGCTACGCCTACGGCTATAATTGTAATGGGAATAGCAGCTTCAAATACTTGTCCTACTTTAAGGCCAAGGTATGCCGTAGCAGCTGAGAAGAGGATGGCCATCAAAATACCCCATGTGATAGACCAGAGCGTAACTTCTCTGTATTGTTTGCCAGCCTCCATAAGTGGCTGGTATTCTTCGCCCTCGCGTAATTCACGAAAGGCATTTTCTGGAAGATTTGTTTCTTTCATTTGTATTTAGGTGTGAAGTTTTTTGTCTTTTGCTAGAATTTAATCCATTCTGTCTCGATAATCCTCATATTGGTAGTTGCGGAGCACTTCGATCTGTCCATCTGTATGAAGAAGAGCAAGTGAAGGATGATGGATGCCATTAAACATGTTCGTTTTTACAGTCGTGTAATGAATCATGTCCTCAAATACGATGGTATCACCGATCTGTAGCGGTTGCTTAAAACGCCAATATCCCATAAAGTCGCCTGAAAGGCATGAGTTACCTCCAAGACGATAAACGCATGTTTCGGTTTCATGTCCTACGGCGTCTTCGCCTTCAAGTGTCTCGGCGTTTCTTACGCGTGGCCAGTAAGGCATTTCAAGACAGTCGGGCATGTGGCAGGTGAACGATACATTGAGGATGGCCGTCTTGATACCATGGTTTTCAACGATGTCCACAACTTTTGACACGAGCGGACCTGTTTGCCATGCAAATGCCGATCCTGGTTCAAGGATGATTTTAAGGTTGGGATACTTTTCGCGGAAGTTCTGGAGCAATGATATGAGATGCTCTGTGTCATAATCAGCTCGTGTTACAAGATGGCCACCGCCCAAGTTCAACCATTTGATCTTGGGTAACCATGCTCCAAATTTTTCTTCAATATGTTTGAGAGTGTTCTCTAATGCATATGAAGAACTTTCGCAATGACAGTGGCAATGAAAACCTTCAATCAAAGCCGGAAGCTCTTTTGGAAGGTCATTGGCGAGTACCCCAAATCGAGAACCTGGTGCACATGGGTTGTAAAGCTCTGTTTCGATTTCACTGTATTCGGGATTAATGCGTATGCCGCATGAAATGCCTTTTGCTCGCTTTGCAAAACGTTCAAATTGAGTGAGTGAGTTGAAGGAGATATGGCTTGAATATTTTACAAGTTCATCGAATGTGTCTTCTTCATAAGCAGGCGAGTAGGTATGCGCTTTCGAACCAAATTCTTCAAAAGCAAGGCGTGCTTCATATAGTGACGAAGCCGTAGTGTGCGTAATATACTCACGAAAGATGTGAAACGTTTTCCAAAGTGCGAAGGCTTTGAATGCCAAGATAAATTCAACACCAGCGCGGTCTGCTATGCTTTTTATGAGCGAAAGGTTTCGTCTAAGTTTTTCTTCTTCAAGTATATAGCATGGCAACGGTGTGTTTGTGCTAAAATCTGTCATGGAAATTGACTGGGTGAAAATGTAACAATAAATTTAATTTTTAAGAAAGGACCTTAAAGTTGCCCTTAAGATCCTTTGTATATTTTTTGCGAAATTACGAATAATTTCTTAAATATTGGTTATAATCACTTTAAAATATGAATATTAGGCGTTGTGTTCCAGATGAACTGTATAGTTTCGTTTTTAGGAATGTTTTCTTCAATGTTTTTCAGATTTAAAGTGAACTTGACAAACCATATTTTATTTTCTTTAAATCTTTATTTTCTTTTTGTCTTTTTTAAGGATTTATTTTGTCAGGGAAAGGCGATGTGTTAATTTTGCATTCATCAATACTATTTAATAAAAAATACACATCGAGTCTCATTATGGGAGGTTTTTTTGGAACAGTTAGTCAGCAGGAATGTATTGCTGATTTGTTTTACGGAACAGACTATAATTCGCATCTTGGCACCCGTCGTGGTGGTATGGCGACATATAGCATAGAGCATGGCTTCAAGCGTTCTATCCACAATTTGGAAAATACTTATTTCAGAACCCGTTTTGAAAACGAACTTAAGGATTTCGTTGGCAAGGCAGGGATAGGTATTATTAGCGACACGGATGCGCAACCATTGTTGATGAACTCCCATTTGGGGCGTTTTGCTATTGTCACAGTAGCGCGCATTAATAATCTTGAAAGCATTGCTGAAAAGTTGTTGTCGGAAGGATTGCATCTTTCAGAGTTTAGTTCTGGCAAGATTAACCCCACTGAACTCATTGCTTTGTTGATTATCAGAGGACGTTCTTTTGTAGATGGTATTGAAAATGTATTTCGTGAAGTAAAGGGATCGTGCTCGTTGTTGTTGCTTACTGAAAACGGCATTATTGCGGCACGCGACTCTTGGGGTCGTACACCTGTAGTCATAGGCCATAAAGAGGGTGCAATGGCGGTATCAACCGAGTCAACATCGTTCCCTAATTTAGGCTTTAATGTATATACTTATCTGGGACCAGGTGAAATTGTACACATCACGTCAAATGGTATTGATCAGTTGCGCAAGCCCAATAAGCGAATGCAGATTTGTTCTTTCTTGTGGGTTTATTATGGATTCCCAACGTCTTGCTACGAAGGCATCAATGTAGAACAAGTGCGTTTTAAGTGTGGTGAGTTGATGGGTAAGCGTGATAAGGTTGAAGTGGATTGCTGTTGCGGTATCCCTGATTCGGGTGTCGGTATGGCTTTGGGCTATGCTTCAGGACATGGTGTGCCTTATCACCGTGCCATCTCAAAATATACACCTACATGGCCACGTTCTTTTACACCTTCAATGCAGGAACTTCGTTCATTGGTTGCCAAGATGAAATTGATCACCAATCGTGAGATGTTAACAGGCAAGCGCGTACTGTTCTGTGATGATAGTATTGTTCGTGGCACACAACTTAAGGATAGCGCCAATGCATGGTTTGGATGCGGTGCTAAGGAAGTACATATGCGAATTGCTTGTCCTCCATTGATTCATAGTTGTCCGTTCTTAAATTTCACTTCGTCAAAGAGCGATATGGAATTAATTACGCGTCAAATCATACAGGCTTTGGAAGGTGATAATGCCCAAGCTTCACTTGATCGTTATGTTGCAACGGATTCTAAAGAATACACATCTATGATTGAAGCTATTGCAAAGAAACTTAATTTGACTTCACTTAAGTTTAGTACGGTTGAAGATCTTGTTGAAAGTATAGGATTGCCCAAATGTCAAATTTGTACGCATTGTTTCGATGGTAGCAGTAAGTATACGTTAGAAGAGATTAACGAACAATAAATAATAGAAAGCAGGTTGATTTTTTTCATGAAGTCAACCTGTTTTTTGTAAATTTGTGGTATCTATGCATGTTCTCTTCGAATTATAAATAACAGACATTAAATCATGTTATCAAAGTACAATATCGGTTGATTGTAAAGTCGCTTTGGGTTAGTGTAGTAATAAAAAATAAGAAGGGACGCCAAATTTGTGTTTGTTGGCACCCCTCCTAATTATATTTGTCGGATATTAATCTTGTCTAACAACTTCACCCATAGCCATTACGAAAGTGAGTTCCTGATTTTTGTCAAACATAATGATGTCGGCATCCTTACCCTTTTCGAGCGAACCCTTACGGTCGTAGATACCCATAATCTTTGCGGGCGTTTCGCTAATCATGCGGCAAGCGTCTTCCATAGGGATGTCGGCTTGTTGAACGCATGTGCGCACGAGGCGGTCCATTGTTGCGATACTACCAGCAAGTGCAGAGCGGTCCGACAACTTACAAACGCCATCTTCAAGGATTACGCGTGGGTCGAAAGCCTTATCCGAATCACTTGCAGCTACGGCAAGCGCGTCGGTAGTTAGAGCAGTACGTTCCACACCCTTAATTTGATACACCATCTTAAGCATTACGGGAGGCACGTGAATACCATCAGCAATGAGTTCAACGGTCATATTCTTTTCGGTCAAGATACTTTCTACGGTACCAGCTTCCTTAAATTCGCGGTTCTTGTAAACCACTGGCATAGCGTTGTAGAAGTGTGTAGCGTGAGTCATACCCGCTTCGTTAGCCGCTTTTACTTCGCCATACTTAGCGCGTGTGTGACCAATAGAAGGCAAACATCCATGTTTAACGCAACACTTGATGAAGTCGATTGAACCTTCCAACTCGGGTGCATTGTCCCAACGCTTGATGCAAGAGTATTTTTCAAACAAAGGTTCGTATTCTTCCTTCACAGGAGCCTTTATCCACTCGGGGATTTGCGCACCAGCTTGCTTGATGTTGAAGTAAGGACCTTCGAGGTGCAAACCCATGATTGCAGAGTTGGGTTCGTTCATCAACTTTTCGCAAGTTTCGCAAGCCGCTTCAATCATAGGTACTGTTGAAGACGAAAGGGTAGGGAAAATAGCTGTTGTGCCATATTTCATGTGAGCTGCTACCGCCACGCGGAAAGCTTCTTCTGTGCCTTCCATAAAGTCGCGACCGCCACCACCGTGTACGTGCATTTCAATACCACCAGGTACGATGTCGCACCCCTGAGCGTCGATGATTTCGGCGTTTTCAATAGGTGTGTTGTTGTTAAGCACTTCTGCAATCTTATTGCCTTCAATAACGATACTTCCATTTTCTAACCAACCATTAGGGGTGAGGATACGTCCGTTTAAAATTTGTTTCATATCTATGTTGATTTAAGTTTAAATAGTCATGTTTTCGAAAACAAAATTAGGTATTTTTTCTGATACAGAATAAATTTTCTTTTTATTTTTGTTGTCCCAAAACAATAATAAGGGTATTTACGTGTTCTATAATCATGCAAAAACATATTAGTTTATACTTAATTTTATTTCTAGCCTTCGGCTTTTGGGCTTGTAATACGGTTGAGCGGAATATAAAGCAAGCAGAGGCTAGCCTTTCGCGTGGAGAGTATGAGGCTGCTGGCACATACTACAAGAAGGCTTATCAACGAACATCGCCTAAGGAAAGAGAGAAGCGTGGACAATTGGCTTACGCTATGGCTGAATGTTATCGCAGATATGGCAATGTTGGACGAGCTGTGGGGGCATATAAAAATGCTGAACGCTATCAGTTGACCGACACGCTTACCTATCTTCATCTTGGTAACCTGTTGATGCAACAAGGGCAGTATAAAGCTGCGTCTGCTTATTTTAAATTGTATTTAGATAGTTTCCCTGATCATCATGAAGCTCAATTGAACTTGCTATGGTGTGAAAAGGCACCTACCTTCAAAGATGCTGGGTCGCTTTATACAGTTAAACTTGAAAAATTGTTTTCATCCTCACGTTCGGATTACACACCTATGTTGCATGGTGAGAATAACGATGTGCTTTATTTTACTTCCACGCGCAACACAACTAAGGGTGAAGAAATAAGCGACATTACGGGTATGAAAAATGGTGATATATTTGTGGTGAAAAAAAATGAAAAGGGACAGTGGAAAAATCCGGAAGCTATTGAGGGAGATTTAAATTCTGAGTATGATGAAGGTGCGTGTGCATTTTCACCTGATGGTAATAAGATGTATTTCACCGTATGCCCTGTTAATCCTAATTACCCCCGCATGGCTGAAATCTGGACATCAAATCGTAGCGATGCCTCATGGGGGAAGCCTTCAAAGTTTACTATTACTGCAGATACGCTCAGTTCGTATGCACATCCAACTATTTCGCCAGATGGTCAGTGGATTTATTTTGTTTCAGACATGCCAGGAGGGTATGGTGGAACTGATTTGTGGCGCGCAAAGCTTGAAGGTGATAAAGTGGATGTGATTGAAAACTTAGGAGAGTCCATCAACACTTCGTTCAATGAAATGTTTCCTTCTTTTAAACCTACAGGAGAACTTTATTTCTCTTCTGACGGGCACGGCGGTCTTGGTGGTTTAGATCTTTTTTATGCTATTGAGGATACCATGGCTCATATTTGGAAAATCACACATTTACCCGCACCGGTTAACTCAATGGGAAATGATTTCGGTATAACTTTCGAAGGATTTCATAATCGCGGTTATTTTACGTCGTCGCGTTCTACTGGTGGGCGAGGATGGGATAAGATTTACTCATTCAGTTTTCCGGAAACGATGCAAACCGTGAAAGGTTGGGTGTATGAAGTAGATGGGTATGAATTACCACAGTCATTAATATATATAGTGGGTAATGATGGAACTCAGCGTACGATGGGTGTAAAAGCCGACGGCTCGTTTGAGATGAAGGTAAATCCTGGAGTTGAATATGTGTTTCTAGCGACATGTAAGGGTTATCTGAATTTGAATAATCATCTTTCTGCTGATACAACAAGCGTTGACCATCAGTATGTATTACAATTTCCGATGTCGTCCACCACTATCCCGGTTTTGGTACGCAATGTGTTTTTTGAATTTGACAAGGCAGAGGTTACCCCCGAAAGTGCTGTGGCTCTTGATCGCATTGTAAAAATGCTTAATGACAACCCCAATATAACTATTGAATTATCTGCCCATACTGATTCCCGTGGCAGTGATAAGTACAATAAAAAACTCTCCCAGAAAAGAGCTGAAAGTGTAGTGAGGTATCTTTCGTCAAAAGGTATTGACGTTGAACGTCTAACTCCCGTTGGGTATGGCGAAGAGTTACCCAAGGTCGTGAATCGAAAATTGACAGAGACGCACACTTTTCTTAAAGAGGGTGATGTACTGAACGATGAATACATTTCAAATTTAACAGAAAAGCAACAGGAAATTTGTCACTCGCTCAATCGTCGCACTCAGTTTCGCGTGTTGCGTACGACTTATGAAAAATAAGCGGCAAAATAACAATTGAAATCAGATTTAAAGATTAAAATATAGAATTAAATGTGAAGCAGATTATTTTTTCATCGCACTTAATTTGTAGATTGTGATAAAATTCTTAAATTTGCCATAAAATGTATTAATGTTATACACTTTATTTTATTATTAACGACATGGAATATTCTCACGAAGTTCAAAACATGTGTTGCGTGGCTAAGGGCCCCAACCATGGTCCCGCTCCCATTCCTGAAGAAGGTAAGTGGGTTCAGGCAAAGGAAATCAAGGACATCTCTGGTCTTACTCACGGTGTGG
>JAZKYK010000064.1:0-26347 GCA_045612125.1 Alloprevotella sp.
AGAGATGTACTATTTTTAATCATAAAATTCTGCAAGTTTTATACCTTAAAGGTACAACTTTCTGCAGAAATAACCAAACAAATAGCAATCTCTTTTATTGTATATCAGATTGTTAGAGTTTTTTTAAGGGACGACTAATTACAATTATTAGGATCAAGCTTGAATTTCTTGAATAGTAAAAAGGTAGCAACGTATTGAACATCTTTAGTGTGTACGCACGTCACTACCTTTTTAAAATTATTAATCTTGTTGTGTATTAACCTCCGATGCAGTGCGTTAATTGTAAACACGCGCATATCAGTAAAAACAACTGAGAAATGATGCATGAACACATCATCTATCATCCTCAAAAGAATACTTCTAATAGAACTTTTTAAGCCATACTACCACCTACGATATCAAGGAGTTCAGCCGTGATTGCAGCCTGACGTCCTTTATTATACTGAAGTTGAAGTTGATTGAGTAATTCATCAGCATTGTCGGTGGCCACTTGCATGGCTATAATACGAGCAGCATGCTCAGAAGCTACGGAGTCGAGCAATTTTGTATAGAGTTGAAGATTGAGAACTTTTGGGAGTAAAACTGCCATTACCTCTTCAGGAGAGGGTTCCACAATATAGAAATTGTTATTAACCGACTCCGCTTGCGGTGCATTACTGTCAATGGTTTTAAGGGGCAGATATTGCTCGTTCGTATAGATCTGTACAGCACTTGATTTGAAATGATGATAAAGCACATGACATGCATCTATATCCTTACTGAGGTAAAGATGCATAATCTCGTGCGCAATTTGCGCAGTGCTTTCGTAGTTAGGGTGATCCACTAAAGTGCAGCAATCAACAACATCACTTAAATTAAGTTTTCGGCACGCCTCCAGGGCTTTTTTACCAAAAGCATAGACTTTATAAATTTCTATTTGTTGATGAGCAAAAGCCTCGACTTGATGTTTTAAATTCTTAATGATGGTGCTATTGAAAGCGCCACATAAACTTGAATTTGAGGTAAACACCACCAGACACACGCGCTTTACAGGACATTCACTGGCAAAAGGCGTTGTAAAATTTTCATCAAGCGTAGCATTAAAACAAGCTAAAATTCTTGATATAGTCTGTGCGTAGGGGCGCAAATTCTCAATGCGTTGTTGTGCATGATGGAGCTTCGAACTTGCCACCATTTTCATAGCACTGGTGATTTTACGGGTGCTCTTAACGGATTGTATTCTTAATTTGACCTCTTTAAGACTTGCCATAACGTTTTGAAAAAGTATTGTTAAGATATATGGATGAATAAGGTTATCGGGGATTTAGCAAAAAAGCAAGTGAAAGCATAAAGATGTACCTTACTTATCCACGCCCCCAATTATTATTTAACCTTAATAAGTGTGAGGCTAAAAACAAATTAGCCTCTACACCATCTGTCTTAGAATTTAGCAACTTCTGCTGCTACTTTCTCAATCGTTTCGGTAATCTCTGGGGTGAGGTTTCCTTTTTGAAGTTCACCCAATACACTATCTGCATAGTTTGTGCGCAAAATCTGTAGGAATTGCTCTTGAAAATCTCTCACCTTTTCGAGTTTCACATCTTTCAACAGTCCCTTAGTGCCGCAATAGAGAATAGCAACTTGTTCACCAACAGGCATAGGACTATATTGATTTTGAATAAGCAATTGATTATTCTTACGTCCGCGGTCAATGGTCATAGCAGTGACAGCATCCATATCGCTTGAGAACTTAGAAAAGGCTTCAAGTTCGCGATATTGTGCTTGATCTATTTTCAACGTACCTGCAATTTTCTTCATTGACTTAATCTGTGCCGCACCACCTACACGACTCACGGAGATACCAACATCAATTGCAGGTCGGAAACCTTGGTTAAAGAGATTTGTGTCGAGATAGATTTGGCCGTCAGTGATTGAGATAACGTTAGTAGGGATATAGGCCGAAACGTCACCTGCCTGTGTTTCGATAATAGGGAGAGCAGTAAGTGACCCACCACCCTTTACTTTGCCTTTAAGGCACTCGGGCAAGTCGTTCATCTGCTGAGCCACTTCCTGCTGATTATTGATCTTTGCTGCGCGTTCAAGAAGACGTGAGTGGAGATAGAACACATCACCAGGATAAGCTTCACGTCCAGAAGGACGACGCAGGATGAGCGATACTTCTCGGTATGCCACGGCCTGTTTTGAAAGGTCATCATATACCACGAGAGCATGCATACCTTGATCACGGAAGAATTCACCTATTGCAGCACCTGCCATAGGGGCAAAGTATTGAAGTGCAGCTGGTTCAGAAGCCGAAGCAGTAACAACAATAGTATATGGCATTGCACCAGCTTCTTTCAATGTATTGACTATATTAGCAACGGTTGACGCCTTTTGACCAATCGCCACATAAATGCAATAAACAGGGTTGCCTGCTTCATAAGCATCACGCTGATTGATGATGGTGTCGATGGCAATGGCAGTTTTGCCTGTTTGACGGTCACCAATGATAAGTTCACGCTGCCCACGTCCAATGGGAATCATTGAATCAACTGCCTTGATACCTGTTTGCAAAGCTTCATTAACGGGCTGACGATAAATTACGCCTGGTGCCTTACGATCCAAAGGCATAAGAAGTTTTTCGCCCTTAATAGATTGTCCGCCATCAAGCGGTACACCGAGGGGATTTATTACACGTCCGAGCATCTCCATTGATACTTCAATAGAGGCGATCTTGCCCGTTCGAGTCACGCTTTGACCTTCTTTAATACCTTCAGACTTTCCGAGCAATACGGCGCCGACGTTGTCCTCCTCAAGGTTCATCGCCACGCCCATCACCCCGTTTTCAAATTCAATGAGTTCGTTTTCGGTTACATTATTCAAACCATAAATACGAACTACACCGTCTCCAACAGAAAGTACCACCCCAACTTCTTCTAACTGAATATCAAGATTGATGTTTTGAAGTTGTTTCACCAAAACCTCTGATATCTCATTGGGTTTAATCGTATTTGACATAAAATAATTTCTTTATATTAACCATCACTATGTTTAAATAAAAATTAATCAAAACATAGCGATTACAAAACTTTATCAATAGCCACAAGGTAATACGGAATATAAACCGAACTAATGCGGCTATGTAATAAACTAAAGTCCTTGCTTTAAGCGTTGTAATTGTGATTTCACAGAAGCATCCAAACGGTAACTATCGAATTCCAAGATAAACCCACCGATAATGGAAGGTTCAATCTTGACATTAAAATCAACATGACCGTCTAAATACCTTTGTACCAAAGATTTCATTTGCTCAATAACTGAAGCATCAACAGCTACAGGTACGATAAAATTACTCTGTATCACATTGTGCTCCTTTAGATAAATTGAAACGTATGAATAAGCCATGTAAATCAATTTGTCGCATCGCTTTTGTTGAATAACAAATTCGACAAAGCGAGTTAACGATTTGGAAACCTTATAATTATCACCTAATGCCGTGAAGATTAATTGCTTCTTTACCTCGACCTTAACAAGAGGATTTATTATAATTTCCTGAAACTTCTTGTAAGCCAGATAAACTTGTATAATGTTTTGGAGTTCACGATACACGATGGCATCTTCAGCATTAACTACGGCAAATTTATACAACGCTTTAGCATACCTTTTAGAAACACTTCCCATGTCCATAATCCTATTTTTTATGATTTAGGGACCTGAACCTCGTCAAGCAACTTTTGAATGTAACTTTGCTGACTTTCAACTTCAGACAATTGATTTCTTAGAATTTTTTCAGAAATTTCAATTGACAAATTAGCAACAATGCTATTGATCTCCTTCAAGGCATTCGCCTTTTCAGCCTGGATTTGGTTTTTGGCTTCTTCAAAGAGCTTAGCGTTTTCTAACATTGCCTTTTGACGAGCATCCTGAATGATGCGTTCTCCTGTTTCCTTAGCTTGCTGAAGTATTTGGGCTTGTTGTGCGTGTGTCTCTTTCAACATTCTTTCGCTCTCAACTTGAATTTGAGCCATTCTTTCGTGCGTTTCGCGCGCTTTTTTCAAGCTGTCGTCGATATACTTCTTACGTTCTTCCACCATATTGGTAATAACTGGAAAACCGAATTTTGAAAGCAAACAGAAGACCACAAGAAAAGCCACCAACATCCAAAAGAGCAACCCTAAATCAGGAGTTAGAATTGAAGGTAGGTTTAAAGAGTCCATATTAAATAATTCTTTGATAGATGCAATGGGCTATTACACAAACAAGCATAACAAACAAACCACAACAGCAAAAAGCGCTACACCTTCTACCAAACCAGCCACGATAATCATATTAGCACGGATGTCGCCAGTTGATTCGGGTTGACGAGCAATCGCTTCCATTGCGGCAGAACCAATCTTACCAATACCTAAACCTGCGCCAATTGCGGCTAATGCGGCACCTAATGCGGCACCTAACTTTGCGATACCTACTGCGAGTAAAAACATAATTTTAAATTTTATAATGATTAATAAATAATTTTAATGTGATTACGAATGATGACTTTCAGGGTGTGATAAACCTATAAACACGGCTGAAAGCATCGTAAATACATATGCCTGAATAAAAGCCACAAGGCATTCAAGACAGTTCATGAAAATCATCATCACAAAGCTCACCAAACTCAAGGGCGTACCAATTAATGCACCTAATTGGCAAGTGATGAAGATTACACACGTTAGAGATAATATAATGGCATGCCCACCCATGATATTGGCAAATAAACGCACCATTAAAGCAAAAGGTTTGGTGATGATACCTAAAAGTTCAACCAATGGCATAATAGGTAAGGGTGCCTTTAGAAAGACTGGTACAGGAGGCCAGAATATTTCCTTCCAATATTCCTTGTTACCGGATAAATTAACGACCATGAGCGTTGCAAAAGCAAGGAAGAACGTGATCGTAATGTTGCCTGTTACGTTTGCACCACCTGGAAACACAGGCAGCAAACCCATCAAGTTGGATAAGAAAATAAAGAAAAAACAAGTGAGTAAATACGGCGCAAATTTCTTATAATGCTTTTCGCCGACACTGGGCTTGATTATATCTTCATAAACCATCATAACAAACATTTCAATCAACCCTACAAAACCTTTAGGCGCTTCATGCTTGGTGTCATATTTCTTATACCAACGTGCGCACCCGATAAAGATGAAAAGCATCAGAAATGCCACAAGCCAAATTTCAACCACATTCTTAGTAATTGAAATATCGATGGGACGTACCTCCTGGTTATCACCAAACCTTTCGTAAATCTTGCCATTCTTCTCGGCATTGATATAAAAACCTTGGTATTCTTCACCATGAGCAAGGCGACTGCTTGAAAACACATGCCAACCTGAAGTTTGCCCCTTCACGATTACAAGAAGGGGGATTGAAACATGGTGACCGTTGAGCGTAAATACATGCCAATCGTAAGCATCACTCATGTGGCCAAGTACAATCTCTTTCACATCAATCTTATCTGAGCTCGCCTCATGAGAAGAAGCAAAAGCCTGAATACATGATAAAAAGAAAAAAAGACAGGATATGGTGAAAAAATATTTTAACGTTTTAATCATAATTACTTTTGTTTTTTACCAACCTTCTCAGTCTTAATGAAGTGTACGTTCGTTGAAACCATCACTATGACATAAAACACCATAAGGTTGAATATAAAAACCACGAAATCTTGTAATTGAAAAATCAGATAATAGATTAAAATTGTAAGGATGCTTATCATGAACCTTAACGTAGTGTTAAGCAAATGAAAAGAGGTCAATAATTTTGAACGGCTATGAAACAATTTCTCAAAAGCATACACAGAGAGTAAACTATAGCTGAAATAAAGGACCGACAAAACCGACGTTAACATCAAACAGCGTCGAGGAACGACATGAAAAAACGTAACCTCTACATAAAACATCAACACAGACGCCAACAAAAGCACAAGCGCAGTAATAAGCAATGTGATAAACAATCTTTGATTCATACCTTTACTTTTTCAAAACGTCACGCAGATGGTCACGACATTGGAAGAGACTTCTACAAAACCCGACGAAATTTGGATCTGCAATGACTCAACACCGCGACACACTATTTCACCTTTTACCAAAGACGAAATGATTGGAGCATGATGTGGAAGAATTTCAAAAGAACCTTTGGCTCCAGGTACCTTAACATAATCCACATCGCCTTCATACACTTTCTTCTCAGGCGACAAAACAATAACTTTCATAACAGAATATTAAATATTTTGCATGATTTTCTTGCCCTTAGCAATTGCATCATCGATGGTGCCGACATTTAAGAAAGCTTGTTCAGGCAGATCATCAACCTGACCATCCAATATCATATTGAAACCGCGAATAACCTCTTCAATGGGAACCATCACACCAGGAACACCGGTAAACTTTTCGGCAACGGTAAATGGTTGGGACAAGAAGCGCTGTACACGGCGCGCACGATTAACGATTAACTTATCATCGTCTGAAAGTTCATCCATACCAAGAATGGCAATAATATCCTGCAATTCTTTGTACTTTTGAAGGATTTGCTTCACGCGTTGCGCACATTCATAATGCTCCTTGCCAATCACATTGGGATCTAAAATTCGTGAAGTTGAATCAAGGGGGTCAACCGCTGGATAAATACCCAATTCGGTAATTTTACGCGAAAGCACAGTGGTGGCATCCAAATGTGTAAATGTCGTAGCCGGAGCTGGGTCGGTCAAGTCATCTGCTGGCACGTATACAGCTTGAATTGACGTAATTGAACCATTTTTTGTTGAAGTAATACGTTCCTGCATTAAACCCATTTCACTGGCAAGTGTGGGCTGATAACCTACGGCTGAGGGCATACGACCAAGCAAAGCTGACACTTCGGAACCTGCTTGCGTAAAACGGTAAATATTGTCAATAAAGAACAAAATATCAGTTTGTTTGCCTTCGCTTGCACCACTATCACGGAAAGACTCTGCAATTGACAAACCCGATAAAGCTACCGACGCACGTGCTCCAGGAGGTTCGTTCATCTGTCCGTAAACAAGTGTTGCCTGACTTTCACCCAATGCTTTATAATCAACCTTTGACAAATCCCATTCACCACGCTCCATGGCTTCAACAAATTCCTCACCATATTTGATAACACCTGATTCAATCATTTCGCGAAGCAAGTCGTTACCTTCACGCGTACGTTCACCAACACCAGCAAAAACCGAAAAACCTGAGTGACCCTTAGCAATATTATTAATCAATTCCATAATCAACACGGTTTTACCTACACCAGCACCACCAAACAAACCAATTTTACCACCCTTAACGTAGGGTTCAAGAAGGTCGATCACCTTGATACCTGTGTAAAGCACTTCTTGATTTGTTTTCAAGTCTTCAAATTTGGGAGCTTCACGGTGAATAGCATAAATATCCGACGATTTGTCCAAGTCTTTTAAACCATCAATTGAATCGCCGATCACATTCATCATTCTCCCCTTAATTTGGTTACCTGTAGGCATAGAAATAGGGCGTCCTAAAGGTTTAACCTCCAAACCGCGGCGAAGCCCATCAGTATTATCCATTGCAACACATCTAACGGTATATTCACCAATATGCTGCTGAACCTCAATGATTATTTTGCGACCATCGGGGTGGATTAATTCTAAGGCATCATGAATTTGGGGTAGAATAACCACTTGATCGTTATTCTTGGGTTCAAAACATACGTCCACCACAGGACCTATAATTTGAGAAATATAACCTAATTGCATTTTATATATTATATTTTGAATGTTTTCAATCTTGTTTTTTATCAAATGTTAAGCCAGAAACCGGTATCAATAATTTCAAAAACGATAAGTCCTGTTATCCAACCAGCAAGCACCTTGAACGTTAAATGGCGGAAGTACCATGAAATGGTTACACCTTCCATTTTCATTAACGAAAAACCTGACACGGAACCAATCGTCAATAAAGAACCGCCAAAAGATGTAGTGTAGCTTAATAAGGGCCAGAAGACTCCGTCAACTGAGAAATAACTCTGGAAAGATGGATTTAGTGCAGCAGAATCCTGTGCGAATAAGGATACGCTGGTGATTAAAGTACATACATTACCGAATAAGGCAGAGAGAAGGCCTAATGTCACATTAAGACATGATGTACTGGTCACCGAGTTGGACAAATAAACCAACAAATCCTTTAAGGCACCAGTTTCAACAAGTGCCGAAAGCGACATGTAAATACCTAAGAAGTACAGAATATTCTGAAGCGTATCATATTGGAGCGCTAAAGGTTTGCGCATATTTGACATCTGTCCTGCTGATAATAAGGAACTATTGAGCAATTCATGTACCATCCACACGAAAGCCAATACGCACAACGCACCCACAAAAGGAGGTAATAGCGTGATGTAATGAAACACAGGCACGAAACACAACCCACCAACACCAGCAACGAGCATCATCGTGCGTTGCCATCGCTTTAATAACGAATCATCGCCTCGATAAATTGGCGTTGTAGATTGGAAAGTAATCGTACGCGGAAGTTTTCTTGATATCAATAACAAGACAACTGTTAAACCGATAATTGAAGGCACAAGCAATTTCGTGGTCAACATTATAGGTGACACCAACTCTTTAATCCACAACAACATCGTGTTTGAATCACCTATAACGGTTATAGCACCTGCCACATTTGCCGTTATCACAATCGCACCACCAAACATCCACCGCAAGCGTTCTTCTTTAACTAACACGCGAACGATGCCTAACATTAAGCAAACGGTTGTTAAGTTGTCCAAAATAAGCGACAATAAAAATGTCGCTAAGCACAACAACCAAAAGAACTTCCTGGCTGAACGAATTCTTAACCAGTCCTTTAAAAAGTCAAAACAACCATTATTAGAGAGCACTTCAATGATTGTCATAGTCGACAATAAATAAAAGACAACCTGAGCAGCTTCGTTGATATACCGCACAAAAACATTCTGTGCAATAAAGGACTTTGCCAAATGCAAATCACTATCTTGATTCTCACTCAGGAACATAGAAAAATCAAGACCATGTTCATTGGTTACATAATCCGTACCATAACCTATATAAAGCAACCAACAAAGAACACCAGTAAACATGGCAACGGCTGCCTTGTTTATATGGTGGATGCTTTCTGTTGCAATAATAAAAAAACCAAGAAGGATTACACACAGAATAACAATTGTCATGAGACTCTTTATATAAGTTTAGTTTTTAATCAAAGTTCTTGTAAAGTATCTTTTAATAAAGCGGAGATGATTTATAAATAAGTACTAACCTCACAAACACACCCCACCCTATTTTAAACGCATGCAAAATAAGTGATTTTTTTGCAATCCACAAATTTCAAATACAACAAAAAATCAATTTTGAACCTAATTTGCGAAAAATCAATCTAACTTACGATTTTATAAGTCGAAGAAATTCTTGGCGCAATTCTGAATCAGAAAAAACACCACTAAAATCAATGGTTGTCGTAACTGAATCGTCCTTTTCTACACCACGCATTTGCATGCACATATGTTGTGCTTCTATAACAACTATAACACCAAGAGGGTTTAAATGATCTTGCAGAGCTTCAACCAACTCATGAGTCATGCGCTCCTGAACTTGAAGGCGATGACTGAACACATCTACAACACGAGGTATCTTTGAAAGACCTACTATCTGTCCATTGGGCATGTAGCCAACATGAACCTTGCCGTAAAAGGGAAGAATATGATGCTCACAAAGGCTATAAAATTTGATATCTTTAATGATAACCATATTTTTATAATCCTCTATAAACTTAGCTTTCTCAATAATAGATTTGGGATCCATTGAATAACCTTTGGTTAAATCTAAAATTGATTTTGCTGCTCGTTCAGGCGTTTTCAAAAGCCCTTGACGTTCAACATCTTCACCTATAATTTTTAAGATTTCTCGATAATGATATTGGAGTTGTTCTAATTGATCCATTTATATAGTTTTAAAAACAACAGTTTCACCTAAAAACGATAAATACACACTAATATTGAGGGAGCAACACCGTGCATTTTACAACGCGTGCTTCATACGTAAAGTTTGCCTGCTTAATTTTCTCTATCAGCAACAAAGCTTCTGAACGTGTTGCAAAATCGCCTGCACGTACAACCCATCTTGGCGAAACAAAATTAGTGTAAGCCTTATGTTCTGGAAATAATTCTTCAAATTTACTTTGAACTTTCAAAGCTTTTTCTTTATCGGTGCGAGAGTTTCCAGCCGAAAATATCTGAACACGAAAGCCCTCTGTCTTTTTGTAGGATTTCGCTATAGACAACGTATCAAACTGAAGAGAGTCGCGTGGACTTAAAACCACAGGCGGTTGAGTTGTTATGGTTGAGTTTATGGGGATCTTAACAAACAAAGCATTTACTATACTATCAATTTTTGAAGAATGATTGATAATAACAAAACCACCCTTGGGGGATTTTTCTTTCAACATCTGCGTAAATGTTTGCTTTTGCTGGGCATAGAGAAAAATACCTGATTGCGAGATAATTAAACAAACTAAAAGTAAAATCCCTTTCATGATTTGATTGATTAATGACGATTAGTAGATGTATTAAATAAACGAATAGATGAAAACTGAAGTTAGAAAGCCCCTATTTAGGGGTCAGAACAATCTTCATGCAATCATCTATCCGTTTATTATATAGCTTTGATTAAGAATTACTTCCAAGCATCAACAATAGCGATGAAATCTTCAGCCTTTAATGAAGCACCACCAATTAAGCCACCATCAATATTGGGCTTAGAGAAAAGTTCAGGTGCGTTTGAGCCCTTGCATGAACCACCATAAAGAATAGAAGTATTTTCTGCAACTTCATTGCCATACTTTTCTGCAACGCATGAACGGATGTATGCATGAATTTCTTCAGCTTGCTCAGCTGTAGCAGTCTTGCCTGTACCAATAGCCCAAATTGGTTCGTAAGCGATCACGATGTTTGACCATTGTTCAGGAGTAAGGTGGAATACAGAACCATCGAGTTCTGCCTTACAAACTTCATTTTGGCGATTTGCTTCTCGTTCTTCAAGACTTTCACCAATACAGAAGAGAATCTTCAAACCATTTGCAAGAGCCAAATCAACCTTTTCCTTCAAAATTTCAGGAGTTTCGTTGTAATATTCACGACGTTCAGAGTGACCCAAAATAACCCATTGTGCACCTGTTGATTTTACCATCTCAGCAGAAACTTCACCAGTGTAAGCACCGCTCTTCTTATCTGCACAATTTTCAGCACCGAGTTGCAAAACATCAGCATTGATAAGTTGCGCTACAGGTGCAAGATGAATAAATGGTGTACAAATAACCACATCACAATTTGGCTTATTGTTCTCCAAAATAGTATTCAACTCTGTTGCCAATGCAACACCTTCTTGCAAGTTCTTGTTCATCTTCCAATTACCTGCTACAATTTTTTTTCTCATAATTTTTTAATTAACGTTTGTTATTAAAATAAATTGCTTTATCGTGTTTGATATTTATTTTCTGATGTTTAGAATCTTATTTAATTGAATCACTAAACAGTCCTCTCATATACCTTCTGTGTCGATATATCTTATTACCAACCCACAAACCATCGATAAAAATAATCAACAAGAGGGGTATAAAATAAAAGATAAAAAAATCGGTTATAAAGGACGCAAACGATTGCTGTTCAGTAGAAACAGATTGCTGTTCCAATGGTTTATGCACCAAATACGAGGGCAACTCATTCTTACCCCACATACCGCGAATACGCCCTTGCATAACAAGAACTAAACTTGGATTTGAACGACCCATAGTTTTGAGCACACTTTCATCGGTCATGTAAATCGGATACATAGCGCCCGTTCTATCCTGCCAACTTGAATATTCATTGAATGGAGAAGCCGATAATGCGATAAATTGGTAATGATGATCAATCGCATAATCATATAGATCATTAATTTCATCTGCCGAACTATCATCTGCAGTTGCAATATTCGGCAATATCAAAAGAAACGAAATAGAGGTATCATTGATCACACACGGCGTCATATCCTGTCCAAGAGAATCAGACACCGAAAAATTAATAATATCCTCTTTTAAATCATCTCCTACCCCATTATATGCACTCACTAAATCAACACCAATCTTATAATCTGTGAAAGAATACAAGGGAGAATAATAGAAGCTATATAAAACCAATCCAAAAATATAGCAAGTAGAATAAATTGAGGTTATCCATTGACTTTTTTCCGTTATCAATCTTCGCATACGACAAGGATAACACATAACGAAAGCACTCAATATGAGCAACACAATATTTTTAAGCAAGGTTTCTGAATGAGTTAGCTCAACAACAGAACCAAAACAACCGCAATCTTGAACTGGATTATAGATGTAAATAAACGTCGTAACAACGGTCATCAAAATCATAAAAAGAAAGGCTAAAATAGCTGTAGACTTCCTTCTTGATCCTAAAAATAAATTTAAACCGATATAACATTCAACGACAGCAAGAATCCCTACCGAAATCTTAAAAAACACATTTTCGTCAGTCAAAGGCCACCCCAAATAGTCGGTATAAGATTTTAACTTATAAACCATGCCCATCGGATCAATAGCTTTCGACCATCCTGAGATCAAAAATATTGAAGCAATAAGGAATCTCGCAATATTAACGGCTAACCATTTGAACCAAACTTTATTCAGTTTCATTGGATTGGTTTTCTAAGACTAACTTGATCAAACCAAATGCAGCATAATTCATCATATCCATATAATTGGCATCGACGCCTTCACTAACTAAGGTTTGCCCATCAAGTAACTCTATTTGCTTTGTTCGATAGATTTTCATTAATATCAAATCTACATAACTGGAAACACGCATTGATCGCCAAGCCTCATCGTAATCATGATTCTTATCGATCATTAAAGACAAAGATTTGTTGGCAAAACAATCATACTTTGCCATGGCATCGACAACAGACAAATCTGCTGTATCTGAATAACCCAAATCCAATTGAATCAAACCTATAATGCTGTAATTGATAATTGCGATAAATTCGGGTACAATCCCTTCATCTATTTTGCTTTCTTTATGTTGTAACGTACGAATTCTATTTGCTTTTATAAATATTTGATCTGTTACAGAAGAAGGCCGAAGGATTCGCCAGGCAGAGCCGTAGTCGTGCAATTTCTTCTCAAAAAGAGTACGACACATTTGAATTACTTTTTCAAACTGACGATTGGTAAGTTCTAAATCCATACTTTGTAGTCAATAATAACCGCAAATTTACAATTTATTTCTGTACTTTAGATATTATTCAACAAATATATTCCATTCGAACCACATTTATAGTTGACTTTTGTCAACAATAACAGACCACACATTATTCATAATCACACGATATTAATTCAAAGGAACAAATAAGAGTACATATCACTAAACACATTTGGTTAAAACACCACGATTTGCGTTTGTAATATATACTCTTATTTTTATTAGTGTATAGGATGGTCTTCGTTAAAAGCCCGCATGCGCTCTTCTAAGATTGGATATAGATCATCACACATACGACTTGTACATGCACGTACACCTGGTTGGAGCGAACCTGTCGTGTCAAGGTTGATGCTTGACACGCCATAAGCAATTAGTTCCTTGGCAAGTTCTCCACCCGTAAGTCCGGGGTAAGAGAGCGAAAAGAAGAAACCATCGGCAATTTCTTCGGTCACGTCTGTGGGATAAGTGATGATGAAACCGTTGTCAGTAAAGATTTTCTTCATCTTACGCGCACGTTCTGCATAGGCTTTTGTATCATCAACGAAATTTATCACGCCTTCAGTGGAGAGACGAAGCATTTCGGCATAAGCATACTGAGTACTGGCAGTACAACCTGAAGTAATCATATACTGAATGCTAGCAGTGAAAGTAGCCCCAAAGACACCACTATCGTTATAGCGCTTTGCAAGTGCGGGATATTGACGATCAAAGAGCTTATCACTTATACACACAAGAGCAATGCGTCCTCCAGCATAAGAGAAGATTTTCGACGCTGAGAGCATAAGGATGTAATTGTCCGTATAGCGTGCTACAGTACGCACGAAGGGCGCTTCAAAGGGTTTTGACAGATCGCGGCGACTATCCATAGCAAAATATGCTAAGTCTTCAAGGATAATGATATCGTACTTCGTTGCAATGTCTCCAATAATCTGAAGTTCTTCTTCTTCCAAAGAAATCCACGCGGGATTATTGGGATTAGAATAAATAATAGCAGCAATATCGCCATCCTTGACTTCCTCTTCCAACTTTTGGCGAAGCGCTTCACCTCTATAAGGATAAATGTCAAAGTTCTTCCACTCGATGCCAAGAATGCGGAGTTGTGACTTCTGAATAGGGAAACCAGGGTCAATGAAGAGAACTTTATTCTTTTTCTCATCACGCTGACAACAAGCGATGAAGGATCCAAAACTTCCAGCTACGCTTCCCACCGTGGGAATACAGGCACGCGCTGAAACGTCAATGTCCATAAATGCCTTGACAAAGCGACTTGCTTCGTGCTTCAACTCGGGCACGCCTGCGGCTGCTGGATATTGATTATTTGCTCCGCAGTCGAGCGCCGCCTTTTCGGCTTCTGTGCCGTAAGCATTCACTGGGAGTCCTGGACTGCCCTGATCCATGCGGATAAAGGGTTTTCCCGTCTTCTGCTCTAAATACTGCGCCACCAAGAGGGTCTCACCAATGGTAGCGTGAGAGAGGTCTGCCACGTGGTTAATTCGAGCAGCCTCGTTTACAAGTTCGTCAGAAAAAAATTTCATGTCATTTCATTTTAGAGTACAGATAACAGAGTACAACTCCGTGCAAAGTGTAAACCTCCTATATATACAGGGAAGAGTGACACATAATAGCATTTTACGCTGAATAGCAGTTGTACCATGTACCCTGCTCTCTGTACTCTATTTTACTTTCCCTTCTCCCAATCCGAGAAGTCGCGCTTGTCACGTACCTGCTTGGCCTTACCCATTGAGCGCTGGATGGTTCCGGGAGGTTGAATGTGGATATTAGGTTTGATACCCGTAACTGACACGAGGCGGTCGTAGAGATACTTAATGAAGGGCATCTGCTTGGCGGGGTTGGGCGAGAAGAGGTCTTCGCGGAGTTCCACGTCAAGGTCGAAGGTGTCTTCATTATGTTTACGGTCCACCGTGATAAAGTACTGCGGTGTGAAGGCAGGGAATTCTGTAAGAATTGCTTCAATCTGGCTGGGAAAGACATTGACACCACGGATGATAAGCATATCATCGCTACGTCCGAGAATCTTACCCATACGCACAGCAGTACGTCCACAACGGCACTTTTCATAAATAAGGTGCGTAAGGTCACGAGTTCGGTAGCGGATGATTGGCATAGCTTCCTTACAGAGAGAAGTGAAGACGAGTTCCCCACGTTCGCCGGGGGCTACGGGTTCTAGCGTGTCGGGATTTACGATTTCGGGATAGAACATGTCTTCCCAAACGTGAGTACCATCTTGGTATTGGCATTCTCCGCCCACACCAGGACCCGACATTTCTGTAAGGCCGTATATATCTATTGCCTTAATGCCGAGTTTGTCTTCCAATTCGCGGCGGATACCCCATGTCCAGGGTTCTGCACCGAAAAAACCCACGCGCAACTTCAGATCTTCCTTCTTAATGTCGCACTTCTTCATGACTTCTGTCAAGTGAAGGGCGTAAGAGGGCGTACAACAAAGGGCGGTTGTGCCAAAGTCCTTCATGAGCATCACTTGCTTTTCGGAATTACCCGCAGAGGTGGGCAACTGGATAGCACCTAATTTATTCGCACCTTGATGTGCGCCTAGTCCACCGGTGAAAAGACCGTAGCCGTAAGACACCTGCACAACATCGCCAGGGCCTACGTCGCCCACCGCCAAGACACGCGCTACGCCTTCTGCCCAATTATCGAGGTCGTTTTGCGTATAGGTTGCTACAACGGGCTTACCAGTTGTACCCGAAGAGGCATGCACACGCACAACCTGCTCCATGGGCACCGCCTGAAGCCCAAAGGGATATTCATCACGGAGGTCATGCTTCGTTGTAAAGGGAAGTTTGGTTATATCGTCAATAGACTTAATGTCTTCAGGGCGAATGCCCTTCTGGTCCATCTTCTTTTTGTAAAAGGGTACGTTTTCGTAACAACGCTTCACCGTTTCGATGAGGCGTTCTGACTGTAAGCGGCGCATGTCTTCGCGAGACATGCACTCCATTTCGGGATTATATATCATGGGTTAAAGCAGAAATTCGTTTTCGTTCAAGAGTTGGATATTGTTATTCTTGATAACCGCTTCCGCAAGAGCAACTTCGTCGGTGCGCATGGTCAAAACACCCTTACCTTTCCAAAGGAATGAGTACATGTAAAGGATGTTTACGCCAGCATCTGAAAGCGCCTTCACAGCAAAAGCTGCACGACCGGGTTCATCATCAATCGTAATAGCCATAACGTCAGCCAGTTGCACGTTAATACCATTATCCTTCAGAATGAGATAAGCTTCGCCAGGAGCAGAACAAAGAACGCGGTAAATGCCGTAGTCCTGCGTATCCGCAATAGTCGAAGCGATGATTTGAATATTCGCACGACTAAGCAAGTCAAGCACACGAATCAGCGTGCCACTCTTATTCTCAATAAATATAGAAAGTTGTTTGATTGTCATAACCTTAATTAATTTTATACGTAGGTGAAAATTCCGTACATTAGAAATAGAAAAAACTATATCCGACTTAGTTTGAATTAAGTCAGACTTAGTTGAAATTAAATCGGACTTAGTTTTTCCTAAAAGGTATGTTTATTGATACACCTTACGTTTGTCAACAACACGCACCGCTTTGCCATCAGAAACGGGTAGTGTACCCTTCGGGAGCAACTTGACGTGGGGCGTGAGCAAGATCTCGTCCTTCAACGCGCGCTGTATGCGGTTAGTAAGTTCCTGCAAGCGGCGGAAGTCGTCGGTAAAGAGTTCCTCCAATTCCACTTCAACGGTCATGTTGTCGTTGTCGGCATCCGTAGTGAGCGTAATGAGGTAATTGTTCGCCAGTTCGGGGAAAGTCATAAGGATCTTCTCAATCTGAATCGGGAAGATGTTCACCCCGCGAAGCACCATCATGTCATCACTTCTACCCCTCATGCGGTCAATACGCACATGGTTTCGACCGCAAGGACACGTGCGACCGAGCACACGGGTTAAGTCGCGGGTGCGGTAACGAAGCAGGGGCATGGCTTCACGACAGAGGGACGTCAAAACGAGTTCGCCAATTTCACCATCAGCAACGGGTTCCAAAGTTTCGGGGTCAACGATTTCTACAATGTAATAGTCTTCCCAGAAGTGGAGACCATTTTGCTCTTGACACTCAAAACCGACACCAGGACCGCACATTTCGCTCATGCCAAAAGAGTTGTAGGCCTTCACGCCCATCATTTCCTCAATACGGCGACGCTGTTCCTCCGAGTGAGGTTCGGCACCGATGGCAAGCACTTTCAATTTAGTATCCTTGCGAGGGTCAACGCCCGCACTCTGCATCACTTCGTAAAGACGTGTTACGTAAGAGGGCACCGCATGAAGGGCAGTCGTACCAAAGTCCGTCATAAACTTAATCTGACGCAAGGAATTTCCAGCAGCAGCAGGGATGGTCAACATGCCCATTCGCTCTGCGCCATACTGAAATCCGAGACCGCCGGTAAACATGCCGTAACCGCTGGAGTTTTGGAACACATCGTCGGGGCGAAGTCCCACCATCCACAGGTTGCGTGCCACTTGGTTTGCCCACTCTTCCAAGTCCTTCTTCGTGTGAAGGATTACCGTGGGCGTACCTGTCGTACCGCTGGAAGAGTGCAAGCGGGTGCATTCACGAAGGGGCACACTCGCCATGCCGAAAGGATAGGTGTCGCGCAAATCTGCCTTTGTGGTAAAAGGAATTTTGCGAATATCGTCAAGACTCTTGATGTCCTCGGGTTTGAGTCCGATTTCCTCAAAGCGCTGCTTGTAGAAGGGCGAATTCAGGCAGTGACGCACGGTAGCCTGTAGGCGTTCCAACTGAAGCGCAGAGATTTGCTCGCGCGTCATGGTCTCCATCTCCTCATGGAGGTAGGGACAGGTGTCAGGGGGAAAGTTTCTGCTCATAACACCACCGTTTTATTCGCCATAACCAGCCTGGAAGGCCTTAATATTTGCCTCAACAACCGCCTCACCCTTGCGCGCAAAAATAGTGCGAATCGCATCGCAGAGTTGGTCGGGCGTAAGAATCTGAAGATAGCGTGCTGCCATGCCGAGAAGTACCATGTTTGCACCACGCGCATTACCTGCATTTTTTGCTACCTCCTCAATATCCATCGCTACCGAAGGCAGACTTTCAAGCGCTGCCGTTACATCGGCCATTTCGGGATAGTTGGGGATGTTCACAAAGGGTTTGTTGCTCGTCACGATTTTACCATCGGCAGCAAGGTAAGGAAGATAACGCAGACTTTCCATGGGTTCCATGCTGATAATCATGTCTGCGCTGCCTTCGGCAATAAGGTCGCTATAAATTTCTGCGTCGGAAAGGCGCAAATGACTCTGCACGTCACCGCCGCGCTGACTCATGCCGTGCACTTCAGCCTGCTTGAGGTTCAAACCTGCCTTTGTTGCCGCTTCGCCTATGATGGTTGCGATGGAGAGAATACCTTGTCCACCCACACCGCAAAGGATAATATCTTTCTTCATAATCTTACTTGTTAGAACGGGCTGCGCGCGCCTTACGAGCAGCTGTTTGAATACATTCACGGCGAGGAATGATGACCGACACTCCGGGATAATCAAATTCTTCCTTCAAGATGCGCGTAATTTCTTCCATGTTTTTGGGAAGGGGTACTACGACACGCACGTGTTCGGGTGCTACGCCGAGGGCAATACAAATCGCCTCAAACTTATTTGTTCCCGCAGAATCTTGACCGCCGGTCATACCCGTTGTAAGGTTGTCGGAAATCACTACGGTAATGTTGCTCTTATCGTTCACGGCATCGAGAAGACCGGTCATACCACTGTGCGTAAACGTAGAGTCACCGATGATGGCTACTGCAGGGAAGAAGCCTGCATCGGCAGCACCTTTTGCCATCGTGATTGAGGCACCCATATCTACGCAACTTGCAAGCGCGCGGAAGGGAGGGAGTGCGCCGAGTGTGTAACAACCTATGTCGCCAAACACACGGTAGTCGGGGTAGGTTGCCAACACTTGATTGAGCGCTGCATAGACATCTCTGTGACCACAACCCTGACACAACTGCGGAGGACGGGGTGCCACGATTTCTGAAGCGGGAAGCGTCTGCTTGGGAGTCACGCCGAGCGCCTTGGCTACGTTATCGGGCGTCAATTCTCCCGTGCGAGGAAGCGCACCTGTCAAACGGCCCTTCACGTCATACGCTCCGCCAAGAATTGCCTTCACTTGCTGTTCCACAACGGGCTGACCGTCTTCTACAACAAGCACGGCGTCATTTTCCTGTGCCAATGCGCGAACAGCATCTTCGGGAAGGGGATACTGGCTTACCTTCAACACGTTTGCATCATTGCCTACCACTTCCTTTACATAGTTGTAAGCAATACCACAAGCAATAATTCCGAGTTTGCCACTACCACCTTTCTCTACCTTATTATATAATGAGTCGGCAGATGCTTTAAGCATGTCGTCTTGCTTGGCGATAAGCGCCGCATAACGCTGACGCGCAATGCCAGGAAGAAGCACCCAGCGCTCTTCGCAAATTCCGAGGTTTTGCAACTCACGAGCTTCGCGCACTTCTACTGCTGCACGGCTGTGGGCAAGGCGTGTAACGACGCGCAACACTACGGGTTCCTTCAGCGTTTCAGAAAGGGTGAACGCGCTTTCCATCATGTCGTACGCCTCTTGCTGATTCGAGGGTTCGAAGGTGGGAACAAGGGCGAAGGATGCGTAGAAACGGCTATCCTGCTCGTTCTGACTGGAGTGCATAGAGGGGTCGTCCGCCGCCACAACTACGATACCGCCGTGAACACCCGTAATGGCGGAGTTCACAAAAGCATCTGCCGCAACATTCATACCCACGTGTTTCATGCACACCAACGCACGCTTACCGGCATACGACATACCGAGCGCTGCTTCCATAGCAGTCTTTTCATTCGTACACCAACGGCTGTGCACACCACGCTCTGTAGCGAGCGCATCACCCTGAATAAATTCTGTTATTTCAGTGGAGGGCGTTCCAGGATAAGCGTAAACGCCACCAATGCCGGCATGAACGGCGCCAAGAGCAATGGCTTCATCTCCTAAGAGTAATCTTTTCATTATATGTTTTATTTATAATAGACAAGTTAATAGGAATAAGAAACGATACTTTTTAAAACGTAAAGTTTAAAGAAATAATTGACGCAAACTTTTTCTCGTTTTCTTCATCTCATTTAAAAAGCATCCGCATCATTGAGGACAGGAAACTTTTCACGAAATGCATTAAGTGCATCTTTATCAAGCGTTCCACAAACGCTTGCCACCTCAGACATTGGACATGCTGCAACCAAACGTCCATAAGGATCTATAAGTTGAGTACCTCCGGAATATTCACAAGAAGGATCGTTTCCGACACGATTTACGGCACATACATAACATTGGTTTTCAATTGCTCTTGCTTTAAGAAGCGAAAGCCAAGCGTCAACACGGGGTGTAGGCCAACTTGCGACATAGATGGCCGCATCATAGGCTTCATCGGCTTTATTGCGCGCAAAAACAGGGAAACGAAGATCATAGCAAATTTGAAGCAAGAATCTATAACCACGAAACTCTGCCACAACTCGCGTATTTCCTGCAGTATATCTCAAATGCTCACCACCAAAAGTAAATAGATGATGTTTGTCATAAAAAGTTGTTTGGCCATTGGGACGTACAAAACAAAGTCTGTTGTAATAACGACCGTCTTCTTCACAAACAGCAATGCTACCAACGATGGCTGCATCTAAGTCTTTTGCAACGGACTGCATCCATTGGTGCGATGGACATGAATTGTTTATCCATGGTTCAGCAATACCTTCAGGCACAGTAGCAAAGCCAGTTGAAAACATTTCGGGCAAAATATAAATATCGGCCTTTTCGATTTTTCTCATCATCTCTTCAGCCTTATTTCTATTTGTTTCTGGATTGGCCCAATCTAAATCTAACTGCAAAAGATTAATCTTCATATCTGCATTAAATTTAATAGTAAGTAGTCTAGTTCAAGTTTGAGTTTGCAAAGGTATTTTATTTTATTTATTAGCAAAGCTTCTAACACATTTTTTTAACACCAAACTGCTTATTTTTATTGATTTTAGCTTTGAAACATATTAAAAAACAAAAAACGAAGAGTAAAACTCTTCGTTGTAGGTGTGGGCGCAGACGGATTCGAACCGCCGACCCTCTGCTTGTAAGGCAGATGCTCTGAACCAGCTGAGCTATGCGCCCGTTATTTAAGATATTTTGGTGTGGGCGCAGACGGATTCGAACCGCCGACCCTCTGCTTGTAAGGCAGATGCTCTGAACCAGCTGAGCTATGCGCCCAAAATATACTTTTGTATTTATAACGGTGTGGGCGCAGACGGATTCGAACCGCCGACCCTCTGCTTGTAAGGCAGATGCTCTGAACCAGCTGAGCTATGCGCCCGTTATTGAGGTTGCAAATAAGAAGAAAGGAATGTTTAGTGGGCGCAGACGGATTCGAACCGCCGACCCTCTGCTTGTAAGGCAGATGCTCTGAACCAGCTGAGCTATGCGCCCGTTCTTCTCAAAAGCGTTGCAAAAGTATGCAAATTTTTTTTCACATGCAAGTGTTTTCTAAAAAAAACGCAACAATTTTATGAAAAAAGCAAATACGGACACTTATTTTTTTGAGTTTTGATAACTATTCAATACAAAATAACTATTTTTGCACTAAATATAATTTCCAAACAGACCATTTCTACTTTTACCGCTTTTAAAGGACAAGAAAGCTATCGATAAGCATTTGGTTTCAAAGATTTCAAACTTAATATTTCATATAATCTCCACATGAAGGAATTAAAAAAATATTCACTCGACCTTTGTTTAGTAGCAAAGGAGTATCCAAAAGATGGATACGTCTTGCTGAAATTAAAAAACTCAGCGGGCAAATTGCCAGAAATGCGCGCAGGACAATTTGTTGAATTGCTCATTGCCGGAAGTTCAGAAACATTCCTGCGTCGCCCCATTTCCATTAATTATATAGACAAGGAGAACGATGAATTATGGCTGCTCATCCACATTGTTGGCAATGGAACCAAATACATGTCTGAACTCAATCCAGGCGACACCATCAATTGCGTACTTCCCTTAGGCAATGGATTTAGCATACCCGAAGGACAGGGCAAGAAAGTGTTGCTCGTTGGTGGTGGTGTGGGTACTGCCCCCCTGCTCTACTACGGCAAGTGCTTGAAGGAAGTTGGACACACGCCTTCATTCCTCCTTGGCGGACGCTCGGCGTGCGACTTGATGCAGCTCGACCTCTTTGCTGCTATTGGCAATGTCTATACCACTACTGAAGATGCTACAATGGGAGAAAAGGGATTTGTTACGAACCACTCTATTCTCAACAAGGAGCAGTTTGACCTTATCGCCACTTGTGGTCCCAAACCCATGATGAAGGCTGTAGCCGCATGGGCACGCACGGTGAATTGCGAGTGTGAAGTATCACTCGAAAATATGATGGCATGTGGCGTTGGCGCCTGCCTCTGTTGCGTAGAAAAGGATGGCGAAGGACATAACGTGTGTGTCTGCAAGGAAGGTCCCGTGTTTAACAGCAAAAAACTTAATTGGTAATCATGGCAAATTTACATGTAAATATTGGCAACCTCAGCCTTAAGAATCCCGTAATGACGGCTTCAGGTACATTTGGTTATGGCATTGAATTTGCCGACTTTATCAACCTCGAAGACCTCGGTGGTTTTATCGTAAAGGGCACCACGCTCAATCCTCGTGAGGGCAATGACTATCCCCGAATGGCGGAAACTCCAGCAGGTATGCTCAACTGTGTAGGACTTCAGAACAAGGGTGTTGACTATTTCTGCGAAAACATTTACCCTGAGTTGAAGGACTTAGACACCAACGTCATTGTGAACGTATCCGGTTCTACTCCCGAAGATTACGCAGAATGTGCCGCACGCATTGACGCTTTAGAGCGCATACCAGCGATTGAACTCAACATTTCATGCCCTAATGTGAAGAATGGCGGCATGGCATTCGGCGTAACTCCCGAAGGTGCTGCTACAGTAGTCAAAGCAGTGCGTCAAGCCTATAACAAGACACTCATTGTAAAACTCTCGCCCAACGTGACCAGCATTGCAGATATCGCCAAGGCGGTTGAAGCTGAAGGTGCAGACAGTGTTTCGCTCATAAACACCCTCATGGGCACAGCCATTGACATTGAGCGCCGTTGCACAAAGCTCAGCATCGGTACCGGTGGGCTCAGCGGTCCTTGCGTAAAGCCCGTAGCACTTCGTATGGTGATGCAAGTGGCAAAGGCTGTAAACATCCCCATCGTCGGGTTGGGAGGCATCATGAATGCAACAGATGCTATTGAGTTCCTTATGGCAGGTGCTACTGCTATTGAAATCGGGACGGCAAACTTCATCGATCCTGCCATCACTGTAAAGGTTGTGAATGGCATCAACGAATGGATGGACAACCACGGCGTCAAAAACATCCATGAAATTATTGGGTGCGTCAAATAATATTCTTTATATAGAACAAAAATTAAGTCCGAGAAAATTCAATTTATCTCGGACTTAATTTGAAATAAGTCCGACTTAAATTAAACGATTTCCCACTTATTTTTTTACCCCCGCAAAACCGTTTTCTATCAATACAACTTAGAGAGGAAAACCATTTATAATTCAACGCATTATGACAATTTGCGCTATATCAACGGCTCAAGGCGGAGCTATCGGAGTGATTCGTACTTCTGGACCGAATGCCATAGAAATTACAGACAAAATATTTCGTTCTGTAAATGGAAAACCACTTGCTGAGCGAAAAGCCTATACCCAAGCTTTCGGACACATCGTCAATGAGAAGAGCGAAATTATTGACGAAGTGCTCGTAAGCGTTTATCGCGCGCCCCACTCCTATACGGGCGAAAACAGCACAGAAATCTCTTGCCACGGTTCGGAGTTCATTCTTCGCGAAGTACTCCACTTGCTCATTACCAATGGGTGTCGACTTGCCGAACCGGGTGAATTTACCAAGCGTGCCTTTATGAATGGCAAGATGGACTTGAGTCAGGCTGAAGCTGTGGCAGATTTGATTGCGTCCGACTCTGCCGCAAGTCATCGTGTGGCAATGAATCAAATGCGCGGTGGCTTTAGCAAGGAATTGGGTGCACTCAGAGACAAACTCCTCACCCTCACCTCACTCATGGAGCTGGAACTCGACTTCTCCGACCACGAAGACCTTGAATTTGCCGACCGCACAGAGCTCCTTGAATTGTCAACCGTCATTGAGCACAAACTCAGCGAACTCGTACAATCATTCCGAGTGGGCAATGCCATTAAAAAGGGTATTCCCGTTGCTATTGTGGGGCAAACCAATGCGGGTAAGTCTACCCTGCTCAATGCGTTGTTGGGCGAAGATCGTGCCATCGTTTCCGACATTCACGGCACCACGCGCGACGTGATTGAAGACACAATGATCATCAACGGAACGACATTCCGCTTTATTGACACGGCAGGCATTCGCGAAACGGCAGATGCTATTGAAAGTATTGGCATCCAGCGCTCGTATGAAAAGCTCCAGCAAGCGGACATTATTATCTGGATGATTGACGTCAATCAGATTGCAGAAACGCTTAAGGACCTCGGCGCAAACATCCTTTCGGCAACGACCGACAAGCACCTCATCATCGCCATAAACAAGGTGGACCAATCTTCTGAACAAATCACCTCAGCGATTGAAGCGGAAATAGCCCAATTCTTATCCACCAACCACGAAAGCATTTCTTCGTGCCTAAAAGTTGAAACCGCACTTCTCAGCGCCAAACTAAACAAAGGCGTCAACACACTGAAAGAAAGCCTCGCCACTTCCCCCTGCATTCCCCAATGTTCAGGAGATAACACCATTGTCACCAACACCCGCCACTTCGCAGCCCTCAGTCAAGCCCTCGCCGCTATCCACCGCGTACAAGAAGGCCTCAATCTCCAACTCTCCAGCGACTTCATCTCCCAAGACCTCCGCGAGTGTCTCCACCACCTCTCCGACATCGTAGGCGAAGTCTCCACCGACTCCGTCCTTCAAAACATATTCAAGCACTTCTGCATCGGAAAGTAACCCACGATTAGCAACAATTACAAAACATTACTATTGATTATAAAGGCGTTGATTATCAACGCCTTTTCTTTTTGCTATATGACTAATATAGGTCTAATATAGTCGTTTTTTAGCTCATTTTTGTACCTCATTTGTACCGCGATGATTTTCAGTGAGTAATCACGTTAGAAAGGTAGTGGATTAGGTGGTACGTCGTGGTACGCTGTGGTACGCGATGACACATATTTGGCGAACTAAAAAGAGAAGAAAATGGCTAGTAACATCGACATTCAAAAGAAATGCGAGTGGTGTGGTGTAATTTTTACCGCACACAAGACCTCTACTGCGTACTGCTCTCATAGGTGTGCAAATCTTGCATACAAAGAGAGGGTTAGGAAAAAGAGAGTACAGGAGTTTCAATTAAAATTTGATGAAGAGGCAAAACCTCATTCTGAAAAAGATTTTCTAACACCTACTGAGGTGTCTTCATTCTTGGGTGTAGGTCGGACATCAATCTATCGGTACATTAGGAATGGAAAAATCAAGGCTCTAAGATTCGAAGGTAAGACACTAATCAGGCGTTCAGACATAGATAAAATGTTCGACTACATTACTGTCTGCGAAAACAATAAGCCCAAAGATAAGTCTCCTATCACCGAGTTCTACACCACCGCTGAGATTAAAGAGAAGTATGGTGTGAAGGAGTCGTGGCTATACAAGATTGCGAAAGAGAATAATATTCCCAAGACATTCAGTAGAGGAAAGACCTATTGGAGTAAAAAGCACATTGATGCCTATTTTGCAAAGAAGGCTCCCAATCCCGATATTACAGAGTGGTATAGTGTGGCTGAGATCCAAGAGAAATTTGGAATGACACTTAGCGCCATCTATAGTTTTGTTTCCAAGAATGTGATTCCAAAGAAAAAAGTGGGCATTACTGTGTGCTATTCAAAGAAACATTTTGATATAGCTAAAGGACTTGCAGAACCTGAGAAACCTCAATACTACAC
>JAZKYK010000065.1:0-8116 GCA_045612125.1 Alloprevotella sp.
CTTGCATGATAATCATCGAACAATTTTCCGCCAAATTCCATATAAAGTTTGTCGCCAAATTGTTCAATGCGCTTTTTTATGTGCTCAGATTGTATTTTTAGATATTTGTCGTTATCAAATCCTAACTTCATATTCGTAATCTTGTGTTGGCGTACGCCAGCAAATTTTCTGCAAAATTAAGAAATGTTTCACAAAATCACGTTGCCTATGGTTTAGTTTTTTACATCTGAAAAATATATTTATAATTTAGCACCATCATAAAATCTGATTTCTATGCAAAATAACTTAAAGCAAGATAATGGGATAAAAGTTAAAAACACATCCCCACCCTTATATCGGCATTATAGCTCATATATTTATATTCTCAACGTGCCAACTAAGGGTTTGAAGTTCTACAGATTGTTTTTTTCAAGCAAAAAAACGAGAATTATAGCAAAAACATCTTCACTTCTCTATTCTTATTCTTAAAAATATTGTAAATTTGCTATCGCTTGAAACATATCATTTAATAAACATATTTTTATTTACATCAAAAAAAATGGAAAAAAGCGCATTACAAATTGCTCGTGCTGCTTATCAGCCCAAGCTTCCTGCGGGTCTTCGTGGTAACGTAGCTGTTAAGGAGGGAGAACCCACACAAAGTGTAGGTAATCAAGAAGAAATCAAGGCTCTCTTCCCCAACACTTATGGCATGCCTTTGGTAGAGTTTGTTCCTACTGACGAAGCAAAGGAATATGCACCTATTAACATTGGTATTATCCTTTCTGGTGGTCAAGCTCCTGGCGGTCACAACGTGATCTGTGGTCTTTACGATGGTCTTAAGAAGCAAAATCCTGCAAGCAAACTTTATGGTTTCTTGATGGGTCCTGGCGGTCTTGTAGATCATAAGTACATTGAAATGACAGACGAACTCATTGACGAATACCGCAACACTGGTGGTTTTGATATGATTGGTTCTGGTCGTACTAAGCTTGAAGAAGTTGAACAGTTCGAAAAGGGTATGGAAATTATCCGCGAATTGGGTATCAATGCTATCGTAATTATTGGTGGTGACGACTCTAACACTAACGCATGTGTACTTGCTGAATATTATGCAGCTAAGAACTACGGCGTTCAGGTAATTGGTTGTCCTAAGACTATCGACGGCGACTTGAAGAACGATCAAATTGAAACTTCATTTGGTTTTGACACAGCTTGTAAGACTTACGCTGAAGTTATCGGTAACATCCAACGCGACGCAAACTCGGCTCGTAAGTACTGGCACTTCATCAAGTTGATGGGTCGCTCAGCAAGCCACATCGCTCTTGAATGTGCACTCCAATGCCAACCCAACGTTTGTATCATCAGCGAAGAAGTTGAAGAAAAGAACCAAACTCTTGACGACGTTGTGACTTACATTGCAACTGCTGTTGCTAAGCGTGCTGAAGCAGGCAACAACTTCGGTACTGTGCTCATTCCCGAAGGTCTCATTGAATTCATCCCTGCTTTCAAGGCACTTATCGCTGAACTCAATGACCTCCTTGCTACCGACGAAGCTAAGAATGTAGGTGTAGCTGGTCTTCGTGCGTTCGTTCTTGAAAAGCTTTCTGCTACAAACGCTGCGCTTTACGAAAGCCTCCCTGAAGGTGTGGCTAAGCAGCTCACACTCGACCGCGACCCCCACGGCAACGTACAAGTTTCATTGATTGAAACCGAAAAGCTCCTTTCTGAAATGGTAGCTGCTAAGCTCGCTGCTTGGAAGAAGGAAGGCAAGTTTAATGGCAAGTTTGCTGCTCAACACCACTTCTTCGGTTACGAAGGTCGTTGTGCTGCTCCTTCAAACTACGACGCTGACTACTGCTACGCTCTCGGTACTTCTGCTGCACAGCTCGTAGCTAACGGCAAGACTGGCTACATGGCAATCGTCAAGAACACTACTGCTCCAGCTTCTGAATGGGTAGCTGGTGGTGTGCCCATCACAATGATGATGAACATGGAACGCCGTCATGGTGCAATGAAGCCCGTAATCCGTAAGGCACTCGTTCGTCTTGATGGTGCTCCTTTCAAGGAATTTGCTGCACATCGCGAAGAATGGGCTGAAAAGACTTCATTCGTTTACCCTGGTCCTATCCAGTACTTCGGTCCTACAGAAGTTTGCGACCAATGTACAATGACTTTGAAGTTGGAACAAACTAAGTAATCGTAATTATTTCTAACTTTTTCAAGCTCAAAAAAAGGAGTATTTTAACATACGCTTGATATTTAAGGCTTGATAAGAAGTATAAATGAGTGAGGATGCTACTGTCTTTTACCCTTAGAACGTAGTCATCCTCACTTTTTAAACCAACCTTTGTATAAGAGTGGCCATCACAAATGGCTATACAAAAACGAGTGATGCGTTAAAAGTTTATTTTAACACATAGTTCATATTTTCAAAAAGACAATGATTATATTGAAAAGATTCATTAAGTTGACGTTAGCACTTGCGTTGTTTACAGCATGTAATAGCAACGACGATGAACATGTAAACTACCCCAGTTACATGACACAAACAAAATCGTCGGACATTTACTTTATCAAAAACACAAAATCACGCGCATGTGATGTTAATGGCAATATGTGGACAAATAAGCCCAGTGTTATTTATGAACAAGAAGCACAGGAAGTTTTGGCTTATATTGCTACATGTCCTGATTATTGTGATGAACTACCCAATTACACACGCTATTTCATCCAGCATGTAGGTGGTGCGCACCACAAATACAGTTACGTAGATCATAATGGTGCCCAACACAACGGCATCGATGGTACTTCAGGATTAGAAAATTTACAAGTGCTTGAAAATAGCGGTAATTGGCAACATGTTTATAATTTCAATGCAGGAAAATGCCACAATCCTCAGACAAACAATTCTGCTCTAATGACTGATGGATTCAACGGCATTAAAGCTATGGCTGAATATGCAAGCAGTTGGACAGATCTCTACCGAATCTATTTCTACAAAGGAAATTATTACATAGGGTTAGACTTTTATGCCAAAAAGGGTGATGGCGAAATTCCTAATGATGGCATCTACGACGATTGGGTCGTTAAAATTGTGCCCGAAACGCCTGTCACTCCAGAAGACAAACCTGGTCATGACGAAGGCAACGGTGATGATAACAATAAAGATGATGACGATGAAGATGATGACGATGAAGATGATGATAACAACGAAGAAGATAACGACACCATCATTGTTGCATTTAGCGAAGGCGAAGTTGAATTTGACATTCATCAACAAGAACACAAAGATTGGAATGAAATCAAAACATCAATCCATCTAAGAGACAGTGTCAATGTTCGCGTTGTTCTTCCTATTCCAAGTGAATATATTGCTGTACCCGATGATTTTGACATTCGTTCAGGTGAAGACTTTAATTACATCACCGAAAGAGAATTAATTGAATACGAAGTTGCAGGTCAGAAATTTCAAACAGAAGTCGTTATTAACCACACCACAGAGGGAATTGAAATCCTCATCGAAGGTACGATGTGCAAAGAAGCGCTTAAAGTAGCTCGCGCCGTTTATAACGATGGTTTGACATTTGAAATCCATAGCTACGTTTATGCACTTATTGACGATGAAACGCTTTGGGGTTGGTTAAGAAACACGAAATGCGCTCAAACGTCATTAAACAAATGGCCCGTTTACGACGAGGTCTGTACCCATACTTATGGACAAGTCACTTCTGCTTTTTACCAAGAAGATAAAATAAGCTATGACATACGCCCATAAATAACTACTTAAAGTTATTCAACGTATGTTGTATGCTGAGTGACAAAAAAACAAGCGCAAAGGTGAAGCATCTTTTCGTACCACGTCACGCAGCAAAAAAGCAAGAAAACACGCCTTTTTAAAGGTAATCAGAGAGAGAGGAGCTTCCCTCTCTCTTTTTTTTGCATATAAAAAAAAAACGAAATACGCAACACCTCGTATATCACTGATAATCAGCAATTTTTTTCATATAAAACAAATTATATAATTTTGCAGCCACAAACAAAATCCGCGGATCAATTTAAAAATTTATTTAATCATTAATTTTTCGTTTATGAGTAATTTTATGAGTGAATTAAAAAAACTTGTGGCTTATCTTAAAGCTTTTATTGTTTTAATTAAAGCTTATTTTCATGGCAAAACGAATAATGGTTTCTATGAAGTATCTTTCACAAAGATCAACAAGAAATGGTATTGCGACGTACCTGGCTTTCCCAAAGAATTGTTTGAGCATACCTTGATGGTAGCTGGTGCTTCAAGATTTTTAGATTACTATTCTCGCGATGAAAACAAGATAAGCATGGTTGTTAAGGTGGCCGACGAGATAGAGGATAAGTGGTTTTGCGGATCACGTCTCTATAAAACGCAATCAACCTTAACCGGTGGCGCATTCTATAAAGATCCAAGTGGAAACTTTGATGAAGAAATTTGGTTATGCCCCGTAACATTATTTCTTCTTGGACGTTATCCTGAACGAATCTTGATTTACAGGATTAATCAAAACGTATTAAGTTGTCCGTTGTACTTTGAATAACCCTCAGCCCCCTCGTGGGGCTCTATTTTTATCCAATCGATAACACTTGGAAAATGCCATTATCAACACATTCTTTGAACAAATCAACCCAAACAAATTTAATATTTTCATAAGAACCAAGGCACAAAAATGCTTACACCCTGATTACAAGGATCCGCCCCCACCCATAAATGCCTTTATGCTTTTACATCAATATATAGACAATATTAGAGGATCTCTCCACCCCGAGTTGCGACCTCTTGTAATCAGAGTGTAAGCATCATGAACGTTAATTTAATGTATAAGCAAAAAGGGATTTTTTGAATTTTAGGCAGAAAGCTGAGGAACGAAAGCAAACAACTGCAAACGTGTAAATAAGCGAGTTATCGAATGGGTAATATCACATGTATTTCGCAAAGATTTCACTCAGAATTCTATTTAAAACTGAAATTCAAAAAACATACCACTTATTTTTAACAATTTGATTTATTGTTTGTTACCAATCAATACCAACCGCATTTTTCGTTACTAAATACCAAACGAGCGGACGAGTCTTGTAACTTTGTAAACGAAAGCAGCAACAATATTAAATTGCAAATAAAGCGAACGAAAAGTATATTTTTGTCAGAAGCCTGAGTACAAAAAGCCCTCCAGAGTCATCAAATCGCCCCTTATTTCCCACACTGAGTACAGATACGCTACGCCTATTTTGCCCTCCCTTTCTTAGCAAACCAAAAATCAAATTAATTCCTTATTACGACAACTAAGCCTATTTAGTTAAACTAACTCCTAATTACTTCAACTAAAGCCTAATTAGTTTTAACTAAAGCCCGATTAGTTTCAACTAAAGCCCGATTAATTAATAGATGGTTGAGGAGGTGCTGGGATTGGCAGAAATGCACAAACAAAAAAAGCACCCGAAACCGAGTCCGTTCTTGAAGAAGAACATCAACCGTCTGTCGTTTCGAGTGCTGATGGTGCAAAGTTACTAAAAGATTTGGACTCTGCTATAACAGAATATGAAAATAAAAGCTGTCAGTCTAAAACTTTCTTAGGAGATATTGCACAAGTTCTTGGCGCCACAAAACACGGAAGTAACAGTCAATATGCTACGTTTGAGGCGGTGAATGGTAAGGTGTTTACGATTCTCCTTGCCAATCATAACGCTAAGGTTTCTAATTTTGATAACCATGGCGAGAATGAGGGTATCAGCATCGTTTTTACAGCTCAGGACAACAACGGCATCAACAATGATGGCAATGCTCATATTGTAGAGTTCTTCTATGATGCAATCAAGCTCCGCAAGGCAGATGGTAAACCGCTTGTAGAAATTCTCAAATCTATCAAGCAGGCGCTTTATAGTGGCGAGGATAAGGATACATCGGGGCTTGCTCAGGCTGAAGAGGTGAATATTGAGTTTTTGCGCACTGCTGATGGTGTTGTTTAGGTTGGGCAGTTGATGGCAAGATTTAGGCGTATGGGGCAAAAATAATGAAGATGCTTTGCACCGCACCTTTGACGAGATTGAGGCTGATATTTCGAAGAAGTATAACAACATGATCAGTAATGCCGTATTGAATGTTATCCCGGACAATTGGAGAGCGAATGTGCTTCATGACATGGCAGCTCGTTTGAAGGTGGGCGAGCAAATGTAAAAAAATGCTTGCCTGAATTCCAATTTTCCGTCAATGCGACAAACTAATGACAACGCTTTTTTGAATAATTATAGCTCCGACCCTATTGAGTGCAAATAAACGACTGAATCGTAAAAATTTTATTTAGCAATCTGTTTTTGTTAGCTAATGTAAGGTCATAAAGCTTACATAAATGAAAATAAGGACGCACGAATGGTGCGTCCTTATTTATCAAATGTATTTCATGCAAGATGGCAGTCGTACAAGTGTACTATAGATTAATATTCCTGCCAGCTCTTGATTTGGATATCTTCAAGCTTCATCGCGCAGAATGATTCAATGAAGGCCTTTGCGAGGCGCGCGTTGGTGAGCAATGGAATGTTGTGGTCGATTGCACCACGACGAATCTTGTAGCCATTTGTGAGTTCACGCTTCGTATGATTCTTGGGCACGTTAACGATGAGGTCAAAGCCATGTGCTGAAATCATGTCCATAATCTTATTTTCGCCTTCTTCATCGGGCCATGAAACTTCAATAGCTTCTACACCGTTTTCCTTGAGGAACTTGGCTGTGCCCTTGGTTGCATAGAGTGTGTAACCGTTTGCAGCAAGCATTTGTGAAGGTTCGAGGAGGTCTACCTTGCCATGAGCCTCGCCTGAAGAGATAAGAATATTCTTCTTAGGTATAGAGTAGCCTGTTGCGATAAGCGCATTGAGAAGTGCTTCATAGTAATCGTCGCCAAGGCAACCAACTTCACCTGTTGAACTCATATCTACACCGAGCACGGGGTCGGCATTCTGAAGGCGTGCAAATGAGAATTGGCTGGCCTTTACGCCGATGCGGTCGATATCGAAGGCGCTCTTGTCGGGACGGCTGTAGGGAGCGTCGAGCATGATGCGCGTTGCGGTTTCGATAAAGTTGCGCTTGAGAATCTTACTTACGAAGGGGAATGAGCGGCTCGCACGGAGGTTACATTCGATTACCTTCACCTGGTTGCCCTTAGCAAGGAATTGCATGTTGAAGGGACCTGAGATGTTGAGTTCCTTAGCGATTTGGCGTGCAATCTTCTTGATTTGGCGCGCAGTAGCAAAGTAGATTTGCTGAGCGGGGAAGACGAGGGTTGCGTCGCCTGAGTGTACACCTGCAAATTCTACGTGTTCAGAGATAGCGTATTCTACGACTTCACCATTCTGAGCTACGGCGTCGAATTCGATTTCCTTCGTTTCCTGCATGAACTGAGAAACGACTACGGGGAATTCCTTGCTGACTTCGGTAGCCATCTGGAGGAAGCGTTCGAGTTCTTCTTCGTTGTGACACACGTTCATCGCCGCACCTGAGAGCACGTAAGAGGGACGTACGAGCACGGGGAAACCTACTTCCTTCACGAATTCCTGAATGTCTTCGAGCGAAGTGAGGGCACGCCAAGCGGGTTGGTCGATGCCGAGCTTGTCGAGCATAGCAGAGAACTTGTCGCGGTTTTCAGCGCGGTCGATATTCACGGGTGACGTACCGAGCACGGGCACGCCCTGGCGGTGGAGTTTCATTGCCAAGTTGTTAGGAATCTGTCCACCTACAGAAACGATAGTACCACGGGGCTGTTCGAGGTCGATGACATCGAGCACGCGTTCGAAGGAGAGTTCGTCGAAGTAGAGGCGGTCGCACATGTCGTAGTCAGTTGACACGGTTTCGGGGTTGTAGTTAATCATAATTGACTTGTAACCCAAGTTGCGTGCTGTCTGAACGGCATTTACAGAACACCAGTCGAATTCTACTGAAGAACCGATGCGGTAAGCACCAGAACCGAGCACTACGACTGACTTTTCATTCTTATAATAGTTCACATCGTAACCTTCTACGGCGTATGTCATGTAGAGGTAGTTTGTGAGTTCGGGATGCTCTGAAGCAACAGTGTTGATGCGCTTAACGGCGGGAGTGATGCCGAGCTTCTTACGG
>JAZKYK010000066.1:0-29226 GCA_045612125.1 Alloprevotella sp.
AAATTCCAAATTTCAGAAACCGTGCCAAAACCCGAAAGGATCAACGCCTTTTTCAAAAACTTTACAAAATGAAACTTTTTTGATCCTTTTACTTTCATTTTGATTTTTCGCCCTTTTTCAGAAAATGCCGAAAGGATCAAAGCAAAATGTTAAATGTGTTATGGCGCACGTTTTATTCTCAACAGTTTATTTGTGTTAATTAGTGTCATCCGTGGGAAATACTATTTCTCCCACTGATTGCACTAATTTTCATGGATTTTATTTTTCTCAACAGATTAAACTGTTTTCATATTCTGGACAGCCAACCGTATAATTCTGTGTAATCACGTTGATAAATAAAAAAACAGTTTATTTCATCTGTGGGTTAGTATGCAATCCGCAAGGTAGTTGTACTCTGTACTCTGTTATCTGTACTCTCATCCCTACTCTCTCAACTTTTTAGTTAATTTTTCTTTATTTAAGGATTTTCTCCGTACATTTGCAATGTCTTTCCGCGTATATCTGCACTTGCGTGTGCAGATGGTTTATGCCGAAATTTGTGGTAAAGCTCTTTTGAACAAGGAAGTTTTATTGCAGGCGTTTGGGAGGGGAAGACAAACATAGGAAAGGCGTTTACTTACGCATGGTTTTAAGACGTTCTGAAATCTAGCAAATCTACATTTTGTAGTCTTGAACTTTGCAACGTTGATGTCCATAGGGTGTGGTTATGCCATCCTTGTAGCGACAGGTGCAATCAGATGTCGCATAGGTGGAGATATATCATATTCGGCGTGGACTCTTGCGTTGTCTGTTCAACGATGATGGGCAATTGCTATAGCCTCAGAATATGAAATAAACAACCGTCAGTTCCACGTTATTTGTATCCATACGTAGGGGGGATTGTATTGAAACTCTAAAATTTTATCTATTAACGTATAATTACATTACTACAGATGAACAAATTAAAATTGTTCATGCTTACAGTTATGACTTTACTGTATAGCATGAGTGTTTGTGCTCAAACTTTTCGAGTGAATGAGATAAGTTACAATGTCCTGGATGCTTCTGAAAAGACCGTTGAAGTTGCAAGAGACGAACAGTATGATGGTGATATTACTATTCCAAGTACTGTGGAATATGAAGGGGGGTCTTATTCAGTAGTTAAAATTGGATATAAAGCATTCTATAATACCCGTATTGAGTCTGTTCGTTTTTCTGATTCCTTAACTGAAATTGGCAATGAGGCTTTCAAATATTGTACAGATCTGTCAAATATTAGTTTTTCTTCATATAACCTACAACACATTGGAGACAATGCTTTTGAAGGATGCTCCGATATGTCTTTTAGATATTTAGACCTTCCCGAGGGGTTGCTGAGTATTGGCAAAGAGGCATTTCAGAATTGTGAAAATCTTTATCAAGTAACTTGTCCTAACAGTTTAACAACAGTTGGAGAGAGTGCCTTCAGTGGTTGCGATAGGCTTGTGCATGTTTATCTGCCAGAGAATTTAAGCATTATTCCTGATTATATGTTTAGCGCTTGCCCAGATTTAAGTTTTTGTTCACTCCCTACGAACTTGAGGAGCATAGGTAAAGGTGCATTTATGAATTGTGACGACTACGTTTTAGGTTCTCTTCCTGAAACGCTAACAGACATTGAGGATAATGCTTTTGGAGGGTGCTCCAGTTTGACTTCCGTGGTGATTCCTAATAGTGTGACCAGCATAGGGTCTCAGGCTTTCAAAGGTTGCTCACGTTTAACTTCTATAGAGATCGGTAATAGTGTGGCCAGCATTGGGAAATATGCTTTCGAAGGTTGCGATAAATTAAATAGCATCACTGTATTAAATCCAACTCCTCCAACGACTATTGAAGCTTTTTCTAATTATGATGCGACATTATACGTTCCTTATGGCGCAAAGACAGCTTATAGTGAAGCAGAATATTGGAAGAACTTTACAAGTATTGAGGAGTTAGAGCCACCTATTTATGAATTAAAAGATGGTGTGGTGTACGACCAACAGACAGATACGCTCGTCAATGCTGTAACCTACACCCGCACTCTCCCCAACCTCTATTGGAATGCGCTTTACGTACCCTTCAAATTGCCTTATGACGTTATTGCTGACCGCTACGACGTGGCATATATCAATGACGTGAATGGTTATGACACTGATGATAATGGTACGATTGACGATTTGGCAATGGAGATTATCAAGATTAAGGGTGGCACGCTTAAGGCCAATTATCCTTACTTGATTAAGGCAAAGACTGCGGCGGACAAGGCTATGAGCATCACAGTTGAGAATGCAACGCTTTATGCGGCGGAAGAAAATTCAGTGGATTGCTCTTCGGTTTATCAGAACTATGCCGTAACAGGTATTTATACGAAGAAGACGGCTGAAGAGTTGGCCGGAAAGTTAGCGATTTCAACTTCTGGCGCTTGGCAACCCTTAGCCGCTGGTACAGCGCTGAATCCTTTCCGCTTATATCTCTCTATAGAAAATCGCGATAACTCACCGCTCGAGGTGGAAGCTTCTGCTATGTCGCGCATGCGCATCGTTGAGCGTGGCGAAACGACGGGCGTAGGAACCATCACTCCCGCTCAGCAACGTGAAGACGTGATCATCGACCTCAGCGGACGCCGCGTGAAGCAGCCAGTGAAGGGTGGTGTTTACATCATTAACGGTAAGAAAAGAATCTTTTAATTCAATAATCACAACATGAAGAAAACGTATTTTGCACCAAGCGTAGAATCGATCTCAATCAACGCGCAATCTATGTTGGCTACTTCAATCGGTGAAGTGCCTATCGAACCCGAAAATCCAGGAATGCCCGCAACCCAGGAACTCGATAAGAGTGTTTGGATTGATGGTTGGGACTAATACAATAAAAAGGTGTACTCAAGTAATTGTCTTGGGTACACCTTTTTATTTTTTTGGGCGTTCACAAAGTGTATCTTTGCCATGCGGACTAACCTCGGCAGTAAGCCGCACGGCAGTTGTGCTCTGTTCTCTGTGCTCTGTTCTCTATTCTACTCCTTCGGCATCTTGCCTTGCGGGGTTAACATAACATGATGATTAGCGAAGGAAACGATAGAAGCGAATATATTCCTACCGGACAGTTCTCATTGCCTAATGGCAAACGAAAATGAGTTATAACAAATTGAGAAGGATTGGTTATATAAAAGTAATATTTCAAAATGTGAATTTTACAGAGATACTCAATTCTTTGTTGGTAAGTCAATAAATAATTGAGTTGCCGATCAAGAATCTGAGGATTTTCTTGCTTTTTCATTATTTAAAGCAGGGATTATAAGCGCCATTCATTCACTAAAATCTGTTCCAGATCCTCGCCTGAAAGACGCAAGCGGAATGTGCCGTTGATGGCTACTGTGATGTTCCCTGTTTCTTCGGATACAATGATGGAGATGCAATCGCTCTTTTGTGAGACGCCAAGCGCCGCACGGTGGCGCAAACCCAACGACTTGGGTATGTTGGTGTCGTGGCTCACGGGAAGGATACATCCTGCGGAATGGATGCGTCGGCCCGAAATAATCATGGCGCCATCGTGGAGCGGACTGTTTTTGAAGAAGATATTTTCAATGAGGCGCTGGCTGATGTTGGCATTGATGTAATCGCCCGACTCCATCTCCTCGCGCAAGCCCACGTTGCGCTCAATGATAATGAGGGCACCTACCTTTTGCTTTGCCAGGTTGAGGCAAGCCATAACCAGAGGCATGATCTGATTGCGCTGGCTACGTTCGTCGGCTGTCTTGCGATTGGTGAAAAATTCAATAATTTTTGAACCTCTGTTGCGCGCGCCAATCGAAGATAGGAAGTGGCGAATTTCTTTTTGAAAGAGCACAATGAGGCCGAGTGAACCAATACTCATCATTTGGTCCATGATGCTTCCCATTAGGCGCATGTTGAATACTTCTGAAACCAAGAGCCAAACGAAGATGAACACCAAAATGCCAGAGAAGACATTGGCTGCACTTGATTGCTTCATGAGGCGGTAGATGTAGCATAAGATGGTGGCAACCAAAACGATATCAATAATATCTTTAAGGGCGAAATCAATCATGAGAGAGCGTTTGTTTTTAAGGTGTGGATAAATGAATGTTGGGGTGAGGGGCGTTGCACTGCTGATCTTTGGCAGTGAGTTTTGTTTTAATCACGGAGCGTACTTAATATCTTTCTTTCCGACAAAGCTAAATAATAGAACTCATCTGAAATAATTTAACGGCTTCGACGGCTTCCTTAACGTCGTGCGTGCGCAGGATATGAGCGCCCTTCATTAAGGCGATGGTGTGGATGGCGGTAGTGCCATTCAGGGCTTCTTTGGCTGTGCACTGAAGCGGCTTGTAAATCATTGATTTTCGGGATACCCCAACAAGTATAGGGGCATTTAAGAGCTGGAAGTCGGATAAATGCTGTAGCATTTGATAGTTCTGTTCAATGGTCTTCCCAAAACCAAATCCAGGGTCGATGATGATGTCGCAAACACCCATGCGGCGGAGTTTGCTGATTTTTTTCGATAGGTTTTGAATGACCTCGGCAACCACATGACTGTAGGTGGGGCTGATTTGCATGGTGTCGGGCTTGCCGGTGGTGTGCATCACGACGTAGGGCACGTGGAGTTGTGCCACCGTGTCGAACATGGCTGGGTCGAAGTCGCCTCCAGAAATATCGTTAATGATATCCACCCCATATTCCTCAACGCACATGCGTGCCACAGATGCCCGGTATGTGTCAACAGAAAGGCATGCGTTTGGCGCAACGACACGAATGGCTGATAAGGCAAAACGCAGTCTGCTGATCTCCTCCGCTTCGCTGACTTCGGGTGCAAAAGGGCGTGTGGAGCACGCGCCGATGTCAATAATATTTGCCCCATCCTCAAGCATGGCTTCAGCCTTTTTAGCAACGGCATTTTCTGAGAAAGCCCGACTTTCAGAGAAGAAAGAATCGGGGGTGGCATTGATGATGCCCATGATCAATGGCTTGTGAAGTGAAAGCAGATTACCGTTTGTGTTAAGCATTTGATAAGACGGGGTTCTTTAGAATTTATGTGAGAAAGTTAAAACTTTGACAAATTTACGCAGAATATTTGGCTATTAGGGGGGTGTGTTCCATTTTTTTCTCCTAATTTTGTGACGTGAGAGTTTAGAGTTGAGAGTTGAGAGATGAGAGTTGAGAGATGAGAGAAGAGGCTTCGCCTCGTTAAGAGGGACCTAAAGTCCGTTAAGAGGTTAAGAGGAGCCTTTGGCTCGTTAAGAAGTTGAGAGAGGAGAATTGAGAGATGAGAGTTGAGAGGCCGTTGGTCTCTATTGCTTCTTGTCGCAAAGCATCTACTGCTCCGCATGGCAAGGCGCCTACCGCCGCTGGAGTGAAGCAGATTATTCTTTTATGGCACTTATGGCATGGTGAAATTCTTTTTTTTGCCATAAACCATCAAAGGCATCAAGAATATTAATGCGAACCGCTTTGTTGCATTGACTTAATGCGTAAATATTTGTCAGTATAGTTATGAAACTCGAAGATATATATGATATTTTTCTGTCGCACCCCGTGATTACAACCGACACGCGCGATTGTCCTGAAGGCTCTATTTTCTTTGCCTTAAAGGGTGATAATTTTGATGGCAATTTATTTGCTCATGAGGCCCTTGAAAAAGGATGTGCTCATGCCGTGGTTGATAATCCTGACGTGGCGGGCTCGGACGGTCGAATGATTTATGTGAGCAATGTGTTGTTTATGCTTCAAGATTTGGCGTATCACCACCGCTCGCAATTGTCGCTCCCTATCGTTCAAATCACTGGAACCAATGGCAAAACAACCACTAAGGAACTGGTGACGGCGGTGTTGGCTGAGAAATTTAGGGTGTTGTCCACTCAAGGTAACCTTAACAACCATATCGGTGTGCCCAAGACGCTGCTTCGTTTGACGCCCGATCATCAAATTGCGGTGATAGAAACAGGCGCCAATCATCCTGGTGAAATCGCAGATTTGAGTAAGATTGTTGATGCCACGAGCGGATTGATCACGAACATCGGACGCGCACACCTTGAAGGGTTTGGCTCTTTTGAGGGTGTTGTGCAAACCAAATTGGAACTGTATCGTCATTTGGCACAATCGCCCGACCACTACGTGTTTGTTAATGGCGACGATGAATTGCTGATGTCGCATTTGCAAACGCCGAAGACGGTGACGTATGGTTCGCCAGGGAAAGGTTTTGATATTGAGGGTGAAGTGCTTCAATGTAATCCCTGCGTGGTGTTGCGCTGGCGCGTCAATGGCAGTGTGTGGCACGAGGTGACTACTCATTTAGTGGGCAGTTACAATCTAAACAATATGTTGGCAGCAGCGGCAGTAGGTATTCGCTATGGGGTTAGCGAAGAGCAAATATCGCATGCCTTGGCACATTACGAACCCAATAACAAGCGCTCGCAGTTGCAGACGACTGAGCATAACACGTTGATCGTGGATGCATATAATGCAAATCCAACCAGCATGAAGGCGGCCATTGATAATTTCAATCAAATTGAACACCCCAACAAATTCTTAATTCTCGGTGAGATGCGTGAGTTAGGCACCTCTTCTGATGAGGCGCATGCCGAAGTGGTGGCACAACTTCAGGAATACGGTTTTCAGAATGTGTGGTTGGTGGGTGAGCAATTTAAAGCATCGGGCCGTAAGGCAGGCTTCTGCTGCTTCGATGGTTTGGACGATGTGCTCGAAACATTGAAAAAGCAACCGCTCAAGGAATACCTGATCCTGGTTAAGGGCAGTAATGGCACGCGATTACACCAACTCCCCGCTTACCTTTAACGTGCAGGGATGCCGGGAGCACAGTTAATCATCAATCTATAGAATCATTCAAACAATAAAATATTATTTCAAATTATACGATTATGGCTAAATTTAAGAGAATCCTTTTGAAACTTTCGGGTGAAAGCCTCATGGGCGAACAAGGCTACGGTATTGACGTGAATCGTTTGAATCAATATGCCGAGCAAATCAAAAAAGCTTTGAGCATGGGCGTTCAAATTGGAATTGTGATTGGTGGTGGAAATATCTTCCGCGGCTTGTCGGGCGCTGGTAAGGGTTTTGACCGTGTAAAGGGTGATCAAATGGGCATGTGTGCCACGGTGATTAATTCATTGGCTTTGAGCTCTGCGTTAGGTGCAATTGGCGTGAAGAGCCGTGTGTTGACAGCCATCCGTATGGAACCTATTGGTGAATACTACTCAAAGTGGAAAGCTATTGAAGCCATGGAAAATGGAGAAGTGGCGATTATGAGCGGTGGTACTGGAAATCCTTATTTTACAACCGACACAGGTAGCTCATTGCGAGGTATTGAAATTGAAGCCGAGGTGATGATGAAGGGCACACGCGTGGATGGTGTTTACACCGCCGACCCTGAAAAAGATCCTACAGCTACTAAGTTTGATGAAATCACCTACGACGAAGTGCTTCAGCGCGGTTTGAAGGTAATGGACATTACTGCTACAGCCATGTGTAAGGAAAATAAATTGCCTATCTACGTGTTCAATATGGATGTTTATGGCAATTTGGAAAAGGTGCTTAACGGTGAGCCTATCGGTACTTTGGTGTACTAAGTAATATGTAAAAAATCACCGGCTTCAAAAGAGACACTCAGTCAAAAAACATTGAGCCGTGAAGCATCTTATTCTTTTTACGTCACGCAAAGAAAAACTTTAAAAAGCGTCACTTCTTATCGGATTGTTACGTAAACATGTCAAATGCAGATAAGAACTTCAGCTAAGGCTTTAAAAACTAAGGTTTTGACGAAAAGTAATGCACAGAATATTTAATTTTGTGCCGAAAACAAAGAAAGGGATAGGAAAGGAAGGCTGTAAATGAGCTGTTCTTTACAAAAAAAAATGGGGACGCTGTGCAGACTATTCACCCAATCCTTTTAACACAAAATAACTATGGCAAATAATTTATTAAAAGGTAAGCGCGGTATTATTTTTGGTGCGCTTAATGAACACTCTATCGCATGGAAAGTTGCGGTAAAGGCTGTTGAAGAAGGAGCTACGATTACACTTAGTAATACACCTATTGCTTTGCGTATGGGCGAACTTGATGGACTTTCAAAGCAACTCAATGCGCCTATTATTCCTGCTGACGCAACAAATGTAAATGATCTTCAGGAAGTTTTCCAGAAGTCACAGGAACTCTTAGGTGGAAAGATCGATTTTGTGCTTCATTCAATCGGTATGAGTCCTAATGTGCGCAAGCAACGTACTTACGACGATCTTGACTATGGCTATTTGGACAAGACGCTTGATGTATCGGCTATTTCTTTCCATAAGATGTTGCAGGTAGCCAAGAAGATGGATGCTATTGCAGAATATGGTTCTGTACTCGCCCTTTCGTATGTGGCTGCACAACGCACATTCTTCGGTTACAACGATATGGCAGATGCTAAGAGTTTGTTGGAAAGTATTGCACGTAGCTTTGGATATATTTATGGTCGTGAAAAGCACGTTCGTGTCAACACCATTTCACAATCGCCCACACCAACAACAGCTGGTAATGGCGTGAAGGGTATGCACGACTTGATGTCGTTTGCTCATAAGATGTCGCCTCTTGGCAATGCTACAGCCGATGAATGCGCTGATTACTGCGTAATGATGTTCTCTGACTATACCCGTAAGGTGACCATGCAAAACCTCTATCACGATGGTGGTTTCTCAAGCATGGGTATGAGCCTCAGAGCCATGAATCAATATTCAAAGTCAACAGAAGAATTTGAAGACGAAAAGGGTAATATCATTTACGGATAATTTTTTTAGACGTTAGGTTTATGGTCTTTAAAGTCTTTAAGAACATTAAGGGCTTTAAAGACCTTTATTCTATCCAACTATGCTCGAACAAGCTAAGAAACTCATTAATGAGAATCAACTCATTGCTGGTGTGGCGTTGCTCACACAATGTTTGGCTCAGAATCCTGAAAATAAAGAAGCGCTTACTTTGCGTGCATTGACCTTAATGCAAATGGGGCAAGCCAAGGAATCGCTCGTTGACGTCGATGCGTTGATTGCACTTGAACCCGGACAATTGGCTTACACCTTGCTTCGTGCAGATATCCTGGCGCTTGATGGACAAACAGAAAATGCCATTGCAGCCTACCACAGTATTCTGGTGCAGAAACCGGTGGCTGGTAATGTGGTGCTCCGTCTGGGTACATTGCTGCAACAGCAAAAACGCTGGGACGAGGCTCTGAATCTTTACAGTCAAGCTATAGAGCGCATGCCCAATTTTGCTGAGGCATGGATGGCGCGCGGTGCGGTGAAGCATCATGTGAAAGATAAAATAGGCGCAACAGAGGACCTTAGACGTGCCTTGGAACTCAAGCCTGAACTCGCTCAGCAACTTGAGGGTGAGGCTACGGTGATTTAGTCCTAACAAAAATCGTTCTCATTGAAAACAAATAAAGACACGAAACTACTTCCAAATCAAGTAGCCTCGTGTCTTTGTTCTTTAATTTAGGACGAACGCCTCCAAGAATCGTATGAATCCAAGAGTAGATTATTCTGGGCGTTACGATTGTGGTATGGCCGTTTTGTAAATCTCTCGATATTTCGTTAAGGTGAGGTTGTTCTTCTTAATAAATGCGCGTTGCATGGTTCGCAGGGTGTTAAATCCCGATTGCTTGGCAATGTCGCTGATGGGCAAATTGGTGTTGCGGAGGAGTTGCTCGGCTACTTTGATTCTGTAACTGTTGATATAATCGTTGAACGAAGTATGGATTTCTTGATTAAAATATTGTGAGATATAAGTTCTGTTGGTTGCCAACTCTCGGGCCAGGTCGTAGATGTTTAATCGTGGATTGAGGTACATCTTTTTCTCTTCCATGACGCAGTTGAGTTTGTTGGTGAATTTGTTTTTTTTCATGGTGGGGTGTGTTAAGGTAAGCCCAAAAAACGCAGAAAAAGGAAATATGAGTGAATAGATACTCTTCTTCCTGTTTTCTGCGTTTTTCTATATTTATCGACCTAAATACTTCAAGAGGATATTGATGTTTTCAGCTTCGCGCAAACGGCGGAGTGCGCGTTCTTTGATTTGGCGAACGCGTTCGCGTGTTAAGTTCATGTTGTTAGCCACTTCTTCAGCTGTCATTTCGTTTCGTCCGATACCAAAGAGCATCTTAAGCACTTCGCGTTCACGGTCGCTAAGTGTTGATAACGCAGCATCGAGGTCAGAAGAAAGTGATTCTCGTTCCATTTGGTCGTCTGTGCCTGGTGCACTGTCATCGTGCATCACGTCGATCAAGCAGTTTGTGTCGTCGTCCTGGAAGGGCGCGTCCACACTAACTTTCTTTCCGTTTGTGCCTAAGGCATCCATCACCTTGTTGATGTCTGTTTCTAAGATGTCTGCCAATTCCTGTGGTGAGGGGCGACGCTCAAATTCTTGTTCGAAGCTCACGATCGCCTTTGAAAGTTTGCTTTGGAAACCAACTTGGTTCAGCGGCATTCTCACGATACGGCTCTGTTCGGAAATCGCTTGAAGGATACTTTGGCGAATCCACCACACCGCATAAGAGATAAACTTAAAACCGCGTGTTTCATCAAACTTTTGCGCAGCCTTAATCAAACCGAGGTTGCCTTCGTCAATCAAGTCGTTGAGCGCTAAACCTTGATTTTGGTATTGCTTCGCTACACTGACTACGAAGCGGAGGTTTGCACGCGTGAGTCGGTCGAGTGCTTCTTGGTCACCCTTGTGAATACGTTGAGCGAGTTCTACTTCTTCGTCGGTTGAAATAAGTTCTTCACGTCCAATTTCTACCAAGTACTTGTCCAACGCCGCACTTGAGCGGTTTGTGATGCATTTGTTGATTTTTAGTTGTCGCATAGTTCGTTTTCGTCAAATTCTTCAAGTTCTACCTTTAAAGTCTTGTTTGTTAACCTTAAAGATTTGTAGGAATTTCGTCGTTAAAACGCGATTTCCCCTAAATGAGCGGCAAAATTACACTTTTTTATTCGAACGAAACAAATTTTTGATGCACTTGTTTTGAATTTAAACTTTTTTTGATTTTCTTTTGGGCGAAAGTGGCAAGCATAGTTTCCGAAAACGTAAAAGACTCTTGCCATGCGGAGCAGTCGATGCTTAACGACAGGAACTTGGGGTGGTAGAGGTTGTAGACATAGAATAGGATGACAGTCTCTCAACTCTCCTCTCTCAACTCTAAACTCAACTCTGTACCTTATTCCTTTGACGTCAATATACAAAAAAACGAAGGACTTTGGAGTCCTTCGTTGTGTAGCGAGAGTGGGTCACGATCCCACGACCTCCGGATTATGAATCCGACGCTCTAACCAGCTGAGCTATCTCGCCATTCCGCATCCAAGTGAACTGGTGTTCTGTCTCGTTTGCGAGTGCAAAAGTAGAAACTTTTTTTTGTATGGCCAAACTTATTTGGATTTTTTTTGAGAAAATATCATTTTTCTTGCATTTTGACGTCCGATTTTGGCCGTTTTTATGCATTCTTACCAAAAAGCATTTCGTACTCTTGCTCAAAGTTGGGCGTGAAAAAGTTCTTGCCAATCAAGTTTTTTATTTCTTGTGGCGAGAAGAAACGGCCGCCGTCCAACTCCTCGGAAGGTTGTGGGATTTCAGTTGTTATGGCTTTGTAGGCATAGACCAATTCGCGATCGCGCGCGCTTTCAAAGATGTATTGGGTTAAGAACTCGGGGGTGAAGTTTGATATCCCCAATTCTTCAGATACTTCGCGCTTAAGGGCTTGCTCGATACTTTCGCCAAAATCAACGTGTCCACCCACAGCTGTGTCCCATTTGTTGGGTTGTATATCCTTCCATGCGGGGCGGTGCTGCAGGTATAGCTGTCCTTCAGTGTTGAAGAGGTGGAGGTGAACCACGGGGTGGAGCAAATGTGAACCATCGTGGCATGCACCGCGTGTGGCACTGCCGATGACATTGCCCTGCTCATCTACGATGGGGAGACGTTCTTCTTGATTGTCGGATTTAGCCATGACGTGTGTGGAAGCTTATCGGATGAAGTTGGTGCGAATCTTTGTTTCGTACTGGGGCAGGTTAATGCCTTGTTGTTTGCCGGCTTCGATGCATTGAAGTAGCCATGCCATGTTTTGTCCTAACTGGCGCATGGTTTGCATACCTTCAAGGTCCTGTAGGACTTCCTCGGGCGTGTTGCCGTGCACTTCGTTCCAGTAATTGGAAGAAACGATGGGCATGTTGGCAATTGTGAAGTAACGGTTGAGGTCCTCAAAACCTCCTTGCGCGCCACCTCGACGGCAACTTACGATAGCGGCAGCTGGTTTTCCAGCATAAAGGTCCATCTTTGAGCAAAACGCACGATCCATGAATGGTTTGATACTGCCCGATGTGCCAGCAAAGTGGATGGGTGTGCCAAATACAAAGCCGTCGGCTTCGGGTACTTTTCTGAGAAATTCGTTTACACCATCGGAGTCTTGCCAGCATTGTTTGAGGTCCTTGCATTTGCCGCAGCCGATGCAACCCATGATGGGTTTTGTGCCACACCAGATTTCTTCGGTTTCAATGCCTGCGGTGTGTAATTGTGTGGCCACTTCCTGAAGGGCGGTATGTGTGCAGCCCGATTTGTGTGGGCTGCCGTTAACGAGGATGACTTTCATCTTATGGGTGCTTATTTGCGTTCAATGATTTCGAAAGGCACGCGCACGGAAACGCCGTGCTGCATGAGGTTGTAGAGGTTGGGCATGACTCTTTGCTTGAAAGATTGCCAGTCGCGTTGGTTCATGTTGCTCCATCCTGATTCTGCCAAGGCCAGAGCGCGGGGGAATGCCATATAGGTGGCGCGGTTCACTGTAGGAATGGCTTCAGCCCAGAGTGTGCCCATGACACCCATGATGTGGTTGGTGTTTTCAGGGGCACCACCATAGTTGGGGTCAAGTTTGTAGGTTTGTTCAAGTGTAGTGTGAGGCATGCCCCAATTGTTGAATTCGGGGAAGTCGTGTGCATACTGGGGATAATCCAGGTAAGCATGTTCGCCAGGTGCCATAATGATAGGGTGACCATTTTTCTTGGTGAGGTCAAGGCATGTGGGGGTGAGCGCGTTGCGCCAAGTGACGAGGGTAACGTCTTTAGGGTAGGGGAAGAGGTAATCGTCGGCGGGTGGCCACATGTTGTTGAGTTCGCACCACAGGATGGGCTTCTTGCCTGCGTTTCTCACTTCGTTCAGGACTTTGTCAAAGAAGGGAATCATGAGTTGCGTGGGTTTTGTGAAGTTTAGTCGCTTCATCATTTCCTTGCAATCGTCGCATTCTGCCCAGTTCTTGGGTACGGCGGCTTCGTCGCCGCCCAGGTGGAAGTAAGGTGACGGAAATACTTCAGCGACTTCGCGCACGACGTCGGCCATTACTTCGTAAACGCGGTCCTGAGAAGCACAGAGCATCATGTTTGTGGTTGTGCCTACTTCCATCTTTGTTTGGCGCTGGTGCTTACATGCCAACTCGGGGTAAGCCGCCAATATTGCTACCGTGTGGCCGGGAACGTCGATTTCAGGAATGATCTGTACATGGCGTTCTTGAGCATAGGCGATGATTTCGCGCAGATCTTCATGGGTGTAGTGTTTTTGGCTGGCTAACTGAGGTTGGCTTTTGATTTGCATGCGCCAGCCTTGGTCGTCGGTGAGGTGAAGTTGCAAGACGTTGTACTTGTAGCGTGCCATTTGGTCGATGAAGAACTTAACATCTTCAACGGGGAGGAAGTGGCGGGCAGGGTCAAGCATTAACGCGCGGAACCCAAAGCGGGGTGCGTCGTCAATGGTTAATGCCGCTACTTGACCTTGAAGGGTGCTTCGGGCATCGCCAAGCATGACTTGATCCAAGGTTTGAATGCCGTAGAACACGGCAGCAGCGGTAGCTCCAGTTATGGTAATCCCCTTGTGAGAAACGGTTAGGGTGTAGTGTTCCTGGCCTTGTAATGTCTCGTCAATGATTAAGGCTATTTTAGCTTTCTTTGCTTCGGTTGTGGTGCTGAAATTCTGGGGCAGAACTTGTGATGTGCGTTGCTTGAAAATCTCGGTCAGGGTTTCTGCGCAGAACTTCAAACTTGGATGAGAAACGTAGATGAGGTTGGCTTTTGAAGAGAATTTAAATGGTTTTTCATTGCTCGGAACCTCTATATTGTTGGGCATAGGGAGGAGTGCGGATTTCACATCCTGCGCCCATGCGCTATTTCCCATAACGCTTAATAATACTGTTAGTACGAGCGATTTTAGAATTTGTGTAGTCATAGATTGGTGTGATATTAGGTTGTTTATCGTTGTAAAATTACATTATTTTTTTGTATTGGGTTAAAAGTAAATGCTGTAAATATAAAGAGTGGCGCAATTTTAGTAAATTTACAATCGTTTATTCTTGGCAAGCGCTGTGAAAAAATATGAGTGCTTCCAATTTAATAATAGTGGCTATGGTTAACGATACGTATCAAACGATTTATAATGAGCAGCAACAAGAGGTGATTCGGGTTAAACAGGGTAAGCATCTGGTGTTGGCTCCTCCGGGCTGTGGTAAAACGCATATTTTGGCGCAACGCACCCTGGAAGCCTTGAAGCAAGGTTTGCAAACTACGGATATGTTGTGTATGACCTTTACCAACCGAGCGGCGCGTGGCATGCGTGGGCGTATTGCTGAGCTCGTGGGCGAAGGCGCTGAGGATTTGTTTGTGGGCAATGTGCACCGTTATTGTTCTATGTTGTTGTTTGATGAGAATATTATTGGTGCTTCAACGTCGATTATTGACGATGATGATATCATGGATATTGTGCATGATATTTGCGCGCATAGCGTGGCTAATTATCAGGATGTGCATTATGTGCCAAACTTTCACCATTTTATGGAGCAGCTGCGTTTGGGTGTGCCCAATGATTTATTGCTTCATGTGGCGACATTGCCATGTAAGTTGGAGTTGAAGCAGTTGTGCGGACACATGGGTTTGCCCTATGGTCGGCAAAGTGTGTTGCATCTCTACGATCACTTAGATGAAATTCCTGAGATGATTGCCATTCATTATGAGCGTTTGTTTCAATTGATGCAATTTGCGCATCAGTATGAAAACTACAAGGAAGAGTATGGCATGGTGGATTTTGATGATGTGCTGATTTTGGCTTATCATCATTTGTGTACCGTTACCGATCACAAGCGTTATTGCTGGATTCAGATTGATGAGGTTCAGGATTTGAATCCTCTGCAGATGAGTATTATTGAACTGCTGTACGATGATAGTCGTGAATGCTCATGTATGTTGTATTTGGGCGATGAGCAGCAAGCCATCTTCTCGTTTATAGGTGCAAAACTGTCAACCTTGTCCGTATTGCAGCAACAGTGTGGCGGACGGGTGCATCGCTTGCTTCAAAACTACCGTTCGCCAAAACATTTATTGGACTTATACAATGATTTTGCTGAGCATCAGTTGGGCGTGGCGCGCAGTCAATTGCCTCAGGCGTCTTTTGCTCTGTCTGAGGATACCACCAATTATCTTTGTCTGTGTTATTCTGAATCCAATGAAGATGAAGTGGCAAACGTGGCTAAACGCGTGGTGCCCGCCATGTTGAAGAATGAGCATGAAACCACGGCTATTATTGTGCCTACCAATCGTGATGCCAATAAAATGAGCGAAAGTTTGGGCGGTGTGCCTCACTTTAAAATATCGGGACAGGATATTTTTATGCATCCCGATATGAAGACTTTGTTGTCGCACTTTAATGTGCTGAAAAATGAAATGAATAAGCTGGCATGGGCGCAATTATTCAGAAATTTAAAGGTGGAACCGACGTATGCTAAAAGCCGTACTGTGGTGTCGCGTTTGTTTGCGGAGTCCATCCTTCCAACGGATTTCTTGTGCTATGAATCAGGAACTTATCTGACGCATTTCTGTCAAGCCTACGAGCACGAGACCTTTGTGGTTTATGATACCGAAACGACAGGGACTGATGTTTTTGAAGATGATATTGTGCAGTTGGCGGCCTTTAAAGTGCGTGGGGGTGTTAAGGTAGAAGGCAGTGATTTTGAGGTGTTGCTAACCACTGAGCGCGAAATTCCGTCCATGCTTGGCGATCTTGTAAATCCTTTGGTGGAGGTGTATGCCCAGCGTCCACATGTGGCGCGGCAGGAGGGGTTGGCGCAGTTTGTGGCTTACGCTGAGGGTTGTGTGCTTTGTGGACATAATGTTAATTTTGATAATTCAATCCTGTATTATAATCTTAAACGCTCGCAGGTGGCGCATGATTTGCCTTTGTTGCCCTCGTTGGGTTCTAAGCGTTATTTTTCCCAGGTGTTTGATACCCTTAAGCTCTCGAAGTTGTTGTTTCAGAAACAAAAGAGCTATAAGCTCAAAAGTCTTTTGGAGCAATTCGGCTTAGAGGGTGAAAATTCGCATTTGGCTAATGATGATATCCTGGCTACCTGGCATTTGATGGAACTGTGTTACCGTGAATCAAAGAAAAAGCAAGAGCTTCATGAGCAGCGCATGCAAAGCAAGGAAATGAAGCGCATAGCCAAGCGGTTGGTAGATCGGTATGTGGTGGCATTCTTCCATACGTTGCAAAATATGTATGCCGCAGCTCCACAAGATGGGTGTGGACTCTTGTCTGAAATGGAATATATTGTGGGTGAGCTGCAATTGGAAATCCCAAAATTGGATTACATCATGGAATACCTTCGAATGGATGTGATTAATACCGAAGTGGCTCCCACGTTGCGGGCTCAGCTGGAGCATTATTTGATGGATTTGAATACCTATCGTGAAACCGATTTGTGTGAAAGTCAAGCGATGCGCCAACGCCTGGAGCGTGTGTTTGTGACAACGGTTCATAAAGCGAAGGGATTGGAGTTTGATAATGTGATTGTGCTTGGCGTTGTGGATGGTGTGTATCCCTTCTTTAACAGTAAAACCGAGGAGGAAAAAATGGAGGATGCCCGAAAACTGTATGTGGCGCTTTCGCGGGCCAAGAAACGGTTGTGTCTGTGCTACCATGGTTTGAATCACATGATTGACGGTCGTGGTTATTCGCGCACGTTCCCGCGTACGATTTCGCCATTTTGTGATGAAATAGCCAAGCATTGTCGCTTGATTTCGTTTTAGCAGGGGTGTCTGCCAGTGGCGATAAGGTTTTTAAGCTTGTTATGGTCTTTAAGATTGCGCTTGCCGAAGAGTTGTAAGGGCTGATCTTTGTGTCGCTTCGTTGTTAGTCAACGTGCTTATCTTGTAAACAATTGCGTCCGCACTCCGAGTGGATAAAATGACTGCCGTACGGCTTGCTACTGAGCGATGTTATCTGCATGCGCCGAATGTTATTCGCATAGCAATGATACATGAAAACCAGTAAATAAAAAAGGTGTGCCCAAGATTACTTGAGCGCACCTTTTTTTGTCTGAGGTGTTTTTCTTGAGCAGACTTCTTATGGACTTGTTTCACTGTTTTTTTGATTGTGAGGAACTCTAAAAATACGGTTGTACATATATTATATAGTGAAATCTGCCGATAAGTCATAAAAAAACAGTACTTTTGCAGGATGAATACAACTTTACGCATATTAGTGGCATTCTTGCTGGCGTGGGGATTGCACGTTCAATCCAAGGCTGAAATGGAGTCAGATTTTGGGGCTTACAAGATAAGTTTGTTGACGTGTCATCCAGGCGAAGCAGGGTATGAGCTTTATGGACATACTGCAATTCGCGTGTGTCATCCGCAAACGGGGATGGATTGGACTTATAATTACGGGATTTTTGATTTTGATAGTCCCAATTTCTTAGGTCGGTTTATTTTGGGCGAAACGAACTATATGCTGGGTGTGGCACCCTTTAATCGGTTTATTTATCAGTATGCCATGCAAGGCAGAAGGGTTGATGAACAAGTGCTGAACCTGACATCGGCAGAGAAGGCGCGATTGATTGCCGCTCTGGAGAAGAATGCGCAACCGGAACACAGAGTGTATCGCTACGATTTCTTTTCCAATAATTGTGTGACGATGGCGATTGATAAGATTGTTGATTGTTTGGATGGCCAAGTGATATGGCCTGCCGCAATTCCCGATCAAACGTTCCGCTCAATGCTTAACAACCACACAGCGCAGAGTCCCTGGCATCAGTTTGGTCAGAGCTTACTTCTTGGTGCGGAAGCCGATACAATCGTGGGATTGCGTGAGCAGTGTTTCTCGCCCATTTATACCCAACGTTTTTTTCAGAACGCAAGGATAAAAAACAGTGCGGGAGAGCAACGTCCGCTCGTGGCTTCAGAAAGCATTCTGCTTCATGCGAAGTCAAGCGCAAGCGCTTTGCTTGTGACGCCCAAAGTGGCTTTTGCGTTGCTGCTTGTTTTGAGTGTGGCGCTTTCGTGGCTATATATCCGAGGTTGGCGACGCACCTTTGCATGCTTTGATGTTGTGGTGCTTTTGCTGACTGGCTTTTGCGGATGTTTGTTGGCCGTGCTTTGTTTTGCATCCGAACATCCTGCTGTGAGCCATAACTACACCTTGCTTTTACTTCATCCGCTGGCCTTGGTCTTTGTGCCCTGGCAATGGTGGTTGAAACGTAAGGGCAAACCGAATTTTACAGCCTATGTGCAAGTGGCGCTTGTTGTCGCTTACCTCGTGGGTGTCGGACTCTTTAAAATACAAGAACCAACCGTTGAACTCTGCTTGATTGCCGCAACCATTGTTGTGGTGAACCTTGCGAAAATTATTTATAAGTAGATGCATCAGCGCATTGTGAGTTAATCATGATAAAACACGATAAACATAGAAAGAAATGCACGCAACGTCAGCAACGGACGTTGCTTTTGTCGTTTCTCTTAGCGGTTTCAGCATTGGCTTCGGCAGAGGTTCAAGCGACGCGTTCGCAAGTGCCTCGTGTTGTGGTTAATGTTATGATCGACCAGCTGAGGAGCGATTTCCTTGAAGCATTTCTTCCGCTTTATGGTGATGATGGTTTTAAGAAGATCATGGGCGAAGGTCAGGTCTTTTCACAAGCCGCCTATCCGCATCATCACCCGGATCTGGCCTCGTCGGCTGCAACAATCGCTTCTGGGGCAGCACCCAGTGAGCACGGCATTGTAGGGCGACGTTGGGTGGATCGCCAAAGTTTACGCCCCATTTTCTGTTGCGATGATATTAATTATCCCGGGGTAGGGACGCATGAGCCTTCATCGCCCCAGCGGATGGCAGTGACCACGTTGGCGGATGAATTGAAGATTGCAACTGAAGGTAAGGCTTTGGTTTATGCGATATCGCCTTTCCGGGAAGTGGCTGTGTTTAGTGCAGGGCATGCTGCTAACGGGGCTGTTTGGCTCGATGACAATACAGGACTTTGGGTGTCATCAACGTTCTACGAGAAGTTGCCCGAATGGGTTGATGAATACAACCAGTACCACAATACGGTTGTTAAAGCCAAAAACACCGTTTGGAAACCGATCAACCATTTGGTGGGGAATTTTAATTACTTCCTTTCGGGAGGCGTTAAAGAACCATTTGAGCATAAATTCAAGGGTGATGCCTTGTATGCCGATTTTAAAACCAGTGGCCTTATCAATGAAGAAGTGGCGGACATGGCGATTTCCTACATCGATAAGACTGCGGTGGGACGCGATGAAATAACCGATTATTTAGCGGTAAATTTTTATGCGGGCAATTACCTGCATCAAGATCCGAATGCTGCTCCTATTGAATTTCAAGATATCTATGTGCGCTTGGATAAGGCCTTGGCTGCTCTCATCAAAACGGTCGAAGAAAAGGTCGGTAAGCAGAATGCTCTGTTTGTTCTTACCTCTTCAGGGCAAAGCGATGAACGCGAAGAAGACTTAACGGCCTACCGCGTGCCAACGGGCGTGTTTGATGTTAAGCGTGCAGCCAGTATGCTTAATATTTATCTCTCAGCGCTCTATGAACCCGCCAATTACATCGAGGCTACTTTGGGAACGCAGCTTTATTTGAATCATAAGGTTATTGAAGAACAACAAATCAGCTTTACAGAGTTGCTCGATCATTCACAGGACCTCTTGGCGCGCTTCTCAGGCGTGAAAGATGTTTATACCGCTTCGCGCTTGCAACATGGCGGATGGACTCCCGAGATCAGTCGTATTCGGTCGGGCTACCACCGAAAACATTCGGGCGATATCGTGATTGAGGTAATGTCGGGTTGGCGATACGTTAACGACGATACGAAGGAGACGAAGTTGATTCGTGCGTCCTACATCCCTTTCCCCATCGTGTTCTACGGAGGAAATATTGTGGCGCAAAAGGTGGATACGCCTGTGACGGTGGATTTTATTGCACCAACATTGTCGAAAGTCATGCGCATCCGCGCACCAAACGCTTGTAATCTTCCACCGCTTAAACTTGAAGGGTATTAAACGTTGACCAATAGCAGGTGGCTGTTTTACAGCACTAAACGCAATCGAGAATGTAATTCATTTAATAAAAAACAAATATATTTCCGCAATGGATTTTTTCAAAATACTGACTAAACTCTTCGGCTCAAAATCACAACGTGATATTAAAGCCATTAAACCTATAGTAGATGAGATTCTACGCATTTATCCTGAAATAGAAGCGCTTTCAAACGATGAACTTCGTGCAAAGTCGCGCGAACTCAAAGCCCTCGTTCAAGGTGCAGGTGCTGACTTGCGCAAGGAAATTGATGCACTTAAGGATAAGATTGAAACAACACCGATTGAAGATCGTGAAGTGATTTTCAATAAGATTGATAAACTGGAAAAGGAAATCCTTGAACGTTATGAGGAGAAACTCAATGAGGTTCTTCCTATGGCGTTTGCCATCGTGAAATCAACCTGCCGCCGCTTCAAGGACGGAAAAGAACGCTTTGATAATGTACTTACCGCGACCGACTTCGACCGTGAAATGGCAATTCGTTATCCCGACGTGGTGCGCATTGAAGGGGATAAGGCTTATTACGACGATGTGTTTGAAGAAGCCGATTGGAATATGGATCCCTATCCCTGTCAGCTCTTTGGTGGCGTGGCAATTCACCAAGGTAAGATTGCTGAAATGGCAACCGGTGAAGGTAAAACATTGACATCAACCTTACCTATTTATTTGAATGCGCTCACAGGTAATGGTGTGCACGTTGTGACGGTGAATGATTACCTGGCTAAGCGCGATGCCCGTTGGAATGCGCCTCTTTATATGTTCCACGAATTATCAGTGGACTGCATCGACCACCATCAACCCAACTCAGAAGCTCGTCGCAAGGCTTATCAAGCAGATATCACCTACGGTACAAACAATGAGTTTGGTTTCGACTACCTGCGCGATAATATGGCGATGTCGCCCAAGGATCTTGTGCAACGCATGCACAACTTTGCTATTGTGGATGAGGCCGACTCTGTGCTTATTGACGATGCGCGTACGCCGCTCATCATTTCAGGTCCTGTTCCTAAAGGTGATGTGCAGTTGTTTGAACAATATCAACCCTTGGTGGAAAAGCTTGTTGGGGTGCAACGTCAACTCGCAACATCTTTGCTGACAGAAGCAAAGAAATTGATTGAATCAAACGATAAAGCACAACGTGAACAAGGTTTCTTGCAACTCTTCCGCTCACATAAGGCTTTGCCCAAGAACAAGCCATTGATCAAGTACCTCTCAGAACAAGGTATCAAGACCGGTATGATCAAGACGGAAGAGATCTACATGGAGAACAACAATAAGCGTATGCCTGAGGCTGTAGAACCGCTTTACTTCGTGGCAGATGAAAAGATGCACTCTTGCGACTTGACAGATAAGGGTACGGCATGGCTCTCTGAGCAGGTGGGCGATGATTCGCTGTTCGTTCTTCCCGATATTACGGCTGAAATCTCTGCGCTCAAAGCGATGGGACTTCCAGATGAAGAACGTATTGCACGTGAAGATGCACTCTATGCTGATTATGCGGTGAAGAGTGAGCGTATCCACACCATCCAACAGTTGCTTAAGGCTTATTCAATGTTTGACCTCAATGTTGATTATGTGGTCATGGATGGTCAGGTGAAGATCGTGGATGAACAAACCGGACGTATCATGGAGGGTCGTCGTTGGAGCGATGGTTTGCACCAGGCTGTTGAAGCGAAGGAACACGTGAAGGTGGAAGCTGCTACACAGACATTCGCAACCATTACGCTTCAGAACTACTTCCGTATGTATCATAAGATCTCAGGTATGACGGGTACTGCAATTACTGAAGCAGGTGAACTTTGGAATATCTATAAATTGGATGTGGTGGAAATCCCCACAAACATGCAATGGCGCGACCTTAACGGCCCCGCAAATAATCGTAATGACCAAAACGACCGTGTGTACAAAACAAATCGTGAGAAGTATGCAGCGGTGATTGAAGAGATTATCAAGGAACGCGAAGCTGGACGCCCAACGTTGGTTGGTACGACAAGCGTGGAAATCTCTGAACTCTTGAGCCGTATGTTGCGCATGCGTAACATCCCTCACCAAGTGCTTAATGCCAAGCTGCACCAAGCAGAAGCGGACATCGTTAAGAATGCGGGACGCAGCACGGATGGTAAGGGTGCCGTAACGATTGCAACCAACATGGCAGGACGTGGTACCGACATCAAGTTGACCGACGAAGTGAAGAAGGCTGGTGGTTTGGCGATTATCGGTACAGAACGCCACGAGAGCCGTCGTGTGGACCGTCAGTTGCGCGGACGTGCCGGACGTCAGGGCGACCCAGGTTCTTCAGTGTTCTTCGTTTCTCTTGAGGATCAGCTCATGCGTCTTAATGGTGGTGAGAAAATCTCTGCCGTGATGGATAAGTTGGGCTTCAAAGAAGGCGAAATGATTGAAGCACCCATCGTTAACAAGAGTATTGAACGTGCACAGAAGAAGGTGGAAGAAAATAACTTCGGTATTCGTAAACGTTTGTTGGAGTACGACGACGTGATGAATAAGCAACGTTCTGTAATCTATGAAAAGCGCCGCCATGCTTTGATGGGCGAACGTATTGGTATGGACATCTCAAACATGGTTTGGGACCGTTGTATTAATCTCATTGAAAAGAGTGCTGACTACGCCACTTGCTCTGACTCGTTTATTGAAATCATGGCGATGGAAGTGCCCTTCACAGAAAATGAATACTACAACACCAAGCGTGAGGATCTCTTTGAAAAGGCATTTGAAGCTGCCATGGCAAACTTCAAGCGTCGCACCGATCGCCTGGCTGAAATCGCAATGCCTGTCATTAAGCAGGTTTATGAACAGCAGGCTCAGGTATATGAACACATCCTTATTCCTATCACCGATGGTAAGATGGTTTACAACATCCGTACGAACTTGAAAAAGGCTTATGAAACGGGAAGTATGGAAGTTGTGAAGGATTTTGAAAAGGCCATCCTTCTCCATAATATCGATGAGGCTTGGAAGGAAAACCTTCGTGCTCTTGATGAATTGAAGCACTCTGTACGCAATGCCAGCTACGAACAAAAGGATCCTTTGTTGATCTTTAAATTGGAAAGTGTGAAGCTCTTTGATGCTATGGTTGATAAGATTAACAACACTACCGTAGCGACATTGATGCGCGCACAAATCCCCGTGCAGGCACAAGAACAAGTGCGCGAAGCTGAACCTGAACCAACACAGCCTAAGCAGCAATACACAACGTCGCACGAAACCTCATCATCACTTGAAGATGAAGGCATGAAGCAAGCTGCAGCGCGCGATACACGCCAACAACCACAGCAACCTATTGTTAAGGAACAATTACCTGGTCGCAATGATCCTTGTCCTTGTGGTAGTGGTAAGAAATTCAAGAACTGCCATGGCCGTGGATTATAATAGCTAATCCGAACCGCCATAAAGCGATAAAAGAAGTGAACCCTGAACGTTAGAAAAACTTTCGGGGTTCACTTTTTTTGCACTTTCCCTTTTTTGATATAAGCCAATTTACCTAAATTTGTAAAGGTATTTTTCACATATAACATCTATTACTATGAATTCATTTGTATATGACATTCCCGTTAAGGTTTATTTTGGCGAAAACCAATTGGGACATTTAGGCGAAGAACTTAAAAAGTTTGGTAATAAGGTTTTGCTAACGTATGGCGGTGGTTCTATCAAACGAATCGGTCTGTATGATCAAGTGATCAAGGAACTGAATCAAGCCGGTTTGGAGGTGTACGAACTCTCAGACATCGCACCAAACCCGCGTATAGACTCCGTGCGTAAAGGGGCTCAGATGTGTAAGGACCACAAGATCGATGTATTGCTTGCTGTTGGAGGCGGGTCAACATTGGATGCCACAAAGTTTATGGCAGCTGGTGCATGCGTTGACCACGATCCATGGGATTTTTTCAACGAGAAATGGGCGCCCATAGAGAAGGCACTTCCTATAGTAACCATCCTTACTCTATCTGCCACTGGTTCTGAAATGGATAGCGGAGGCGTGATTAGCAACCTTGAAACGAAAGATAAGATTGGGCGTTTAGCCCCTCAACTCCTCCCTAAAGTGTCGTTCCTTGATCCTACGTGGACATATAGCGTAAGTCGTTTCCAAACTGCTTGTGGTGCGGCCGACATGATGTCGCATATATTGGAAGTGTACTTCAATATGGAGCAAGACCTTTACATGCTTGATTGCTTCATGGAAGGTTTGATGAAGACCATTATTAAATACACACCTGTCGCCATGAACGACCCAGAAAACTATGAAGCACGTGCCAACTTGATGTGGGCATCCTCATGGGCGATTAATGGTTTTATCAACGGCGGAAAACGACAGGCGTGGAGTTGTCATCCGATAGAGCATGAACTCTCCGCGATTTATGATATTACTCATGGGTTGGGCTTGGCTATTATTACGCCCCGATGGATGACCTATTGCCTGAATGAAAAAACTGCGAGCAAATATGCTCAGTTCGGTAAAAATGTTTTTGGTATTGATGCATCCTTGTCTGAAATGGATATTGCGCATGAAAGTATCCGTCGCCTTTCAGAATTCCTTTTCAATACCTTGGAATTACAACGAACATTTCCCGAAGTTGGCATTCAAGCCTGCGATTTTCCTGTCATGGCAAGAAAGGCTTGCCGAGGTGGCGTGCTGCCCGGTTTCCAACCGCTCAATCAGCAGGATATTGAAGAAATCTTCAAGATGTGTCAGGAATAGAGATGGGTGCATAGTCTGAAAAAGCCTTGTGGGGCGTAACGCTCAATGTGTTTACGAACCCTCTTATCGCTTATTCTGAACAAAAACAAAAGAAGCTGTGTCGCATTTGATTGGTGACACAGCTTCTTTTTGTTATTAGAATTGATCTTAAACAGTTCCAACCACAAAGTTTTCGGGATGGCGTCCCTGATAGCCTTCGTAGTAAGCGTAGATTTCTCGGAGATCGGCTTTGCGGTCCTTCGAGGGCATGATGTACTTCGTCATGCGCACCTCCTTCTTCTTGTAGTCGATGCCCATCAGCACGATGGGGAGTTGAGCCTGCGAAGCAATGACGTAAAAGCCCAGGTGCTAAGTTAAAGGTATTAAGAACTTTGATCGTCGTATTTTTTTGTATAATTTTATTTTTTACACAAATTTTAATACTTTTGTGAATTATTACACGGAAAAATTGAACGATTTTGAGGAGGAAAGGAAATAACTTCTTGGAAATCAATGCCAATGGTTAGTCAATCTGAGTGGTATCAGAATCTACTAACTTTTGAGATTAGTACTTTATAGAGGGGTTTAATGATAGTTGTAAGATACAGGAATAGAGGTGCTTATACAAAAAATAATATTCCAAATACAATAACGAAGTATGACGTGTTTATAAGTTATTCACGCAAGAATTATATAGATATGTCTAGAGTAGATACCTTTACAAAGTTGCTGAAGACAATAAATATATAGAAAATAGCTAATAAAGTTTTGCACGGTAAAGAACTTAAAGTGCAGTCACGTTTTTTATTTAGTAGAACTTGAAAATCAAAAATAAGTAATGAATTACAGAAACCAAAAGAGATACTTAAAACTCCACTATAGTATAAAAATAAGAAATTTGGACAAATTGACTTTGGTCATAAGCAATCTTTCAATGTAACCCTCAATAATTTTGATATTACTATAGTTGTCAAGATAATAAAAAGAACTTTCATTCTCAGTTTTAAAGAGGAAAAGTATGTTGTTGACAGTTGCTCCATGAAACTGAAGCAAAAACGGCTATGGAAGAAACTGAAACAATTAAGATGGTTCTCAAATAAGCTGACAATAAAGTAGAAATTGTTTAGTCACATTCATTGTTGATAAATATAATCTATGAACTTCAAATATTGGATAAATAAATGGTTAGAAGGTGGGTTGTGGTATCAAATACTGTTTTTTACCATAATCAATTTTGGCGTATTCTTAATAGGTTTCTTGTTATATTCTTCTATAGGTTTTAGGGACGATGTTAAACTGTGGGAGACGCTTCGCTTATTTATAGACTCTAATAGTATTCTTGAAAACACACATGAATTTGCAGGCAATCATGTAGTGCTACTATTTATAGAATGCTTGGGAAATATCTTTTTTTCAGGGTTAATTATTTCAATCATCACTAACTTGATTTGGAGAAATGTAGACGCAATAAAGGAGGGGAATGCACGCTATAATATTAAAAACCATATCGTTATAATTGGTTATGACACAATCGTACCTTCTATAATTGCAGAACTACTTGAAATACATAAACATCCCAAGTTGAAAATAGTGTTGCAAACGTCAACATCTGTTGATGAGGTTAGAACTGACTTACTTTCAAAAATGCCAAAAAAGGAACTCAAGCGTATCATATTGGTGCATGCGCCACGTCTTTCTGTAGAAGAATTGGAACTGTTGTATACGACAAAGGCCAAAGAGATTTTTGTGGTAGGTGAACGTACTCAGACAGACCACGACGCTGAGAATATGTATACTTTCGAAACCTTGGTAGAGATACATGCTAAGCATAAAATGACGGAAAGGAAATCGTTGACAATTTGGTTTGAAAATGAAGCATCGTTTGCCGCACTTCAACTCAATGATATCAGTGAGGAATGGAAAAAGTATTTTGAGTTCAAACCCTACAACTTCTACAAACGTTGGGCAAACCGACTCTTGACGAACAGCGATTATGGTAAGGGAGATAAACGGATTGTTTATCCTAAACTAGACCATGGTGGGATCAGCGAAGATAGTTCGAAGCACGTTCACCTAATCATTGTGGGCATGAATCGAATGGGGATAGCTCTTGCTAAGGAGGCTGCCCACATGATGCATTTCCCTAACTTTAATGAAAAAACAGGTAAAAATCGAACGCGTATTACTTTTATTGACGACCATGCTGACAGAGAAATGAATTTCTTTATTGGGCGTCATGCTGGATATTTTGATATTGCACCGACAAAATATGCTGATCTTTCAAATTGTTATTTCAGGGAATGGAGCAAGGACGTCAAGCGTAATAATTTTCTGGATATTCAGTTTGAGTTTATTAAAGGACGTGTAGAATCAAAGTACGTCAGAGATTGGATTACAAAGCAGTTGGATGATAAAGATGCTATAATTACTATTGCATTTTGTGTCCATAATCCTTCTCAGAACTTTGGTATGGCTATGTATCTTCCGGAGAAAGTTTATACTCGTGGCAGAGATGCCGAGAATAATCCTTGGAATGTTGAAGATGAATATCAGGACCAGGTTGTAAATATTTTTGTAAGACAAGAGAAGACTGGAGCATTGATAAAGGCATTCGGTGATTCAGCAAAGTCTGATAATGCAAAAAATAAGAAGTATGCCAATATATATCCGTTTGGAATGATTGACGATAGTTTCGCTGTAGATTATAATTCCAACCATCTAGCTATGGCCTTTAACTATATCTATGATTTCTACTTTGCACATGATAATACACTACCTTATAGTTTGCCCTCTTTTGACTCGCTCTTAGATAAGTGGAAACCAGTATCTACGGCAAACAAGTGGTCTAATTTATATTTGGCAGACTCTGTAAAAATCAAATTACGTTCTATTGGATTGGATGAAGAGAAGGCTAAGTACGCAACATTCTCAGAACAACAAATTGAGCGAATGGCATACACCGAGCATCACCGTTGGAACATGGAAAAACTCTTGAGGGGGTATCGAGCTTTAAGCAAAAATGAACATAGTAAGGTTGCTAACGTGAAGATTTTGAAAAACTATATGTATGTACACAATTTAATCAAACCTTATGAAGATTTAAACGATGAAGAAAAGCAATTGGATAGAAACATTATCCGCAAACTTCCTGAGATCCTTAGAATGTTAAATAATTCAAATTAAACAGATTATAAGTAATCATCTTAACAAAATAAAAGATTTGATTAAAATTAACGTGAGTTCGATATAAGGATTACCCAAGAATTCGACTTTTGTCTATAATTTCAATGTTCATCGATGGTTTCTTTGGCAAAAGATTGTACGCAATAAGTCCTGCCACGAGATTCGTAGCAAAATTATCCACAGAGCGATGTCTGGTATGTTCTATTTGACATATATTCTTAAGTTCATCGTTCACAGTCTCTATGAGAACTCGCTTTCTCAAAAGCAATTTGTCATAGAGATGCATTAAGGAGTTCTTCATATTCTTTTTGATCTTTGTTATCAGATGTATGTCATCTACAAACAACAAATCAAAAAGGCTCTGACTGATGTATCCTCTGTCTGCAAAGAGTTTTCCAAAGAGTTTCTCTGTGAACTTTTTGTCTTTCAGCGGTTCTCTATCATCCACATTACCAGGCGTTAGCATCCATTGAATGATTTCACCTTTGTCGTTTATGACAATATGAAGTTTGAAACCATAAGACCATCCCATGGTACATTTTCCCTTTGCAGCCCAACCTTTCATGGTCTTGTGCTGCTTCTCACGTTTAATATGACAAGACACCAATGGTGTTGAGTCTATAATGGAAATCCATGTACATTTTCCCAATGCACAAGTTTGAAGGAACAACAATAAATGAAGCAGTACCTGAGATTGTCGCTCTACAAAGCGATTATAAGAAACCGTGTTTGGAAACTCTTTGCGCATATGCTGACAGACGTAACCTATGTAGTCGTCCCTTAAAAATCCATTTTCAGAGAAATTCTATCATTAATTAGGATTTCTCTGATTTTTTGTATAAGCCACAAAAGAGCTCTCATTGCTCTTTTGAAGTTATATGCAGCAGCTGCAAGAATAACATTCACAGAATCCCCGAACACACCTTTGTAAAAGTT
>JAZKYK010000067.1:0-19577 GCA_045612125.1 Alloprevotella sp.
CCGCGAATTCTGCGCATTCCGCGTGAGATGTTTTTACCGAACAGTAATTTCTTTTTTTTGCCACGAATCTCGCAGATCACACTCTTGCTCACGGAAGTGAGCCCATGCGGTTTGCAAGATGCCGAAGGTATCTCCGCTCTGTAACCGCGGGCGTTTGAGCGAAGCGAATACCCCCGGATTTGGCTACTCTCTATTGTAGCACCCCGAAGGGTGTGCCCCATCAAGAGGACAGGTTTCTCTAAACTCTAAACTATCATCTCTAAACTCTCAACTCTCAACTCTCATCTCTCATCTCTCTAAACTCTCAACCGTTGTTGCCGACGGGCCGACACGGTGATCGGCCCCTACACCATGCCGGATGGCCTCTCTCAACTCTCAACTCTCAACTCTCAACTCTCAACCCCGAAGGGTGTGCCCCAGCAATTGCAGAATTACGTCTCACGCAAAGTCGCAAAGAACACAAAGTTTTTTTATTGCTATCTCAAAAGTATGGCATCTCACACCAAGGCAATAGGATTTCAGGTGGTTCCTATAACTTGCCACCGATTTTTAATCATTATGTATCTTTAATATTTCATTAATGCTATTTAACTGAAATCCTGATGCAGCTTTCAACTCATCGAAGTACTTTTGCCTCGTGGATAAAACTTATCCCGATTGGAAGCTTCTAAACACTTACTAACTTAAAAAACTAAACTAACCATGAAAAAATTGTTCACCAATTTGCTGATGACCATCTCATGTGGCGTGTGCTATGCTCAAGAACCCAATTTATTTGAACTCGTCAAACTACCCTACGAAACCAATGCTTTAGAACCTTACATCAGCAGCGAAACCATCATGTACCACCATGGCAAGCACCTCGCGACATACGTGAAAAAACTCAATCAGCTCATTGCTGGCACGGATTTGGAAAAACGACGCTTGCCCGAAATTATCTTAGAATCGAGAGGGGCACTGTTTAACAATGCAGCACAGGTGCTCAACCACAACCTCTATTTCTTACAGTTCTCACCCCAAGGCGGTTCAGCCCCAACTGGCCTGGTGGGCAATGCTATTGATCGCAAATGGGGCACATTCAATATTTTCAAAAAAGAATTTGAAGAGCAATGCCTACGCTTATTTGGTTCTGGATGGGTGTGGCTGGCTGAGGACGAAGATGGCGAGCTGCATATCCTGCCTTTGAGCAATGCCGACAACCCAATCACGCACAATATGATTCCCTTACTGGGCTTTGACGTTTGGGAACACGCCTATTACCTGGATTTCCAAAACAACAGAGCCGACCACATCTCAGCGCTATGGCATATTGTTAATTGGGAAGTTGTCAACTGTCGCTACATATCGCCCATGTAAACAGTCTATAGACATGCTCAAGCAACGAACAACTATATTTTTACTTTTGCGCTCTCATTGCGCCATGCGAAAATAGGACTCAGAGGATAATCCCTTTCCTGTTATATACGTCAAATATAGTGATATGTAAAAAATGCTCTCTGTTTCCTGACCTCATCACTTTTTAGTGCTATTAAACAGCGAAGATTGAAAATCATGAAGTTAGATATTCTAAACGGGGTAAGTTTGGGTGACTCAAACCTATGTTTTATTTCTAGAATTTGTGACGTTTTGATGAGAGTAATCGAATATTTTTCTATTTACATACACTGTCAAGCCAAATTATTCGCCAAGGCTCATCAAACCGTCTCTAATTCTAGATTTTCATCTATCAACATACACTGCGAAGCTAAATTCTCTAATTCTCTAATTCTAGATTTTTCATCTATCAATATACACTGCGGAGCTAATTATTCGCCAAGGCTGATCAAACCGTCTAGACCATAAATCAAGTAGTCTTCAAGTGTTTTTTTAGTTTTTCTAGAATTAGAGAATTAGAGAATTTTTATTCATCAAGATGAATTTTTCTATTGACATACACTGTCAAGCCAAATTATTCGCCAAGGCTCATCAAACCGTTATAATTTGGGTGACGCATTGACGAATTCAGGAAATATAGTGATATGTAAAAAATGCTCTCTGTTTGCAGCATAACGCACTGCATAACAGAGAGCAACTCTTTTTTTGATATCTTTTTTGATAAATACATAAGCGCTATTGAGCAGGTAAGCCACCATTGACCTTGGCTTTGTTATACCAATAAGCAGCTTTTGAGGCATTGCGTTCCACGCCCCGTCCTGATTTATAACAAAGACTCAAACGATACTGGGCCTTAGCATTGCCTTGGTTAGCAGCTTTAAAGAACAGCTTAAAGGCTTTGGAATCATCTTGAGGGACACCTTTCCCCATTTCGTAGCAGAGCCCCAAATTGTGTTGTCCAGAGTCGCTTCCCTTGTCCGCGGCTCGTTGGTAAAGTCTAACAGCCTCCTCGTAATTCTGCTCAACATGTTCGCCTCGGTAATACATAGAGCCCAAATTGACAATTCCATTGAGGTCTCCATTGTCCGCCGATTTCTTATACCATTTAAAGGCTTCGGAAAGGTTTTGTTCAACACCTTCACCATGCTGGTAAGCCCAAGCCAAATTACATTGCGCACTGCCGTCGCCCTTTTCTGCTGCCAACTTATACCACTTGAGCGCCTCTTTTTTGTTTGGCTTTACACCATTCCCCAAATCATAGCAGAGTCCCATGAAATAGTAACCATAGACATCGTCATCGTCAACAGCTTTCTTGAACCACTCAATCGCCTTATGATAGTCCTTCGGGAAGAAGTATTTCCCTTCGGCATAGAGCATCCCGACATAGCTATATTCATGTCCTCGGATGCCACTATAATAGTTGATGCCCAAGATCACAAGAAGCACTAATAGTGCACCACCCAAAGATTTCTTCGGTTTTTGGGAAGTTAAATTATTTTCAGAAGCTGAAGTATGCATTGTGTTTGCAGTGAATTTAGTGATGAAAATAAGTGGTGCGTAAAACTGACAAACCCACCCCTTGACTATAGAGCAAAAAAAATTGATTGTCATCTCGACAACCAATCTTTACTAACCTTAAATCTAATACCATGAAAAACTGATGCAAAATTAGGCCGTTTTTCAGTTATCAGCAACAAAAACAGACAAATTGTATCATTTTTTAACAAATTATTAATATTTTGCTTTTTATTTGTCAAAAAGAGTTTACAGATGTTTGTTTGATTTTCTGCGATGGTATAAATCTCATACCGCCTTTGATCCAAAACATCGGTTTGAGGGGAGTGTAACAATAAGGTAGGTTATAGGTCCTACTTAAGGCATTTTGTCATAATGAGCGAACTGCAGCGTTGCGCCTCAATTTCAGACTTGGTCATGTACTTCAGCTCACGCCCTTCGTTCTCAAATTCAGCGCTTTGCATTTTATCACTCTAACATAACTTAAGATGGTGTGCCGACATTTGCATTTCGACACACCATCTTTATCTGGTCATTAAATCACCTCAAGGAGTTGAGTTGGTCGCGTGTCTCGGTGCGTGGCGTTACAATAACATCTTCGGGATAATAGCCTTTGATGAAGTAACCCTTGTCGCGCGTTTCACCATCAACAATATCGCCAATAATACCTTGGCGCGATTCACGATACCATTGTTCATAATCGCGCGTATAATCGGGGTCGGGCACGACATTGACAATAAAACTAAGTTCCTTCATGCCATTGGGTTCGATATTCCCATAAATACGGATGGTGTGCACCACCTCGCCCACATTCTTCTGGCTGTTGTACGACATATGCAGGTAGGAACTGCCATCGGGGGGCACCAAGCGCTTCGCATCCTGATCAAGAATAATACAGCCACAAGAGGTGTGGATGTCCTGAATGATCAGTGGCGCTTCGCCCGTATTCTCAATTTTATACAGGATATTGAGTTGTTCGCCTTGTCGGATCGGGAAGTAATGCCTGATAGAATCCTCAACATACACCGTGGTGTTTGTAATTTGTCTGCGACACCCTGTTGTAGCCATCACCATTGCGATGATGGTCAATATAAATAGTATGTGCTTCATCGTCATTAATTGATCATAAATAGTTCATCTACTGCCAGGTGGTACTTGCCCGTGGCATATAGTTTAAGTGTGATTTTACCGTTGAAGCCTTGTGGCAAAGTCTTTTCCCATCGGGTTTGGAATGCCCCATCTTTATAGGACATATCCATGGTTTCCGAACTGAGGAGTTTCTTGCCATCATAGATTTCAATCTTCGAAGGAAGCTGTATTCTGTGGCGCACGTAGGAGAAGAGGTTCATCGCCAGCGTTCCGCCACCGCGCGTCATTTCAGCAGGCACAGTAATTGAGACTTGCTGATACGGCATAATATTCCAACCGTAGTAATAATTCACGGGAATGCCAAACTGCCCGTCGGAAAGTCCGGGCATGGGGAATGTGCCCTCAGGGCAACTCATGGTGAATTTTTGACTTAACGGACGCTGTTCTATATGCTTCAGCGAAAGTAGGTTTTGCTTCCAACTGTTCACATAGTGGGCTGTTAAATCGCCCGATTCATTGATGGTTTTGAAATTAAACACTTTTGAATCGTCGTTAAAGACCGTCAGCCACTCATGCACATCGTCATGAATGAGGAAGGTGTTGTTTTCAAAGTATGCGAAACCATGCTCCTTCGTGCCCAAATAGCGTGCCATCTCCAGGCGCGTGTAAGAGAGTGCCGTGATGAGTCGGCGCAGCAAGTAAGCCTCATCATCATCAGCGAGCTTTTTGAAATTGATAATTTTGTGGTAGAAGTCCACAAACTCATCAGGATTAAGATAAGCCTTCACCTTATCATCGATCCCACCATAATAGGGCATCACCTTTTTGCTGTTGTTCCAGTTTTTAAGCATGGCGCTGTAGAAATCGGCAATCGTGGTACCCGCCACGGGATACATGCGCTGGAAATAATCGCACATCAAGCGCTCCACATCCAAATCCACATTCATCATCAACGCTGCCAAGACGCAGGTCTCCATATCAGAGAACGTAGAATATTCGTAGCCACTGCCATTGAGAAAGACGCCCTCAATGCCTTTTTCCTTGTAAAACCGGAAACGCTCCTGCATGGCCAGCAAAATGGGGTATGGCGTGAAGTAGTCGTCGTAATTATTGATATAATCCCAGATATAAATGTGCTTGCACACTTTACGCCATTCATCGATCATCACCTCAAGTTTCTGCTTCTGTGGATCGTTGTGCTTACTACTGGGTTGCCAATCAATCACGCTTACCAGCACTCCCACATTATCGGGCATTTTCTCTTCGGTTACCGTTTTTGTGGTGAGATAAGATGAAGTAAAGAATTTATGCTGTTTAAAGCGTGCCGCCAAACGCTTAATCATTGACGTCACTGCAGGCGTTGCATTCTGAGGGGTATTGCCCTCAGCCACACATCCTGGACATTGACACACCAAGTTGTTGTCGTTGGGCAGGATGGCAAAGTTCATTGAACCCTCAAAACCCTTTCCATAGTTGGTATTGATGTACTTCTCCACATAGTGGTAAAGTTTTTCCGAAGTAAAGCAATATTGCTCGTTGTGACGCTCACCCTTGATGGAGGCGTAAATGTTTTGGTCGCTCTTATCACTTACCGTCACCCCGATATTATGTCCCCAAATGCCCCATGCATCATCGATACAATTAAGGTCGAGCACGCCTCTCGTGTCTTCATCCAAACCTGCAGGTGCATAAACATCGCGATACTTAAAGGAGAAGTCGCCCACCGTATCTGCAAAAGAGAGTATAGCTGCCGGTAAGTCGTTCGCAGGGAAACGATCGTCCTCATCGCCAACATGGCGCATGTATTGATGAATGAGCCAGATGGCACTACTCATATTTTTGGCTGTAAGACTGATGACATCGCCTTTATTCTCAACCACGAAGTCATGGTCAAGCCCCTTATCAAGATGGAAGAGAATTTCCGTGCAGTCCTTTACCTTTTGATCGTAAAAGACGGGCGCAAAATCCCCTCCTCTCTTTTTAAGGTGTCTGTAAAGGTATTCTGACCATTTAAGGTCGTCTTTACTCTTAGCGTCGTAAGGATTAACGACATACTTTTTCCCCTCAACGTCGTTGGGCTTCAATTCCCAGCAGCCCATACAGGCAAGGGCCAGAAAGGTGATCCCGAGCGAGGTTATAACGAATTTAGAACGAAATATAAATCTGAACATGAGTATTGTAGAGATTTCTGTATTGGGTTGCTATGTTTCCGTCAGAGGTTAGTTTTTGATCGTAAATAGTGTTCCACACGCCCAACAAACCAATGGAAAGGTTTGGCGTGATGAGGTATTGCCCTCCAATACTGGCAAAGGTGTTCATGTGCGAGAATGAACCCGACAAAGAATAGAGGTCAATAATGTTCAATTCAGGAGCTGTACCCACCCCTGCAGCAGCGGTTATGGATGTGCGGCTGTCACCAAGGGGCGTGTAGCGCATCTTGGCTTGCATGTTGTAGAAGATTTCAGAATCAAATGAAATCACGCCACCACCGATACTCAAGTACCACAGTGGCAGTTCTTTGTTTACGGAAGCCGAGATATTAAAGAGATTCTTATCGCCACGTAAGCGTCGATAGCCCACGCCGCCGTCCACCGACCAATCGTTTTTGAAGTAGTGTGTGGCGCCACCGTTGATAATAAACTTGGGGAAGTAACTACCACCAACGCCAATGTTGGCATGGGCTGTCCAGCGTTTATTTAACTTATGCGTGCCACCCAGGATCAACTGAAGTCCCGTACCGCCATCATCGCTGGCGGTGGCTTCAGCATCATTCCAGAACAGTGAGCCATTGCGACCTGAATAATTCAGGCGTGCTGAATACGTGTTATCCCCTTGAATGCGTGAGTAGCCTAAGCTCGCTACACTCGTAATCACATCGGCCTCGCTGAAACGCGCTTGCATATACTCCATGTCAACATGATTTTTATTGGCTTTAAAGAGGAAGCCCTTCATCTTGCTGACATACTCCGCTTCTTCCAACACCGAGGGTTCGAAATAACGCTGGTAATGGTAGGCTGAGTCGTACTGATGGTCGCTTTCATACACGATGCCCTTTGTGTAAAGGAGCGTTTTGTTGTTTGGACTGTAACGCAAGGCGTTGTCGAGGGTCACAATCGCATCGGCATGCTGATCCTCCTTCATTTGCTTCAACGCCAAGAGTTCGCTGCTCGCCACATAAGCATTGATAAAATCGGCATTACCGCTGTAACAGTCAATCTTGCTGGCAATGAGGTTGACCGACTGTTCGTACTCACCCTTACGGTTGTGCACCGAAGCTTGCTTAATGGTAAAGGCGCAATCATCGGGATAGGCTGCAGTCGCCATGTGGGTGTAGCGATCGTAGTCATCGTGCTTACCCAGATGTCCAGCCAAATTGATGGAGTACAACAAACCGTAATAATTGTAGGCATCATACTGAAGCAATTGTTTCGACACGCCATATGCCTTTTCATACTGCCCCGTTGTGGTCAAGTCCTTAATGTAGGGCACAGCGATTTCCTCTGCCGTACCGATATAAGTTCTCACCTTAACGGAATCCCTTTGAGCCTCATCAAGATTATCAATGGTGGTGTAAATGAGTTGCAAAGCCTCATCCTCCTGCCCCATACCGCTTAGAAGCATACTTCTTTTCAAGATGGCTTCTTCAGCCGTGAGCGTGGGACGGATGTATTCAAACGCACGGTATGCTCTGTCGTACATGCCCAATTCATAAAGGCAAGTAAAGATTTTGAGTTGAGTGGTGTAAGCCAACTCTGCATCAATGTTCAGGTGCTCAATCTTCTCAAATTCGACAAGCGCCTCTTTGTAATTGCCTGAGGTCATCAGCAACTCGCCCTTCTCTAACTTTCCACAGCAGTACAAGTAAGCAATGTCATAATCATTTGGGAAATCCTGATACAGCTTCTCCAGAAGCGCATTGGCATGGCGGTTGTCGCCTTTGGATTTGTAGAAGTCGTACTCCTTAAAGCGTATTTTCTTATCGTTCACGCCATACACGCGCTTAGCCTCTTTAAGATAGTAAAGGGCATCCTGGTCATAGCGCTGCGTAATGGCTGTATTAAGCAGGTAATCGAGGGCTTCGCGGTTGTTGCGATCCTTTTCAAAAACCTGTCCGTAAACCACGTAGGGGTCCTCCTGTCGGCCCTTACGTGCGGAGATAATCATCAATTCATTGTAGAGGCGGCGCGCTTCGGGCGTGTTGTAACCACTGTTGATAAATGCCTTAACGCGTTCTATCGCCACGTTGTGCTGACCGTTTTCTTCAAGAATCCCCACTTTCTTTCTCAAAATGGTGATATTTCCTGGATTTTCTGCCAATGCCAGCGAAGCCTGGTCAATGGCACGTTGCATGAGGTTGGCATTGTAATAGTGGTTGATGAGCGCCAACTGATAATCAACGTTCTGTGGGTTCAAACTCGTGAGTTCGCGCAACGCATTACCCTTCGCCACGAGGTTGCCCTCTCTTTGGTTCTTGGCATACTCCAACTCCAGTTCGTGGTAGTAGGCATCTTTGATTTCCTGGTTCTTGGGATAGATCTGTTGCAAGCGTTTAAAAAGTCGGTTGGCTTCATAGGTGTTGCCTTGCTTCTTGTAAAGCTCGATTTTCTTACGCCACAAGCCCTCCCAATAAGGGTTGATTTCCAACAACTCATTGATGTAGCAAATGGCGGATGAATAATTACCCGTAATATCCTCCACCGAAACCAACATTTGCTTAGCCTCAACATTGTTGTAGTATTTATTTACGGCCTTTACGAGGTGGAAACGTGCCTTGTCGTAGTTTTCCAGATACAGCCAATACTTTCCGGCAAGGGTATTGAGGTTCGTGTCGTCGGGATAACGTTTTAACCCAGCATCTACAATTTCCTTACCCTTATTCCATTGTTGCTTGCCAAATTCCTTTTGGGCTTCATCGTAGTATTCCGTGGGTAATTTAAACTCATCATCGTCCTCCGCCATCATGGTGTTGGGCACCAAAAACAGCGTGAGCACCATGAGTAAGGTGTGGAATATGTCATGTTTTAATGCTTTCATTGTTTTGCTTTTATCTAATAACCACTCATTATGCGTTTGAAGGCTCGGTAGGAGCGATATCATTGAGGGGTTGAGTTGCACCTGCTTCGGGTGCATTGGGGTCGTTTTCTTTCTTAAAGCCTTTACGTTTCATCTCGCCCCATTTAAACTCACCGGTACTGAGGTAACTCCAATAACCTTTGAGGGCAAAGAATACGGTCAGGGGGTGGTAAATCAAGGCTTCGAGTGCTGCTGGAATAAACAAAAAGGCATACCAGCGGCGGCGTGAATACACTTGCTCCACATAGTTATCGTAAATGATACACATCGTATTGACCACCATCATAAACATATACACCGTGAAGAGCAATAACCAGAACGTGGTCCAGTTAAGGGCATCCGACACCATGAGCGTGATGAGCACCCCAAAACCTACGGCTTCAACGATAGGACCTAAGAATTCAAAGATAAAGAGGTAGGGCAACGTCACCATACCATACACACCGTAGCGGCGGTTAAACACGATATCCCAGTACAAGTGGAACACCTGGAACAAGCCACGCCCCCAGCGCGTGCGCTGACGGTTGAAGATCGTAAGCGACGTTGGTCCTTCGGTCCAGCACACGGTTTGTGGCACCTGAGTCACCTTATAAGGGGTGTTCGTGTGGTACATATATGATGTCATGCGGGCAATCATATCCATATCTTCAGCCATTGACTGTCCGTGATATCCACCCACGCGGATGGCTATATCGGTGTCAAACAAACCGAAGCCCCCCGACACGTTGGGCATCCCGCCAATGGCAGCCCACCATGTCTTACCAATCAAGAAGGAGCGCATATACTCCAATTCCTGGAACATGGGCAACAAAGACCCGGGCGGACGCTTATAGCTGAGGCGACCTTCTTTGAGCGTACAACCATTGGCCATACGCATGGTGGCACTCACGGCAATGACACGTTCTTTAGTGGTCAGCACGTCCCAAATCAAGTAATAAAGTCCTTGAGGGTTTAGAATGCAATCCACGTCCGTACACACGAAGTAAGGATACTGTGCCACATTCACCCCCGCATTTGAGGCATCGGCCTTAGTACCACCATTCTCCTTATCCACCACCACCAAGCGCTTATACTTTTCATTGGTACTTTTAAACAAACGCTTATAGGGTTTCGTTTTGATGTGTTCGATGTAATTGTAAGGCACCTCTTCCAAGTCAAAACTCTCGATTAACTTCTCAAGAGTTTTATCCTTTGAACCATCGTTAACGATGATGATTTCAAACGTAGGATAGTCCATATCAAGCAACGAGCGCACGTTGTCAACAACGGTTGTTTCCTCGTTATAGGCAGGCGCCACGATAGAAATCCCCGGTGTTGTTGGCGAGTTAAGCAAAATACGTTTGATGTATTCTGCCGAGTGGTATTTCTTTCTTTTGTAAATCTGGAAGAAAGAGGTTACTGTCATGAGGAAATAGGACAGGATCAACCCTGCACTATAAAAGATCATGAAGTAATTGAAGAATGTAAACAGCCAATTGTTCATCTTTCGTAGGCTCTATCGTTTGTTATTGGATTCATAATATGTGCAAAGCGCATCTGCTCATTTTTAGGCGCTATGCGTTCTAATTCATGGAAAGCCGCCCTACCCTCTGCTCCGCAGTTATAAAGTGCATTGAGCGTGGTCATGGCTTCATTTTCACGGCGCGACTTTGCATAGATTGACTTATAGAGTTCAACCACTCGCGCCCCGCGCACTGCAAGGTCATTTAAGCACGCTATGATCGAGATTTTCAGGATACCTTGAGCCGAATGCAGCATATCGTAAAGATCCTGCTCCACTTTCTTATAGCCAACCTTTCCAAGTACACGAATAGCGTATCCCTTCACCTGCGAGTCGTTGCTCTTAAGCATGTATTCATACAGGTCATCGTATTCCTCCTCGCGCTTAAAGAATAAGATCTCGGTCATGCAGAACAAGCGGAACTTATTGGTGGGCTGATCCAACTTTATCCATTCAATAAAGTTGGGCATCATCAATCCATTGTCAAAACGATAGGCAAGAATATCATGAAGGATTGGGCCGTCGCTTTCAACATACGTATAGTTATGTTCACCCTCAATATATCTGAATGGTTCTTCCTTATTGGTGAGCATATAGGTAATGCGAGCCACCTTACGCAAATAAGGGTCTTTATGATAGGCAAAACGGGCAGACACCGATCCACGAAGCGGGCAGTCGAGCACCTGCGCCAGGTTGAACGCTTCAATAGAACGCTTCACCCCCTTCTTTTCAATAATATCTTCCAACCATGCCGACATATTCAGAACGTAGAGAATCTGCTGATAATTATTACGATTGATGTTCTTGCGATTATAATCCTGCACCTTCTCCTTCAAAATCTGGGCGAACAGGTTTAGTTCCTCATTCGTAAACTTCGCATCTACACTTTTCTTTCTTTTTTCTGCAATCATTTCACGCACACGTTCGGGCATGAGATCTTCCGGATCTGTAAGAATCTTACGGAATGTCTCAAGGTAAATCTTGCGCGCATTGTCAAGCTTGTTCTGGCGACGTTTGATTAAGTAGTTGCGCACAATCAACGTCAAGCAACTGATGGGGATAATCAGAAACAACCCCGTAAGCACCAGCGAGCAAACCCTGACCATCGGCGGATACTCCAGAAATTCGTAGTACAACGAATAAAGGAGATACCAATAGTATTCAATATATCCTAATTCATAAAATCCGTAATAATAATCCATTATATCAATGTTTTTTAAGTGAGTGATATATCACTAAACAAGTTAAAGTGTAAATCTCTATATTTCCGCAAAGTTAATAATTTATAAAAGAACTAAAGGACACAATTTTAATTAAGTGAAATGAAAAAATAAGATGCATCACTTTTCGATTGTTTTTTGATTGATTTTCTTTGTTTGCTGATACAAATTAGATAACGCTGAAGTTGTTTTCGCTCTGTAACCGAGCGTTTGAACGAAGCAAACACCCCCGGAATGAAGCGGATCCTGTTTTTTCATAACACTAAAAACAAATCAAGCTGAACGACCTGAGCCGTTCAGCTTGTTTGTTGTTACAACATTTAATAAACATTACGGCTCTTTATAGTGTGGCACTTCATCTTCAAAGTATGCTGAAGTCACCTGCCCATAGGTCCGTGTGCAGCAATCGCCGCTCTTGGGCCATCCCGTAAATGTGGTTTGTACGCACTCAGCTTGCTTAATCCAGTTCCACACTGTTTCGTGGTTCTGTTCGGGCGACACGTTTACTGGATAAATGTAGCTAAACACCTCAAACGTAATGCCATCATCATAGAGTTTGCGAGCTTCCTTCAAAGCCTCAGCACACGTGCTACCTTCGATAAGGATTTCAATACCATTGGCCAGGTGATTCACCACAATCTGCGTTGTGAAAGTCTTATCGCCCACAGTAAATTCTGCTTCAATCTTTTCTGTAAGGTACGCATATTCCAGACCCGTACGGATATCAAAGTCATCAGCTACAGCTACGAAGTCGCCTTCAACAGGAAGGAATACTCTAACATTCACAGTGTCTCTGAGGTGAACTGAAGTTTTGATTTCATTCCATGTTTCGTGTTGTTGCTGGTGGATATCAAATTCCACTTCGCCTTTGCCTTTTTGAGTCACCACTTCATCATCGTTATCATCGCCACCACCAGGGGTTGGTTCATCCTTGGGAGGTACAGGAACATCTATAATATCTTCCATGCCATCTTCTTCCTTAAAATCATCGGGAAGCTCCGTAACATCCTTAGTGGTTAAGATACCATCCACATGCCAGCCGTCATATTGCAACTTCACAACATACCAAATCACGTGATACTTTGCCGTGTCAATAGGTGTGCCATTGATTTCCCACTGTGTAATGTCGGGATATTGTTCAATCACCGCCTGCGTTGCAGTACCATCGCTACTGTAAATGTACTTTCTAACATCGGTATTCCAGTAGTACCAAGAATTTATAGCAGGGGTTGCTCGCGCCAAGACTGTCTTCGTCAAATCGGTCTGGATATAGCCTTGGTTAAACGTGCCATAATAGCTATCTCCCTTTGAGGTTTGGGGATAATAAAGCGATGGATCAATCAAACCATTATTCGTAATTGCATTGCCATCAAGACGAATAAAGAAGTGTGCCTTTACTGTGGTACTGGTAGCGGTGCCCATATATTCATCTTCGCCCTTTTCAGGCCATTCCTTAAAACCGTTATTGTCTTTATCGTTCAGATTTGGGTGCTTATAGTTTTCATTTTCATCCCAATTTGGCTTATCGCCCTTTGAACGTGTCGACACATAGGCTTGTGTGGCATGTGGACCGTACGTATTGTAATTGTCAAGCAACGACGACAAGGTAGGGTCTGGAGCCTGTGTTTCAGGCTCATCGTTTGTAGAACAAGCAGTAAATGCTGAGAGTACTGCTGCAAATCCTAAAACTGAAAAATACTTCTTCATGGTTATTGTCATTTTAATTAAATTTCAAAAAAGCGCCAGTAATATCAAGCGTTTGTCTTAATCTCTGATGCAAAACTACAAGGGAAATCTGAAAAGAATCTGAAAAAAACGAAATCAAAAAAATCCTAAAAAAAAATGAAGTGTCCCCTGAAGTCTTTTGTCTAACTCCTTGGGGGCACTTCGTTATACCTTAACACGCACACTTTTGCGTTATGATTTAGCGTTCGGTTATTCCGACCAATCCATCTTAGTCATGCGCACGTAGTTCGGTGAAATACTTAGAACCCCGACAAAAGAAACTCGCGCAATCCTATATGAGTAATCCCCTGTCTATCGCTCCGCTTTACTAAGGGCGTCATTGAAATCACATACTTAGGATAATTATCCTTGATTCCTTCCAAACTACCAAACTCTCGTTCCTCGGTCTCTGGCGATGCAATAAGATATGCCACTTGCACATACACTCGTTCGCTTGACTTTGTGCAAACGAAATCTATCTCACCAGCCCTTAATTGCCCAACAGTAACGCTATAACCCATTCTAAGTAGTTGCTGATAGACAATATTCTCCATTACCTTTTCAATATCACCTTCACGACCTCCACCTACAATCAAATTACGGAGTCCTACATCACCAAAATAGAGTTTCTCGTTCAACTCCAACAACTTCTTGCCATGAATATCGTATCTATTTACTGTAGAAACCAAATAGGACTCCTTATAAAAATTAAGGTACGACGTAATGGATTTGGTGGCTATTTCCTGTCCTTGCGACTTCATGAACTTGCTGATGTTATTGAGGGAATACTGTTTCCCCATGGTGTCGGCGAAATAGCACAACAGGGAATTGAGGAACGCAATATTTCTAATGCTATTTCTTTCAATAATGTCTTTTAACATCACCGTATGAAACACACCTCTGATATAATCCCACACTAAATCTTCGTCGTCAAGTCCTACAAGTGTTAACCCTGGCAAACCACCATAATTAATATACTTCCACAACGCATCGTCTCCATCCACCAAACCATGGAACTGTAAGAACTCAGCATAACTCAAGGATTGGATATAGATTTCTTGATAGCGACCGCCAATCAATGTACTTAACTCACTCGACAACATCTTCGAATTACTACCGGTAATGATAATATCCGTGTCGGTTTCCAAACGATAACTGCGTACGCTCTTCTCCCATCCCTCTATCTCCTGCACTTCATCTATAAGGATAAAGTTATGTGCATCATTTACCCAATGCTCATCAATATACGCGTTCAACTGTTCGTAGGTCTTAAGACTATCAAACTGCTTGCGCTCCTTATTGATATAAATGAAATTTGATTGAGGTTCATCTTTATGGCGTTCCAAGAAATCTTTAAGGATATAACTCTTGCCGACTCTTCGCTGTCCTACGAGTACAATGATTTGACCTTTGCCAACCCATGCATCTACCTTGTTGGCATAAAGTTTTCTCGTTATTGGTTGCATACTTATAAGTTTTAATTCTTGCACAAATATACGATTTTATTTCCTATAGGAAACAAAATAGACGAATTTATCAAAAGTTATTCCTATAAGTCCTAACTTTTGCAATATCTATCCCCCTCAAACAACCAAAAGTGGGTGTGCCAAAGTTTACACTATGACACACCCACTTTTGAGTTATTATGTTAGCGTTCCAGTCCATCTTGGTCATGCGCACATAACTCTGGTAACGCTTCTTGGCCATTTCCTGACATGCAGCGAAGAGTTCTACTGTATCGTTGGGATACTGCTTCAATACAGAGAGGAAGCGCACTTCGCCCTGCAAGCAAAACCTGCAAGGCGGAGTTTTAATGTCAGATTATGAGTGGCTATACTGTTGTTATTTCCATGAATCCGAGGAAGAATAGCAAAAGTTAAGTGAGCAAATTCAAATCTACATCCGGGATTGTGGCAAGCGTGAGGGAATCTTTAACGAGAAAACCCATGTAGAGGGGAATCGTTAGTATGTCTCCGTCACGTCCTACATTATAGTTTCCGAGTTTGATGGCATTATTGACGTGATAAACAGATTTGTTCTTGAGTACGGTGCTCAGACTTTTTGCCTTTCCGCCTTTCGCCTTAACTTCTACCACTGTACATTCGCCTTGGAACCTCACAAGAAAATCTAATTCAAGACCACTATCCTTATGAAAATAGTATAAGTTTTGGCCAGACTTACACAAAAAATCTGCCATGAGGTTTTCAAAGATCGCCCCTTTATAACCTAAGAGGTTGCCCTTTAGAATATCCATCTGAGTGCCGTAGTCTAACATGGCAACAAGTATGCCGATGTCTACAGTATAAAGTTTGAAGCAGTCCTTAATGGAGTTGCCCTCAAGGGGGAGTTCTGTTATCTGTGTGTTGTAACATCTCTTTACTAAGCCAGCATCCTCTAACCATTGAATACTACCGATATATTGAGTAGAACGCCCCCCTTTGTTCACCAAAGAATATTGAAATTTCTTGTTCTCCTTAGCCAATTGTTTGGGGATGGACTCAAAGCATTCGCGAATACGAGGTTTGTCGGAGTCATCTGCATATTTAACCATGTCCTCCTCATATTCAGCAATAAGAGTACGTTGTGTATTGTACACCAACTCTATATTCTTAGTTTCAAGAAACTTATTGACAACTTCTGGAAGTCCTCCCACAATAACATATCGATGCAGCAACTCCATCATTACGGTGTGAATGCCATTGGGCACAACGGTTTCATTCTCAAAGCACGATTTTATGGTGGCAATAACTTTCTCACTCACCCCGTTTGCCCACAGAAACTCCTCAAAGTCTAAGGGATACATTTCTACCACCGTTTCGTAACCAACAGGGATAGAATCCTGCCCCTCCACCCTGTCTCGTTTATTCCCATATCCTTTTACTCCCAAGAGCGAACCCGTAGCGATAACATCAAAACGACCGTCTATATGAAAAGACTTTAAAGCCGTTCGCGCCTCCCGACAGTCCTGAATTTCATCAAGAATAATACAAGTTTTTCCTGCAACAAAACGACTGCCAGGAATCAAGGCTGATAAGTTTAGAATGATGGTTTCTACATCTATGTTTTCTGTAAACGCACTCTTCCTATTAGGTTCGAGAATGAAGTTCATATAAACAACATTCTCGTAATTTTCCTTAGCAAATTTCTGTACAATATAGGTCTTACCACACTGACGAATACCTTTTATTACAAGAGGCTTTCTGTTTGCAGACTTTTTCCATTGCACCAATTCAGACTCTATCTTTCTCTTTAACATTGCATTACGTATTTATTCTGGAGCAAAAATACATTTTTTCAAGGGAATAAACCAAGGGTTATGACATTTTTTCAAGGGAATAATCTCAAATGCTTACACTTTTTCAATGGAATAATAGCACTTGCGCTACACTTTTTCAAGGGAAAACGGGGATTTTTTATCTTTTTATGCAAAGGACTTCATATAACTCCTCTCTATGTAAAAAAGCTAATAAGCAAACCAGGCATTAGGATCCTTCAAAAATTCTTCAACGTAAGCCTTTAGTGAAGGAGTCTCTTCATCTAAAGACATATCATCAACGTACCAATCTCCGTCTTCATAAACAAACACGAAGTCTTTGTTTTTAGGACCAAAATCATCATCATCAATAACGACGGAAACTTTGGCACAATTACCTTTGAGGGAGATTGTGTTTATGGGACGAACTGTCATTTTACCATTGTCTTGTCCCTCTACCCAATAATTAAAATCAAATAATCCTATTTCTTGGAACTTTAAAGCCTCCGTTTCACCTTTATCGAGTAAATCCGTCAATCCTTTGCTCAACAACTCTGGACAGTTTGTGCTATTTCCTCCCCAAGAAGAACTATGGTATGCATACATTTCAGACAAACGTTCGTAGATTTTTTGTTTCACTTCGGCTTCATTATGTTTTTGTGCACATCCAAAAAAAAGTACTATGCAACTTAAAATAGCCAATAAAGAAATACGATTGTATTTCATAGTTTAATTAGATTGTTTTACCGACTATGCTGGTTTCTTGTAAATTTATTATTCTTTTCCTTAAAAAAGAACAAGTTAGGTTTAGCCTACAGGTTAAACCTAACTTGTTTGATATTAGTCTTATTCCGACCAGTCCATCTTGGTCATGCGCACGTAGCTTTGGTAGCGCTTCTTTGCCATTTCCTGACATGCGGCGAAGAGTTCTTCGGCTTCGTCGGGATATTGCTTCATTACTGAAAGGAAGCGCACTTCGCCCTTGAGGTAATCCTGGAACTTGTCCCACTGGGGCTCCTTAGAGTCAAGCTGGAAGGGGTTCTTGCCTTCGGCTTCGAGTGCGGGATTGTAGCGCCAGAGGTGCCAGTAACCGCATTCTACGGCTGCAGCTTCTTCTGCCTGAGCCTTACCCATGCCCTTCTTGAGACCGTGGTTGATACAAGGCGCATAAGCAATTACCAATGAAGGTCCGGGATATGCTTCTGCTTCGCGGAGCGCCTTGAGACACTGTGCCTGGTCAGCACCCATCGCAATCTGTGCCACATATACGTAGCCGTAAGTCGTAGCAATCATGCCGAGGTCCTTCTTGCGGATGCGCTTACCAGATGCTGCGAACTTCGCAATCGCGCCGAGGGGAGTTGCCTTAGACGACTGACCACCCGTGTTAGAGTAAACTTCTGTGTCGAGTACGAGGATGTTTACGTCTTCGCCCGAAGCAATCACGTGGTCGAGACCACCGTAACCGATGTCGTAAGAAGCACCGTCACCACCGATAATCCACTGGCTGCGCTTCACGAGGTAGTGGCTGAGTTCATCGAGCTGCTTTGCCATTTCGTGGCCCTGTGCAACGCCACCTGCGATGAGGGGTTTCATCTGTTCGGCAATCGCCTTCGTCTTGTCGGCGTCTTCCTTATTGTCAATCCACTGCTGCGCGAGTTCCTTCATTTCGTTGCATGAGCAGTCGCACATCGCAACCTTCTTCAAGAGTTCTTCGAGGCGGAGACGCATCTTCTTATTAGCGAGCGTCATACCGAGACCGAATTCGCAGAAGTCTTCGAAGAGTGAGTTTGCCCACGCAGGACCCTGACCCTTTTCGTTAGTTGTATAAGGAGTTGAAGGAATAGAACCTGAGTAGATTGAAGAACAACCCGTAGCGTTAGCCACCATCTGGCGGTCGCCAAAGAGTTGAGAAACGAGCTTCACGTAGGGAGTTTCACCACAACCCGAACAAGCGCCAGAGAACTGGAAGAGAGGTGTAGCAAATTGGCTTACGCGCACATTGTTCTTGATGTCGAGAAGGTCTTGCTTACTCTTAACGTTCGCAACGCAGTAATCCCAGTTTGCCGCTTCGTCCAATTCCTGCTGGAGGGGCACCATCTTGAGAGCGGGACCCGTCTTGGGAGAACCGGGACAAACATCCACACAGTTACCACAACCCAAGCAGTCCATAACGCCTACCTGCATGCGGAACTTCATGCCCTTGATGGCAGCGGGTGCCTTGATTTCGAGCGTAGGAGCGCTGAAGCCTGCCGCTTCTTCGTCGTTCATCACGAAGGGACGGATACAAGCGTGAGGACATACGTAAGCACACTTGTTACACTGGATACAGTTGTCGGCTTCCCATGTAGGAACGAACGCACTCACACCACGCTTTTCGTAAGCTGAAGTGCCCTGAGGCCAAGTACCGTCTTCGTAACCCTTGAATGCGGATACGGGGAGCAAGTCGCCATTCTGCGCATTGATGGGGCGCACTACGTTGTTGATAAATTCGGGATCGTTGTTTGCAACGGCTTCGTCAGCGGGAAGATTTGCCCATGCTGCGTCAACGGGGAGTTCCTTGAATTCACCACCACGGTCAACGGCTGCATAGTTCTTGTCGATAATGTCCTGACCCTTCTTGCCGTACGACTTCACGATGAACTTCTTCATCTGCTCAACCGCCAATTCTACAGGGATTACCTCTGTGATGCGGAAGAATGCCGACTGAAGGATGGTATTCGTGCGATTGCCAAGACCGATTTCCTGCGCAATCTTCGTAGCGTTGATGTAGAACACCTTCACCTGCTTTTCTGCAAGCACCTTCTTCACGTTGTTGGGCAAGTTGGCA
>JAZKYK010000068.1:0-5154 GCA_045612125.1 Alloprevotella sp.
GTTGATGAAATCCTTGACGAACCCATGAAGGAATTGGAGAATATGTTGGCAATGGTGCTCTGCTTTATGTGCAACTCCACCCTTATTTCTGTCCTGGGAATGTTTGCCATGTCCATCTCTTACACCGAACAGCAGAGCAAACAAATCGCCCTGCGCAAAGTGATGGGCGCAACGGTCATGAATGCTTCTTGGCACCTTGCCCGTCCCTTCCTTATCCTCTCCCTTTTGGCAGCCATGCTCTCGCTTCCGCTTATCTTGAAGGGCACGGAAATTTACTTAGAACTTTTCCCAAATCGCATCAGTTCCACCTGGTGGGCAATCGTCATCGCCGTAGTCCTTACGCTCCTCCTCGCCCTTGTCTCCATCGCTTGGCAAACGCTGAAAGTGGCGCGCAGAAATCCTGTGGAAAGTATTCGTAGAGAATAACGAAAAATAAAAACTGAGGAAGCCTCGCGTTGGGGCTTCCTCTGTTTATTGTAAGGGGAATGGAGTTAGTCAAAACCATTCGATGTTAGTATGTCCATTTTCATTGAGCGCACTTGGTTGAGTAGATGGGGGAGGTCATTTACTTTAACGTTTAAGGATAAGCATTCGGTTAAAGGTTATCTTATCACAATCCGCTCCACAGGTTGCTCCTTCACCTTGTCGAAGGGGTGGACTTGATATTTTACTTTATCGAAGTCAATCTTTGCCAGTTCGATGCACCGGATGGTGTTGTTGTAGGCCGTTTTGAAATACACTTTGCGGTGCGTCAAGTCAATCGCTGACGTCCAATGCGTGGCGCTGGGTATATCGGGGGTAGTGCCCTGCGGATGTTCGGTGCCGATGGGTAGGTCGAAGTTATTCAGGATGTGGAAGCATTGTTTCACCGTGCTGAAAGCGTCTGCCAACTGAGGTGCTGTGGCGCGATAGAAAGCGGCGCGCACAAAGCGTGAAGGGGGAGTGGCATCGCCGGGCAATCCGAGGAAACCGCTATTTCCGCCTAAGGGAAAAAGTTCCTGCCTACCTAAGATTTGGCGCTGCGCATCGCCAGGAAAGAGGTTCACGTAATTGTTCAAATTCGTAAGGTGCCACTGAAAATCGGGGGCATTCGTGAGCACACCCACCGTGTTTTCATAGAAATGGGGCACGCCGTTAATGATTTCAAGAACAACCTGACGTCCGCTTGCATCGCCAATTCTCCAATGCACCACCGCCTCGTTGTCTAATCCCACAATGCGCTGTTCGCCCGACTGAATGGCGGTAATGACTTCATCCACCGTAGCAAATTGGGTGAGCATCCATTGGTTCAGTTGCAGGTCGCCAATCGTTTTCTCGCGCAAGTGTTCTACAAAGGGAAGGTAACTGCCGTAGTGCGGAAAGAAAAACAGTCCTGTGGACAACCCTTTTTCATTAATCCCCTCGGCAATAAATTCTTCGCGCACTACGGAAAGTCCGACGACACCATATTTCGCCACGAACTTCATGCCGTTAGCATCTATGAGCGTAAAGGATTGCAACTCCTCGCCACGGGGAATCACAACAGACATCCCCGGCAAATCCATTTGCGCCCCCTCAATGGTGCGCGCTTGAACGTAACTTCCATCCTTGGCAGTAAGCGAAATTCCCGTGCAGGCCATTCCGACAATTGCATTGCTCAAAGCAACAACTCCTAAAATAATCTTTTTCATAATATTAGTGTTTTAAGATGTTGCAAAGGTATGGCGGGTAAAACGGTTGGTGCTAATACTTTGTCATAAATAACCTTAACGGGAGGTATAATAAAACTTAATTGAGTCAGGCAACAATTTTAACGCTTTTAATGTTCAGTTATTTATAGAGTATAATTCTATATTGACTCAGCTAAAAGTTCTTGTAGTTCACAGAAGAGTTCCTCCGCTTCTTTTTTATTTAGTCCTGCCTTTATAGCCACCGCAATTAAATCTTCCTTGGTCGGTTCTATTGTATCGTTGATAGAAGTCGTATGATAACCATTCAACCCACTGCTTGGCAAAAGGTCGTAAGCTGGTGAGAAATGCCAATCACCATCTCTATAGATGAAGGCGAAGTTTTTAGCATGGTCGTCCTTATTCCCTATGAGATAGTTAAACACCATCAAGCGATACACCTTCCACAGTTCTGCCATGTTGTGAGTCAGGAGTCCGCAAACTTGAAAGATGTGCGTATAATCAATACTCGGCAACCGATAGTCCGCCCCAATCAATCCCGCCATGCTTACAACATGAAGTTTGCCTGTATCAGAACGATCAAAGCGTTCGACGCCAAAATACTTATCCTCAAACAAGCGAGTTTCGGGCATCTCTATGCCACACGCTTTGGCGAGCAGGGAATACTTGTACTCCTCCTGCCCTATGTGTTTGGGGTCGTACTTCGCGCGGAACTTCACCAACCACTCCTTACCCTCGTAATAAGCAAATATCTTCGGACGAGCACCACCAGGAGAACCGCCGCGCGACTGCAGTTCTTCAATTCCCGTTCCCGTATATTCATCACTATCAAGAATCCGCTCTGCTTCTAACGCCAGTTTTTCAAAATCGACATACTCCTGAGTGGATACCACACTCTTGTCTGGACGAAATTCTAAAGCGCCACGCCCTGTGGAACCTACCAAAACTAAGCGGTCAAGAAGGGTAAGGTGATGAGGATTGACGCCCTTTTGCTGAAGGTATCTGTCAAGAATGAGTAGTCCCCAACCATCCGGAAGACAATCATCGAACACCCCAAAACCACCATCAAACGGTCTTGGTTTTGCAACAAACACTCCACTGCGAAGGGGCAATTCAAATGGAGAGATGGAAAACCCAGTTGACAACCATTCTGCAGCATATTCAAAAGCGCACAATCCCTCTTTCGTCAGAGCCAGACGCCCCACTAATTGATTGTGATACAATACTTCTACTTGCTTGATACTATTCATTATTCTTGCCTCGTTTGCGATTCACCTTTTGTTCGTTCAACACGTCATCAATGGACTGAAATTGTTTCTGCGTAAACACACCATCGAAGTCTGCCAATGCATTCAGTGCAAATGCAATTTGAAGCAGTCCCCTCAACGCGATTTCACCCGTCTGCTCAAATCTACGATAGGTAGCAAACTTCATCCCAGCCCTCGTCGCCATTCCTTCCTGAGTCAGATTGAGTTCTAAACGGCGTGCCTTGACTCTCGCCGCAATTTGCTGCGCTACGTCGTTTGGCGTGGAAAGATTAAATGCTAATATATTATTCATAGAGTTGCGATTTTACTAACTACAAACATTATTTTGTTTGTTGCAAAGTTAGCATTTTATCTTTAAGCAGGCAAAAAAATGCTTGTGTTTTGTTGTTTGGTAAACTCTTTAAGGATGCTATAGTTGTTCTGACCATCATCTTACAAGAGTTAACAATCCAGTAATCTCATACTTGAGTCACGCCATGCAAGTTTCAATAATAAACACATCCCCCAGCGGAATGTATGGTTCATACCAGTTTCGCTGGGGGATGTTATCTTTAACTGCAATTTATAATATGGAATCTGTTTATCTTTCCGATATAATTTCTAAGGCCTCGTCTTTGTTGGAGGAGAAAGTAAATTGCTTCAAAATCTCCTTTGGATTGAAATCCACAATTCGGGGTGCAAGAACTTTTAATGCTTCCAACTTGTCGTTTTCGAAGGAAAACAAGGCGAGGAGTTTTGCGCACTGCTTGCTATCGAAGTAACTGCTGATGCAAGCCACTTTGAGGACACCAATTTTCTTATCACCAAATGAGGCGTCTTCCACGACCTCGCACATCATCTTGAAGTCCTTACGGTGCATTGCTCTTGGACGATGCTCACCCCTCAATTCCTTCTTGGGACGGCGCTCCACTTGTGGACTTTGCTCTGATGCCATTATCGGCATGGCGAGGGTAAATAGCATAACAAGTGCAATAATTGATTTCTTGTTCATAATCTTTTTGTTTTATGATATTTTTTACCATTACTTATCCTAATACTATCAACAATTTATCCATATAGGTAAGCATAGTACCACATTAGCATGAAATTGGCTACAATCAGTAAACATAGAGCAAGGGTAGTGCCTATGGTCCACACTATTTTGCTTTTTCTGCCTTCTTTTTCAAACGCTGCAAAATGTTTCAAATAGCGATTCTTCTTCCAATATACTAAATCACCTATTATCCACGAAGGAACTATTCCTAATGCAACAACAATAATCAGGTGCCTTCCCACAATATCAGATGCATGTGGTCCATAGCAAATCATCCAAATATTTATCACTAAATAAATAGGTAAGGCCAACAATAGCAATGCAAGCCCAGCCAAATAGTATTGAGTAAATTCAGATACAGGGTTATTTACAGTCTTATCCAATATACTGTTAGCCCTATCCTTATATTCCTTGTATGTGTTAATTCCGTATTCCTTTTTCAATCGTTTCTTCCAACAAGGCAAACTATACAATGGGCGTTGCACCAGCAATTCAGTTGCAGCATGTAAAGGTAATCCCGAGAAATACATCAGATTGTACAATGAATACAATACCCTGTTTAAAAATCGGTCTATATTATTTTTCATTTCTATTTATTTCTTTTTATTCCTCCATTCCCTTAACCAACTCTTCAAATTGGTCAAGATTTCTGGGGTCGGCATTTACTTCCAAGAGGTGGCCTTCGCGGTCAATGAGGAAATAAGAGGGATAGAAGTTGACTTTCAAGAAGTCTTCGACAGCGCTTTGTTGGTCAGCGGGCAAATTGACGTGCCCCACGTTTTCGCCCGTTACGTTGTACTCGTTGATGACATTCTTCCACGAAGTTTCGCTGGAGTTATTGGCCATGTAAAGGAAGAACATGTCGTAAGGCTTCATGCGTTCGTAAAGTTCCTGACTGTGCTTCATGGCTTCCTTACACGGACCGCACCAAGTGCCCCACACATCTATCAAGATGATTTTGCCTTTCCAGGGTTCGATAATCTTGCGCAAAATCAGTTCTCCCTCAGTGATGCCTTCCAGATTGTCGGTAGAGAGCAGGTTCGTGGAGTTGGAGAAATCCTTTCGGGACAATGCTTCGTACTTCTCATTCAGCGCCAAAACCTGCTGACGGGCAAAGTCTAACTTGATATTTTCATTCATCCAATCAATTGTCATAGCAGCGAGCGGTTGACGCATGTCGTTTATA
>JAZKYK010000069.1:0-17656 GCA_045612125.1 Alloprevotella sp.
AACCCTCAAGCCTCGTTAGTACGTTGATTGACAACGGGCCGACACGGTGATCGGCCCCTACATGCCGAATGGATTCTCTCTCAACTCTCAACTTTCTCCCCCGAAGGGTGTGCCCTAACAAGAGGACAAGGTTCTCTCAACTCTCATCTCTCAACTCTAAACTCTCTCAAATCCCATAACACATTTAACATTTTGCTTTGATCTTTTCGCGATTTTCCGGAAAAGGGCGAAAAATCAAAATGAAAGTAAAAGGATCAAAAAAGTTTCATTTTGTAAAGTTTTTGAAAAAGGCGTTGATCCTTTCGGTTTTTGGCATGGTTTCTGAAATTTGGAATTTCCTGGAATATATAGTAAATTTGTGTAGAAAGTAGAAGGGGGCCTCAAAGCCCCCTTTTTCGTGTCAAAAGGATCAAAAATATTGCGAAATTTGGTTTGATGTCGTTAAAATTTGGTTTGATGTAGTAAAAATTTGGTCCGACTTAGGAAAAATTTCCCGCCGAGTCGTTCGCTGAAGGTCCGGTTTTGACCCCTCGGAGTCCGTTTAACTTTTTTCTATAAACTTTAACAATGTGACAAAATGATATTTTTTACTTTTTGAAAAAAAGTTGAAAATTCACGAAAAATGGGCAGATTTTGTGACATTTTGGGGAGAACAGCCTTCGGCTCCTTATGAGGGACCTAAAGGTCCGTTAAGAGGTTAAGGGGAGGCTACGCCTCGTTAAGAGGTTAAGGGGAGGCTACGCCTCGTTAAGAGGTTAAGGGGAGGCTACGCCTCGTTAAGAGGTTAAGAGGAGGCTACGCCTCGTTAAGAGGTTAAGAGGAGGCTACGCCTCGTTAAAAGGTTAAGAGCGTTTTGAGTTGGGAGAGGAGCGACAAGGGTTTAACAACTTTAGAGGGTGTGCCGAAATTTGTATTTCGACACACCCTCCTACTTGTTAATTGTATATTAAACGACTTCGCAATCTAAAGTGTTTTTAAAAATACTGCGTGCCACGTTTAAGCGCTCAGCAGAAAGCGGAGGCACATCTTTCAATGGATATGCAATGCCAAGCTCTTCGTATTTGTAGGTACCCATAACGTGGTAGGGTAGGAGTTCAACGCGCTCAACAACGCTAAACTGCTTGACGTAATCAGCCACAGCTTGCAAATGTGCTTCATCATCATTGACACCGGGCACGATGACGTGGCGTATCCATGTCGGTTTTCCTATCTCCTGTAAGTAGTCCATGAAGGCAGCATTGTTCTTACGCTGAACACCTGTGAGGTGGGGGTGCAGTTCGTCGTCAACAGTTTTTACGTCCAGCATCACCAAGTCCGCTTGTTCAACAGCACGCTTGGCAGCATCCGTGAAAACAACGCCTGCAGTGTCGAGCGCTGTGTGAAATCCAGCCTGACGACACAATTTGAAAAATGCTTCCACAAATTCAGCTTGCATCAAGGGTTCACCGCCTGTGCACGTAACGCCTCCTGTTTGAATAAAACTTTTGTATTTTTTTACCTCTTCAAGGAGTTCTTCAGGTGTCATTTCATATTGCACTTTGCGTTTGGGATCCCATGTGTCGGGGTTGTGGCAAAACATGCATCTCATGGGGCAACCTTGCATAAAAGCAATGAATCGAATGCCTGGTCCGTCAACCGTACCAAAACTTTCTATTGAGTGTATTCTTCCTGTCATTGTTGTGTGGTATTGATTTTTTAGAAGTGTTTAGGGAATCTCTCCTTAATGCTTGAATTTTATTCCAAATATCCTTGGGCAGCTGCTGGCCCCCCCCCCCCTCGGGGTGCATCGATAGGGTGTTCGTATATCCGGGGATAGGCGCTTGGCGCCAACCATGCGGTTACAGAACGGTGGTACCTTCGGCATCTTTGCCGTGCGGAGCAGTAGAAGTTTAGTGGTAGATACTATAGGTATATAGGAATTGGTTGGACGATGGGCCGACACAGAGATCGGTACGATTTGTACGTTGACCCATGACGGGCCGACACGGGGATCGGCCCCTACAACTCTCATAACCTCTTAACGGACCTTTAGGTCCCTCTTAACGAGCTGAAAGCTCCTCTTAACCTCTTTTCACGTTATTATACTTCCAAACTGTCCAGCTCCTGGCGAATGTCTAATAGTTGTTGTTTGATGGATTTTAAAAGTTCAAGGGCTTCCATGCGTTGTTCTACTCCTTCTTTATTTTTCTTCAAAAGTTCTCGGGCTGCAGATATCTTAAGCCCTCTCACTTTGACCAGGTTATACACCAGTTGGATTTGCTCAATGTCCTCTTTGGTGTATTGTCTGATATTTCGTCCTGCTTTCTTGGGTGCAATCTGTTGTGGAAATTCCTTTTCCCAAAAGCGTAGCAATGTTTCAGCTACACCAAAGTGTTCAGCCACCTCGCTTATGGAGTAATACAGTTTTAAGTTTTTATCTTTATTGTAAACCATGTTTGATGAACGATTTAACGATGAATGCAAAACACGGCAGTGCTCCTGCTCACGGAGGCTGGTCCCTTTCTAAGGCGCCAGTGCAGCCGCTCATGTTCTTACAAAGGCAAATTTACTAAATCTTGTTTATTGAAAAGCTAAATTGGACGTAAAATGAACTTGATATACGCTTTGCGTGTTAAAAATTTTGTGGCTTTGGTATAAAATCTTAATTTTGAAGGAGATTAAATAAAGAGAAACAATTATAACCTTAAAAAAATAAATATTATGGCTATTGAGAAAACTCTTGTGCTTTTAAAGCCTTGCACCGTTCAACGTGGTTTGATGGGCGAAATTATTTCAATCTTTGAAAAGAAAGGTTTGAAAATCTGTGGTATGAAAATGATGTGGCTCACAGATGAAATCTTGTCAGAACATTATGCCCATTTGAGCGAAAAACCATTCTTCCAACGTGTTAAGGATGCCATGATGACAGCTCCTGTTGTTGCTATGGCTTTGGAAGGCGTTGATGCAATTGCTGCTGTGCGTGCATTGGCTGGTCCAACAAACGGACGTAATGCAGCGCCTGGCACGATTCGTGGTTCATATTGCGTGAGCTTCCAGGAAAATATTGTACATGCCAGCGATGGTCCTGAAACTGCTGCTGTTGAGTTGAAGCGTTTCTTTAAGCCCGAAGAAATCCTTGAATGGGATAACGTGATATTCCCATTCCTCTATGCTAACGACGAATTCTAAATGCTATAAAAAATAATTAACTTCACTGCGGGGGTAGGTGCACACGGGCGCCTACCCCCGCAGTGCGCTGTTAAAGCTTAGCGATAGGAGCAACAGATGCCATAGAGTTTGATTGACGAGGGGCCGACAAAAGTTTGAACGGCGCCTACAACCCGTTTTTTTTTATGCTCTATAATCGTATGCCTGTAAAAAAATGAGTAATTTTTGGTGACCTAACAAAAATCTCGTAATTTTGGAAATGGAAATATTTTTTAACCGCTTACAAATATAGATTGATATGAGTCTAAAAATTGTTGTGCTTGCCAAGCAAGTACCCGACACGCGAAATGTGGGCCCTGATGCCATGACGGCTGAAGGCACCATTAATCGTGCTGCTTTACCTGCTATCTATAATCCAGAAGATTTAAATGCTCTTGAACAGGCCCTTCGATTGAAGGATAAATATCCTGGCACGACAGTGACCATCGTCACTATGGGACCTCCACGTGCTGCTGACGTGATTCGTGAATCCATGTATCGCGGTGCTGACGGGGGCTATCTCCTCACAGACCGTGCCTTTGCTGGCGCCGATACTTTGGCCACAAGCTACGCCTTAGCTACAGCCATTAAGCATCTTGGTGAGGTGGACCTTATTATTGGTGGCCGACAAGCCATTGACGGCGATACGGCTCAGGTAGGTCCACAAGTGGCAGAGAAGTTAGGCCTCAACCAAGTGACTTACGTTGAAGAGATTCTTGATGTTGAGGGTGCGTTGCTCACCGCAAAACGCCATATTGATGGTGGTGTGGAAACTGTTATGGCCCCCATGCCCTTGGTGGTCACTGTTAATGGAAGCGCAGCCCCATGTCGCCCACGTAATGCCAAGTTGGTGATGAAGTACAAGCGTTGCCGTGTGCCTATGGAGCAAACGCCCGATATGCCTTATACAGAAGAGTATGGCAAAAAGCCGTACCTTACCCTTGGACAACTTTCGTGTGCCGATGTCAATGCCGACCTCTCTCAATGTGGTTTGGCTGGCTCGCCCACTAAGGTAAAGGCTATTGAAAATATTGTATTCAAGGCTAAAGAAAGTAAAGTGCTTACCAGCTCAGACGAAGATATCAAGAGCTTGATGCACGAATTAATTGCTAACCACACCATTGGATAATTGAAATTATGAACAACGTATATGTATATTGTGAACTTGAAGGCACACAAGTGGCCGAAGTAAGTCAGGAATTACTTTCAAAAGGACGCAAACTCGCTGATACGCTGGGGGTGAAGCTTGAAGCCGTGGCAGTCGGTACCGATATTAAGGGCAAGGTGGAAGAGCAAATCATTCCTTACGGTGTGGATAAACTTCATGTTTTTGATGCACCCGGACTTTTCCCTTACACCACATTGCCGCATGCCTCAATTCTGATCAATTTGTTTAAGGCTGAGCAACCACAGATTTGCCTTATGGGGGCCACTGTTATTGGTCGCGACCTTGGTCCGCGTGTGTCGTCAGCCCTCCATTCGGGTTTGACAGCCGATTGTACGGCACTCGAAATTGGTAGCCATGAAGATAAGAAGGCCGGTAAGGTGTACGATCAATTGCTGTATCAAATTCGCCCCGCTTTCGGAGGAAATATTGTGGCAACAATTATTAATCCCGAAAATCGCCCACAGATGGCTACGGTGCGTAGCGGTGTGATGAAGGCTGAAATTGTAGATGTCAATTATCCTGGCGAGGTGAGCTACCCTTCTGTTGATGCCTACACCTCGGCAGCTGATTTCCTCGTTAAGGTTATTGATCGCCATGTTCAGACGCAGGACAGCAACCTTAAGGGTGCTCCCATTATTGTAGCGGGCGGTTATGGCGTAGGGTCAAAAGAAAACTTCGACCTCCTGTATGCTTTGGCCAAGGAGATTCATGCTGAGGTGGGGGCCAGTCGTGCCGCTATTGATGCGGGTTTCTGCGCTCATAATCTTCAAATTGGTCAGACGGGAGTTACCGTTCGTCCAAAGGTGTATATCGCCTGCGGTATCTCGGGTGCTATTCAGCATGTGGCTGGCATGAAGGAAAGTGGCATTATTATTTCCATCAATACCGACCCCAATGCGCCTATCAATCAAATCGCTGATTATGTCATCACAGGTAGTGTGGAAGAGGTGCTTCCTAAAATGATTAAGTATTACAAAAATTAGAGCCATTTATTGTTATGAGTAATTATTATAGCGACATCAAAGAACTTCAGTTCGAACTCAACCATCCGCTCATGGAGCGCATCGTTGAACTCAAGGAACGCAACTTCCGCGATAAGGACACTTTTGACGAGGCGCCCATTGACTTTACAGATGCCATGGACTCTTATGACAAGGTCCTCGACATCGTGGGCGACATCACGGCAAACGTGATTAAGCCTAACTCCGAAGGTGTTGACGCCGAAGGACCTCATTGCGAAAATGGCCGTGTGCGCTACGCTTCAGGAACCTACGATAACCTCAATGCAATGGTTAGCGCAGGTATGAACGGAATGACAATGCCCCGCCGTTTCGGTGGACTCAACTTCCCCATCACACCCTATACGATGTGTGCTGAAATCGTAGCTGCTGCTGATGCCGGCTTCAGCAATATATGGAGCCTTCAGGACTGTATTGAAACGCTCTATGAATTCGGAAACGAAGATCAACACAGCCGTTTCATCCCCCGCATTTGCCAGGGCGAAACCATGTCAATGGACCTTACCGAACCCGATGCTGGTTCCGACCTCCAGAGTGTGATGCTTAAGGCTACCTATGATGAAGCTGAAGGTTGCTGGCGTTTGAATGGTTGTAAGCGTTTCATTACCAATGGCGACGCGCAACTCCACCTCGTGCTTGCACGCTCAGAAGAAGGAACGACCGATGGACGTGGCCTCTCCATGTTTATCTACGATAAGAATGATGGTGGTGTTGACGTGCGCCGCATTGAAAACAAGTTGGGTATTCACGGCTCACCCACGTGCGAGCTCGTTTATAAGAATGCCAAGGCAGAACTTTGTGGCGACCGCAAATTGGGGCTTATTAAATATGTGATGGCACTCATGAACGGGGCGCGCCTTGGTATTGCGGCGCAGAGCGTGGGTCTTTCACAAGCTGCCTACAACGAGGCACTTGCCTATGCACGCGACCGTAGGCAGTTTGGCAAAGAAATTATCAACTTCCCTGCAGTGAGCGATATGCTCTCGCTGATGAAGGCTAAGCTTGATGCCGGTCGTGCACTGCTTTATCAAACCTCGCGCTACGTGGATATCTATAAGGCCCTTGAAGATATTGCACGCGAACGAAAACTTGAAGCAGAGGAACGACAGGAACTCAAGAAATTCTCAAAACTCGCCGACTCGCTCACGCCCCTTGCTAAGGGTATGAACTCTGAATATTGTAATCAAAACGCTTATGACTGCATTCAGATTCATGGTGGTTCGGGTTTTATGATGGAATACTTCTGTCAGCAGATTTATCGCGATGCGCGCATCACCAGCATCTATGAAGGGACCACGCAGCTCCAGGTCGTAGCAGCTATCCGATATGTGACCAATGGGGCATATCTCGCCCTTATGCGAGACTACGAAGCAGTGCCCGTAGCGCCAGAGTTTGCTTCACTCATTGAACGTGCCAAGACTATGGCCAATCAGTTTGAAGCTGCCACAACTTACGTGAAGGATGCGGCTAATGCTGAGTTCCACGACTTCTGCGCACGCCACCTTTATGAAATGGCAGCCAGCATCATCATGCTCCATCTGCTCACACAAAACGCAACACGTTGTCCTGAAATGTTTGCCAAGAGCGCTCGCATCTACGCAAACTACGTTGAGGCAGAAGTGATGAAGCACTACACCTGGGTGATGAACTTTACACCCGAAACAATGGAAGATTACAAGCAGGCTTAGTGACATCAAACAAAAACTGGTATTCCATCTATTTTGGGAATACCAGTTTTTTTGTTTGCGAGTCATGCTCTGTCGTCTGTCATTTTGTCCTGTTTTTTGCCCTTATGTTATGCCATTTTGTCATAAAAAGATAAAAAATGTTGCAGTTTTGCTGTGGCATGATTTAAGTAATAAGAAGGGTAAGGAGGAGCGCAAAGCATATTTCTTTTTCATTGTACGCGACTCCGAACACTATTTATATAATGATTAACTTATTAACAGATATAACTATGACTGGACAAAATTTGACACACAAAGTTCAAGAGGTGATTCAGCAAGCTCTTGAAACTGCTCAAGCAAAAGGACAACAAGCTGTGGGAACTTTGCATTTACTGTATGCGTTGCTTTCTGCTCCGGGCGAGAATATTATGCCCTTCTTGTTTGAAAAGGCTGGCGTGAATCTTGATATGTTGCGTCGTGTGCTTGAGCGCGAACTGGACAATCAACCTCGTGTTAACGGAGGTTCTGAACCCTATTTGGAACATGAAGCTGCAGGGGTAATGAAAAAGGCACAAGAATTGGCTCAGAAACGTGGTGATACCTACGTTGGACTTGAAATATTGCTCCTTGCCTTGCTGGTTGTTACTTCAAAAGCGTCTAAAATATTAAAGGATGCCGGCATGAAAGAAGATGCCCTTGAAAAGGCGATCGAGGCGTTACGTAAGGGTAAGAAGGTGGATTCGCCCATGAGCGAGGACAATTACCAGGCGCTTCAACGCTATGCACGTAACCTTGTAGATGAAGCGCGCGAGGGAAAATTAGACCCTGTGATTGGGCGTGATGAAGAGATTCGAAGAGTGCTGCAAATCCTAAGCCGACGCACGAAGAATAATCCAATTCTTATTGGAGAACCTGGTACGGGAAAGACAGCTATTGTTGAGGGCATTGCTCAACGCGTTGTGCGTGGTGACGTGCCGGAGAATTTGAAAAACAAAAAACTCTTTTCGCTTGATATGGGGGCGCTCGTTGCGGGTGCTAAGTATAAGGGCGAGTTTGAGGAACGCCTGAAGAGTGTGGTGAACGAAGTGACGGAGGCGGAGGGTGAGATCGTGCTGTTTATTGATGAGATTCATACACTCGTGGGCGCAGGCAAAAGTGAAGGGGCTATGGATGCTGCCAATATCTTAAAGCCAGCCTTGGCAAGAGGTGAGTTGCGCAGTATTGGTGCTACGACATTAGAGGAGTATCAAAAATATTTTGAAAAGGACAAGGCGTTGGAACGACGTTTCCAAACGGTGTTGGTTGAGGAACCATCGCCCGAAGATGCCATTTCAATTCTTCGTGGATTGAAAGAGCGTTATGAAAACCACCATCGTGTGCGTATTCAGGACGATGCGTTGATTGCTGCTGTCAGGTTATCACACCGATATATTGCCGATCGCTTCTTGCCTGATAAAGCCATTGACTTGATGGATGAGGCAGCTGCTAAGTTGCGCATGGAGCGCGATTCGCAACCCGAGGAGTTGGATGAAGCCTTGCGCCGATTGCGCCAACTGGAGATTGAACGTGAAGCCATCAAGCAGGAAGGCGATACTTTGAAGCAGGAATCGCTGAATGCAGAAATCGCCATGCTTGAAGAGCAGGTGAACGAGATGAAGGCGAAGTGGGAAGGTGAACGCAGTGCGTTGCTCGAAATTCAAAAGATCAAGCAACAGCAAGAAACGCTGAATATGGAGGCGGAACGCCTGGAGCGTGAGGGCGAATACGGACGCGTGGCAGAGATACGCTACCGAAGTTTGCCTGAGTTGACTCAGAAATTGGAAACATTAAATGAAACGCTCAAACAACGTCAAGGCAGCGAAGCAATGGTGAAAGAAGTGGTGAGCGCTGACGATATTGCAGATGTGGTGAGCCGATGGACTGGTATTCCAGTGAGTCGCATGCAACAGAGTGAACGCGAAAAGTTGTTGCACCTTGATGCCGATTTGCACCAACGCGTAGTGGGGCAGGATGATGCGGTGCAAGCTGTGGCTGATGCCGTGTTGCGCAGCAGGGCTGGACTTCAGGATCCGCGTCGCCCAATCGGGTCGTTTATCTTCCTTGGTGCTACGGGGGTGGGAAAAACGGAAATTGCTAAGGCGCTTGCAGAGTTGCTGTTTAATGATGAGCAAATGCTCACGCGCATAGATATGAGCGAATATCAAGAAAAGCATAGTGTGAGCCGACTTGTCGGTGCGCCTCCGGGATACGTGGGTTATGATGAAGGTGGGCAATTGACGGAAGCAGTGCGTCGCAAACCTTATTCGGTGGTTTTGTTTGACGAAATCGAAAAGGCACATCCTGATGTATTCAATATCCTGCTTCAGGTGCTGGATGATGGTCGATTAACCGATAATAAGGGACGCGTGGTGAATTTCAAGAATACCATCATCATCATGACATCTAATTTAGGTAGTGGCTTTATCCATCAAGCGCTTGAACAAGCGACCAAACAAGGGTTGGCTATTGACCAATATTTCAACGAACACGAGGAGGTCTTGAAAGATCAGGTTATGGGCTTGCTGAAGAATACCGTGCGTCCAGAGTTCCTGAACCGCATTGACGACATCGTGCTGTTTAAACCATTGTCGGAGTCTGACATTCAGCAAATCGTACGCTTACAGGTTCGTTTGGTGTGCGACCGTTTGGCGAAACAAGGGGTTAATCTCATTGTTGACGATGCTGCTGTTGCTTGTGTGGCACGCGAAGGTTACGATCCTCAATTTGGGGCACGTCCTGTGAAGCGCGCACTTCAGCGCATGCTACTTAATCCGCTGAGCCACGCCCTGTTGGCAGGAGCCGTAAGTAAGGATACGCCAATCAGTATCAGTGAACGTCAGGGAGAATTGGTGTTTGGAAATTAAAGTCCCCAACCGTAGTCTTACTGCACGATGGGTAATGCTAAAAAGTAAATCCTCAATTTATTAAAAAAGCGAAAGGAGAGCCAGCGGGTTCTCCTTTCGCTTTTTAGATATCCAATTTGTTCGGGTAAAGTCGTTTCGGGCGAGGCATTGGGCACGGCTGATTGTGGTGCGAACGTTGTGGAACCTATGGCGCAATAATGAGCAACTGCATTCGGATTTCCAACGACTTGCCCCAACAAGGGGCGATGATCTTCGATGGTCATCGTTATCAGATACATGCATCGGATTCGTAGTCGTGCCCCACGCGGCGGCGCTTCATAGACAGAAAGACTTCCGCCCGGGGGGGGAAGTCTTTGTTGTGCTTGTCCTTGCTGTTCAAGTGTATGAATCTTTTTGTAAGGTGGCTCCTTACTTTGTCAATGCCACAGCGGGGTCGTTGTACTGCTGTTGCAATTTGAGAAGTTCCTTTTTGAGTCTCTTCGTGATCTTTTCCGTGCCTTTCTGTCCGTAAATATTGTTGAGTTGTTGTGGGTCGGTTTGAAGATCATAGAGTTCCCAAACGTCAATGTCTTCGTAGAAGTGGATGAGCGTATAGCGCTCTGTGCGTACGCCGTAGTGGCGCTTCACAGCATGCTCGGCTGGGAATTCATGGAAATGGTAATACAACGATGTGCGCCAATCCTTGGGTTGCTCACCCTTGAGTAAAGGCAACATGGAAATACCATGCATGTCTTCGGGAATGGGGAGGCCGCAAAGGTCAAGGAAGGTGGGGGCATAGTCAATGTTTTGAACCATTTGTTGGATATCGCCGCGCGCAGAGAGTCCGTTGGGCAGACGCATCACTAATGGCGTGCGGAATGATTCTTCATACATAAAACGCTTGTCAAACCAGCCATGCTCGCCCATATAGAAACCTTGGTCGGAAGTATAAACAACAAGGGTGTTTTCGAGTAAGCCCGCCTTTTCCAGATAATCAAGCGTGCGGCCTACGTTGTCGTCAAGTGACTTAAGCACCTTGGCATAGTCGCGCATGTAGCGTTGGAATTTGAATTCGGAAAGTTCGCGTCCCTGCAAGTTGCGTTTGCGGAAGTCAATGGCGATAGAATCGTAGAACTGGTCGTAGATGGCGCGTTCGCGCGAGTCAAGACGACCAATCATTGAAATGTAATTCGGAGAGAGGCGCGTGGTGACGTTGGCATCATGGAGTTTTACGTCGTAAGCCAAGTCCATATCAATGTTGCTATGGATGCTCATTTCCTGAACCTGTGCTGCGGGGCGTCCTTCATAATTGTCGTAGAACGTTTCAGGGATAGCAAAGGTTTGGTCTTCGTACTCATGTAAATATTTGAGTTCGGGCAACCAGTTGCGGTGGCATGCCTTGTGGTGAATGAAGAGGGCGAACGGACGTTGTTTGTCGCGTTTGTTCTCAAGCCAGTCAATGGCTTTGTCGGTGATGATGTTTGTGAGGTATCCCTTGTGGTTGGTTTTTGTTCCATCCATGTTAATGAAGTCGGGATTGTAGTAGTCGCCTTGGCCAGGGATGATGTTCCAATAATCAAAGCCTGTGGGGTCGCTAATCAAGTGCCACTTGCCGATGATTGCCGTTTGGTAGCCACCAGCTTGAAGGAGTTTGGGCATCGTCTGCTGTGAACCATCGAAGACATCGTACACATTGCTCGTGAAACCGTTGGCATGGCTGTGTTTGCCTGTAAGCATGCAGGCACGTGATGGACCTGATAGTGAGTTGGCCACAAAACTATTCACGAAGCGCACTCCGTCGTTGGCGATGCGGTCAAGGTTTGGCGTATTGACGTAACGGTTGTCGTAGCACGACATCATTTGTGCCGTGTGGTCGTCGGTCATGATATAGACCACGTTATACTTCTCCTGCGCTGCTGCGCCTAAAGCAAACAATGAAAGGGGAAGGAATGTTTTTTTCATGTGAAAGATATATTTAGCGATGGTGCTTGGTATAAAAAAAGACGAGTAAACGAGCGTACTCGTTTACTCGTCTTTTGTATGATCTTTACAAAATATTATTTCTGTGTCATCTGATATACCACATCCATGATTTGCTTACCGAGCGCGTCAGCTTCTTCCATTGACTTCGCTTCAGAGTAAACGCGGATGATAGGTTCAGTGTTAGACTTACGGAGGTGAACCCACTTGTCGGGGAAGTCAATCTTCACACCGTCGATGTCTGTAACCTGCTCGTTCTTATACATTTCCTTCACCTTCTGGAGTACAGCGTAGATGTCGGTAGTAGGATCGAGGTCGATACGGTTCTTCGCAATGTAGTACTTGGGGAATGAGTCGCGAAGTTCAGTAGCCTTCATACCTGTCTTAGCGAGGTAAGTCAAGATGAGTGCGATACCTACGAGGGCGTCGCGACCGCTGTGTGAAGTAGGATAGATGACACCACCGTTACCTTCACCACCAATTACGGCACCAGTAGCCTTCATCTTCGTAACAACGTTTACTTCGCCTACAGCAGCGGGAGTGTAAGTGCAACCGTACTTTTCTGTAACGTCGCGGAGGGCGCGTGTAGAAGAGAGGTTAGAAACAGTGTTACCGGGAGTGTGCTGGAGGATGTAGTCAGCAACAGCTACAAGCGTGTATTCTTCGCCGAACATTGAACCATCTTCACAAACCATTGCGAGGCGGTCAACATCAGGGTCAACTACGAAACCGATGTCATGACGACCCTTGCGCATGAGGTTGCGGATTTCAGTGAGGTGTTCCTTCAAAGGTTCGGGGTTGTGAGCGAAGTCGCCAGTAGCTTCAGCGTTGAGGTGAGTCACCTGAGTTACACCGAGCTGACCGAGGAGCTTAGGAATGATAACACCACCCACTGAGTTTACAGCATCGAATGCTACAGAGAAGTGAGCGTGCTTGATGGCTTCAACATCAACGAGTTCAAGTTCCTTGATGTGGTCAATGTGACGCTGGTCGTAGTAGAAGTTCTTTGTGTAGTGACCCAAAGCATCAACATCGGCAAAGTCAAAGTTGCAGTTGTTAGCAAGGCGTACAACTTCTGCAGCTTCTTCGGGTGGGAGGAATTCGCCCTTTTCGTTGAGGAACTTAAGTGCGTTCCACTGGCGGGGGTTATGGCTTGCTGTAATGATAATACCACCAACAGCCTTTTCCATTGTCACTGCCAATTCAGTAGTAGGCGTAGAAGCCAAACCGATGTCAACAACATCGAAGCCCATACCCATGAGTGTGCCGCAAACTGTGTGGCTCACCATTTCGCCTGAAATACGTGCGTCGCGACCTACGACAATTTTCTTACGATATGTACCAACGAACTTTTCGCGAAGGCTTGCGTAAGCTGAAACTGATTTTGCAATCTCAATAGGATTGAGCGTGTCTCCTGGACGACCACCAATTGTGCCGCGGAAACCCGAAATTGATTTAATAAGCGTCATAATTTGTATTACAATTTATGTTAATTGTTTCTTTCAGATAGCAAAGTTAAGAACAAACTGTGACATGCAAAACTAATTTTGAGAAAAAACAAATGTCAAAAACACCGAAAAGTGTGTTTTTTTTGAAAAGAGGCATAAAAAGTGCTGATGCGACGCATAAAAGTGCTTCAAATGGTGTGAAAATTCAACAAAAGAGGAAGGAAAGCAGACTTGTTTATGAACTGCTTTCACTTCCTCTTTTTTGTGCGTTTCTATGTGATTAGATCATCGTCAAGGGTGCGGTGAAGAAATAGGTTAGATTACTGATTAATGACGATAAAATACCAGTGATCAAAGCTGCGATTGCCCATCGTCGAGCACTGTCGGCTTGCAAAACGGCAGCTTCGTATTGGCCCATGTAATAAAGCGTGTTGACTTTCGAAGCCTTGTATATGGCAACGAGACCTAAGGGAAGGCAGCAACAGATGGTGGATAACACCGCCCATAACATTCCGTTGTCGGGCTTGGGCAGGATCACGCCATTGCGCATGAATCCATGTTCGCTAAAAGGATTATTGGGCTTGGTCGATGCTTCTTGCCCTGGTGTGTTTTTTATTTTGGGCAATACATAATCTTTGACTTCATCAACCATACCTGCAGGTGTCCAATCGCTCATGCCGCTTTTCCAAATCAGTGTGTCTTCGGTGATGCCTTTTTCTGCAAATCTTTGGGGTATTACCGGGCCTCCACGTTGGTTGTCGGGTGTGATAAAATAATATTCGTTCATAATGATTGTTTGCAGTTCGCCTTATTTTCTGCGCTTTCCTTACATGGTGATTTCAGGGATTCCAGTGATGTTGCCACGAATAATTTGGAAATCAGCATGAACAGAATAGAAGGCTTTTTCGCTGACTTTTGTGTCTTCTGGTATGTAGGCGCGCTTTAAGTTTGGACAATTTTCAAAGGCGTAATCCTGGAGCTCTTCTGTTCCGTTTGGCAAAATAACTTCTTCCATACCTTTGTGGTTGGTGATGTAGTTCTTTTCCATAACCTTGATGGGCAAAAGCTCTACGCTTTTCATAGCTTGTGGGATGTACACTAATTCGCTACCAGATTTGGTGTAAACTACACCTAAATGACTCTTGAGCTTGGTGTTGCTATCATCCACGAAAGCAGCCTCAATATTGGGCGCAAAATCGCGAAGTCCTACGAAGCTTGAACCCAACGACTTGATGTTCTTGCCAATGTAAATTTCCTTGACATTTGCAGGGAGGAGTGAGTCGGGGTTGAAACATGATGCAACGATACCCCCACCGCTATAGGGCAAAACCAAAATGTCGTCGGCCTTACGAATGCGCGTAATGGTCCACGCTTTATCCTTGAAGCTAAATACTTCGTTTTCAGTTTGAGCCAAGTCAACATTGAACATGTGCGGTTCAAGATTCTTGTAACCGCTAACGGGATAAATAGCATAGTCGCTTCGGTTTGTGGGGTCGCTCACAAACCAACGGTTGTTGTAATAAACGTAGTTCCATGCATGTCCACCAAGGGGGTTAAGCATACCGTTAACGTTAAATACAGGAATGCCTTGTGTGTGGAGCATAACATTTAATAGGTTGGCATAACCTTGGCAAACCCCTGTTTTGTTGGTAAATACAGGGTAGGGGTCGTTGTCGGCAAATCCATACTGAATGTTTGTGGATACCCAATTGAAGATGGCTTTATAAACATCTGCATCAGTTTCAATGCCGCTCACCAACTCATCGGTGAACTTTTTGATTTCTTCATATTGAGCATCCGTAATATTCATGTTGCCCATGCTTTTTGCTGGTTCTGGACCAATGATGTCGAGCATGGTGCGCACATTAGTTGCTGGGTTTGAATTTGAGAGCGATTTAGAACCGTCGTTTTCGGGGTAAACCACTTCGGGTGAAGCTTCTGGCGCATTTAAGGTTGGATTCGTTTCTGGCATCCAAGCTTCATTTTCGGTCGAGCAAGATGTTGTTATGCTCAAACCGAGCACCAGGGGAAGGTAGTAATTTTTTAACTTCATGTATTGATTTATTTTAGTTATTGATAGATGCAGTTCTTATCTCTATTGAAATTCTTTTAAGGATTCTTCAAAAGGTGTGGCGGTGTAGCCAAGGGTCTGTGCGGCTTTGCTGCAATCAAGAGGTGTGCACGTGGGTCGAGGTGTTTTTTCGTTTAACTCCATCGTTGTGACGTCTTGCAAGAGGTCTGGGGCTAAATCAAAGTATTTGGCTACGCGATGGGCCAATTCAGCAATGCTCATGCGCTCACCGCCAGCAATGTGATAAATGCCAGAGTGGGCGTCGCTGAAGAGCGTTTGGATGGCTCCCACCACATCTTCAACCCACGTTGGGGTGCGCCATTGGTCGGTTATAACTTTAAAAGGCTTGCCTTGTTCTAAATGTTGTTTGACCATCTGCACGATGTTGCTGTGTTGCCCTGCTAAGGGTTTCCCATAAACCACCTCAATGCGTATTATCGCATAGTTGGTCAGCGTTTGCGTAATGATTTTTTCAGCCTCATGCTTCGTGATGCCATAATAGTTTATGGGATTGGGGGTGTCGTTTTCTGTATAGGCAGAACCTTTAAGTCCGTCAAAAACGAAGTCGGTTGACAAGTGGATGAAGCGTGCTCCATGAAGGGCGCACCATTCCGCAATTGCGCGAACCGCTTGCACATTTAACGCATCTGCAATCGCGGTGTTCATTTGGCAAAAATCAACCGCGGAGTGCGCTGCTGCATTGATGATGATGTTTGGACTAAATTCATCTAAACATTGTGTGAGTTTAGCGGTTTCAGTGATGTCTAAAACCAGAAAGCTGTAGCCAGGTTGGGGGTTGATGTCCTGTCTTTGCGAACAAGCCAAAACGTTGTGAGCCTGACCTTGCGTGATGCGTGTCAGAAGGCGTCGGCCTACAAATCCGTTGGCGCCAAGCACCAAAATATTCATGTTTTTTATGGTTTTGCTTTTTGTTTCAATCATTTAGACTCCAAAAATACCACATTCCGTTGAGAGTAAAAAGTTAAAACCCAATTTTCTTGTAGAACTAATAAAATAAGTGACAATTGATGGTTGATGCGTATGAATCCAAGCGTACGTTCTTTATGTTATAAAGGGTTGGCATAGAAAGAGGAGGCGACACAGCTGTGTCCCCTCCTCTGGGTTGCTACCGCAATGAAAATAAGTTTTTACTTTAAGATGAATGTATGGGTACGGTAGCTTAAGGGCGCATAAGAAAATTCTTTGATGCGTATTCTTGCACCCCATCATCGCGTGTGAACAAGTTGTACGCTGTACTCTAAACAAGTTGTACTCTGTACTCTGTTATCTGTACTCTAAATTTTACTTTCCTCCCAAATTCAAACGATAAATCGCGTGGAGCATGACGTAGCTGAGGAAGCATTCGGTGCGGCTGAAGGTGCGCGAGGTGGCGCTGAGGTGGCTGAATTCCGCGGTGCGTTCTTTCAGTAGGTCGGTGACTTCGAGTTGGAGGGTGAGCGACTTATCCTTGAGGAAGGTTTGCGAGACGGAGCCGTTGATAATCCATTGGTCGTGGTTGAGCATGGGGTCGGAGAAGCCCGTGCGGGTGTAGAAGATGCCTTGAGCGTTAATCTTCATGCCGAAGGGGAGGTCCACTTGTGGCGAAAGGATGACTTCGTAGGTGTGTCCGTCTTGGTTGTACTGAGGTGTTTCCTTATAGCGGGTGTAGCGCCCTTCGTACATCCCGTTGAGCGACACGCTCCAAATGTCCTTGCGATAGCGAAGACCGAGGCGCGCGGTGGTGTTAACATTGTTGATGCTGGAAAGTCCGAGGTCGTTGCCCATGGCGCCTACAAAGCCCGTGGAGTGGTCGTAACTCATGTAGAGGCTTGAGGTGAGCGTCCAGTGGCGCGCCGTGTCGAGCGGTTGCTCTGTGCCTACCGAACCCCACGTGTGGTAACCGCCATTCACGTTCTTCTTGTTGTAACGTGTGAAGCCCGTTGCGGGGTCAACCTGCATGGTGGTCACTACGTCGTTAGACGATTGGCTGAATCCACCCCACGCATTGTAGGAGTCACCACGCTTCGTGTTGAAGAAGCGGCTGGAGAAGTAAAGGTAGTTATACCATCCCGTCTTCAAGTCAGGATTGTTCACCGTTTCCGACATCGGGTCGCTCGTGTTGCTAATGGGGAGCAGTTCCTGAAGCATGGGGCGGAAAGTAGAACCTTGATAATTGAGTTGAATGTAGTTTTGAGCGTCAAACTTATACTTCAATGTCCCGAAGAGGTTCCAATG
>JAZKYK010000070.1:0-3008 GCA_045612125.1 Alloprevotella sp.
AGAGATGTACTATTTTTAATCATAAAATTCTGCAAGTTTTATACCTTAAAGGTACAACTTTCTGCAGAAATAACCAAACAAATAGCAATCTCTTTTATTGTATATCAGATTGTTAGAGTTTTTTTAAGGGACGACTAAGTAACTTGCCCTTAGTGGGTTCGGGGATGGTGGTTTCGTAGAGAATATAGCCGTAGTCCTGGCCAACGTCCTCCATGGTCAGCACGTTTTCCGACTGGATTTGCTTGCCATAGGCTTCGCTCAGTGGTGCCCACTCCTGGAGTTCCACTTCAGCAAAGTTTGTCGTAGGATTGTCGGCAGGTACGGGGGGCAATGTCTTGCCTTCGGGCAGGTGTTTCTGAATCACTTCGCGGAAGGCATGATACTTCGGGTATGCATTGCCGTATTCGCCAAGCGGTGCGTCGTAGTCGTAGCTTGTGGGCTGAGGCTCGTAGGCACCATTGTTGGTGTTTGCACCGTTGGTATAGTGGAAGTTGGTTCCGCCGTGGAACATGTAGATGCTGACTGATACGTCGTTAGCGAGCATCCAGTCCAACTGCTGAGCGGGACGTTCGTAGTTCACAGCCGAGTGGCGCTGTCCCCAAATATCGAACCATGCGGGATAGAACTCAGCCACGAAGTAAGGACCACCAGGCCAGTAGCGGTCGATGCTGCGCATGATGTCCTCGCCTACAGCTCCGTTCACAGTGGGGAGAATGCCAGGAATGTAGCCATTAGGCATCTGGCCCGAACCATCGCAAGTCATGAGGGGCACGTTGAAGCCTGCGTTCTTAATCATTTCGGCCAACTTGCCGAGATATACCTTGTCGTTGCTGTAGGAACCATACTCGTTTTCCACCTGCACCATGATGATGTTGCCACCATTGGTCACGGTGTGGGGCGCAAGTTCCTTGCCCAGCGCATTGAGGTAGCGTTCGCAGGCAGCGAGGAAGGCGGGATTGTCGCTACGCCACACGAGCGAACTATCCTTCTGCAACCAGTAGGGATAGCCTCCGAAGTCAAACTCGGCGCAAACGTAGGGACCCGGGCGGAGCAATACGAAGAGCCCTTCTTCTGCAGCTGTTTCGACGAACTTGGCGATGTCCGCCTGACCTTCAAAGTTGAATTCGCCGGGCTGAGGTTCGTGAATTGCCCAGAATACGTAAGCCGAAATGGTGTTGAGCCCCATGGCTTTGGCACGCTTCATGCGGTCGCGCCAGTACTCCACGGGGATGCGTGGATAGTGCATTTCGCCGCAGATAAGCTGCACTTTTTCTCCGTCGTAGAGAAATTTGCCATCGCTGATTTCGAAAGTGTGGCGCTCCGTCTGGCACGAAAGCAGTAGCATCAAGCCGGCAAGCGCGGAGAGGATGAACGATTTTTTCATGGTTTTTAAAGTTGATTTAAACATAACTCTACAAAAGTAGTCACTTTATCTTTAACTCCGCAAATAAGTGAAAGTGTTTTTGTGCATGTTGTAGAATTTCTGTATATCCTAATCAGAAACTGAAGAAAAATAAAGTCGGACATAGAAAAAACTAAGTCGGACTTAGAAAATAATATATCGGACTTAGTTTTTCCTAAGTCGGATATAATTCTTCGTACATCCTTTGTGTTTTTTTTCTAAGTTTTAATTCTTTTGTTTAATGCTTTAAAATAACTAATCCCCGATTTGGTGAGTCAAGGATTAGTATATGTATTCTAGGATTATTCCCATTGAACAACCTTTTGTTGCACATTGCATCCTTATTCCTGTACACCATTTATTCTTGCTACCTTAAACCAGTAAGATGCTTTTTCTGAGTTTATATTAGTTCCTCATCCTGACTGGTAGCACAAAACGAGTCGGTATTGAGCTTTTTCATATCCTTTGAGAGCTGCTTTGGAGTACAATTTGAAAGCCTCATCATCATTCTGTTTTACACCTTGCCCAATTTCATAACAATATCCCTAATTAGCGCAGATTCTGATGTTTCGAAATCAAGGAGCGTCGCGAACTCCACGCCTTAAATGTATGGCATTAAGGAGCACTTGATGCTTCTTTTTTTTTATATAAACAAAGTTGTTGTTCATGGCTTTATCAGGGAACAACAACTTATGAATATTATTTGATATTAAATAAAGAACTTTCTCTTTACTCTCTGTACAGTGCTAACACTAACGTTTAATAATTTTGCAGTGTTTCGTACAGAGTAACCACGCTTCAAGAGAGATATAATCTCTTTGTATCCCTATTTCTTGCACTCTGTGGTCTTGCCAAAACTTTATAATATAACAATCTCACCCTAATAAAGTCAGTAACGATTTCTTCTTGTTTTCTGCCTTATAAATAAAAATCTGCATCATTTTTGGGATAAATGATGCAGATTATGAGAAAATGAGGCAGATTCCTTGACTTCCTATCAACAAGAATCTTGTCAATAAAAAAAGCCTCAACCGAAGTTGAGACTTATGAAATATGCTTTTAATGGGTTAAATTATTCCCATTCAATAGTAGCATTGGGTTTTGGTGAGAGGTCGTAGCACACGCGGTTTACGTTGGGTACTTCCTTGAGGATACGGTTGGTAATCTTATCGAGGATTGCCCAATCGATGTGCTCAATAGAAGCTGTCATAGCGTCAATCGTGTTCACGGCGCGGATGATTACGGGCCAGTCGTAAGAACGAGCGTTGTCGCGTACACCTACTGACTTGAAGTCGGGCACGAGTGTGAAGTACTGCCATACCTTCTTGTCGAGACCAGCCTTAGCAAATTCTTCGCGGAGGATCGCATCACTTTCACGTACTGCTTCGAGGCGGTCGCGTGTGATAGCACCGAGGCAACGTACGCCGAGGCCTGGACCGGGGAAGGGTTGACGGTAAACCATTTCGTAGGGCAAACCGAGTTCGAGACCACAAGCGCGTACTTCGTCCTTAAAGAGTTGCTTGATGGGTTCAACGAGTTCGAATTGGAGATCTTCAGGAAGACCACCCACGTTGTGGTGACTCTTTACGCACTTCGCAGTCTTCGT
>JAZKYK010000071.1:0-8537 GCA_045612125.1 Alloprevotella sp.
TAAGTCGGACCAAATTTTTACTACATCAAACCAAATTTTAACGACATCAAACCAAATTTCGCAATATTTTTGATCCTTTTGACACGAAAAAAGGGGGCTTTGAGGCCCCCTTCTACTTTCTACACAAATTTACTATGTTTCTCTTCGAAATCCAAATTTCAGAAACCGTGCCAAAACCCGAAAGGATCAACGCCTTTTTCAAAAACTTTACAAAATGAAACTTTTTTGATCCTTTTACTTTCATTTTGATTTTTCGCCCTTTTCAAGAAAAAGGCGAAAGGATCAAAGCGAAATGTTAAATGTGTTATGAGAGTTGAGAGAGGAGAGTTGAGAGAATCCATTCGGCATGTAGGGGCCGATCACCATCCGGATGGAATCTCTCATCTCTAAACTCTAAACTCTAAACTCTCGTTAGTGCGTTGTTCCACCACGGGCCGACACGGTGATCGGCCCCTACCTCTCAACTATTTCACCACTTTCTTCTTACCATCTACGATATAGATGCCGGGTTTTGTAATCTGGTTGATACGTACGCCGGTCAAGGTGAAAATACCTTGCTGGGCAGGCTTTTCGGTGAGAGCCCCTGGAATAGAGGTGGGGAGATTACCTTCATAGACTTCGAAGAACACGCGGGTGCCATCGTCGGCATTGCCATCTGCATTATAAAGTCCCATTTGAGGACCAGCTGATGACCAATTACCATTGTGGCTCAGGAATGTCTTGCCATCCGAAGTTTTAAAGCCATAGAAACCATTGCTTTCGTGCAAGGTCCAAATGTAAAAGTCGTTGGTACGATCGGCTTCGGTTTGCATCAGCACCTTCTTCGCTCCATCGGTCGTATTGGCTACAGTGACCATTCTGCCATCAGCTGCAGAAACAATCTTCACGCCATTACCTTCTGCCACGAAGTACCACAACTGAGTGGGATCGGCCTCATTGGGGTTCTTATACATCAACACCAATTTATGCAAGGTCTCACCATAAGGAATTTCGTTGGTAAAGACACATCCACCGGGTTCACCACCACCATCACGTCCGGTATAGATGTAATACAATGCGGGCGATTCAGGATCTGTGGTCAAAACGAAAGGATAATCGGCTGCCGCAACATCGCCACGCGATACCTGGGCGCTGACCGACATCACCACCGATAGAACCAAAACTAATAAACAAGTAAAATGTTTCATAAGCAATTATTTTATAGTTGAGAGAGGAGAGAAGAGAGAAGAGGCTTCGCCTCGTTAAGAGGGACCTAAAGGTCCGTTAAGAGGTTGAGAGGAGTTTAGAGAGCCCAGTCCTCTTGTTGGGGCACACCCTTCGGGGTGCTACAATGGAGTTCTGTTAGGACCGGGGGTAGGTGCTCTGCACCAACCGCCCGGTTACAGAGCGGAGATACCTTCGGCATCTTACCATGCGGAGCTGTGGATGAAATAGAAGCGATAGGAGAGATAGATGCTATAGATGCTATAGGAAGCTATAGATGCTATAGGAAGCTATAGATGCTATAGAAACTATAGTTTTTTAGATAATCTAAGATATTCTAGATGCTCTAGATGTTCTAAATCTAGAACTTCTAGAACTTCTAGAGTTTCTAGAGCTTCTAGGCACGGTTTAATGCGATTTCTGCGTTGATCCACCACGGGCCGACACGGGGATCGGCCCCTACCTCTCAACTCTAAACTCTCAACTCTAAACTCTAAACTCTCAACTCTCAAAAAACCTTACTTCACAATAATTTCGTCAACGAACAGGAAGGCGGGGTTGCCCTTGCCACCGTGCCATGATGGGATCTTATGTTCGGGCGTTGCTTTCACCTTGATGTAGCGTGCTGTTGCAGGTTCAAAATCATAGCTGTGCGCATAGATTTCGTTGGGTTCGCTTTCTGCCTGTGCAGGGATTTCCTTGTTCACTACAGTCACGAAGTTTTCGCCATCTTCAGAGACAGCCACTTCCACCTTGCGTGCATTGAAGATCCATGCGCCCTTTTCCACACACACGTTGAAAGAGACGTTGTTTACAGATGTCGCTTCGCCAAGGTCGATCACCGCTTCCATATCGTTGCGGTAGAAGGCAATCCAACGACCTGTTTGGTATTCAGTGTCTGAAGCCAACAAACCATCAACAAGGGTAATAGCTCCAGCATACTTATATTGTTCGTTGATGGGCTGCAACATCGTGATGGGGCAACCTGTTGACTTGCTGAAGTTGAATGTTTCAGAAGTCACGAAAGTCGCTTGGTCACCGCGGAATGACGAAGCCTTGATGGTGCATGATTCCTTAATGAGCACAGGCTCGGTGTAGAGGTTTGAAGCGGTTGTGGGGTCAGTACCGTCGAGCGTGTAATAAATGGGGCTATCATCAATCGTCTTGTAAGTCGCTACCACGGCATTGTTCACGGTGTCGGTAGAGAACGATGATTGCACTTCAAACACATGCTTTGCATAGTTATAGCCCAACTTTTCATAGAGATCGATCAAACGAGGCAAGCGCTTCACAAACGCATCGAAGTCCTTTTGTTCGGGCTTCACCCATTGCACTTCGCAGAGGGCTGCCATACGTGGCAATTCCATGTACTGAGCATGGCTGAAAGTAGGAATGTATTCAGTCCAGAGGTTAGCTTGAACACCTGTGATATAAGCATGATACTCGGGTTCGAGTTGCTTAGGCATGGGTTCGTAGCTGTAAACGCGTTCGATGGGTAAGTAACCACCAATTGCCAAGGGCACACTGTTTTTATTTGCTGTTTGGTAATAGTCGAAATAGCAGTAAGTGTTGGGGGTCATGATCACATCGTGCTTCATGCGCGCTGCTTCAATACCACCACCTTCGCCACGCCATGACATCACTGTTGCGTTGGGTGCAAGACCACCTTCGAGCACTTCGTCCCAACCGATCATCTTACGACCACGTTCAGCGAGTACGTTTTCAGCAAAACGAATCACGTAGCTTTGCAAGCGTTCTTCAGCACTGTGCTTACCATCGGCACGAAGACCTTCCTTGCGGATGCGTTGCTGACACTTAGGACATTTCTTCCACTGATCCTTAGGACATTCATCACCACCCACGTGGATGTATTCAGAGGGAAAGAGGTCAACCACTTCATTGAGCACGTCCTTCACGAACTGCATGGTCTTATCATTACCCGCGCAGAGCACGTTGTCGGACACGCCCCAGTCTTGCCATACCTTGTAAGGACCACCGGTACAGCCGAACTCAGGATAACCTGCAAGAGCGGCTTGCATGTGACCTGGAAGGTCGATTTCAGGAACGATGGTGATGTGGCGTTCGGCAGCATAAGCGATAATGTCGCGCACTTCATCCTGAGTGTAGAAACCTTGGTGAGGTGTGCCATCGTAACGACCAGTGTTGCGACCAATCACTGTTTCAGGACGGTAAGCACCCACTTCTGTCAACTTAGGATATTTCTTGATTTCAATACGCCAACCTTGGTCGTCGGTCAAGTGCCAGTGCATGCGGTTGATGTTGTGGAGCGCAAGCATATCGAGGAAGCACTTCACTTCATCCACAGTAAAGAAGTGGCGTGACACGTCGAAGTGTGCACCACGATAGCCAAAACGGGGTGCGTCGTTAATCACAACTGGAGGGAGTTGCACTTCTGCAATTGATTCAGACACGACAGGGAGTGACTTGCGGAGCGTTTGAATACCGTAGAAACAACCTGCAGCTGATGCACCATTGATGGTCACACCTTCTGCAGACACTTCAAGCGTGTAAGCCTCAGCATTGTCATGACTCAACTGAGTATCAAGAATAATAGCCTTTTCAGAGGCTTCAGTGGTGAGTTGCAACTTCAAACCAGTGCTTTGCTCAATGTACTGCGCGAGCAACTGCGCATTCTTTTCCATCACTGCATCGCCAGCAGCATAGTAGATCTTTGTACTTTCAGAGAGTTTAAAACTACCCTTTTCTGTAGTCACGATCTCCTTTGGGAGAGGCACCACTTCATAATTGGCTTGATAAGCCTGACCGCAAGAAACGAGCAACATGCTCATTGCGGCACATGCCAAAGAGGCTGACTTAAAGAACTTTTTAATCATCATTGATAAATTTAAGATTATAGATTATATATTAATTTCAATTGATTACCACGGATTATTATTAGGAGGTTACAGGAAGTTATAGGAAAATACATGCCGGATGGATTCTCTCAACTCTAAACTCTAAACTCTAAACCCTCGTTTGTACGTTAATTGACAACGGGCCGACACGGTGATCGGCCCCTACATGCCGGATGGCTTCTCTCAACTCTAAACTCTAAACTCTAAACTCTAAACTCTAATCCTTCAGGCGTTTCAGCTCCTCATCGCGTTCCTTCACCATTTTTCTGAGGTCATTGACCTTGGCATTCAAGGCATCGATGTAAGGCTGGTCGTAGAGGCGAGCGCGGGTGATGTAATGCTTGCCGTTCGACGATTTGAAGTAATACGTCAGCCCAAGAGTGAGGCGCAACTGTGCATAGCTGGCAGAATAGGCTTGGCGTTCGAGGTTCCACACCACATGGGGGCGCAGCGACACCCCAAAGGCTTTTTCCTGACCTAAACGAAAATGGAAGTTCATCCCTGCCGTTGAGGTGAAGTGTTCGCGGTCGGCAGACTGCGAAGAGGGGTAGTAATGGTGCTGATGACCAAAACCATAAACGGCTTCCATCTCAAAGAAACGTTGGCCCACGTAGCCGTACACCATATTGGTGAGACTTAAACGTGCCAGGAGTGAACTGTGAATATCATCCACGGCATTGGGTGAGCCGGGGCGGTGCAAGCCACTGGTGTTTAGACCTAAGGTGCTTTGAAGCTCAAACCCCACAATAGGCGTGATTTGCTTACCGATTTGCCAACCCAACACTGTGCGTGCATCCTTTACCATGGCATGGTGCGCCAAAGGGGAAGTAGCACCACACTGCACACCAACACTCCAGTTATCCCACACGCCATGACACAAATATTGTGCAGGGACAACCAGCGCCACCCCTACAAACATCATCCATACGGCTACAGCACGATACCAACTCGTCGTATTTTGCTTGATATTTCTTTCCATGCTACAAAAATACAGTTTAAATCTGAAACAAAAAAAATATCACGCAGAGAAATCGTTGGAGGGGGGGAGAGTTGAGAGAGGAGAGTTTAGAGTTGAGAGTGGAGAGAATCCATCCGGCATGTAGGGGCCGATCACCGTGTCTGCCCGTTGTCCAATCGGCGCACCAACGAGAGTGGAGAGAGGAGAGTTTAGAGAGGAGAGAGGAGGCTTCGCCTCGTTAAGAGGGACCTAAAGGTCTGTTAAGAGGTTAAGAGGAGTTGAGAGGTAGGGGCCGATCACCGTGTCGGCCCGTTGTCCAATCGACGCACCAACTCAAAAAAACGCACTGAACTGTTGTATTTCATTTGTTTGTTATATATTTGCAAGGGTTCTTTACCAAACACAAAAACTTGAACGACCATGAAGATTTACGATGACTTAACACAACTTATTGGCAATACGCCCTTGCTCAATGCCAAGAAACTGACGAAAGCGCTGAAACTCAACGCGAAACTGCTGCTTAAGATTGAAGCATTCAACCCGGGCGGCAGTGTTAAGGACAGACTAGCGCTTGCCATGATTGAAGCGGCTGAGCGCATAGGAACCCTACAACCAGGGGGCACCATCATCGAACCCACAAGCGGCAACACGGGTATCGGCTTGGCGTGGGTGGCTTCTATAAAAGGGTACCGCCTCATCCTCACCATGCCCGACTCCATGAGCGAGGAACGCCGAAAACTGCTGCATGCGCTTGGAGCAGAGATTGAACTCACACCTGGGACGGAAGGCATGAGCGGCGCCATTCAACGGGCGCAGTATTTGAAAGAGCACACGCCAGGCGCCATTATCCTGCAACAGTTCAACAATGAAGTGGGACCACAAATGCACGAACAAACCACAGGACAAGAGATTCTGCGCGACACGGACGGACAGGTGGATGTGTTCATTGCTGGTGTGGGTACTGGAGGCACCTTGACCGGTGTGGGACGCGCACTAAAAAAATACAATCCTCAGATTCAGGTGGTGGCGGTAGAACCGCTGTCATCACCCGTTCTTTCAGGCGGCATGGCAGCACCACATCAAATCCAGGGCATTGGCGCGGGGTTCATCCCAAAGATTTACGACGCTTCAGTGGTGGACCACATCATTCCCATTGCCGATGACGAGGCTTATCGCGGCATGCAACTCCTGACAAAGCATGAGGGATTGTTCTGCGGCATCTCATCAGGTGCGGCACTCATGGCGGCCATCAAAACCGCACAACGTCCTGAATATGAAGACGCCACCATCGTCGTACTCCTGCCCGACACTGGCGATCGCTACCTTTCGCTTTTAGTATAGAGTTGAGAGTTGAGAGTTTAGAGTTTAGAGATTCCATCTGGCATGGGTTTTCCTACAACTTCCTATAACCTCCTATAATAATAATAACACCCCCTCAATAACCGTTTCCTTATGTCCTCAACACTTAAAACAACCATAGATTCATTATCTAACCTGTCGTTACACCCGAACCTCTTCAGGCTTCATTGTCCTTCGGTAAAACTACCCTCCGTTTCTGCCCTGAAGGAAATCATACAGTTGCTTCGCTCCATCATCTTCCCTGGCTATTACGGCAGTTTCTCGCTCAACGAAGAAACCATTTCCTACCACCTTGGCACGTCGCTCGAACGCCTGTCGCAATTGCTCGCAGAGCAGATTGAAGCCGGACTATGCTTCGACTGTGCAGCGCCGCAAGGGTGTGAGTCCTGCCAATGTCTGAAACGCGCGAAGCACCTTGCTGAACAGGTGATTGCAAAACTGCCCGAACTGCGCGACCTGCTCGCGACGGATGTTGAAGCGGCGTACATAGGCGACCCCGCAGCACACAGCCATGCAGAGGTGATCTCATGCTACCCTGCCATCAAAGCCCTGACGTGCTATCGCCTGGCTCATGAGTTACACCGCCTTGGTGTGCCGCTCATTCCACGCATCATCACCGAAATGGCGCACAGCGAAACGGGTATCGACATTCACCCCGGGGCACAGATCGGGCCGTACTTCACCATCGACCACGGTACAGGGGTGGTGATTGGCGCCACCTGCATCATTGGGGCACACGTTAAGTTGTACCAGGGCGTAACGCTGGGCGCGAAGAGTTTTCCGCTCGACGAGGACGGCAATCCCATCAAACACATCCCTCGCCACCCGATCCTTGAGGATGGCGTGATCGTTTACTCCAACGCCACTATTCTGGGGCGCATCACCATCGGCAAGGAATCCGTGATCGGCGCAAACGTTTGGATTACACACGATGTGGAAGCAGGCACAAAGGTGCTTTTTGATAAGAAATAAATGACAAGAGGGGGTAAAAAAAACAAGAAAAACCCTAAGGCCTCCTGTATTTACAATCAATTGATTATCTTTGCAACAAACAATATTAAATAACGCATTATGGAAAACCAAAAACCTCAAAACGGACTTCAGATTGAGCTTACCCCTGATGTAGCAGGTGGTGTGTACTCAAACCTCGCCATCATCTCACATGGCAAAACAGAAATGGTGCTCGACTTCGTCAGCGTCATGCCAGGCATGCCCAAGGCAAACGTGAAAAGCCGCATCGTGATGAATCCCGAACACGCCAAGCGCCTCCTCTTCGCTTTGCAGGACAACATCATCAAATACGAAAAAGCATTCGGCACCATCGAACTCGCTGCGCCACAAGAACCCGAAGCCAAAGGCAATAAAACCGCTAACCCCTTCGGCGTATAAACATAGATGAACCCAACAAATGAACCCCAGAAGTTTTCGTTAACTTCTGGGGTTCATTTGTTGGGTTCGTCAGTCAAATTAAGATAAGGAGACGCCCCAATAAGGAGACGCCTCCTGACTTCATCACTTTTTGTTGCAACATTATGGCGCTTATTGATTTTTAGGCAGTTACGGCAATTTATTGGGTGGTTTTTGGTGGCGCAAACCTATGTTTTATTTCTAGAATTTGTGACGTTTTGATGAGAGTAATCGAATATTTTTCTATCTATCAATATACACTGCGGAGCCAAATTATTCGCCAAGGCTCATCAAACCGTCTAGACTAAAAATCAAATGTTTTCTTGTTTTTTTCTAGAATTTGAGAATTTGAGAATTTTTTATTCATCAAGATGAATTTATTGATCGATACACACTGCGGAGCCAAAATTCTCTAATTCTCTAATTCTAGACATTTATTGATGCACTGCGGAGCCAAATTATTCGCCAAGGCTCATCAAACCGTTATAATTTGGGTGACGCATTGACGAATTCAGGAAATTAAGATAATCAAGGATTAGGGCCTAATAAGGAGACGCCCCAGTGGGAACGAATAAGAGGGCGGTGATCGGCCCCTACCTCTACACTTCTTAACGAGCCAGAGGCTCCTCTTAACCTCTTAACGAGGCGAAGCCTCTTCTCTACACTCTAAACTCTCAACTCTTTACCACATCACCTTCTTGCCATTAATAACATTCACGCCGCGCTGTGGTTTT
>JAZKYK010000072.1:0-12724 GCA_045612125.1 Alloprevotella sp.
AGAAAAATATTCGATTACTCTCATCAAAACGTCACAAATTCTAGAAATAAAACATAGGTTTGAGTCACCCAAACTTACCCCGTTTAGAATATCTAACTTGATGATTTTCAATCTTCGCTGTTTAATAGCACTAAAAAGTGATGAAGTCAGGAAAAACGTTCCGACCTTCAATCACTCACCTAAAACAACTCCGCCCTGCAAGGAAGACATGCAGGGCGGAGTATTTGTGTCAACTCTAAAAAGAATTAGAGGTTAGGATTGATTGAGCTCCATTCTGAGATTGCGGGAACGATACCGAGAGTAACGAGTTCGTCACGCATCTTGCAGAGGTGTTCGTAAGAAGCATCGAGCTTAGCGAGTTCTTCTTCAGTACCTACAGGCATCTTGTATGAGCAACCATTCTTGTCAAGCACTGTGTCCATAGCCATCATGATGTGGTTGTACTTTTCGTTGCTTACATAAGTACCAGCAGGGAAACGGAAAGGTTCGCCACCCATCACTGAGCGAATCATTTCTACAGAGAGGTAAGAAGGGCTTTGGAATGAAGAGCGACCGCGGAGCTTGATGATTGCAGCACCACCCTGAGTCACATCCTTCTTCATTTGTTCCCATTCTTCAGCAGGGAATTCAGCAGTACCGATGAGGTCATTGAGAGGCTTGCCTGCCACCTTCACTGCGCTACCGAACACAGCCATTTGTTCGCCGTGACCACCGTAAGTTGCGCAACCAGTGATTTCGTTTTGCATTACGCCAAACTTCTTAGCGAGCGCGCTTTGGAGACGAGTAGTGTCAAGACCTGCGAGTGTAGTCACTTGACCAGGCTTCAAACCTGAGTAAAGGAGTGTTACGAGACCAGTGAGGTCAGCAGGGTTGAAGATGATTACCACGTGCTTCACATCGGGGCAGTATGCCTTGATGTTCTTACCGAGTTCTTCAGCAATCTTGCAGTTACCTGCGAGGAGGTCTTCACGAGTCATACCTTCCTTACGAGGAGCACCACCTGAAGAGATGATGTACTTAGCACCAGTAAATGCTTCCTTCACGTCGGTAGTTGAAGTGATGTTTACATTGTCAAAACCACTTTGACGCATTTCTTCAGCTACACCTTCGGGTGAGAATACGTCGAAGAGGCAGATGTTAGAAGTGAGGCCCATCATGAGGGCTGACTGTACCATGTTGGAGCCGATCATACCAGCTGCACCAACGATCACGAGTTTTTCGTCTGTTAAGAATGCCATTGTTTGTAAAATATAATAAAAGGAATATAATCCGTTCGGTTTAAGGGCACACAACCCTCAAAAGTCTTTGGACTACAAAGATACACTTTTCTTGCCGATAAAAACCACAAAAAAAATAAAATTATTCACACCTTTTTGGGGCATTTTGTTTTTTGCTACAGACCGTTATCAAATAGCTCATAAAAAAAAGCCATGCTTCCTTGAGGAGCATGGCTTTTTTTATGATTGATACCATATAGATGCTGTAGAAGCTATAGATACTATAAATGGTATAGAAAATATAGCTTGCGCTTACTTCACATAGTGCTTCTTACCATTGATGATATAAAGACCAGGTTGCGTAATTTCGTTCACCTTACGTCCTGTCACATCATAAATGCCTTGTGCCTTCTGTGCGTTTTCAGGCGCTACGGTTGTAATGCCTGTATTGGTCTTGAACACAGCGAGCAATTCATTGTACTTCGCTTGCAAAGCAGCAAGTGCATTGGCAATTTCTGCGTCTGTACTTTCTGCATTTTCCTTCACGAGGGTTGATGCATACATTTCATCTGCAGTTTCTGTGTACAAACCTTCATTGCCCACATAATCTGCCTTCAACGAACCCACGTAAGTCTTTGTGGTTGAAATGCTGAATTCAGACATTGCGAAGAAGCAGTGACCACCATATTGGTTTGAACCAGGACCCGCTGAGCTTGTCACGATGAAGCGCAAATAGCGAATTGGACTTGTTGAAGAAATCTTGGGCGAAGTCCAGTAAGCACCTAACTCAGTGTATGAAGGCAATTTATTCACGCCAGATGACTTATAAGTACCCAAAAGCTTATTGTATGAAGTGCCATTGAGCGAAGTGTAAACCTTAAGTACAGTGGGCGCAGGCGAAGAGTAGAATGCCTCACTGGCTTCACGTGTTGCATAAGTAAACTTAAAGTCGTCGATGCTCAATTCATCACCAATTTCCACTTGCAAGTAGTGGTCGCTCTTCACCGCAGTACCATTCCATTGTGTGTGCAAGTATGTTGAAGTTTTGCCATCGAGCAATGCTGCCACACCGCCACCATCTTTCGCAGTACCAACTACGTTCTGGTCGGCATTACATGAGAGGTAGAAGTTTGCATCAGGATTTTCCACTTGCAATGACATTTTACCAGGAAGAATCACGTTTTCACCCATTTGTTCGAGCAGCGTTCTGGTATCGCCAATCAATGTTTCCAATTCAATGCGATCAAGTTCTGCCTGGTTGAGCTCTACGGCTGTAATCTTCCACCATGAACCAGTGTCGCCGTTGTAATCCCAACCCAACACGCCGATACCGCTGTTGTAGTTGAGCGATTTTTCCTTACCGGTTGTACACTGCAAAGCCATTTGGCCTTCACCCAGATACACAATTCTGTAAGCCGATGCAGGTGATGTGGCTGTAGCTGAACCTTGCTTGCCATCAGGAATTTCATCAAGATAGAATGACGTAGCCTTGTTCTTGAGGTAATAAGTATCGTCGGCACCAGCAGGCTCAAGAATCCAGTGTTGTGCATCGTTATCAGCATTCTTTGTTGCACCAGTCAACATATTTGATGCTGTTACAGTCAAAGCGATGTTAGAAGCCTTAACATTAGTAATGAGGTAAGAACTGTTGGGAATAATCACATTCACAGCATTAGGATTGTTCTTAATCTTTTCCATTTCGTTATAGAGCTTCACATACACTTCAACATAACGTTCGTCCTGCGACTTAGTATGTACAGCCTGAGCAGTATCTCTGGCAGCCTTGAGATCGTCCATCAATTGCTCGCGGTAATAACCCACCTTAGTGTTGGTTGCGTCAACCACTTGAAGCATTTCCTTGACTTCTGCAATCAATGAGCTCAGCAAGTAGCGCTTCACGGTCTTGCTCTGTTCACATTCAACAAAGGTATTGTCGCCATTCACCACTTCAACCTTAGCATCGTCTTGCATAATAGCCAATGCAGCCTTACCCGAAAGGTCAAACTTCTTATAATCCGAGAAACCTAAGAGTTCACCCTTTGAATTGCGGATGGCATAGCCCACACCACCTGTTGCTGTGATGCTCAGTTTCTTAGTAGATGAAGAGTAAGAGTACTTACCTTCAGTGGCAGGTTCATCGAAATAAGCGTAGCTACCTACTTCAGCGCAGTATGTGCTACCATCGAAGAATTCAAGGTTTCCACCTCTGTGGCTCTTGATGGTTTGCTTCGTACCATCGTTCACGTAGATGGCTGCAAGATTTTCCTTGTAACCCAACGCCTTAACTTCAGCAATGGCATCGTCAATTTGTTGCTGTGTCGTGTTGTAGATTGAATTAGAGTAGTCGCCCACAAAGCGATCGGTCATCACGGTAAGTATGCCATAAGCGCGGAAGAATTCAGTGAGGTCTTCACCTGCTGCCATACATGCCTTCTTGTAGAAGTGCAACAAACCAACATCACCATCCTGCTGATAACCACGCACCATGGGATCGTGGCGAAGCATTTCATAGAGGCGGGGATAAAACTTGGTATTGTTACCCAACACGTGGTAGTACAAGAAGAGCTTGTAGTACATGTGGGTCAACGCCCAAATATTATTGGTGTAGAAGTCGCCACCGGGTTGGATAAACGCATTGTAAACGTTAGTCAATGAACCTTGGTCGCCATTGTAGCGTGATGTTGATTTGCCGAAGTACCAAAGCGCTACGTTTGAGAACAAGTTGTTCGTTACTTCCATCAAACCGTTAAGCGTGAAGGGCGATTGGTGTTGGTGACCAATTTCGTGGGCTGGTCCCCAGAATGAACCGGCGTGTGTCACGATATCGCTCATGATACTACCCATCGTGTTGAAGTTATAACCTGAGTGGTCCCATGAACCGTACATGTAAGTGCTACCACCTACACCATAGGCCAAACCGTGCACGTTGTAGTAGTCAGCGTAGTCGCAAGGGAATTCATTCTTGGGGTCATCACCTGTAAATGCAAACACTTCGCCAGTGGTAGAATAAGGCGATTGCACACGGAGGTTCTCTGCCGCCACGTCTTCCTTGCTGGCCAAGCCCATCAACATACGTTGTGAAAGCATCACATTATCCCACGCTTGAATCACGTCGGTTGCAATATTCTTACCTGTAAAGTAATGGTCAAGACCGGGGTTGTTTTCTGTCACTTCGCTCTTAAACAAGGGGAATTGCAACACCACGTACTTACCCATCACGATCAAGTCGGTTTGGTTGGCACGTGCTGCATAGTAATCCCAGTCAGCGTTGTTGTCGCCTTCACCCCAAAGTGCATCACCCACGTAGTTAAAGAAACCATTCACATAACCACCTTCCACGTGAATCTTAAGATCGTCGTAGTCAGAGAGCTTACGACTTCTTGCGCTGCTGCCTTTACCCTTTGAGGTATCAAATGTTTGTACCACATAATTGAAACAACCTGTTGAGTTGTTGTCAAGGATAGACACAGTGTTCAAACCTTCCTTCAGTTGCACGCCTTCGCGGTAATCATTTCCGGGTTTGTTGTGACCAGTCCAGATGGGCAAATAAAGTGTTGCACCATTTTTAATTTCGCCCTCTACCATGATGTAGAGTGTTTGTCCGGCATCACCATAAATACCCATAGGGTTATTCAAGTTGGTATGTGCGTTCATGTTCAAGGCATTTGCAGCAGCTTCCTTGTCGTTGTAAGGTTCAATGAGTTGCACGCGGAGGCGCTTAGCGTACTCTGCATCCCAAGCGGGTTTGCTGCCAATGGCATTGTCTTCTGCCCATGTACCGTCAGTGGCCATCTTGAGCACCATCTTCTGCAAAGCAGCAGGAAGAGCTTTGTAGTTGGCATTTTCCTTCAACTCAGCCATCGTGCAGTTGGCATAGTCTGCCTTAAGCTCTGTACAAGCCTTGTCCACAAAAAGCGCGTCAAGTGCCTTTTGCCAAGAAGCTACGTCAGCCTTAGCGCCATTTGAGAATGAAGAAAAGGCAGCGAGAAGCAGTCCGTAAAGGCTACGTCTCATAAAAGTTCTTTTGTTCATATTAAATATTAAAAGGTTTAGGGTTTCTAATTGGGGTTATTCTTCTCCAGCAAAGAGAGGGTCCCATGCAGGAAGAACGATGGGCTTTTGCTTCATCAAATCAAGCACATTCTGGGGCACATACTTCTTTTCAACCACGAGGCGGAAGCTGTAGGCATCAAACCAATCATCGGTCATAATCAAGTGACCCTTATAGCCGCTCGTTGGACCCCATGAATTTTCAACCATCCACTTCTTGGGCTTGCCTTGCTCATCAAGGTCAACCGCCATCAAAGTCATGGCATGACTTGAAGCTGAAGCAAACGTACTGATGCGTTCTGCCTTATCCATGGGGAAGTCGGTATTGAAGAGCGAAGCATAGTCGTAGTTATCCAAAGAGAGCACGCCTGTCTTGCTGTTGTAGCACTGACCCACATCACAGCTGTAGTACATCATCGTGCTGTCCTTGATTGAAGCGATTGCCATCGCCTTAATGTCTTCCATAGGCAAGTTCACAAAGGTCCATTGCTCGCCATCATAGCTGTGGCGGTCAAGGTCGATGGTGTAGGTTTTGTTATAAGGACGTGAAGGGTCGTTCATCAACATCACATAGTTGCCGCGTAAATCTGCACCCACATATTCTTCATAGAAGCTCTTGGGGGTATATTCCTTTGTGCTGATGGGTTTGCCTGAAGCATCCTTCAGCGTATAGGTAAACTTCGTTGGTGGTTCGCCAAGGCATGCCGCCAAGATGCGATACACTGTACTGAGCATTTCCACCTTTCTGCTTTCAATGGCATTCTGCTTCACACCACCAGCTACAGCCTTGCGCAATTCCAAACCATATTCACGGAGCTTGAGGGTGATGATGGCCGACATCTTTGAGGTGTTGTTGGCATTGTAACGCTCGGGCATCACCTCAGCAGGCACAAGACCATACTTCATTACAGCGTCCTGAACGCCACAGAACGTACCGCCATCGCTCAATGGATGTTTAAACAACCATTCCACTACCTTATCATCCATAGGTTTCTTGGCGTTGTCGAGCACAGCCTGAAGGAAGAGATTTGACTTTTCCAACTGATCGTAGAAGAAGTTATAGGCCTGTGAGAATTGAAACTCACCAAGACCGTATTTCTTAATCATTTTGGCACGCATCACGTTCATACCAGTGAAGAGCCAGCATCGTCCTGATGATTTTTGGTCGGTAATACCCTTGCTGGGCACTTTGTGCGAGAAGTAAGTGTCGTAGTTCGCAGGATTATCGGCATTCGTTGCCAAAGCATTGATGCTCGAACCTGCCAAAGCATTGCTCAAAGCACGATCGGCCACAGTCTGCGTTTGCTGTGCCTTGATTTTATTCAGCATATCGGCACTGATACCACCATTATTTGTTTGCGCCATTGCAGCAGGAGCCACAAGAAGCAAGAGAGATAAAAATGTTTTTTTCATATTGATTAAAGTAATAAGGAGCCTGCGGCTCGTTCAGAAGTTTTTTAAGTTAAAAGTTTCAGAGCACTCAGAGCATTCAGAAATATCAGAATTCTCAGAAGGTTCAGAAAGTTCAGTATGTTGCAACGCCGTTGCAACAATTCTCACTCATTCGATCATAAACTTTCTTAGCCGCCCAATAGAAAACCACAGCTGAGATTAATCCGCCAACAACGTCGATGGCATAGTGCGCTTCAATATACACCGTTGCGCAGCATAGCAACACATAGAATGGCAAGATTAAGCAGAATGCCCATTTGCGCAAATTCCAAAGAAGAATCATCAGCACCGTGCTCACACCCACATGCGATGAGGGGAAGGCTGCCTGCGGACGTTCACCTCCTGCCTGCGCAGCTTCTACACACGAGCGGAAAAAGCCTTCTGGACCTGGCGAGGGGCGCATCTCCAAGTGGGTACGGAAGTAATCGCCTACAGCCGTAAAGTTACCTGCCTCTGCGGCTTCTTCACCAATCGCCATAAAGTAATATTGCGGTCCTGCCACAGGCACAAAGATATAAATCAAGTAGTACATCAAGAAGGTGGCCAAGATAATGAATGCATACTGTGCAAACTTCTTTCTATCGACCAACAACGGCAATAAAGCCGTGGTAAAAATCATGGGATAATAGGCAAAATACCCCATATGAAAGGCTTCGCTCCAGAACTTTTCAGGCAAAGCTCTGCTGAACTCCAGCGAGGGTTGACAGCCAAAGAGCACCTGGTCGGCTTCTGCAAAGATAGGGTCTAAATTGGGGAAACGACTACAAAATTCATAAATGTCTGGATACCAGTATGAAATTAAAGTCATCGAAAACAAGATACGCAAAAACGTCACATGCTCCTTTGGTTGTCGCTGACCATATACGAACAACGCCGCCATCAAGGCTAAAATCGCACCTCGCTCCTGCAATTGCTCCACGGGGCGCGCCAAGTCGCCCCACATTAAAATAATAAGGAGCGTTGTAAACACCAAGTATATCAGTGTAACCCATTCAATGGGTAGAATCTTTTTAATCATTTTGAAATATTGTTATCCGATAAACGTATTTAACAAGTCCTTTTTTGGGGTTGTTATACAATTGTGTTCAACCGTGTCGTTTTTCGTCAACAGATAGTACTGATTGTTTTAGGAGGCTATAGGATATTATAGGAAGTTATAGGAGGTTATAGGCCCCTACACCTGCCAGATGGCATCTCTCAACTCTAAACTCTCAACTCTTGAGTTACACCCATCCTTCTTGCTGATACCACGCCACGGTTTCCTTCACCCCCTCCGCCAATGAATAGCGGGGTGAATAACCCAGTTCTTCTACAGCTGGGCGAATATCACAGCGCCAATTACGCTGGCGCAGGATTTTAAACTTATCCAAATTCAATGCCGTAGGTTTCTTGGTCATGCGGGAGAGCCATCCGCTCAGCAAGCACACCACGTACAGTACCCAGATTGGAGCTTTTATGGGCAATACAAACTTCACGCCCAACTCTTTTTGCAACAACTTCGAAAAATCACTGCTGCTATATACCGCACCATCGCTTAGGAAATAGCCTTTTCGAGACACTCCGTGCGTCAGCGCCAACATCGTGGCTTCCACAAGGTCGCGCACATAAATAAAGGTTATGTCCTGACGCTTATATCCCACTGAGAAATCCACGTGTCCGCAAATGCTCTTAGCCATCATGAAGTAGTCCTTCTCGCGCGGTCCATACACGCCCGTTGGTCGGAGCACCACATAATCCAATCCTTCAAATTGTGCCAACAAACATTCAGCTTCAAGCTTGCTCTTACCGTATTCCGTGTTGGGATGGGGAATATCGCGGTCTGAAATCTCGGCATAATCCTCTTCATGCACGGCACCCCACACGCTGAGCGAACTTAAAAACACAAACCGGCCTTTAAGCGTTTGCGTTTCAAGCAACACCTGAACCAAGCGCGCCGTACCCTCGGCATTAACCCAATAAAAATCAATGGGGTTCTGACATTTGGTCAACCCTGCCGCATGAATCACGTAGTCCCACACCCCATACTGCACCTTAAAAGCATCAATCTGTTGTGTCAAACATTCGGTATTGCTCAAGTTAAGGTCAATGAAGTGAATACGCGGATCGGTCAGGTAAGCACGACTGCTCGTTGCACGCACTGCAGCCCACACTTCAGCACCCAACGCCAAGGCGCGCTCCACAATGAAACTACCAATAAAACCCGAAGCTCCGGTAACCAATATCTTTTTATTCTGTATCTGTTCAAAGTTCATTGAAAGTCAAGATAACGCATGCGCAACAACGAAAGTCTTTAAAAATCGCTTCCTTCGCATCAAACGCTCATCGTTGCACACACTTATGATTGTTCTGCAAAATTACAAACATTTTTCGAAACCGAAGTAATAACCTGTCAATTAGTCGCCTGCAGAGAAGGAGCAACAGACAATAAACTGGGGTCGTTCGGAACTATAAACACGCCAGCCACACGTCCGGGCACTTGTTTACTTTCCGGCTCATCAACGTCTCTGACAGTCATTGCCATTACTTACTTTTGAGTAGATTGTATGGGTATGTGTTTTTAGAAATAATTATTTTTAGGTATTGTCCCCTTCCCATTAAATGAGTAATTTTGCAGTCGATTTTATAAAGAAGGTGTATTTAAATGAAACTAAAGCAATACATAACCGCGTGGTTCATGCTGCTCCTGTTTGTGGCTTATCAAATAGGCGTGGTGTGCTTTCCGCACGTCCATATGGTTAATGGCGCTGCTGTTGTTCATTCGCACCTTTACGCTGATGCAGATCATGACCACACCACAAAACAAGTGGACACATTAGACTGCATTTGCCATTTTCTTTGTTCTGAAGTAGCGACCCCACCCTCGGTTGAATTACCCATTCAACCTTTACTTGTTGGTCAAGACTTCAAACCTGTTTTTTATTTATTACAGAAGGTTGTTCGACATTTCGACCTTCGCGGTCCTCCGCAGAACTGCTAAGAGTTGGTGCTGAGTCCATATTTTTTTTGACTCGGCATATGCTGCACCGGGAATACGCCATGCTTTCTGCTTGGTGTTGTTCGGTGTGCTCTGTACTCTATTCTTTGTGCACCTTTCTTCTGATTAAAAAACTAAACAAAAAAAATTCAATGCAATTTAAAATATTTTATGCAATGCTCCTGTTTTGGAGTGTTGCCTTTGGGGCTGTGGCACATACAAACAGCCACATTGATGATTCTAACAGCATTTATGGACATATCATCGTTAAAGATACCGAAGAGAATCTCTCTGACGCCATTGTCATTATTGATGAAACCAAGCAACGCGTAGTGAGTAATGCGGATGGCAAGTTTGTGTTTCGCGACCTTCCGGCAGGAAACTATACCATTACGGTGTTTCTTGTAGGCTATGAGGAACAAAAGAAAAAGGTGACGGTGAGCGATGACTATGCCGTTGACATACACTTTGAAATGGTTGAAACGAATATCATGGACGAGGTAGTGGTATCAGCCAGTCGCAATGCCGTGCGCCGAAGCATGGCACCTGTGGTGGTGAATGTCATGAACCAACAAACCTTTGAGAAGGTGAACGCTGTTGACATCGCTAAGTCCTTGAACTACCAAACGGGGTTGCGCGTGGAAAACAGTTGTCAGAACTGTGCCTTCCCCCAAGTGCGCATCAATGGTCTTGAAGGTCCTTACTCTCAAATCCTTATCAACAGCCGTCCTGTTGTGAGTTCACTCTCTGGGGTTTATGGTCTTGAACAAATCCCAGTGAATATGATCGACCGCGTAGAGGTGGTGCGCGGTGGTGGTTCTGCACTTTTCGGTGCAAATGCCGTGGGCGGAACCATCAACATCATCACCAAGGACCCTGTGGACAACTCTTTCCAAGTATCTTCTACCCTTTCAAGCATGGAGGGCAAAACATGGGAACAAAACGTGAGCGGTAATGCATCTTTAATTTCAGACGACTTCACCTATGGTCTTGCACTCTACCAAACCTACCGCAACCGTAATCCTCACGACTTTGATGGCGACGATTTCTCAGAAGTGGGAAAACTGAACATGCACTCATTTGGTTTAAACGGTTTTTATCGTCCCACTGAAAACGGACGCCTTGGCGTGGAATACCATACCACCAACGAATTCCGCCGTGGGGGTAACGCCTTCGACTACGAACCTTTTGAAAGCGACATCACCGAACAAACCAAGCACATTATCAATAGCGGGGGCTTGACTTACGACCACTTCTTTAATGGCAGTCAGCACAAACTCTCAACCTACGCTTCGGCACAGCATATTGCACGCAACAGCTACTATGGCGCGCAGCAAAACCCCGACGCCTATGGCAAGACTGATGACCTGACTTGGGTGGGTGGTGCCACATACACGGGGCGTTACAAATACGCGTTGGGTTTCCCCTCTACGTTTACCGCTGGTGTGGAATACCAAAACAACCGCATGCACGATGTGATGCTGGGCTACAACCGCGACATGACGCAGGAAGTGCGCATTGCCAGTGTCTTCGTACAAAACGAATGGACCATCAAGAAATTCACACTCTTGGCAGGGGTGCGTATGGATGAGCACAACCTCATCAGCAACCCTATCTTTAGTCCTCGCGCAAACTTACTGTACCGTCCATCCGACAAGGTACAAGCACGCCTCACGTGGTCCACAGGTTTCCGCGCACCTCAAGCCTATGACGAGGACCTCCACATTACAGCCGTTGGTGGCGAGGGTGTATTAATCCGCCTGGCAGACGGTCTTGATCCCGAACGCTCAAACAGTTTTAGTGGTTCGCTCGACTGGGTGATGACCCTCGGCCATTGGCAAGCCAATTTCCTTGTTGAAGGTTTCTACACAGGACTCGATGATGTATTCGTACTCGAAACCGTTGGACAGGACGCACAGGGCAACATGGTTCAAGAACGCCGCAACGGTAGCGGAGCAAAGGTGTATGGCGTAAACCTTGACGCGAAGTTTGCGCACGGCAACGATGTTTCTCTGCAAATGGGTTTCACCGCACAACGCAGTCGTTACAAAAAGGCTGAATATTGGAGCGAGGACCCAGAGGTCGCACCCACGAAGAATATGCCACGCACCCCCAACTGCTACGGTTACTTCACCATTACCACAGCGCCACTAAAAAACTTTGATGTTTCGCTCTCAGGCGTTTATACTGGTCGTATGCATGTGCCTCACTTCGCACCCGACCCTGCAGAGATTCCCGCTGATTACATATACAGCTACATCACGCAAGATGAGATGAAACATACGCCAGACTTCTTTGACCTCAACCTTAAGTTGAACTACACCTTCGTACTCAACGACCACTACAAGGTACAACTCAACGGTGGTGTACAAAACATCTTCAATGCCTTCCAAAAAGACCTCGACAAAGGCACGTTCCGCGACTCCGGCTATTTCTATGGTCCCACACAACCACGAACCTTCTTCCTTGGTTTGAAATTCACCAATTAAAACTGCCCAAAGATAGACACCCCATGGTTTTATCTTTTAATGAGGAAATTCAAAGATAACAGATATAGGGCTGACCTTCACTTCGGAGGTCAGCCCTATATCTTTATTGCCCAAATGCAAACAAAAATGCCATGCCATCTGTTGAAAAATAAATTATCCACAAATGACACTCTTTTTAGAGTACAGAGTTTAGAGAGGAGAGATTATAATTCTCCGTTTTTTTGAGGAGCAACGGCCTGAAGGCTAGGGTGTTCAAAATTAACGTCAAATGTGTTTTAAGAATGTCAAGTTTCTGAGTTTTAACATTACAGATTTTTAGTACTTTAGGTAGCAAAATAGTTCTTTTCAATCTTGTATAATTCACTGATTTTTAGTAACTTTGTAGAAATACTAATCCTCAAAGTTATGAAGAAAATAGCAAAAGATCTAGAGATAGAAAAACTAAAAAAGCAGGTAGAAAAACTTAAATCTGAAAAGGAGATCCTTAAAAGAGAGAAGAAGTCTCTTAAAGGAAAGTTAAGCACGGCTCAAACAAAGGCTAA
>JAZKYK010000073.1:0-10772 GCA_045612125.1 Alloprevotella sp.
AAGAGTTAGATTACCAGAACATGGGAGTTTCTTTACCAAAACACTCTTTTTGACAGATAAACATTTGACAATAAAAACTCTTTTTGAAAAAACTCCATCTAAATATTAATTTGGGTGACGCATTGACGAAGTCAGGAAATAACCGCTTAATTCTAAGATGATTGCAAAATCTGCGTTTTTTTACACGATTAAAGGTATAAATGATTTTCCTTATGCCCACTGAGCACAGACGTCATCTTCTCGGCAACCATGGCTATAAGGTTTGCATCACAACTTCTGGCTTGCTTGGGGCAGAGACTAACGCATCTCATGCAACTGATGCACTTTTCTGGGTTAAGCGCGAGGGGATTGTTTGTATCGATGGCGCCAACAGGACATTCCCTGGCACACAGTCCGCAATGCGTACAACGTTCGTCAGCCATTGGTTTGAAGGGGGTGCCGTTGAAAACTTTGTATGTTCCATGATTGCCCGATAAATGAAGATCGGATGTCTCATTCGCATCAAGTTTTTCTTGAATTTTCTTGCTGAATGCAGTTAATTGAATTTTGTCGTCAGCATCTGGGCGACCCGTGGCAAACTGACGGAATAGTGAATGCTCAGCCACCGCGGCAATAGCGGCGATGCATTGGAATCCAAGAAGTTCCAACGTGTCTTGCAATTCTGTGAGTGTATCTTCCCATTCACGATTGCCATACACACAATTTAATACGGCTTTTGCACCACGACCTGTTATATTTTGCAAGCGTTCTATTGCAATAGCCGGAACTCTTCCGCCATACGACGGTACAGACACGATACACACATCGTCTTTAGATAGTGATAAAGAAGAAATATCCTTGCAAAGATCTATGTTTGTGAAATCTTTGAATAGATTGTTGGAGAGTATGTCTGCAACTTTTTTAGTTCCCCCAGTGGGGCTGAAGTAGATATTGTAATTGGCCATAGTTTTAATCTTATTGAATCCCACCTATACTTTATATTTTGCCCAAATGGTTTCGCCCAACTTCTCAACACTGATAAGTTTGAGTTTGGTTGGAGGAAAGTCGTTGGGAAGGCCATCAAAAACCGTCGGCATGCCTTTGCGGCCATCAATTCCGGGACACCACATCATGCTCACCTCGTCAAGCAATCCTGCTTTCAGGAATGCTCCGTTGATGTGTCCTCCACCTGTTACGCTCAATCGTTCAACCCCGAATTCCTTGTTCAGAATTTCCATGGCTTTGGGCAAGTCAATTTCATCTTTCCCCGTTGCAATCCAAGATATCTGTTGCTTGGTTAAGGTGTCATGATATTCCTTCGGGCAATCTTCTGAGGTGATTACCAGAAGTGGCATGCCGTCAAATTGGTTTTGTGGCCAGCGAAGCTTGCCTAACGTGTCAATGGCTATAAGATATCCTTTCGCGGCGATGGCTACATGATGCTCCTCACGTTCTATAGGTGTTGTATTTTGCGCAATGAAGGGTTCAGGGTGTGCATAATGCATTTGCATCGTCACACGCCCCATCAATGTTGATGGGCAATTCAGTTGGTTGAGCGCATCGTAATACTCATCGCCGCTTTCTATCTGTTCGGTAACATCGCAATCGATGCGCCCATCCAGAAGCGACATCATGTGGCATATAATGTATGGCTTCATGAGTTCTTTATAAAGTAATTCTGTGAAACATCTGTTTCTTTTTGGCTAATGAAGTCGGTGTTTTTACACCTTCATTGATTAAGGTTTCATTTACCACTGCAAAGCTAATTGAATAATTCCGTTTTCGGTAATTAGTCGTGATATTTTTCTGTTAAACAGACTTGTTTTGCCATATGATTGCTTTCCTGAAGCAGGTATGCAAGAGCCAGAGCTGCCGCATGGATGGTGTGTTTTGCTCTCTCTCATCATGCTTTTGGAATAATTATTTTTTTCAAGAAAAAGTTGCAAAATTATTTGGTGAATTATTTGTTATTCGTAATTTTGTCACCGAAAACAAGAAATTACTGACAAATTGTCGGATTTTACACGTTAAAAATAACAATATGAAATTTACAGCGTCTTTTTACTTTTATTCTTTCTTTTACTTTGCTGAACAGGCAGAGCGGGACGTTGTATGTGTTAAAATCAAATAGCCTGAATTTATACACACCATAATACGAAGGTCCTGCTCGCGTGAGCAGGACCTTTTTTATTGGTTAATCTAAAATCGTTATGAGCAATATCCTAAATTATGATGCCCCGCAGAAGGTGGCCATTCAAGGTGCACCAGGCTCTTTCCATCACATTGCCGCAGTGCAACATTTCGGACCTGACATTGAATTAATTTGTTTGGATACTTTTGAGGATGTGTTTCGCGCAATGAGCGAAGATGACCGTGTGATTGGGTTGGTGGCGATTGAGAATACCATTGCTGGAAGTTTGCTTCATAACTATGAATTGATACGTGAGCATAAGTGCACGGTTGTGGGCGAACATAAACTGCGCATTGAACATTGCATCGCTTGTTTGCCTCACGAGGATTGGGCGGATTTGAGGGAAGTGAACTCACACCCCGTGGCTTTACAGCAATGTCGCCATTACTTGAGTAAGCATCCTGCACTTAAGGTTGTTGAGGCTGAAGATACTGCGGGGGTGGCGCGACGCATTGCTCAAACCCAGATGAGTGGACACGCCGCGATTTGCCATGCCAGCGCAGCTGAACAATATGGGCTTAAAGTGCTTTGCAACCATATTGAGGATAACAAGCACAACTTTACGCGCTTCCTGGCATTGGCTGATGAATGGCAAGCGGATCGTTACCGTGAGGTGGGACAGACCAACAAAAGTAGTCTTGTTTTTTCTTTACCTCATGAAGAGGGCTCGCTCTCGCAGGTACTCTCGATTTTCAGCTTCTATAAAATCAACCTGACAAAGATTCAGTCGCTCCCCATAATAGGCCGCGAATGGCAGTACCTCTTTTATGTGGATTTGACCTACACCGATTATGTGCGCTATCGCCAAAGCATTGATGCGATGCGTCCGCTGACACGCGACTTGCGCATTCTTGGTGAATATTCAACTTACGAACCATCAAGAAACGTGATGGCAGCTGATATATAAAAATACGAACCATTTAAGAAACCAAACGGACCATGATAACTCCAGCACAACGCATTTCAAGCGTACAAGAATACTACTTCTCACGTAAACTGAAAGAAGTGGCGCAAATGAATGCCGAGGGGAAAGATATTATAAGTTTGGCTATTGGTAGCCCCGATCTTCCACCTTCACCAAAAACAATAGAAACGCTTTGCACAGAGGCACGAAAACCAACCACGCATGGTTATCAACCTACGTCGGGAATACCTGAACTTAAGGCGGCTATGGCCAATTATTATCAACGTCGCTATGGGGTGACTTTAAATCCGCAGACCGAGATACAACCCTTGATTGGTTCAAAGGAGGGAATTCTGCACACGACATTGGCTTTTGTTAATCCAGGCGAAAAGGTGCTGGTGCCAAATCCGGGCTATCCGACCTACACGTCGCTTTCACGTTTACTGGGTTGTGAAGTGATTTATTATGATCTCTTGCCCGAAAATAATTGGCAACCTGATTTTGATGCTTTAGAGGCCATGGATTTAAGCGATGTGAAAATCATGTGGACCAATTATCCACACATGCCCACAGGAGCCGTTGCACTTCAGGAGACCTACGAAAAATTGGTTGATTTTGGACGTAAGCATCACATTCTTATTGTTAACGATAATCCCTACAGCACCATCCTTAATAAAAACCCGAAGAGCATTCTTCAAGTGCCTGGTGCTATGGCATGCTGCATAGAATTTAATTCCATGTCAAAGAGCCATAACATGCCAGGGTGGCGCATAGGTATGCTGGTGGCTCAGGAGCAGTACATTAAGTATATCCTGCAAGTGAAAAGCAATATCGACTCGGGTACTTTCCGAGCGATGCAATTGGCGGCCGTTGCAGCTTATGACAATGATGAGGCTTGGCACGAAGAACATAATTACAGGGTGTATGCCTCGCGCCGAAACATCGCGGAGCAGGTTATGGAAACACTCGGTTGCCAGTATGATAAAAAACAAGTGGGAATGTTTCTTTGGGGTAGAATTCCTGACCATTTTGATACAGCTGAAACCCTTACAGAACGCATTCTTCATGAGGCACGTGTATTTATTGCACCTGGTTTTATCTTCGGTTCAAATGGAAATCGCTATATTCGCATATCGCTTTGTGCAAACGAAGAAAAAATCCAAGAAGCATTACAGAGAATTAAGCGATGGACAATGTCGTAAACGTCTTTGCTATGCTCCAATTCATAACGACAAAAACAATAAAAAAACGAATTTATGGAACTCGATATTCTTCCCCTTAATCTTCCTGGCGTTGAAGATAAACGCCCACTTATTATTTCAGGTCCTTGCTCTGCAGAAACGGAAGAGCAGGTGATGACAACGGCGAAGCAATTGGCTGCGCAAGGCATTAAAATATTTCGTGCCGGTATCTGGAAACCACGTACTAAGCCTGGTGGCTTTGAAGGTGTTGGCGAGCCAGGCTTGAAATGGTTGCAACGTGTGCAGAAAGAATTGGGGATGCTCGTAACGACCGAGGTGGCTACTGAAGCGCACGTGAAGGCGGCCTTGGCTCATGGCGTTGATGTTCTTTGGATCGGGGCGCGCACGGTGGCTAATCCATTTGCGATGCAAGAGATTGCCGATGCCCTGAAGGGGTATGACGTGCCTGTAATCGTGAAGAACCCTGTGAATCCCGACCTTGAATTGTGGATTGGGGGACTACAACGCATTAATGGCGCAGGCATTAAACGCTTGGCGGTGATTCATCGCGGATTCTCATCGTGCGATAAAAAGATTTACCGCAACCTCCCGATGTGGCATTTGCCTATTGAACTTCGTCGTCGTATCCCAAATATCCCAATCCTATGCGATCCCTCGCACATTGGCGGACGCCGTGAACTGATTGCTCCCCTGTGTCAGCAAGCCATGGATTTGGGCTTTGACGGACTTATTGTTGAAACGCATTGTTGCCCAGACTGCGCATGGAGTGATGCCGCTCAGCAAATCACACCCGATGTGTTTGACTTTATTCTGAATAAACTGGTGGTGCGCAAAATGGGCATTACAACTGAATGTTTGGTTGAACTGCGCCGACAAATCGATGAGTGCGACCATGCTTTGATTGAACTTCTGGCAAAACGTATGCGCGTGAGCCGTGAGATAGGGCAGTATAAAAAAGAACATGGCATGACGGTGGTGCAAACCAACCGCTACGCCGAAATCCTTGATAAGCGCGGTGCGCAGGGTAGCCTTTGCGGTATGGATGCCGCTTTTATGAAGCATATCTTTGAAGCGATTCATGAAGAAAGTGTGCGTCAACAAGTTGAAGAGATTAATAAGTAAAGGTTGTGCCTGACTTAATGATTACAATTACAGCTTATGAAAATTTTGATTCTCGGAGCAGGAAAGATGGGCGCGTTCTTTGTGGACCTTTTGAGCTTTGACCACGAAACAGCCGTTTATGACGTCAACCCACAACGCTTACGCTTCATGTATAACACCCAGCGCTTCACAACGCTTGAAGAGATTGAGGCTTTTCGTCCCGACATGGTGATTAATGCCGTGACCCTGAAATACACGTTGAGCGTTTTTGATCAGATTATGCCGCTCTTACCCCAAGATTGTATTCTTTCAGATATAGCCTCAGTGAAAACCGGATTTAAGGAATATTATGAAGCAACAGGCCGACGCTATGTTTCCACACACCCGATGTTTGGACCTACTTTCGCCAATCTCGGTGCGCTGTCCTCTGAAAATGCCATTATTATCAGCGAGGGCGATTATATGGGGCGTATATTCTTTAAGGACTTATACGGCAAACTCGGACTTAATGTGTTTGAATACACCTTTGATGAGCATGACGAAACCATGGCCTATTCTTTGAGTGTTCCTTTCGTTTCAACTTTCGTTTTTGCCGCAATAATGAAGCATCAGGATGCACCAGGCACCACCTTTAAGCGCCACATGCAGATAGCCCGCGGTGTGCTGGGCGAGGATGATTGCCTCTTGCGCGAAATTCTTTTCAATCCCCGAACGGGTGGGCAGGTTGAGAAGATACGCACAGAACTGAAAGAACTACTTGAAATTATTGACCAAAAGGACGAGGACCGCCTTAATGGCTATCTACAAAAAATAAGAACGAACTTAAAGTAGTTCAAACTGGAACAAAAAAGCAAGCAAACCCTTTGCGGGGGCGCTTGCTTTTTTTGTTGGTGAGTCCGTTGAAAGTTTAGAGTTGAAAGTTTAGAGTTGAGAGTTGAGAGTTTAGAGATGAGTGTTTAGAGATGAGAGAAGAGCCTTCGGCTCGTTAAGAGGAGGCTACGCCTTGTTAAGAGGGACCTAAAGGTCCGTTAAGAGGTTATGAGAGTTGTAGGGGCCGATCCCCGTGTCGGCCCGTCATGGGTCAACGTACAAATCGTACCGATCCCCGTGTCGGCCCGTCGTCCTTAATGTATCTCACGCAAAGGCGCAAAGCTTCACAAAATATGAGAAAACGGTCGTCTTTCTTAGGAAAAATGTAAAAAATAGATAATATTCGAACAGAAAAGGAACGATTGTTTCTTTTAGTGTTCAAAATGTTGCTATATTTGCGATATGAATAGACAATTAAGAGAAATAGGCAGCATTCCCATAACGACTTCAATCATCGAATCGTTATATCCTGAACTCAAGTCGGCAGAAAAGAAGGTCGTTTGGCTTGAGAAGAATGGGTATATAATAAGATTGAAGCGAGGGGTCTATGTGGTAAACCCTGAACATTCAGGAAAGATGCTTTCAGGTGAACTGATCGCAAATCATCTTTATGCACCTTCATACGTCTCTATGTCAACTGCCTTACGATATTATGGTTTGATTCCTGAGGCGGTGTATATGCATCAGTCTATGACGGTAAAGCACTCCAGAAATTTTCAAACTCCTATAGGAATTTATGATTACAAGTATATTTCCCGAGACGCTTTCTCTGTTGGCGTAAGAAGTATCGTTAAGGGCGAATATGCTTTCTTGATCGCTTCTCCTGAAAAGGCTTTATGCGACTTGATAGCAAACTCTTCCAAGGTCAATCTTCGCTATATGAAGGATGTGGAAAACTATCTTGAACATGATATCCGTATGGATATGGATGACTTCTATAAGTTTGACGCCACTATTTTTGAAGCGTATATTAAGGTTGGCAAAAAAGCTGATTCCATTGCAACCGTATTAAAGTTTCTCAGACGATGAAGAATGAAATTTACGATAGCATGTTGTCACGTTATGATCTGACGACAGAGCAAAATAAACGAAACGCTATTTTTGAAGTAAACCAACAGATGATTCTTGCAGGTTTGTATAACGGTGGATTTTTTGAATCCGCAGCATTCTATGGCGGTACTTGTTTAAGAATATTTCACGGGTTGCAACGCTTTAGTGAAGATATGGACTTTTCTCTGCTTACCCAAGATGATGCGTTTGATTTCTGTAAATATTTTCAACCCATTGTAGATGCATTTGCATTGGTGGGGCGTGAAGTTGAAATAAAGAAAAAGGACAAGAAAAACTTCGGCAAGGTGGAGTCTGCTTTTCTAAAGGACAATACTGATGTATATGATGTCACGTTTCAAACAGAGAAATCTATAAAAATCAAGATAGAGGTTGATACTTGTCCTCCTTTGAATTTCAAGACTGAACAGAAGCTGTTGTTGCAGCCACATTCATTCATGACTCGTTGCTTCACCTTGCCCGATTTGTTTGCTGGCAAGATGCACGCGCTTGTTTATCGTGCATGGAAAAATAGAGTTAAGGGCCGTGACTGGTATGACTTTGAGTGGTATGTTCGTCATAATGTACCACTTGATTTTGCACATTTAGCAGAAAGATGCAAACAGTTCAACAACGAAGATGTTACTCCTGAATTATTCAAAGATAAGCTCAAGGAACGCCTTTTTACCGCTGATATTAAGCAAGTAAAAGCGGATGTTCTTCCTTTTGTACGTAATCCTAAAGAGTTGGATATTTGGTCTAATGACTATTTTGTTCAGTTAGCTGATATGATGAGAATTGAGTAATGATGTATTATATAAAACAATGAAAATATATCATTGACTGATTTTTTGGTCAAGATTGAATAAAACCATTTCAAGAATTATATCTTTTAATGTACAGGGTAAAACTACCGTGCGGTTTGCTGTTTACTCGAACTAACGTTTGGAGATGAGAGTTTAGAGTTGAGTGTTTAGAGATGAGAGTTTAGAGTTTAGAGAGAGCCTTCGGCTCGTTAAGAGGAGGCTATGCCTCGTTAAGAGGTTATGAGAGTTGTAGGGGCCGATCCCCGTGTCGGCCCGTCATGGGTCAACGTACAAATCGTACCGATCCCCGTGTCGGTCCGTCATCCCATCAAATCCTATCGCTCCTATAACCTCTATCGCTAAACACCTACTGCTCCGCATGGTTTCCGCGATTTCCGCGTGAAAAAAATAAAATAGGACTTTATTCTTGCTGCAAGTTTGGCTCCAGCGAATCACGGGTATTTGCGCGTATCGTTTAATAGAGTGTAGATGTTATTCCCAAAATCCTTGTGATACTCGTGATACGTGGAGACTTGTACGTTTCAAACGACTTCATATTTGGAGAGTTATCGGTGTTTGTCGGCCAGCAATAATTTTTGTATGGCACTGAAACAAAAAAGCAAGCGAACCCTTTGCGGGGCGCTTGCTTTTTTTTGTTGGTGGACTCTACTCATTTGCTTTACAGGTAAATCGGTGTTTTTAGCCGAGTTTTTTACCTATGAGTCTCTTTATATCTGTATCATTTTGGGTGGTTTTCATTTACATGATATCACAAATGCCATTCTCTGTTTTGTTCATGGGCGTTCCGCATCTTAGGCATTTTTCGTCCCATAAAATCATTTCATTTCCACATTGGCAGGTGTGAGAATCATGTTGGCATAAATCTTTCACAATTTTACATTTGTCACACTTATAGTTTCGATAAATAGCATCGCTACCGAAACACATGGTGCCTTCACTTAAATCCAAATGAAATTCTCTGCAATTGGGACAATAGAAGTTGTAATGAATAATCATGGCGTTTGAAGTTTTTGTTATTTTTTTAGCGTTACTTAGTTGTTGTTTGTGATGTTTCTATTCAGAAAATCTACAATCTCATTGCGATCGTTGACAAAGATGAAATGTCCTTCATCATCCTGCCAATACTTATCGACCTTAGTACCATTACGCTTCAAGCGGTTGTAAGCACTGGGCATAGAACCTGAGGACGCATCCTTGCCGCCACCAATGAGCAATACCTTACTGCGAATGGGATGAGTTTGATGAATACCCGTAGAGATGAAAGTGATGGTTTTAAACTTACGCGAGAAACTGTTGTAGGCCACGTTCACCGCGCTACCGCCATTGGAAAGTCCGATGATGTGCAGATTTTCTTTGTCAGCCTTCATGCCCAATTTCTCAAGAAAAGGAAGTTGGCGGGTAAAGAGTTCGGAAATGTCCTTATGCGAGAAAATCCCCGAAAGGTCGTGTGTGCCGACTCCCATGACAATGCAGTCGTCAAGCTCCTTTAGGACACCGTTATAGAGTTTCCAATTTCCCAAATAACCATGCATGAAAAACACAACGGGATACGCCTTTTCCTCATCAAAATCCTTGGGGCGGATGACGTAAACCGACTGCTCGTTATCCACGCCTGCCTCGCGAAACAACTGCGCCGTAGTGCCCGACATGGGGAAGTTCAAACTCCAATTCAAATTGCTATAAGGTACGTAGAAATTAAGGAGTTTCCCCTGCCATAAGTCGCGACGGAAATCCTTCATGATCCTACCGCCTATGGGAACAATGTCGGGCAATAATGCCCCACCAATGATTCCCGCATTGCAGATTTCCTCCTCGGGAAAAATCGCGTTAAATGCCCAATGCGTCAGGGGTGGAAGTTTAGGATTCCCCTCCTTATCTTGATAAATCAGGCGTACGCGGTCGCTGGTGTCGTAACGATAACGAGGAAGGGTAACAAACAACCCCACGACCATCGCCCACATCGCCACCTTAAAAGCCCACGGACGCACTTCCTTAATGCGCTTGCGCCATACGCGAGCAAGCAGCATCAAGACAATGATGCGGTAAAACCACGAAGCGAGAAGGAGGAAGAGGATGACCAGCAGGGTGGTCAGGATGAGTTTAAAGATGTGTTTCATAATTGCCAGATTAGAATTTTATAAGTATGAACGTAGAGACGTCATACCATGGCGTCTCCGCAGATGATAGGAAGGCGCTATATTTCTTGTTTTGACATAAGAGCATATTTTTATTCTCACGCAAAGGCGCAAAGGACGCAAAGCATTATGTTCTTTTGTTTTTATAGCAAAATATAATTGTGTAGTGACGCAGAATTACCGCATGGCAGTTGTACTCTGTTAGTTATACTCTATAAAATGTACTCTACTCCTCCTCTTCTTCTACATCCAACACCCACTTGAACTTCGGTTTATACAACCAATCGTTGTTTTGCAAATAGCGAATCAGACTTTCGTGAAACTTAAACGGTCCGATGATTGTAGGCTCGGGAAGTTTAGGGAAGGCAAATTCCTGGATATAAGAAATCACCCACTTACCGTCTTCTTTATACAAATACATGCCGTTGCAAGCCAAACCAATGCGAGCATTATTAAATGTGTAAGCCGACCACAAGCCGAATTCATTAAAATCAGGAGACCAAGCAACCTTTGCTG
>JAZKYK010000074.1:0-17082 GCA_045612125.1 Alloprevotella sp.
GGACATACCTACGAGGTGAACCTCTCTCCGCAAGTCAACCTCCCCTTCGGCATGAGCATCCACTCGAACTTCATTTACTACACCCGAACGGGCTATGACGACGCCCTGCTCAACCACGACCAATGGCTCATCAACGCCACCCTCTCACAATCCTTCCTGAAGGACAAGGCGCTCACCTTGCAATTAGAAGCCGTTGACTTGCTCCGCCAAAAGACATCCGAAAGCAGCAACGTAGGTACGGGCACCCGCCAATTCAGCCGCACCGAAACCTTCCACAGCTACGTCATGCTCCACGCCATTTACAAGTTTAAGTTGTAAGTTCTGGATACATAAAAAAAGCAGGAGAAAAACATCAATTCGTTTTCCTCCTGCTCATTTTTTTATGGGGATTAAAGATTAATCTTCTTCACCACTACGTCGTTGCCGTTTTCAACGCGTACGATGACTGTGCCGCTCCATCCGTTTGTGGGGATTGCTACGGTGCCGCTGACGCTGTGCGTAGCGAGCAACTTGCCGTCGATGGCATACACCTTTGCTGTAGCGTTAGTAGCCGTAACGAGCACTGCGCCTTCAGTGGCAGCGATGCTGGCATTCATCTGACTCACAGTGGGAGCACCAATTGCCGTGAGCTTTTCTTCGCCGAGCTTAGCCTTTTCAGCAGCGATGATTTCGCCCGAGTAACTGTCTATTAAGAGAGCCACGACAGACGCGTTGTCAAGATTCTTGATGCTGCTGGGCACTGGGATTGTGTAGGTATGCGCCTTAGCCTTTCCGCTCTGTACGGCACCACTCAAACTGCCTTCAATGCCCCATACGTCATAGACGGCGCGCGCCACATCATTGAACGTGGCAAGGAACTTGTCGCTCTTGTTGTAATAGGTGCGCAATTCTGAAGGGAGGTCGGCTTCGGTATATCCCGTTTGGCTGGACATTGCTTTTGAATAGTAGTTCGTCTGCACGCCCATGAGTCCGTCTTCAAGCAGGACGTAAGCAATGACGTAGGAAGTGAGGTCGCTTATTGAGATATTGAATCTTGAGTATGATGAAATCTCAATTTCTTTCTTGTCGGCCGACAATTTGCTGCTCACCCCTATTTGCGCTTCGGTAGGCAGTTGCTTTACCGACTCAACGAGTGTCTTGATGCCGTAGTTGGCGTCGCTCAGTCCGTAATAGGGGTCGGCCTCAACAAGGCGGTTAACGGATGCTGAGGGGAACCCCGCCACAGTGTTGACAAAGGGAGCGTAGGTTTCGGATTCAAAAGCGTCGCCTGCGTGCACGCCGATGGCAATGAAATCTTCAGGGTAATCCGCTTGCAATTTTTCAATGGCAGCCATGCCGCGTGGGCACCAGCCGCACCATGTGCCAGTGAATTCTTCCATCACCAGCTTGCGGGGGTAGGATTCGCTTAGGGCAATGAGTTGGGTAGCAACTCTGTTGTCTGAGGGGTAACCGTCGGCAGAGCCGTTTACTTCAATGACCTGAACCTCTCTGAGGTATCGACCTTGGGTTGTTGGTGTGGTTACGGGGATGGAGAAATCAATGAGGCCTTTGTGGAGCGTTGTGTCAACATTGTGTTCGCTAACGATTTCTGTGTCGTCGATCACGACCTTTGTCTTAAACGAAACAACGGGGTAAGAACCATAGTTGATGAGTTGGCCTATGACGGCGTGGTCCGTTCCAACCATGGCGCGGTCGGAGAATGAGATGTCGGTGAAAGCTACGTCGTGCTGAAGCAATCCTGCATCGCCTTCGGTTTCACAAACGAAATAGGCGCTGCCGTTTCCAGAGTAATCCATCCAGGTGCCGCTTTCGTCTGCCACGATCATTGAGAGGCCTCCGCTATTTTCAGTGAAGAACAGATTGGCTTGAGTGAAATCGCCGTTTATGGTGTAACCCAAGAAGAATGCTTCGCCGTCGATTGTGTAGTCGCAACCTACAGAAAATAGTTTGTTGGGCGTGATTTCGGTGACGGTTGTTTCCCAAAGGTTTTCTCCATTGATTGACTTTCTAATCCAGAGCGTAGCAGTCTTTACACCATTTCCAACGACAGAATGGACAGAAGCAATCTTATTGCCCGAAAAGCGTGCTGCCATATCTGCAGAGTAGTACGTGGCAACACTCATTGTATTTGCAAAGTCCAATGGGGCATAATAGACGCTTCCTGACACGTCGTTATTGCTCAGCACCTTGGGTTTTACGGCATACTCTTCCAAACTTGCGCGCGACTTCTTGACGGACATCTGCAATGAAGATTCTTGAATATTCGTCAGCGGGAGTTGCGCTTTCACAACTTCTTCAGTTGCAGTTTTTGCACTCAACTTTTGAAGTTTGCTGAGCGGTTGTGCATTTATTGCAAGCATTCCGCACAACATTAAGGGAACAAGTAAAAATTTCCTCATAAAAATAGTTTGTTAAATTAGTTATACATTGATGTTTGATAAAAAAACATATTGGTGTACGGCATGCTTTTAGGGGCGACGGTCTGAAAGACCAATAAGCTCACAGCCCTGGGCTAATAGCTTTATTCCCTTCCGGGGGGGGCAACAAACATAGGGGCTTACACGATTTAAACGACTTGATATTTAGAAGTTTGAAAGTGTTTAGCGGACACCAATAAAAGAATTGCGCCTGCACGTTGCGCCTCGTCAATAAGTTAGAATGTCAAGACAAAAGTGCAACAAAAAATGAATTTTGTTGCACTTCTACCTTTATAACATTCTGTTTTAGAACATATTTGCTGGGTAAACACCATCTTCGCCGAGCTTAGCAAAGCGTGCTACAACTTCGGGGCGGTCTTCGGGATATGTTACACCGAACCACTGTGAAGTAGTATCGAGCACTTCGCAAGTAGCAGTACCATCGTTGATGAGCTTATCCACCATAAGAGGAATGAAGAATTCGCTCTTGAGGTTTTCCATATTCTTAGGATCAGCAAGGAATTCCTTGAAGTATTCTACTGAATGTTGGAAGTAGTCGGGTGTGAAGCCCCAGAAATTCATTGAAACGGGTGTATTGTCTGAGATAGCTACCCATTCGCCATTATCGTCTTGGTACTTAACAACACCGTCGAAGCGCTGAATCTTAGTGCGTTCAACAACTGAAGTAAGGAGGTTTTGTTCGTTCTTTTCGCAAACACCACGGCTCACTGTACCTGATTCAGAGAGTGTGTTGCCCACGCGGAAACCAACCATTGCATACTTGCCTGTAGAACCTTCGGGGAGTTCAGAGAGGAACTTACCCATAACCTGGAATGCGTCGCGATCGTAGAAGTCGTCGCAGTTCAACACTGCAAAGGGTTCCTTGATCACGTCCTTACCCATCATAACAGCGTGGTTTGTACCCCAAGGCTTTTGACGGTCAGCAGGACATGTGAAGCCTTCAGGAAGTGCATCAAGCGCCTGGAACACGAGTTCGCAAGGGATCTTGCTTTCGTACTTCTTGAGCACGATGTCGCGGAAGTCTTGTTCGAAATCCTTACGAATCACAAAAACGAGCTTGCCGAAGCCAGCATTGATTGCGTCGTAGATACTGTAGTCCATAATGGTTTCGCCATTAGGACCGAGCTTGTCAAGCTGCTTCAAACCGCCGTAGCGGCTACCCATACCTGCAGCGAGGAGAAAGAGAGTAGGTTTCATGTTTGGTATTATTTTTAATAAAAAATAGTGGTTTTCTTAAATTTGAGATTGGCCGGGGTGGAGCTTGCAGAAGTTATTCATCATTTCAAGCCCCCGGTCGGTGGCAATGCCACGCATATATATAAATATAGTGTTTAGGAACACTTCCTTTCTGGAATAGCGGTCGAGCGCCTCGTTTTTTAAAGCAATTTGCTGCAGATGCATCAGTGTAGCGATCACCAAAGACACCTCAATATCGGGCCTGAACACGCCTTCCTTGATGCCCTGTTTCAGGGCAAGCGTAGCCTTTTCGCGGCGTATATTCTCCGTTTGGTCGAGATACTCCTGAACCTTAGGGTACTTATGCAAATCGCTGAAGAAATTGGGATTCACCCGATCGAGAGCTGATAATTTCAGTTCCAAATCATACAGTATGACTTCCAGGATATTTTTGGCTGTTTTACTGAATTCCTGGTTGAGTTGCGTGCTCTGCTGCTCCTTATATTTTATGCCTTCAAGCAACAAGGCTTCTTTATTTTCAAAAAGCTCGTAAAGCGTTCGCTTTGACATTTTCAAATAATGCGACACTTCGTCCATCGTGACATCCTTTATGCCACGGTCCATAAATAACTGCATGGCTGAACACAGTATGCGAATGCGATGAAGTTGCAGATCGGAAGAAGTTTTCATTATTTAAGCGTGAGGACAAGCGATAAAACATTCGCTCATGGGGCAATGCCATCGGGGGGCGCTCCAAGAAAAAGATCGTTTTGCCGCTTAATAACATAGCAAAGGTACAAAAATATTGAAAACACAGAGTAAAGCTGTGTGAAAAGATTATAAAAACATGGGCTTTTTAGGGAAAAAATGGGCGAACGACATGAAGAAAGCATGAAAAATCGTATTTTTGCACCATGCACTAAACTATTAACATATAAAATATGGCTACGATAACTAAAGAAGCTGCTTTGGCGTATCACGCGCAAGGCAAACCGGGTAAGATTGAAATTGTTCCCACAAAACCCTACCGCACGCAAACCGACCTCTCGCTGGCTTACTCGCCAGGCGTGGCTGAGCCTTGTTTGGAAATTCAAAACAATCCCGACGATGCATATAAGTACACCAACAAAGGCAACCTGGTTGCCGTAATTTCAAACGGTACGGCCGTGCTTGGCTTAGGCGACATTGGCGCTGTGAGCGGAAAGCCCGTTATGGAAGGTAAAAGTTTGCTTTTCAAGATTTATGCAGGTGTGGATGCGTTTGACATTGAAGTGAACGAAAAAGATCCCGAGAAATTCATACAAGCCGTTAAAGCCATTGCGCCTACGTTTGGCGGTATTAACTTAGAAGATATCAAAGCCCCCGAATGTTTTGAAATTGAACGCCGCTTAAAGGAAGAGTTGGACATCCCCGTGATGCACGACGACCAACACGGCACAGCCATCATCTCGTGCGCAGGATTGATCAATGCACTCCTGGTAGCAGGCAAGAAGATTGAAGATGCAAAGATCGTGGTTAACGGCGCGGGTGCTGCAGCCATTTCGTGCACCAAGCTCTATTGTGCGTTTGGCGCAAAACACGAAAACATCGTGATGCTCGACTCTAAGGGGGTTATCGCTAAAGATCGCCCCGGACTGAATGAACAAAAGTTGGAATTTGCCACCTCGCGCACAGACATTCACACGCTGGCCGAAGCAGTTGTTGGCGCAGATGTGTTTGTGGGACTTTCAAAAGGAAACGTACTCACGAAGGACATGGTGCGCTCTATGGCCGAAAAGCCCATCATCTTTGCTTTGGCAAACCCCGTGCCCGAAATCTCATACGAAGATGCAATGGATGCCCGCCCCGATGTGCTCATGAGCACAGGACGCACCGACTATCCCAACCAAATCAACAACGTGATCGGGTTCCCCTATATTTTCCGTGGAGCACTCGACACGGCTGCCTCTGCCATTAACGAAGAAATGAAAATGGCTGCCGTTCGCGCCATTGCTGACTTAGCACGTCGCCCAGTGCCCGACATCGTGAACCGTGCATATCAGGTGCGCAACTTCACCTTTGGTCCTGACTACTTCATCCCCAAACCCGTTGACCCACGTTTGATTACAGACGTTTCAATGGCTGTGGCAAAGGCTGCCATGGAAAGTGGTGTGGCACGCAAGCAAATCACGGACTGGCGTGCTTATCGCCAACAGCTGCGCGAACTTATGGGACAAGAAACAAAGCTCACGCAAAACCTGCACGACACAGCACGACTCTCGCCCAAACGCGTGGTTTACGCAGAAGGAACGCACCCCAAAATGCTCGAAGCTGCCGTAAAAGCATTCCAGGAAGGTATTTGCCACCCTATTCTTTTGGGCAACGATGTGCAAATCCGACAAATTGCAGCTGAAATGGATCTGGATTTGAATGGCGTTGAAATACTCAACCTTCGCGACGAAGCAAAAGCAGCACCCATGCGTATGCGCTATGCTAAGGTATTGGCAGAGAAAAAGCAACGTGCCGGCTACACCCTTCAGGAAGCGATCGACAAGATGTACGAACGCAACTATTTCGGTATGATGATGGTGGAAATGGGTGATGCCGATGCATTCATCACAGGTTTGTACACCAAATATTCAAACACCATCAAGGTGGCTCACGAGGTAATTGGCATCCAACCCGGATTCAACCACTTCGGCACCATGCACATCGTTAATTCAAAGAAGGGTCTTTACTTCATTGCCGATACTTTGATTAATCGACACCCCAATGAAGAATCGCTCTATGACTTGGCAAAGCTCGCGGCTAAAACCGTAAGATTCTTTAACCGCACGCCAGCCATTGCCATGATTTCATATTCAAACTTCGGCACTGACAGTGTGGGCTCTCCAACGATGGTTCACAAAGTGGTGGATAGAATGCACTCAGAATATCCAGACCTCGCCATTGATGGCGAAATGCAATTAAACTTCGCTTTCGACAAGGAGTTGCGCGACGATCGCTACCCCTTCACCCGTCTTAAGGGTCTTGATGTCAACACCTTACTCTTCCCTAACCTTTCATCAGCTAACAGCAGTTATAAGATGATCAAGGGCATGTCGGACGATTGCGAAGTGATTGGCCCCATCCAAATGGGATTGAATAAACCCGTACACTTTACCGACTTCGACAGCTCTGTTCGAGACATCGTAAACATTACCGCCGTTGCCGTAATCGATGCTATTGTTCTTGAAAAGAAAACACAGGCTGCTGAATCAGTGATGATTAACGGATAAGCTAAAACATAAGAGCTCAACAAAAAAAACAATCAAATCTTTAGATGCACTTCAAAGAGGGAGTTTTCCCTTGAATGCCCTAAGGATTTGATTGTTTTTTGTATGTTCACGTTGTTGATTCACAAAAAAACGAGAAAGATTTTCGTTTTGTACAAAAAGAAGAAGGGTTTTCATGACAAAAATTTAACTATATTTCCGTAACTTTGCAAATTGAGATAAAACACACAGATTTCATGACCTTTATGCTGCCGCCCGTCTCAACCGCCATTATGGTTCTCGTGGTGTGCACATAATTTCATAAATTCTTCAGTTATGAGCGAAACAACAGAATATTCGTTATTATCAAAAGTCATTCATCCTGATGATCTGCGCAAATTGGACATTGAGCAGTTACCTGCTTTGTGCCAAGAATTGCGTAACTTTATATGGAATGCCCTCTCTTCTAATCCAGGGCATTTAGCATCAAGCTTGGGCACCATTGAACTCACCGTAGCTTTACACTACGTTTACAACACCCCTTACGACCGCATCGTGTGGGACGTTGGCCACCAAGCTTACGGACATAAAATTTTAACAGGCCGTCGCCAGCGCTTTGCAAGTAATCGTAAATTAGGCGGCATCAAACCTTTCCCCTCACCTCAAGAAAGCGAATACGACACATTCGCTTGTGGTCATGCATCCAACTCCATATCGGCTGCATTGGGGATGGCTACAGCGGCTTTGCAACTTAACGAACCCAAGAAAAAGGTGGTGGCAGTGATTGGCGATGGCGCCATGAGTGGCGGTTTGGCTTTTGAAGGGCTGAACAACACGTCGGACACACCCAACAACATGCTCATCGTTTTGAACGACAACAACATGAGTATCGACCGCGCCGTGGGAGGCATGAAACACTACCTCATGCAATTGCAAACGAGCGGATTGTACAACCGCATCCGATTTAAAATCGCTCAAAAAATGATGGATTGGGGCTGGCTTGATGAAAAACGTCGCCGCAGCATACTTCGTTTCAATAACTCCCTAAAGTCGTTGCTCACCAATCAACAAAACGTTTTTGAAGGCATGAACATTCGCTACTTCGGTCCCACCGATGGACACGATGTCATCGCCTTGGTCAAAGCACTTCAGGAAATTAAGGATATGAAGGGGCCAAAACTCTTACATCTGCACACCGTTAAGGGAAGAGGATTTAAGGCCGCTGAAAAAAATCCTACGGTGTGGCATGCACCTGGATTGTTTGATGCTGAAGATGGCGAACGATTAAAAGAAAACACCGAGGGCAAACCACCCCGATTCCAGGATGTCTTTGGTGAAACACTTTTGGAACTGGCACAGCAAAACCCAAAGATTGTTGGGGTTACGCCAGCGATGCCAACAGGATGCTCCATGAACATCATGATGAAAGCCATGCCTGAGCGCACCTTTGACGTGGGAATTGCTGAAGGACATGCCGTGACCTTCTCGGCAGGTATGGCTAAGGAGGGATTAATGCCTTTCTGCAACATCTATTCCTCATTTGCTCAGCGTGCCTACGACAATATTATTCACGATGCGGCACTTTTAAACTTAGACCTTGTGATTTGTTTGGACCGTGCCGGTATTGTTGGTGAAGATGGACCAACACACCATGGTGCATTTGATTTGGCTTCACTTAGAGCGGTGCCTAACGTAACTATTGCTTCACCCTACGATGAACACGAACTTCGCCGACTAATGTTCACAGCCCAACAACCCGGACATGGTACTTTCGTCATTCGATATCCACGTGGTGGTGGTAGATTGGTGGATTGGCGTTGCCCATTGGAAAGTGTTGAAGTTGGCAAAGGCCGTTGCTTGAAGCAGGGCAATGACATTGCGGTTTTAACATTAGGACCTATCGGAAACCTTGCGGCTGATGCCATAAAACTATTTGAAGAAAAACACCCCGACACGACCGTTGCTCACTACGATTTGCGTTTCCTCAAACCCTTAGACGAGGCTATGCTTTCTGAAATCGGCAGCAAATTCAAGCGTATCATTACGGTTGAGGACGGATGCTTGCAGGGTGGTATGGGTAGTGCCGTTCTCGAATGGTTTGCCGACAAGGGATTAACGCCTCGTGTTATCCGCATTGGTATTCCCGACAAATTTATTGAACATGGTTCTGTTCCTGAGCTTTACAAGTTGTGCCGCATGAACACGGAAAGCATGGTTGAAGCTTTGGAAAAAATCAAGTAAGTCGTGGGGTTCATCACTTCAAAGCTTACTAATCCCTAAACCGATATGAACATCATCATCGCTGGAGCTGGAGCCGTAGGTACACACTTAGCACGCCTGTTGGCTCGAGAACAGCACAAAATAACAATATTGGACGAAAGCCCTAAAAAACTTGAAGGACTAAATGCCAATATGGACATCATGACACTTGTGGCATCGCCTACAAGCATCAACGATTTGCGCAATGCCGATGCGGGGAAAGCCGATCTTTTCATTGGTGTTACCCCCGACGAGGCGCGTAACTTAACTTCATGCATGTTGGCCAGTAGGCTTGGCGCCAAGAAAACCGTGGCGCGCGTGGACAACAGCGAATATGTCACAACGGAGTTTTGCCAGTTCTTCAAGGGCGTGGGCATCAACTCGTTGGTATATCCAGAAATGCTGGCGGGCCTTGAAATTAGTCATGACCTCAACCGTTCATGGGTGCGCCAATGGTGGGAATTTCAAAACGGACAACTCATTATTCTCGGCGTCAAGATCAGAGATAATTCGCAAATTGCAAACCTCCAACTCAAGGATTTTTGCCGACCCGCCACGCCTTATATCATCGTAGCCCTGAAACATGGCAACGAAACTATTATTCCCCGCGGCAACACCACCATCACTCCAGGCGACATTGTTTACTTCATGACCATGCCCGAACACATTGAATTTATCAAAGAAGTGGCAGGAAAGGTTGGTTACAAGGAAGTTAAAAACGTCATGCTTTTAGGCGGCAGTTCAACCGCAATCCACACCATCAAAAACCTACCTAAGCACGTCAACATCAAAGTATTTGAGACAGACCCCGTAAGGGTGGAAGAATTGGCAGATATGTTTATCGACGACATTGACAACGGTCGGTTAACGCTGTTGCAAGCAGATGGGCGCGACATTGGATTGTTACAGGACGAGAACATTGCCCACACACAAGCATTCGTAGCAACAACTGAAAATGCAGAAACAAACATCCTGGCTTGCCTGGCTGCTAAACGAATGGGGGTACAAAAAACTGTGGCTATGGTTGAAAACTCCGACTACATCAGTATGGCCGAGAGTTTGGAAATTGGCACAATCATCAACAAAAAAACTTTTGCCGCCAGCCATATCTACCAAATGCTTCTGAAAGCCGATGTTGAGTCATTAAAATCGTTAACCATCGCCAATGCCGATGTGGCTGAAATTAAAGTACACAAAGGTAGTAAGGTGACTAAGCACCTGGTGCGCGATTTACACCTGCCACCCAACACCACTTTAGGCGGATTTGTACGCAATGGCAAATGCGAACTCATTAACGGGAACACACAATTACAGGAAGGCGATAAAGTGGTAGCCTTCTGCATTGAAGATGGGATTCACAAATTGGAAAAATTCTTCTCAACGCGTTCCTTCATCGGTGATTTATTGGGATAATCTCAAACGATTATGATTAATTTCCGCTTATTATCGCAAGTTGTAGGAACACTCTTGTTCCTTGAAGCATTCTTGCTTTTCACTGCGCTTGGAGTTGGCATCTTCTATGAAGAAACCAATTACTTCACCTTTGGTATTCCCATCTTCCTCACCATCGCTTTAGGGATTGGATTTAAATACATGGGACGTGGTGCTGTCAATAAATTAGGACGCCGCGACGGATTTCTGATCCTCTCATCCACATGGCTGATTTATTCTATCATAGGCATGCTTCCTTTCCTTTTTGGCGGACACCTAACCAATGTGGCACAGGCATTCTTTGAAGCCATGTCGGGATTCACCACAACAGGCGCCAGTGTTTTCACAAATATCGACACACTGCCCCACTCCATACTATGGTGGCGCAGTTTGATGCATTGGATCGGGGGAATGGGGATTGTCTTTTTCACAGTAGCTTTTCTGCCCACCTTGGGTTCTGGCGACCAACAATTATTTTCTGCCGAGTCAACAGGTTTAAAAATAGGGAAACTACATCCTAAAATCACTACCACAGCCCGCTGGCTTTGGAGCCTCTATGTGCTCCTCTCTATATCATGCACAGCGAGTTACCATTTTGCTGGTATGGATTTTTTTGATGCCATTAATCATGGCTTATCAACTGTTGCGACAGGAGGGTTCTCCACACACCAAGACAGCTTAGCTTATTTCAACAACCCCAACATTGAATGGATTGCGATTGCCTTCATGTTCATATCAAGTGTGAACTTCACCCTCGTCTATATGTTCTTCATAAAGCGCCAGTTTCGTGAAGTTTGGAAGGATGGCGAACTACGCTTCTTCGTTTTTATCATCCTTTTCTGCACCCTATCCATAGGCACTACACTTTGCGTGAATGGCGAGCAATTCGCCACAGCGTTTAGAGACTCCACCTTTACTACGGTTGCTTTGATTTCAACCACAGGGTTTGTAACAGCCGACTTTAATCAATGGCACCCGTGTTTGCTCATACTCACACTACTCATCAGTGCCATGGGTGCTTGTGCTGGTTCAACAAGTGGAGGCATCAAAGCCGTACGCGTACTCACCGCCTACAAACTCGGCATTAGCGAATTTCGCCGATTGCTTCATCCTAAAGCAGTATTTCCTTTGCGCATCAACAACAAAATCATCACGACCGACGTCACACGCACGGTTTTCGTTTATTTCGCACTCTGCTTTGCCCTTCTGGGGTTAGGTACCATGACGTTTGTGGCGCTTGATTATTCTATGCTTGACGCCTTAAGCCTCAGCATCACATCATTCAGCAATGTTGGTCCTGGTATAGGCCATGAAATTGGTCCGATCGACGCCATGAATGCCATTCCCGACATCGGACTGTGGATGTGCTCATTCTTAATGTTGGTGGGACGTTTAGAAATTTTCTCGCTCCTATTGCCATTATTCCCTGATTTTTGGAAAGACAAATAAATTTAAAGTTTAACAAACACATAATTCACGTATGAGAAAAATAGCTGCAACTATGCTTTTAGCCTCAGCACTCACGGCATGTACCGCTCCTGAAGCGAGCGAACCTGCCTTCAATTATTCGGACGAAAAATTTGCCGATATCCAAATGTTGCGTTATCAAGTAGAAGGTTTTGAAGACCTAAGTTTGAAGCAGCAAACATTGATTTACTACCTCAGCGAAGCATCGTTGGCTGGTCGCGATATTCTATTTGACCAAAACGGACGCTACAACCTGCGCATTCGTCGCATGCTCGAAACAGTTTATACCGACTATCAAGGCAACCGCGACACTGAGGACTTTAAAAACATGACCACTTACCTTAAGCGCGTGTGGTTTTCAAATGGTATTCACCACCACTACGGATGTGAGAAATTCGAAGCCGATTTCTCACAGGACTTCTTCCGTGAGGCCCTCAAAAGCGTAGATGCCGCAAAGTTGCCTCTTGCTGAAGGACAAACAGTTGACCAACTCTGCGACGAAGTTTTCCCCATCATCTTCGATCCTTCAATCATGCCAATGCGCGTGAACCAAGCAGATGGCGAGGACTTAGTGCTGACATCTGCCGCAAACTACTATGGCGAAGGTGTTACCCAAAAAGAAGCTGAAGCTTTCTATGCCAAGATGCGTAAGCCTAACGACCCCTGCCCCATCATGTATGGCATGAACAGCAAGTTGATGGAGAACGAAAAGGGTAAACTCTACGAAAACGTTTGGAAGGTTGGCGGACTCTACGGACAAGCCATTGAAAAGATTGTGTATTGGTTGGAAAAAGCAAAACCTTTTGCTGAAAATGAAAGTCAAGCCAAGGTTCTTGATAAGCTCATTGAATACTACAACAGCGGCGACCTCCACACTTTCGATGACTACAGCATCCTTTGGTTGCAGGACACGTTGAGCAGTGTTGACTTCGTCAATGGTTTTACAGAAAGCTATGGCGACCCCTTAGGCATGAAGGCTTCATGGGAGGCTTTGGTTAATTATAAGAATTTAGCAGCCACAGCTCGTGCTGAAAAGATGAGCGAAAATGCACAATGGTTTGAAGACCATGCGCCTATTGCCGATGAATTTAAGAAAGAAAAGTGCAAAGGCGTTTCTGCAAAGGTTATTACTGCCGCAATCTTAGGTGGCGACCTCTATCCTTCAACGGCTATTGGTATTAACTTGCCTAACTCAGATTGGGTTCGCCGTGACTATGGTTCTAAGAGTGTAACTATTTCAAACCTCACAGCAGCCTATGCGCAAGCATCAGCAGGTAGCGGCATGAATCAGGAATTTGTGATTGACGATGCCACACGCGAATTGATCAGCAAGTACGGTCACCTCTGCGATGACCTTCACACAGACCTTCACGAATGCCTTGGCCATGGTTCTGGTAAACTCGCACCTGGCGTTGATAGCGAAGCCCTCAAAGCCTACAGTTCTACCATTGAAGAAGCACGTGCCGACCTCTTCGGACTTTACTATGTGGCTGATGCCAAAATGGTGGAATTAGGACTCACACCTGATGCCGAAGCCTATAAGTCGCAATACTACACATACATGCTCAATGGTTTGATGACTCAGCTTGTGCGTATTAAACCCGGATTTACCATCGAGGAAGCACACATGCGCAATCGCCAACTGATCGCACGTTGGGCTTACGAACACGGTAAAGCCAACAATGTTGTAGAGCTCGTCAAGAACAACGACAAGACTTACGTAAAAATTAACGACTACGAAGCCCTCCGCGAACTTTTCGGACAATTGCTTCGCGAAATTCAACGCATCAAGAGTACAGGCGACTTCAATGCAGCACGCGCCCTTGTTGAAACATACGCAGTAAAGGTAGATGCTGAACTTCACAATGAAATTCTTGAACGTTACGCCAAATTGGATCTCGCGCCTTATAAGGGATTCATCAACCCCGTTTATAAGCCCACATTTGATGAAGCAGGAAATATCACAAAGGTAGAATTAGACTACACCGAGGGTTACGACGAGCAAATGCTCCGCTATTCTCGCGATTACAACTTCCTTCCTGAGGTCAATGAATAACGCATTCATGAGTCAACAAATAGACCAAACTCACCCTTGGTCTATTTGTACTCATTTACGAACTTCAACACATGCGTTATATTCATAAGCTATAGGAATTCTATCTCGTCTATTCGTTGACTTGAAAATTGTTATTACAAATGATGCAATCAATTCTCATCACTGGTGGCGCTGGCTTTATCGGTAGCCACGTTGTTCGACTCTTTGTCAATAAATATCCCAACTACAAGATTATCAATTTAGACAAACTCACCTATGCTGGTAATCTTGAAAACCTCAAGGATATAGAGAATGCTCCAAACTACACCTTTGTTCGTGCTGATATTTGCGATTACGAACAGATGTGTGAATTGATGAAGAAACATGCTGTTACGGGTGTCATTCACCTTGCAGCCGAAAGCCACGTTGACCGCAGCATCAAGGATCCCTTTACTTTTGCGCGCACCAATGTCATGGGCACACTTTCATTGCTCCAGGCTGCACGCACCTATTGGGATTCTTTACCCGAACGCTACGAAGGCAAGCGCTTCTACCACATCTCTACCGACGAAGTGTACGGTGCCCTTGAACTTAGCCATCCTGAAGGTATTCAGCCTCCATTCTCTACCACAGCATCTTCGGGCACGCACCACATGGCCTATGGCAAGGATTTCTTCTACGAAACAACCAGCTATAATCCACATTCGCCTTATAGTGCATCAAAGGCCAGCTCCGACCACTTCGTACGCGCTTACCACGATACTTACGGTATGCCCACCATCGTAACGAATTGTTCAAACAATTACGGCCCCTACCAATTCCCAGAAAAGCTTATCCCGCTTTTCATCAATAACATTCGACACGGCAAGCCTCTCCCCGTTTATGGTAAAGGCGAAAACGTACGCGATTGGCTATACGTTGAGGATCATGCACGGGCCATCGACCTTATTTTCCATCAAGGCAAATCGGGCGACACCTATAATATCGGTGGATTTAACGAATGGAAGAACATCGACATCATCCACGTGCTCATCCGTACCGTTGACCGACTTTTAGGAAATCCTGAAGGACATTCTGAAAAACTCATCACCTACGTCACCCACCGTGCGGGCCACGATCTCCGTTATGCTATCGACTCTACAAAATTGCAACGCGAACTCGGTTGGGAACCTTCATTACAATTTGAAGAAGGTATTGAAAAAACAGTACGTTGGTATCTTGAAAACGAGGAATGGATGAACCGAATTACTTCTGGTGCCTACGAACAATACTATGCCGAAATGTACGACAAACGATAACGCTTGAAGTTATACTCAAAAGAGGACAAATGCACAGAAACATTTGTCCTCTTTTTTATTTTTTTCTTAAAATACTATAAATATCGTAGTTTCCTACTATTTTTATCGTAGAATATTTTGGCACCATATTTTTTCCTACTATATTTGCCGTAGAAAATAAAAAAAAGAGAGTTTGAGCGAAAAGTTCCAAGGCCTATAAAATCTTCAAAGATTGAAAACCTTAGATCTTTTTCAATCACCAATCATTTAAAGAAAAGAACAAATGCAAAAAAGTTTAACGAAAGCCGAATTACAATTGATGAACATACTTTGGGCGAAAGGTGAAGCCACGGTGAGCGAAATGATTGAGGAGATGGGTGAACCGAAACCTGCTTACACCACGGTGCTCACCGTGATGCAGGTACTGACGCGCAAGGAAGTCGTATTTCCCGAGCGCCGCGGCAAGGCACACGTGTTCCGTCCCCTACTCTCACGCGAGGAATACATCAACGGTTTTATGCACGAAACGCGCGACACCCTCTTCCACGGTTCGCTCCGCAACTTTCTCTCCTTCTTCGTGAAGAGCGAAAAGCTGAGTAAGGAGGAGTTGCAGGAACTGCTGGAGGAAATAAATAGTGAGAGTAAAAAATAAATCTAGATGATCTTGAAAATCTAGATACTCTAGATGCTCTAGAAATTCTAGAAAACCCACCCCCCTTTAACCCTCAAACCTCTCCCTATGCTCCACACACTTATCCCCCAACTTTACGCCTACGCCAGCATTGTGCTCGTGTCCGCTTTGCTTGGGGCATTCTATATCCTCTTCCTATCGCGGAGGCACTCATTTCGCTTCCAGCGCAGTTATTTGCTCGCCATTCCCATGGTGTGCCTGTTGCAGGTGGGCGCTTACTTTGCGAAGTCTTATGTTGAAGGCAAACACGTGCCTGAAGTAATGACGATGACGCAGGAGGAAGCCAACACTTACCTTGCCTTGCATCCCGAAGCGGTAGTGGAAGAAGCGGTTTCGTCACTACCTGAGCAACCTCAAAATGCCGTAATCCCCTCCACGGAAACACGTCAAGAGGACGCCCCCGTAGTCCTCACACTCACGGCAGACACCTTGCGCACCGCCTTCTGCATCGCCATTCCCGCGGTGTCGGTCGTCTTGCTCCTTGCAATCATTATCCCCCTTGTACGTTTGCGCCTCATGATGCGCAAAGAAGCGAACGGGGATGCTCATTCCGACGGCAATATTCTGCATGCCGCATGGATACAAACGCCCTTCTCCTTCGGGCGCACCGTCTTCTTGCCCATGGGTCGCACTCCCGATGAAGAGCACCTCTTTATCCTTCACGAACAAGCCCACATCGCTTGCCGACATTACATTGACGTTTGGGCGATTGAGTTGCTCACGCGCCTCATGTGGTTCAACCCCGTGCTTTGGATGGTGCGCAAAATGCTACGCGACCTTCACGAATTTGAAGCCGACCGTCTCGTGCTTGAACAAGGCACAGACGCCTACGCCTACCAATGCCTCCTCGTAAGCGAAGCCTCGGAGGATTGCACCATTATTGCCAACGGGTTCAACAATTCCTTCATCCGTCGTCGCATCAAGGAAATGAAGCGCACGGAGCGCATAGGCGTTAGTCGCTTTGGTAAACTCCTTACCGCCTTGTGGGTAATTATGCTTACGGGCGCTACGGTTGCCTTTGCCCTACCCCAAAAGCCAGCTACGATTGTGCATGTCATAAAAGACACACTCGTTA
>JAZKYK010000075.1:0-29405 GCA_045612125.1 Alloprevotella sp.
TACCATAGACTCTGCGAAAAATTTCGCCGTCGTCGTCTACTACAACAAGACAACCCTGCAACCATTCCAAAGCATTGTAACCGGTTATCTCTATACGGTCCTTATCCGAATCCGAGTTGTGCAGGCCATCTTCTGTCTTGGGCATATCATCGTCATCACTGTTGCACGAAGTCAAGGGCACCGCTGTGATGGTCATCGACAGGAGTATATAAAACCAATTCTTTTTCATATTTCTCATTAAATTCTTTAAAGGTGGATTCTATTTATTAGCTCAGTTAAACTTCTATTTTCCTGCAAAGCTAATGAACAGAACCCACCTTAACATTCATAAAGATTGGATGATTAGATCAACAACTCCCAACGTGAAGCAGGAATGATGATAATGTGCATATACCTATATTTCATAGGCGTATCTGCCATCACTTCGGTAATCTTACCCGGTCGGCTATCGAGGTCCAAACATTTGATGAGAGGTCCCCAGAAACCACCATCACGATAGCTGTTGAGCAGGAACTCATCGTCACCGGTAGTGAAACCGCCCGATTGAGCACTCCACTGGAAACCTAATTTATCCATTCTTTCCAACATGTAATCCCAGCTGCGCTTGTCCATTTTATTGAAGACGTCAAGCACTTTTTGAGCATGCGCCTCAGAGGGGAGGTATTGTGTTGCTTTGGTGTCGATATACGCCTGTCCAGGCACGTTTGTTAAATCAGCATTGTAATCCGGAGCCATCCAAATCAGAATACCTTCTTCTCCAGGGAGATTGCCCTGAATGCAATAGAATATTTCTTCTTTTGTCTGAGCTTTAAGGTAATTTCTTCCATCTTGTAAACGGCCCCAATATAAGTGCTTCGTTTCCATCAAGTACATTTCGCCCGTTTTGTAGCGGGGATATTCGGCATTTTCGGGCCAGAGTTCATAATGGATGAATTTCACTTCCGACACTAGCTTCAAGTCGGTACCTTCAGCCACCGTCATGCGAGCAATCACACCATCTTCGCCTTCTACGGCACGGAGCGAAACACTACCCTGTGCATTGCCATTGGCATCGGTGAGATGGTAGTCATAACCGCCTTCCACTTTGGTAGCTTCCTTACCGGGCGCTACCCAACCAAGGAAGATTTTTTCAGCATCTGCAAAGCTGCTGACTGAGATAGAGAGCACGGTGGGTTGAGATTCGTCGAGGGGCTTACCGTAAATTCGGCGAACCACTTCACCATTCTCATCAACTACGACAAGACAACTCTGCAACCATTCCAACGCATTGTAACCGGTAACGGGCACCTGGTCAGCGTCGGATTCAGGGTCGTGCTGGTCAATCACAGGTTTTGTCACATCGTCATCATCGTTGTCGCACGAAGTCAAAGGCATCGCTATAAAAGCCATCGCCAGTATTAAATGCAACCAATTCTTTTTCATATTTCAATAATTTAATTTAGGTTCTCAATTACTTAGTTGCCGGAATGATACGGATGCGCAAGTAGCGGTATCTGTAATAGTCATCTAATCTTACGTCACAGATTCTACCCAACTCGCCATCTCCATCGTTTTGGTCAAGGTCCAGGCATTTAATCAATTTCTTATCGGAATCATATTCGCCAAGCAGGAACTCATCGTTGCCAGTTGTCCAAATGCCCGTTTTGCTGCTCCACAAGAGGTTTCTCTTATCCATCTCCTCCAACATCTTGTTCCAAGAGCGGACGTTGTCGTTGTAGATATCAAGCACCTTTTGCGCTTCGGCTACGGTGGGGAGGTATTTATAGGCCTCGGGCTCTACATAGTCTTTTACGTAAGGATGAGCGCCTACGTTATCCTTGTCGGGAGAAAGCCATATCAAGATGGCATCCTTGCCATACGTATTGCCTTGAATGCAATAGAAGGGCATAAGGTCGTAATCGCGACCTCGGAAATCCCATTTTGTTTCAACACCAAAGAAATTGTCCCAAGCAGTTTGGTCCGTTGTCCATCTCAAGCTATAATCATTGAGGATGTAAACCTCGCCCTTAACGTATTTGGAATAATTGAAATTTTCAGGCCAAGAGTCGCTATCAATGAAGCGCACTTCGCTCACTTGCTTAAGGTCGGTTCCGGGCGCAACACTCATGCGTGCCACCAAACCCTCTTCGCCCGTTGCGACGCGGAACGAAACGCTACCTTGCGCCGCGCCATCAGCATCAGTCAGGGCGTAGTCGTAACCCCCATCCATTGGAGTTGCTTCCTTACCGGGAGCCACCCAACCGAGGAAGGTTGCTTCGGCTGCTGCATAGTCAGCAACGGGCACTGAAATCACCGTAGGCTGTGATTCGTCAAGCACCGTGCCATAAACGTTGCGCACCACTTCGCCATTCTTATCTACCACAACGAGGCTACCCTGCAAATATTCCAAAGCATCGAAGGCCTCAACAGGCACTTGGTCGGCATCCGAAGTGGGGTCGTGTGGGTCCTCCACCTTAGAAGGGTCGTTGATGGGTTCGTCGTCATCGTCGCACGAAGTCAATGGCATCGCTACAACAGCCATCGACAGGATTAAGTAAATCCAATTCTTTTTCATATTTTTTATCGTTTTAAAAATAAATTTTCCACGCTCTATACAGCAAACTTGAAGATTTAAACAGATGCTCTGGCTAAATTCATTACAAAGTTAATTCTATGATTTTAAACCAACTAAAAATGCCGATTTACATTTTGGTCTATATCCCTGATTTTTATATACAAAAATGTTAAATGTAAACCGGTTTGTAAACAGGGTGAATACAAAAAAAACGCCTCAATTGGCGTTTTGTAAACGAAATTTAAGGAGCGTATCCCAGCAAGAAAACAGCGTTGTAGGGAGCCGATGGTTTATTGAAATCGATTAAGGGTTAATAAAATATCAGAGAGCGGGGCGACAACTAAAGGCGGTTAAGTTATTTTAAACGGCAGTTAATTTCAACTAATTCCCGTTTAGTTTACGAGATGTTCGTAAGCCGAGTTGTACGTGAGCCGAGCGTGGCGCCCTCTCATGCGAGGGGGCGTTTCGTGGTGCGCCCTACGAATGAAATCTGCGTGATGCTTATCGCGCACAGCATGATTATTTGCGCCCTTGTTTTGCGTGTTTTGTTCTTGCGCATTTTCTTCGTGTGTGTTGTGTGAGTAATGTTTGCTTTTGTTTGTGCGCACTCCCCTATCCCTTTCTGTTTGCAAAGGTACAACACAAAAACGGCGAGCTGAGAATTCGTGGGAATTGGTAGGAAATAAAATGCAGTTCCCTCTAAGGGGCACAAAAAAACGCCCTTTTTATAGAGCAGGATAAATTATTTGAGTGTTTCTTTGATTTGCATAAATAAATAATTTAATAATTATCAACATGACTGCTTTTAATATCTACAACATAGTACTTACAAGCGCTTACAGGGTGATTACAAAAATCTGCGCTATGGGTAGATGTAAAGTAATTTGTATTATTATATTATATATATATATAATATAAAGATATTTTTACTACTCCTCCAGGCTTTCGGCAAGGGGGAGTCGAGAATTTTGTAATCATAGTGTAATCGACGGAGGGGGCGACCGTCGTGTTTTTTCGTTATTTAACGACTGCGTGACATGTCACGCGTGACAAGGGGTATTTTTATAAAAGCAATCGCAAACGACAGGTTTTGTTATAACATAGAGGTTATAATAATATTATATATTATTATACTTATATTTTATTTATTACTACTTACATTCCGACCTTCTCTTGGGGGGGTGTGACAAAAACACCCCCTGTCACGCGTGACATGTCACGCTTGCGTCCAGGAGTGGAATCTCTGCATCGGCCCGTCATCCCACTAAAAAGGTTTTGAACAATTGGGAATCTATTGCACTGAGATTCGCTCTATTTAAATAATGCCCAACGCAAAGACCTCATATTAGGCGTTTCTCTAATGCACCGCACCCCTTCCCAAACGCGCAGTCGCATCCTGGAGATGGGCGCAATAGCCGTGATACAGAGCGGTGATGTCTTCGGCATCTTTCAAGTTGCACAACACTTATACTCTAAACTCTCTAAACTCTAAACCCTCAACACGATCAAAAGTGATGCACTTGATTCTTTTCACGTCACTAAAAGAAATTTTATCCTTATTTGTTTTCTCATGTTAATATTAATACCTAAGTTTGCAACTTCATACATAAAAACTAACAATTATCATTTATTATGTTTAAAATTTTTCAAGGTTTCCACTTGCTTGAGATGCTCCATCTCAAGAATCAAGACAAACGCTCAAAGGCATGGCCTAAGCACATGGTCAGTCTTGTTTTCACTTTAGCCGTAACGCTGACGCTCTGGAACATGCCCATTGAAATGTTTGGCATTCCTGAACTCACTATTGTTCAGCAACGCACCATTGCGCTCTTCGCATTTGCAACACTCATGTGGTTGCTTGAAGTCATTCCTTCATGGTGTACATCGGTTGCCATCATCGCCACATGTATCTTCACCATGTCGAATGATGCGTTCTTCACCTTCACCAAGGGCATTGACCCCGAAAAACTCGGTACACTCCTGAGTTCAAAAGAAGTCATGGCTACCTTTGCTGACCCCATCATCATTCTGTTCCTCGGTGGATTTATGTTGGCTATTGCAGCAACGAAAACCGGACTTGACGTCACGTTGGCTCGTGTGCTTTTGAAGCCTTTCGGAAAGAAGAGCACCAACGTGCTCTTGGGCTTCATCCTCATCACGGGTTTCTTCTCTATGTTCGTAAGTAACACAGCTACTGCGGCGATGATGATTGCCTTCTTGGCACCCGTATTGAAGGCGATTCCCGACGCTAAGGGGCGCACTGCACTCCTCCTTGCTATTCCTATTGGAGCAAATATCGGCGGTATGGGAACTCCCATCGGAACGCCCCCCAATGCGATTGCAAACAAGATCCTTGACATCCCCTTTGGAGAATGGATGTTGTTTATGTTCCCCTTCGTCATTATTATCCTCTTGCTCTCATGGGTGTTGCTCCGCAGTTTGTTCCCCTTCCAGCAGAAGGAAATTGAACTCAAGATTGAAGGCGAAGCACAGGGTGGTTGGCACTCAACTGTGGTGAACATTACGTTCCTCGCTACAATTCTACTCTGGTGCTTGGGCAAGGACATTATCGGTATTGGCGCCAACGCTGTAGCCATGTTGCCCATCTGCGTATTCTGCGTAACGGGTATTATTAAGCGTCGCGACCTTGAAGAAATCAACTGGTCAGTACTTTGGATGGTGGCCGGCGGTTTTGCCCTCGGTCTGGCGCTTCAAAGTACAGGTTTGGCGAAGGTTTTGATCACGAATATTCCTTTCGGTGCTCTCAACCCCATCGCATTGCTCGTTGTGGCTGGTTTAATTTGCTGGGGTTTATCAAACTTCATCAGCAACACGGCTACAGCAGCGCTCCTTATCCCCATCCTCGCAGTTGTGGCAGAAGGTTCTCCTGCGCTTGAAGCTATCGGAGGTTCTCGTACGCTTCTTTTGGGCGTGGCAATGGCGGCTTCATTCGCCATGTGCTTGCCTATCTCTACACCTCCTAATGCCCTTGCGCACTCAACGGGACTTATTGAGCAGAAGCACATGGTGCGCGTAGGTGTTGTAGTCGGTATCGTAGGTATGGCATTGGGCTACCTGATGCTTATCGGTTTGTCGATGTTAAAATAAAATGAATAAAACACAAAATGAGGGATGTCACAAGAAATGGCATTCCTCATTTTCTTTCACAAAAAACCCAAATAAAGTACAGAGTATAGAGTACAGAGCACAACTGCCGTGCGGTTTGATATTGCTAATGGTGTCGTGCGGGGCAGCGGCAGTCCGCATAACAAGACGCCGAAGGAACCTCCGCTCTATAACTCTAACGCAAAGCGCAAAGTTTCTTCAGTCAACGTGCGGCTCAGCTTTCCTTAACGACCTTAAGACCTTAACGACTTTTAACTCTCTTTTGGGGTAAACCCCGAAGATACTTCGCACTCGTAGTAAGAAATATTGAAGCAAGCTTCATATTTCTCGCTCGTTTATTCGTATCTTTGAGGTAAACCCGAAGATACTTAGCACTCGCAGTAAGAAATATTAAAGCGAGCTTCATATTTCTCGCTCGTTTATTCGTATCTTTGAGGTAAACCCGAAGATACGTCGCACTCGCAGTAAGAAATATTGAAGCGAGCTTCATATTTCTCGCTCGTTTATTCGTATCTTTGCCACGAAATTAGAACACACTTTAAAACAATGATTAACAAAACTATGAAGAAAATCATTTTACTGCTTTGTTTCATCGCCGGTATTGGAAGTGCTCATGCCGATGAGGGGATGTGGCTCCTTAAATTGATGGAACGCCAACAATTGGCCAAAACACTCAAGAAAGCTGGACTTAAACTGAAGCCTGAAGCGCTCTATTCTGAAGAGGCACCTTCGCTCCGCGAATGTATCGGTATTTTCGGTAATGGCTGTACAGGCGAAATCATTTCGCCCGATGGTTTGGTGCTTACCAACAACCACTGTGGCTTTAGTTATGTACACGCCATGAGTACCATGGAACACAACTACCTTCAAGATGGTTATTTCGCACAAAATCGCGAAGAAGAACTTCAAGTTCCTGACCTTGACTTCACATTTGTGCTCCGCATTGTGGATGTCACCAAAGAGGTGGAAGCCAAGGCAAAGGAAAAGGGCGTGAACGAATACACCGCACAAAGTCAGGCATTCCTCCAACCTTTGGCAGAAGAATTACTCCAAGCCAGCGACCTCAAAGATAAGAAGAACGTGAAACCACGCATTGTGCCTTACTTCGGCGGCAATGAATTTTACATCTTCTACGAGCAAGTGTTCCCCGACGTTCGCTTAGTGGTGAACCCTCCTCAAAACATTGCTCAGTTTGGATTCAATCAAGACAACTGGCTTTGGCCTCGCCACAATGCTGACTTCGCCATGTTCCGCATTTACGCTGATGCCAATGGCGAACCTGCTGCGTATGCAGAGACAAACGTGCCCTTGAAATGTAAGAAGTATTTACCGATTTCGGTGAAGGGCGTTGAAGAGGGTGACTACACCATGATTATGGGATTCCCTGGTCGTACCAGCCGCTACCTAACCGCTTCGGAAGTACACTTGCGCACACAAAGCCAAAACACCCCCATCAACATGGCGGGCGAAGCACAACTAAACTTCATGAAAGCCTTAATGGACCGCGACAGTGTGGCAAACCTAAAATTGGCGGATGAATACATGAGCCTGGGCAATGTCGTGAAGAACTATGGGGGCATGAACGAGAGCGTTAAGAAAACTGGATTGATGAGCATTAAGGCTGATGAAGAAAAGGCTTTCCGTGCCTTTGCACAAAACAGCAACAACCCTGCCTTCAACAACATCATAGAACGTATCGACTCGCTGGTGTGCGCCGTAGAAGATACACTGCACGACTACTACCTGCTGAATTCCACCGCTGGACAATCTAAATTTGAGGTTAACATGCCTCTGTTCGACGCATTGTTTAAAGCCGTTGAAGCGGGTAAAAACGATGAGGTGGCTACTTGCAAAGAAAACATTCTTAAGTGGTATGATGCTACCACTGCTCGACTCGACCTCAACTTCGACCGCCAAACCGTTGAACTCTTGGCACCTTATTGGGTGAAATACAACCGCAAATGCGCTGCGCCCGAATATCTTAAGGACGAAGCTACAGCCAAGCGCCACTATGCTGAGGTTTACGAAACATCCATGTTCCGCAACCGTGAGCAACTGAACACCTTCCTCAACAACCCCAACCACGAAGTTTTCGCAGCCGATGCGCTGGTGAAGCATTGGACTGATTTTAATGCTGCAAGCAAAAAATATGGCCCTGCACTAAACGCTTACAACACCAAGCGCAAAGAATTGGATAAGATTTACAACCTTGGTCTTTGTGAAATGTATGAATGGCGTAAAGCACCCGATGCGAACTTTACCCTGCGCATGACCTATGGCAAGGTATGTGGCTACTCACCACGCGACGCCGTGCAATACGATTGGAACACCGTGCTCGAGGGTATGTTTGAAAAGGAAAATCCGAACGACCCCGACTACGTAATTAACGAAAAACTGCGTTCGTTCTACGAAACAAAAAACTTTGGCAAGTATGCACGCAAGGACGGCAAATTACCAACATGCTTCCTTTCAAACAACGACATTACGGGGGGTAACTCTGGTTCACCAGTGATGAATGCCAAGGGCGAGCTCGTAGGTGTGGCTTTCGACGGTAACATTGAGAGTCTTTCAAGCGACCTCCGCTTTAACCCTGAACTACAACGTTGCATCAACGTAGATATTCGCTACGTATTGTTCCTCATCGACACCTTTGGCGGTTCAAGCTACTTGCTTGATGAGCTGGAAATTCGTGATTAAGGAACATGAAACATCGTTAAAGGGTATATACCTAACAACAAAAAAACAATATGAAAAGGCTTTTATCATTGGCAATCCTTTGCATGGCTACAATTGCAGCGCATGCACAGCTTAACGTTCAAATGCATTATGACTTAGGACGCACATGCTATGGTTCTGAATTATCAAACTGCTCATATTGGTCGGCTACCATCGAGAACTTCACAGCCGACAAATGGGGGAGCACGTACTTCTTCGTGGATGCCAACTTTGGCGACAATACCATGAAGGATACTTACGCTGAGATTTCACGCGAACTGAAGTTCTGGAAAAATCCCTTTGCCGTGCATGTGGAATACAACGGTGGACTCTCGGGCAACAGTTGCTACAACGATGCCTACCTCCTTGGGGGCGCTTACAACTGGGCAAACAGCAACTTCACCAAAACATTCTCGTTGCAACTCCTTTACCGTTACTTAGCCAACCAAACAATTGGTTCCAAGCACAGCTGGCAAGTAACCACTGTGTGGGGCATTCATTGGGCAGATGGCTTGTACAGTTTTACGGGATATACAGACCTCTCGCACGACAACAGCGTTAACGGCAATCTGGTGTTTAACAGCGACCCGCAATTTTGGGTAAACCTGGCGGCACTCAAACAGGTTGACGACGATATGAAACTCAGTGTGGGTACTGAAGTCAGATTATCGAACAACCTGGTGTGGCCCTCAAATGGGAAGAACAATCGATTCTACACCATACCCACGCTCGCAGTGAAATGGACGTTCTAAGAGAAAAACAACGTCAAACGAATCATAAAGGGAACAAAAGTAAACAAGGGGATAGAAACTGCAATTCAGTTGTAGCAAACAAAATCCCCCTTGTTTTGCTTGAATAATTAAAAAAAATAGTACCTTTGCCACGATAACAAAAGTATAAACCAATATGGACGACTATTACACGGAACAGTTTAGCAAGTAATAGACGAGCAGGCATGGCACGTTGCAACCTTCTCGTCGGGTCTTTACAGAACTTTCTTGAAGGTCAATAAACCTACTGCATGAAAACTTTTTGGAATTATAACAAAGCGTTGCGTACGCTTGAGGCATGGGAGCCCGACTGCTGGGTTCAGGTAACATGCCCCACAACTGAGGACGAGGAATTCTTGACTGAAGAATTAGGCGTTCCCTCGTATTTTTTGGATGACATCCGAGACAAGGACGAACGTTCGCGTTTTGAATACGACGAAGGGTGGCAACTCATTATCTTGCGTATTCCTTATGTTAAGGAGGTGCGCTCGCGCACACCACACACAACCATTCCTATGGGTATTATCCTTAAAAAGGGCATTTGCATCACGGTGTGCAACTACGAAACGAATATGATGATTGATTTCGTGAGCTACCAGCAAAAACGAAATATGGGCTTTACGGACTCGGTGGACCTCGTGTTCCGACTTTTCCTTTCAAGCGCGGTGTGGTACTTGAAACGACTGAAGCAAATCAACGTTTTGATTGAAGAAGCCAAGCAAAACCTTGACCGCGCCATCGACAATGAGGACCTCATCGGACTGTCGCGCTTGCAGGATAGCTTAACGTACTTCGTCACTTCAATTCGTGGAAATGAAACCCTCCTGTCGAAGTTGAAGTTTAAGCTCCCCGTGGATGAGCTCGACGCTGATTTGATTGAGGACGTGACCATCGAGATGAACCAGGCACGCGAAACCACAAACATCTACGCGCACATCCTCGACTCTACGATGGAAACCTATGCCTCAATCATCAACAACAACATGGCGAGCGTCATGAAGCAAATGACCTCAATCTCCATCATCTTGATGTTCCCGACGTTGATTGCAAGTATCTTCGGGATGAACCTTATCAATGGCATGGAATCTGCATGGTGGGGTTTCCCCTTGGTGATTATCTCATCAATCAGTGTCACTGCCCTATTCTATTGGATTTTCCGCAAACGCACTTGGATTTAACATTTACCCAAATACAAGAACTCCGAACTTTAAGACGCGTCTTAAAGTTCGGAGTTCTTTCTATGTATCGCACGGGATAGGCTTACGCCCGTTTATTCCAGAAATCAAGGTATCGCTGTGCCACCTTGACATGGTCATGATGTCGCGCTATATAGGTCATGCTGTCTCGCTGAAGTTGCGGAATGCGCTCGGGATGCAAGGCTAAATCCTTGAGGGCTTGATACACGCTCTCCTCATTGGGCTCTACATTAATGATTGGGCGCAACGTCGTTTCATTAAGAATCTGGTAATTCTCGGGTTCCCCCCCACCCACAACGATTAAGCCGCGCGACATGGCCTCAAGGGCATTCATCGCTGGGGTGTAGCTATAGAGCTGATCGAGAATCACATGACTGCCATTCATGAGTTTGACATACTCCTCAAACGGAACACTTTCAACCTTGACGACCTCGCAGCGGTCGGGATAATCTGCGGCAACACGTTCTAACGCACGCAGCATAATATCTGTGCCTTTGTAGGCAGAGCGCTTACGCTGAATGCCAATAAAGAACCGCACGCGTTGAGGGGGCGTTTCAGCAATTTCGTGGGTATTTGTTTGTATGGGCATTGGAATAAAGGTGAGCTTATCGCCCCATTCTTTGACATACGAGGCATAATACTCATAAAGCCCAGCCACAATACCATCACAATCCTTCGCCACCGATTGATTCCACTCTCCTTTTGGACCACGCAACCAATCGGTGGTCCAAATATCATTATCCTCACTCTCGCGCACTTCGCAACCAAGGTTGAAATCTGAATAGCGGAATGTGGTGCAGTCTAAACCTGCCTTCACCCAATAATGATCCATACCGAAGGCGCCCATAAACAACTTTTTGTTGAAACAGCGCAAGAGTCTGTAAAAGACTCCTTGACGCTCTGCCTTGAGCGGAAGGAATATGGGATTGATGATTTGCACCACATCGTAATGGCGAAAGCTTAGGAAGGTGCGCAGCGTGCGGAAGTAATAGCACAGATCGGACCATCGACCGCCATTCATATCGCGACGCAAATCAACATCGCGCGGATAATTTTTCCAACCATCACCATCGCTGGCCACAGTAACATCATGTCCAAGGGCGCGCAACCCTAAAGCAAGGGTGGCATGCACATTGCTGTAGTCACCCAAAAGGAGTATGCGCATGACTTTTACTTATTTTGGTTTTCCAGAAATTGAGCAAAGAGGCGTGCTGCAGATTCTACCATCATCGCGCAAGGACGTTTCTTGTAATATTCGGGCGTTCTGGCCTCGGGTTCATGGGGCGTGGGGGCTTGCTTATTCAAACCAAGGAGGTCGGCACAAATAATGGAACCGTTTTCTTGGCGGAACTGCTCAGCAAGCGCTTGTACAACTTCATAATTCCTGGACTTTCCTGCTTGGTCTGCACCATCAACAGCACCGGTTTCTAAACCTGCCAAAAGGAATAAACCACATGCGGCACCACAGGTTTGACGCATGCGACCAATACCACCACCAAATGAAGCAGCCATGCGGAAGGCCTGTTCCTCAGTAAATCCATAAAGATCAGCATAAGCAGCCACTACGGCTTGCGAACAATTATAACCGCTCTTAAACAACTCAACGGCACGTTGTATTCTTTCTTCGTTTGTCATAATATAATAGGAATATAGGGGTTAAAACCATTTTTTTATTGACCATCTTGATTCATAAGTTCCTCAATAGCGCGACACAATTGGTCGGGACATGATGTTGCCTTCATGCCACAACGAATGCCATTAAGGCGCTGAATAACTTGTTCGTAAGGCATGCCCTGAACCAAACGAGCTATACCTTGAAGGTTGCCATGACATCCACCATGAAAGCAAACGTCCTGCACGGAACCATTATGACCCGTAATTTCTATAAAACGGGCACACGTTCCTTCTGTTTGATATACAATCTTCTTCATTTATTTGCTGATAATTGTTTCCTCTTTATGAAGCATCATTGCAAAGTTAAATAAAAATATTGGAATGAGAGTTGAAAGTTGAGAGTTGAGAGTTTAGAGTTGAGAGAAGAATGTTGAGGGCGAAGAGATCATTGCCTCCATTTCTATAGCATCTATAACATCTATAGCATCTATATCTCTATTACCGCTCCAAAAATCGAATTTACACATTAAAAAGTGAATCAGATTATTTCTTTCATACCAACAAATGCAAATAAATTGTGTAAATTCGCAAGAGAGAAGTTAATGAGTTTGCCGAAGATTTTGGCAACACATGTTCACCAACGACATCCATCACATGCATTTCAAACACCACATCATATTTTTATCTTTTTTCTGCAGTTGCTTGAGCTTATTGGGTCAAGACCTCTTCCGAGAAAATGAAATCACCTGGGAGGATTTCATTAACCTCTACGCCCCAACTATCATAGATGAAGATGGTACCATCAGCGAGGAGGAGAACGATATGCTGGATTATCTATTGCAACTGACAGAATCACCGATAAACATCAACACTGCCACACGGAGCGTGCTCCTGCAATTGCCGTTTGTGAATGAAGAGCAAGCCGACTCTATCCTGAGCTATAGGAAAAGAGTGGGTGCTTTCGTGACCTTAGGCGAGTTGCAATTCATTGCGAAAGTCCCGCAAGACGTGCGGCAATACATGACGTTATTCACCTACGTGGGCGAGCCGCTTCCAACCCCAGGGCGCCAGAAAGGATTATTTACGGATGGGAATCACGAGGTGATCGTACAAGCGGAAATTCCCTTTTACACACGCGAGGGATACCATAAATCAAAGGCCAATGGTGATTTAAAAGCGCCAGGACAGTACTATCTGGGCGAGCCTATTAAACACAGCCTGCGCTATAAATTCACGAATCAAAATCGGCTCCTGTATGGCATAACCTTAGAACAAGATGCTGGCGAGCCGTTTGCACAAAAGGGCAACTCGACTTACGACTTTATATCTGCCCATGTCCAATGGTCTTCTAAGGATGAAAGAACAAATGTGTGCCTTGGGGATTACAAGGTGTCGTTGGGACAAGGGTTACTGATTGGCGAGCAACGGTATGGCGGAAGAATGGGACTGATTGACCAAAAACCGCAAACATCAATGAAGCTAAGGGCGCACCGCGGAACTGATGAAATAAACTACATGCGCGGAGCGGCAATAACACACGAGTTTGGGAAATGGACTGGACTTTTCTTTGCTTCATGGCGCGCCATGGACGCACGCATGGATGGCGACACCGTGCGCAGCATTCTGACCTCAGGACAACACCGCACACCCACGGAAATAAGCCGTAAAAACACGCTTGAAGCGTACCTTATTGGAGGCGCTTTACAATACACACCGAAACGTGGACACACCCTGAGCCTCAATGCCTATAGCTACCGTTACAGCGCTCCCATTGCACCCGAGCCTAAAGCGTACAACAGCTATTACTTCAGGGGAGAAACCTGTGGCGGCGTGTCAACCACCTACAGTTGGAAATCAAAACGATGGTCGGGTGCCACTGAGGTGAGTAGTGACCATGATTTGAATTCTGCGGCTGTGGCACAAATACATTTCGATGGCTTCGACAACATCAGTTTATCTAGCCAATTGCGTTGGTTTTCGAATGCTTACATCGCACCCTACGCCCATACCCTTTCTGCATCATCGCGCACTCAAGGCGAACGTGGCGCCACGCTGGGATGGAAGATATGGAACCTATGGGGATGGCGCCACAAAGGTTATGTGGATGTTTATCAACTGACGAGCACCACTTACAAAGCGGATAAGAATGCCTGCGGTGGGGAGGTCGTTTGGCAAAGTGAACGCCAATTCGGGAAGAGAAAAAACCTCATGGTGCGCTACAAATACAAAACCAAAGAAGAACGCATCACGGGTTACAAAAAACATCAATTTTTAAGCCTTCACCGCTTGAAACTACAACTGAACGGACAAACGCCAAAAACAAATTGGTCCTTGCAGTCGGAAAGCACCTGTGCGTTCAACCAAGTGGAGGGTGCCTCTTGGGGATTTATCGTGGCGGGACGTGGACAAATAGAACTGAATCCAAAGTTAAAAATCGGCGGCTTTGGCGCATTTTTCTCAACCGACAATTACGAAACCGCGGTCTATGCCCACGAGCCTCAACTACCCTACACCTTCAGCTACAATAGCTTTTACTACCGTGGCATGCGCCTTTCAGCTCAGGCGGAATGGAAACCCTTCAAAAACTGGACCCTGGGCGTGAAATATGGTATAACGCACTACCTGAATCGAAAAAATATCAGCAGCGGGCCACAACAAATCAAGGGTGCCACCAAAGCCGACCTGCAAATTCAAATCCGAGCGAAGTTCTGAAAGCATATCCCTCACGCAAAGGCGCAAAGACATGCTAAGATTCTTTAACAAACGATCTCTGCAATCCTATAACCTCCTATAAATTCCTATAACCTCTGTTGAAAAAAAATAAATGCCCACAAATAATCCGTGATTTACCAAACAGCAACAAACAAATTTGACTTTGTTTTTGCGAAGAAAATCAAAAGAGGATGTGCCAATATTCCATTTTGGCACATCCTCTTGTGTATTATCTATTTTGTTTACCCACATCTTACTGCACAAACGCTTTGAGATCTTCGAGCGTAATGGCACGCGCAGTGTTCGTACCTTCAAGGAAGGAGTCGGCAAGGTCGCGCTTCGTTTTGTGAAGACGTAGAATCTTTTCTTCAATGGTGTGAGCTGAAATCAGACGATAGACCGTCACATTCTGGCGTTGCCCGATGCGGTGCGCACGGTCGGTGGCTTGTTGCTCAATGGCTGGGTTCCACCAGGGGTCAAGGTGGATGACGTAGTTGGCACCCGTGAGGTTCAAACCGAGTCCGCCAGCTTTCAGGCTGACCACGAACACGCCCTTTTCGCCTTTCTGAAATTCCTTGACCATCTTTTCACGCTGACGCAGCGGCGTGGAACCATCAAGATAGAAATAAGGAATTTCTGCCGCATCCAGTTCCAGCTTGGCCAATGCGAGGAAACTTGTGTATTGACTGAACACCAGGACACGATTGCCACCCGTAAGTATTTCGGAGAGCAAATCGATGAAAGCCTGGAGTTTTGATGATTTCTCCTGCCAGTTTTCATCCACAAGCGCCATTGAGCAAGCAGCTTGGCGCAAACGCGTGATATAAGCCAGGGCATTGACCGACAGGGTTTTCTCCTTCTCCAAGTCCGACTTAATCTTCAAGCGCATGGTTTCGTAGGCTGTAAGTTCAAGGTCGGAGAGTTCCACAAGGCGCGTAATTTCAGTCTTTTCTGGCAATTCGTCGAGCACCTCACCCTTCGTACGGCGCAGCACGAAGGGTTGCACCATGCGGCGCAATGCACTCAAGTCTGGATTTTCTGGGGTGATATACTTCTTGGCAAAAGCTTCGTAGCTGCCCAGCAATCCGGGGTTGAGGAATTGTAGCAGGTTCCATAGCTCACCAAGGTAGTTCTGCAAAGGCGTACCCGTGAGCAACAAACGCGAACTGGCCTTGAGTGCCATGACGGCCGAGGACGTCTTCGTTTGGCGATTCTTGATGGAATGCGCCTCATCAAGACACACGACATTCCAATCTACCTCTACCATTTGCTCTTCCATCTGGGGCATGAGTCCATAGGTAGTGAGCACCACATCGCCAGCTGTTGCTTCTTGAAGCACTTGCTTGCGGTCGTCTGCATGATTGAGCAACACGACGTTGAGCGAGGGGGCAAAGCGTGCCAATTCGTTTTTCCAGTTGGAGACGACAGAAGTGGGCGCAATGACCAAAGATGGACCTTTACTTGCCTTATAAAGCAGGAAAGCTATGGTTTGTACCGTCTTACCGAGCCCCATATCGTCCGCCAAGCAAGCACCTGCTCCCCAATGGTCGAGGCGCACCATCCAGCGGAAGCCTTCGTACTGATAGTCGCGAAGCGTGGCGTTCAGCGTATCGGGCACCTGGGGGTCAAGCTTTGCTGATTCCTTGATTTTTTTAAGTAGTGCCTTATACTCCTTATTGAGCGTGAAGTTTTCGGGTTGTGCCTTGATGGCTTCTGCAAGGCCACCTATATTGAATGCCGATACGCGCACCTTGCCTTGTCCGAGTTGCGCCATGCTTTCAAGGCGCTTCATTTGCTTGCGCATTTCCTCAGTAAGGGCGAGATAGGTTGTATCATCCAGTTTCACATACTTACCCATCATGCCTCCCGCAGCAATGAGCGAGAGCAGTTTATGGATATTAATGCTCGAAGCATCAGCGAGTTTCACTTCACCTTCAGCCTCGAACCAGCCCATCATACTCTTCAGCGTGATATTGCTTCCCGAGGTAACGGGTTTCACGTTTAGTTTGGCACCTTGTGCCCACTGCGTCACAAATGTATCTTCGTGCGAAGCCAGCCATTCCACCACCTGCAAAGCATCCTGCGGTTGGAGTTGGTAGCCCACGGTTTCATCGAACTCTTCGTCGCAGATGCTTTCCACGAAGTCGGTCAGCTGTTTTAGGTTAGCGCGCTCCGTTTTCAGCGAGCGCTCCACGTGATAGCGCACGCCCTCGCTTTCGTCGAAAAGATCCTTCTCGCCCAGACCAGGACAGCGCACCAACTGGCCGCCCGTCAAGGGATGCACGCGACACATGATGCGGTAGGCATCGTTCTGCGGATCGATATAAACATATATGGCCGTATCGCCCTTGCGCTTTTCCAGTGAAGAACCGCCCTCGAGCGCATCAGAGTGGACTTCAACATGGGTGGCGACTAAGGGGAGGAGTCGCTTGATGTGAGGAGCGGTTTCTGAACTTGGAGTGCCATTCAATTTCAAGATTTCCTGGATGAGCGTACTTTGAATTCCAGTGGCGCGCACCACACAATATTCTGTGTCAGAAATTTTATTGACAACGACCGATTCTTGGTCGTCAATATTACTCTTGATTTTTATCGTTTTATCTTCTAATTCAATGTGAAGATAAGGCACCTCCTCGCGAATCGTTACAGGTACTAATCCGCTGCGCTGGACACACAACACGCGATCACTCCCCACCATATTCACAAGCACACCAAAGGTGGTTAGTTCATTTCCCCAGTAACTTCTCACACTACGAGCCACTTGTTTATCTTGTTCATTCATTAAAGCGTGTTCACCGCGCAGAAAATCTAACATAGAGATATTTCGTGGTGCACTCCAACTTCCATTTTTCAAGCGCACTTGCTTCTTAACTTCCGTATAAAGATTACTTCGGAGGATGTAAACGATACGCTCGGAAGCTTCCAACACGCCATTGTTCTTTTTCGTGTCGTTGAGAAGTGTTTCAATCTTACCCAAGATAGTTTCCCAGGGATTCACACGTTTTAAAGTGGAAATGAGCGAGGGACCGCCGTAAAGTTGGCTCAGCGTTTGATCCTCTTCTGTGTGGTAATAAGCATCACGTAATTCGTGACGCAGTAGAGCAAATTTTGGGGTTATCAACGATTTTAATGAAACTTCATTGACCAAGAAAAAAGTGATTTGTTGATTAATGTAATAGCCAAGAGGACTTGCTTCGCACATCAATTCACATTCAATTTGCTTCTGACGTTGAGAATCCTGCAAAAATTCCTTACCAAAAAGTCCTAAGTAAAAGACCCCCCTCATATCTAATCTTTCAGTTATAGACGCTTTCCCCAACATGGTTTTCAAGCGTTTCTGCGACTGAGCCGTTCCGGACTTCAGGAGGGCTATCATAAGAAAATAATTGAACAACGGACTTTCAAACACATTCTTATCTCCGCTCGTCTGCTTATTCTGAAGTTTCAAGGCGTCGAAAAAATGCACAATGGCTGTTTCGGTATCGCCTTGATAGAGCGCTTGAATACCCATAACAACAAAACGAGATATCGTCTTCACCTTAAGGGGACTCAAAGGCGTTCCGTCATACAAATATCGATGCATCGCCACGAAGTCCTGAAGCTCAAATTTCAAGACAGGTGACATGAATTGTTTTTTACAATAAGCTTCAATGAGTTGATCGGCAAAATCGTAAACACCATTCGATTCCAACACATTGTGCAGATGAACATTCAGCAGTTCTTTGATGTAGTAAACAAAGATTTTTTCATCTAACTTTAACAACAGACCACGTAGTTTTAAAGGTTCGTTGTAACCGAAAATGAACTTCATCAGAATTTCATCAATATCCCTTGTATCAACCGCCTTAAAACTATAATCCTCATCGCAAAGCGCTGCTACTATTTGCCACAAACACTGTGCCTGCTGCATACGTTGCATGCCTGTCTTTGAGAACGTCTCAAGCAAGCTGCCTTCATTTTGTGACAAATACATGGCCGCAGTAAAGAAATACTGAGGCGCCACAATCTCTATCGTGTAATAACTCATTGCCGAGGTCTCAACCAAAAAGCCGTCCTTGCTAAGTTTTGAGAACACCTTTTTTACCTGTTCATTCTTTACTCCTAACAAACGAGCATACTTCTGACTATCACGATACCTATCAACGACCAAACAATGCAGCGTCAGCGCCACAATTTTTCGTTCAATCTCTGAAAATTCTTTCCAATATTCCTCAAAGTTTATTAACATTTCTATGTTTGCGTTTTATTTCTTAGACTTCGGTTGTTCCTATCGCTCTAAAACAAGCGAAGGTTATCGCGACACGGGCGGAGTTCGCCCTTTTCAATGCGGTGAATGATTTCGACCACGCGGTCGTTCATCGGTGTGGGGCAACCTACCTTACGTCCGTAGGCTGATACGGCACCATTGATGGCATCGACTTCGGTGAGTTTGCCCTTTTCCAAGTCCTGCAGCATGCTCGCCTTGAGCTTGGCATGCTTGCGGATGGCAATGGGAATGATGAAGAAGGAGAACGCGCGCTTCAGCGCATTCGTATAGTTGAGCAACTTCACAATGTCCTTGCCCTGCACGGGTTCAATACGGATGCCGCCCGCCTGACACACATCAATGCATTCCTTGATCAGCGCCTGTACGATGCGGCGCGAATCCTTGGGTCCGGCAGCCTCGCCAAAGGTGCAGCCCAACACGGCGCTCATCCCCGAGAAGGCTGCATTAATCAGGAGTTTGCTCCAGCGCGTACCGAGAAAGTTTTCCTCAACATCCACCGTGCCCATGTGCTCCAGGAGCGTCTTCACGGTGTCGAAATAAGGGTGCTTCTGCGCACTGATGCTTCCGAGAGCAAACGACAGCGCATCGGGCGCACTCGTCAGTTCGCACACGCCGGGAGACTGCAGCGTAGCGCCCCAGGCCACGGTGCAACCGAGCACGCGTTGCTCGCCGAGAATTTCAGCAATCTGCAGTTCAGGCAATCCGTTTTGGAACGTCACCAGCACACCGTCCTCCGCCAGGAATGGGCGCAACATCGCCACCACCTCGGGATTGTGCTGTTGCTTGGTCATGAGGAAAATGATGTCGTACGTTCCCGACATCTCCGCAGGCGTATAAGCCACAACGGGTTGTGTGAAATCCACCGTTCCCACAACCTTTGCACCCTGCGTCTGCAGCGCCTCCACGTGCGCCTTATTGCGATTGATGAGTTCAATCGCCACCCCTGCCTTACTGATATACGCTCCAAGAATCGTGCCGAGCGAACCCGCACCATATATTGCTACTCTCATAATGTTTTCTACCTGATACTTAAAATTTTCATGACATACAAAATTAACCACTTTTCCGAGATTAACCATTTATACACAAAAAATATTCGGTAAATAAGAGTCCTATTCACCGAATTTATAAAAATTAGAAACAAAACTGCTGTCAGATGGAATTTACTGCACACACGGAGACATCAAAACATGGTGTTTCCCCACCCCGCCTAATCTTTGTACACATCTTAACTCGGGCGAACTGGACGAAATGTCGCACCTTTTGGAGCGTACACCAACCCAAAGAGGTGATTCTTCGTCTCGGATTTTTATTCGAGGCGATAAATTTGAGCCGATTTCTTTACAGCCCCCTCCGCCCCTTGGGCACAGTTCAGTTTGGGAAGGTGTAGAATCTTACATACTTGTACTAAATCCATTTTCCCAGTTCTTAATGTGAGGCTACATTTTTAAATGGTAATCATTAAGGCCTGAACACAATCCAAGTCCCATCATTATCCTTACCTTCACGCTTCAAAACACCAATCTTTTGCAAAGCGGAAAGGTTACGTTCGATGGTGCGTTGGCTCACCGACAAAGTCTCCGACATTTGCTTGCCTGTTATTGTCGGAGACTCTTTGATGAGATTGAGTATTTTCTGCTGACGCTCAGTGAGTTTCGTCTCCGACATATCTCCGTCATGGTCTCCGACATTCGGAGTGTCGGAAGAGGCAAATATGATGGTCTGGAATTGGGTTGGAGTAGATTTGAACACAGGTTTCAATTCGTCCTTATACCCATCTAATGTTTTGGTCTCATTGCAGATGCGTGTGAGTCCGCTACCTCGTTTCTCCATATAGTCAAGTTGAGCCATCACATTTGCGAGTATAGGATTGCGTCTTTCAGAAGACACATCTTTGATGTCCAAATCCTGTATCAGCATTCCATTGTACATTCCACCAGGAGATGTGACAATAAGCCGGTCATCGTAAATGTCAAGATGAACCTCACTCCCCATCACTGTATAATCGCGATGGATGAAATGGTTTACCATTGCTTCAAGAACAGCACGTTCCGCATACTCTGGTTTGTTCTTTCGTCCGTTAGGCAGTTTCTCCCAGCCTCTCTTGGTGTTAGACTTCATAAAGTTCATTGCTTCTCGAAGCAACATTAGCACATTGCCTGTGAACTCTGCATCATTGATGGCGTCGCCCTTTTCCTTTCCATCCCATCGTGTGCAGTATAGGCGAGATTGCCACAATGGGCTGTCATCGGCAAACAACGCTCCTGCATTTGTAAGAAGCCCAGCATTAGTGACAAGGCCAAATGAAAGGAGATACTTTTTGTCCCATTCTTGACTGGTACGCTTTTTGAACGTGTTGGCCAAAATCGTGAAAGAATAGTCTTCAACTTTATAATCCGTATGAAGGGAATCGTAAGTTTTGTTGGAACCTTTCAGTACCAAGCGAACCATCTGCTCTGCCGTGGCAGGAAGACTTTCATCACCAACACGGACAAAGGCAATGCGCTGCCCATCTCCAACGTAGTAATATGGGTTATAATGTCCTACATTGACTTTAAGCTGTAAAATGTGTAAGCCATCTATATCATGAGGGATTATTTCAACCTCAGGAAGTGGATCCATATAGTCACGAATCCTGCAACTGATGGTCTCGCATACATGCTGCACATCTTCAAGTCCTTTGACTATGCCCTCATTATCAATACCAAAGAAAAGGGAACCACCCAAGCCATTTGCGAAGGCGCTTACGCTCTTCAGCCAACTTTTAGGTTTCTTCTCTTCAAGCGTAACCTTGAAGTCGTATGCTGTACATTCAGCTATAAGGGTGTTTAATTCCATTTTATATGACTTACCAAATATTGATTCTTGTTTTTACCTTGCAAAGGTACTCGTTTTTATCAAAAGTAAGGCATTTGTTTACCGTTTCGCGCGTGCTTTAAGCAATTTTTTTCAAAACAAAGCTGTGTTATAACAAAAAATGATTTTGCATAAACTTTCTGTTTTTTGATAAAGGGAGGATAAACAAATTGAATACGAATATATGAATCTACTCAAATATAAAAGCATCTTCTTCATAAAATAAATAGTTTAACCTAACATTTGGGATATAGAATAATACAAAATCTCTTCAAAAACCATGATTCAACAATAAATTCTGTTAAATAAATACTAATTGTTTGGTTGAATCGAAAGAAAAGACTTTCTTTGCACTGAAATCAATAGATAATATTGTTAATACGTATCTAAAATAGTTGTATTATGGAGAAACTTACAAGCAAAGAAGAAGAAGTGATGGAGCTGATTTGGCAACTTGGCCAGTGCGCCCCGAAGGATGTTTCATCGCTCTATCCCAAACCTCAGCCCAGCGCAAATGCCATTGCCCAGGTGTTTCAGGCACTGGAGAAGAAAGGTTACCTAACGCATGAACCGAAGGGGCGTGGCTTTGTCTATCGGCCTATCGTGGACAAACAGGCATACGGAAGAGGAAGGTTGTCGAGTGTTATCAATCGCTTCTTCAGTGACTCGTATATGAGTGTAGTGTCGGCACTGATGCAGGAGGAAAAGGTAACCGAGGCAGATTTGCTTCAATATCTTGCCGACCTAAAGCGTAAGGAGGGCTGACGCATGGCTACATTCATTATCTATGCCATCCGGTGGGCGGTGACACTGACGCTGCTCTACTCGCTCTACAGGCTCTTGCTCCAACGCGAAACGTTTCACCGTCTGAATCGTGCCGTTCTGCTGGCAATCCTTGTGGTGAGTCCGCTGCTGCCGCTCATACCGCTGCATACAGATGAGCCGACAACCTTTGATGAGGTACTTGCCAAAATTGAGGGGTCGTTGCTTAGCCTGCCAACTTCTGAGAGTGTTGCAGAAGATACTCTTCTTGCACAAGAAGACGAAAATGCTGCATCGGGGCTTTGGGTACGATATTGTGCGTATATATACATAATAGGTATTGCCGTCGCGCTCACCTTTTACCTGTTCCGGCTATTGACTCTGGTACGCATCTTACGTCGCTGTCAACGCATATCACATCCGATAATTCCGAAAGATGTTCATCTTATGCTGGACATGAGAATCAAACAGCCCAGCAGCTGGATGTATTGGATTTTCATTGACCCTATAGACTTGAAGCAGAACGCTGACGCTGTACTCAGACACGAACTGGCACATGTGAGGATGGGACATTCGTGGGACTTGATTCTCTGCGACCTCACGTGCCACATGCTATGGTGTCTGCCCTTTGTCTGGATGTTACGGCAAGACTTGGTGGATGTGCACGAATTTCAGGCAGACGAAGCTGTATTGCAAGGTGGTGTGACGCTGGAAGACTACGAGCACCTATTAGTACGCAAAGCAGTGCAGACACGGATTCTGCCCATTATGAACACTTTACGTCGTGGAGCCGTGAAGAAACGCTTCGCCATGATGTACAGCGGTCGTTCGTCGCGGTGGTCACGGCTCAAGTTGTTGTATCTGGCTCCAGCCCTCGCGGCCTGCCTATGGGTGTCTGCCCAAGCCGAGGTGTACAAGACATATCTCAACGGAAAACTCGTTGAACAAAAGGAGTTGGAGGTTGTTGATCCAAACACCATCAAGCATGTAACTGTGATTAATAGTCAAAAAATGGTGGTGGTAGAGACAGAAATATCTGGGATTGACACGACAGTCTTTCAACCTATTGCCTTACCGGAAGATACATCTTTTACCGATGTTCTAAGGCATCCGTGACAACTCTGAATCATAGGCTGTAGTAACTATTATCTTTCAATCTTATTGAATTAACTACATAGTCCGCCATAACGAAAAAGACAACGGAGTCGAAGCTCATCAAGATGCGCATAAAATCATTTGCAACAAGCTCTACCTGAAGAATCCTATGTATTACGTTGGCGACCTCAGCACTGCCGACGTGACCCACGGCACCGAGGGAATGATAGTCAACAACGTGTATGTGAATAATAAGGCACATGAGTACCAGCCGCTGGAATTGAAGTAAACACATAAAACATTTATCAACATGAAGAAGATTTTAGTAACAATGACGGCCTTAGTGCTGACGATAGCAGCGCAAGGGCAAACAGAGACAGTTGACACGGCGCAGTTTGTGGCAGTGTACGACTACGAGTGTAGAACACAGAACGACGAGGCAGCATCCGTCACGGACAGGATGCAGGTCGTGGTACAAGTAGGACGGACAGTAACGAAGTCGATGCCCCGCTCGGTCTATCCTGTGTATGACGACGAATCAAGACCCGATGTGGCAGCAGAATTCCAAGAGGCTCTGATGCACATGCCGACGGTGTGGATGGGCTTACCCACAGGACAGACCACCGTGCGCGAATTCATCTTCCCGCATGAGTATGAGGGCTATGAGCCGACACCCGACATCACATGGACGCTCACTGACGATACGCTGACCGTCAGCGGCTATCTCTGCCAACAGGCTATGGCAACATTCCGAGGCTTGGAGTGGCATGTATGGTACACCGAGGAGATTCCTTCGTCGGCAGGGCCGTGGCGGTTGCATGGTCTGCCAGGGCTGATAGTCAAGGCGGAGAATCAGGCACATACGTTCTGCCTTGCGGGGCTGCGAATGGAGGCATCACCCATCACAGCCCCAGAGCAAAACCCCGAAGTGCACAGGATGAAGTACGCCAAGCTGTTGAAGCACAAGAACGAGATTTATGGCAACCGCGAATATGCCAAGAAACCCACATACTATGTACCTGACCTCCAGGGCAGCATCACAGATATGAGCGTTCTCAACCGAAACGGACAGCAACTTCTCCTTGCCAATGGCGGCCACCCGCTGCTGACAAAGGCGCATGTATATCAACCGCTGGAGCAGTGAGAGCAAAGCCAAACTTGTTTGAGCTTTGCCGAATTGCGACAGCGGAAGACGAAGTCAACCATTGGAAGTCTGCGAGTAAGTAAGAGCAGAGCGATGCTTGCATCAGCTCAGCCGAGCGTGAGCAGATTCGACTGAAAGTAAATTAGAATAAGACAAAATGAAACGACTCCTATACATCATATTATATATGGTGCTGGCAGCGTCAGCATCGGCACAGGTAAATGTGACGGGACGGGTGATAGACCTGCAGCAGAAGCCCGTGAGTGACGTGATTGTGAAACTGGTGAGCGGCAGCAAGACGCTGGCGTTCACCAATAGTAACGCGCAGGGTGTGTATAGCCTTGAAGTCAAGAATGCGCCCAGCGGCGAGGTGACGCTACAGTTCTCCCATATCAGCTATGAGAAGGAGTCGGAACGGGTGACGCTGAAGGAGCGGGTGACGAAGATGGACATGATTCTCACTCCGAAGGTAGTTTTGCTGAAGGAGGTGACGGTGAAGCCCGACCCGCTGCGGCAGAGGGGCGACACGCTGAGCCACAACCTCGCGTCGTTCCTCGGCAAGGGCGACGTGACGCTGGAGGACGGACTGAAACGGTTGCCAGGCGTGGACGTGGCGCAGAGCGGGGCCATCAGCTACATGGGCAAGCCCATCTCGCAATTCAACATCGAGGGGCTGGACATGCTGGGCGGCAAGTACAACCTGGCGACGAGCAACATACCGTCGGACTATGTGACGCAGGTGGAGATAGTGCGCAACCACCACAGCCGACGGGTGGAGCGCGACGTGCCGAGCAACGAGGTGTCGATGAACATCCGGCTGTCGAAGAAGGCGAAACTGAAGCCGTTCGGACAGGAAGAGGCGGGCGCTGGATATATGGAGGACGGCAACGATAGGCTCCAAACCTTGCTTGGCGTAACGGGCATGATGTTCACCGACAAGTTCCAGACCATCTGCTCGCTGAAGGGTGGTAACTACAAGAGCTTCGCACGGGCAGACATGATAGACCACTTCGGCGGTTCGGACGTGAGCACCCGCGCCACGAGCCTCTTTGGCGGCTTCGACGGTGGTGCGCCTCCGCAGGGGCAGTACCTCTACCAGTGCAACGGCATGGCGACGGTGAACGGCATCCTGCGCACGGACTCGTTCACGACCATGAAGGTGAACGCGGACTACAGCTACCACCGCGCCACGCACGACATCAGCCAGAGCACGACGTACCTGGCCGATGGCGGCAAATATGTGACCGTGAGCGAACAGACATCGCCGCTGACGATGATTCATCTGCCGAAGCTGTCGGTGAACTACGTGAAGAACGCCGACCGCGTGTATCTTAGCGAGACGTTTGTGCTGAAGGGGAAGTTTGAGCAGAATGAGGGGGATGTACTGGCAAACGGCTCACTGGTGGAGCAGCGAAGGAAGACATCTTCGTTTGAGGTGGGCAACGACTTGTTCTGGATGGGCAGGACGGAGAAAGGCACTCGCCGACATGTCAATGCGTCGGTGTCGTTCAAAAGGACGCCGACATTGCGGTTGTCTTTCGTGAACGACGGACAGGGCTACGGGCAGACGGCGCAGTCGTCAACCCTCTCGATAAACGTCGGTTCGTCGTTCAACATCCCCATCGGCAAGGTGTTCAGGCTCAGTCTGCCTGTCAGGGTGAGCGCGATGTATGATGATGTGGAAACGAACCGCGTGGCGACGGGAGAAGTGAACGACATTCGCGGCTGGTCATTCACGCCCAGCGTCAACCCCGGCTTCGAGATTCATTCACGCAACCGCCGCTTCTACCTCAGTGCCGGACTGGGGGCCGCACTGAAGGGACTATACTATAATAGGCTCAACTACACGAAGCCCGTGCTCAATCCCTCGATGGGCATCAACTACACATTCTCTGCCAACAGCAAGCTACAGTTCTCGACGGGCTACACGACGCAGATAGGCGACATGATGACGCTGCTAACGGAGTCGATGCAGGTGGACTACCGCTCGGTGTGCACCTCGTCGGGCATCATCGGCGAGTCGAACTCATGGTATACGTCGGGCGACTGGAAGTGGCAACTGCCCATGCAGTACTTCACGTTGAGCCTCGCCGCTAGTCACAGTGAGGGCAAGCGCAACACGCTCTATTCCCAGAGTGTTAGCGGTATAGACATCAGCAGCTCTGCCCTGCAACGCGACACCCGCAGCCGCTCCACCAACTTCTCCGTCAGCAGCACAAAGAATTTCCCTTCTATATTCACCAAACTCGGGGCAGATGCCGCGTATGGTTTCAGCGACAGCGAACAGGCAATTTCCTCCCCTACGGGGGGAGGTCAGGAGGGGGCTAACATCATCAAGGTGCGCTCCAAAAACTACAACCTCCACGGCAATGCCTCCGTCACCCCCATCCAGTGGCTCGAACTGCGCTACGATATCCGCTATGGTTGGTCGCGTTCCCGCTATTCCGAGGAAAGCAATACTGTCACCTTCCTCGCCCATAGCGGAGCCATCCACATATTCCCCATCGCCACCCTCGACCTCTCCTTAGACTACGACCATGTGCGCCGCCAGATCACCACCGACCAATACAAGCGCATGTCCCTCTTCAATGCCTCGGCGCAGTACAAGTGGAAGAAATGCGTTCTCCGACTGGAACTCACCAATCTCCTGAACCAGCGCAGCTACTCCTACACTGTCTTCGACGGCATCAACACCTACACCTACGACTACGGCCTCTGCGGTCGCACGGCAATGCTGAGACTCACCTTCAAACTATAACAAATATTAACAGAAAGCATAAGACCCAATGCTGGTCACACTATTAGGAATCTCCACGGAAGTCAAACCTGAGCATTCATCGAAAGCCCAGTTCCCAATGCTGGTCACACTATTAGGAATCACCACGGAAGTCAAATCTGAGCAACGCCTGAAAGCTGCCCCCCAATGCTGGTCACACTGTAGGTGCTACCACTATAGGTTATAGATTCGGGAATGGTGACTGCACCTTTGCGTGACACCCAAAATATTGGCGAAAGTCGGCAACGTCAACACAAGCATATACATCACGCAAGGGCGCCATGGAATGGTAACATTTATTTTTAAAACTTTGCGTACAAAAAAATCCTCGAAGCAAGAGCTCCGAGGATTTTTCATAAGTATGTGGTGTTGATTATTCAGCAGATTCTGCTGTTGCTTCAGCTACGAGAGCTTCAGCACACATCGTTCAAAGAAGGCTGCTGAGGAAGTTGCTGCGCACTGGACAATAGTTTCTCTTAATGTGTACTCATTCATAACTTCTACACTTCTGCAAGTGAATAATTCGTACTGCGCCCACCACCTTCATTTTTCACCAACATCCCCTTTGCGATAAGGTCGTTAATATCATTCAGCGCAGTATCGGAAGAACACTTTGCTATCTTCGCCCATTTACCCGAAGTTAATTTTCCGAAGAATCCGTCAAACTGCATATTTATCAACTTACGTTGTCTCTCGTTAACAGTTTGATGAGCAAAGTGTTCCCAGTATTGTGCTTTCTTCATTACCGATGAAAGTGTTCCAGTAGTGCGTTCTAAAGCATTCTCAAAACATTGTAAGAACCAAAGAATCCACTCCGTAATATCACCGTCACCACGTTGAGTACGTTCTAAAATTGCATAATACTCGTTGCGGAGAAGTTTCATCTCTACCGACAAACTATAAAAGCGTTTACTCGTTTGCTCGCTTCGTGCGAGCAACATTTCAGTGAGAGCACGGGCAATACGTCCATTCCCATCATCAAAGGGGTGGATTGTCACGAACCAAAGATGAGCAACGGCAGCTTTAACTAAATCATCCATGCCATTAGGAGTATTCACCCAGTTGATAAAGCGGTTCATCTCTTCAGGAACTCGCTCTGGTGACGGTGCTTGATAGTGCACTTTCTCTTTACCCTTCGCCCCAGACACCACTTGCATATCCGCACTTCGATAACGCCCAACTTCAATATTGTACAATCCGCTTATCCCAGTAGGGAAAAGCACATTGTGCCAACCAAAAAGACGCTCAGACGTCAAAGGTACATCGTAATGCAACGTCGCATCCAACATCATTTCTACCACCCCTTCAACATAGCGAGAGGCATCAACCATGCCAACAGTTTCTATACCCAAGTGGCGTGCGATAGAAGAGCGAACTTGTTGGAAATCTATATTCTCACCTTCAATCTCAGAGGAACTGGTCAATTCTTTGGCTAAGACTGAAAGCAACGTCTCATCTTGAAAGTCAAATCCTAATGACAATATTCTTCCAAGCAACATCCCTTGCTTGGAACGAATACGCCCCAACACTTCTAACACGCGACCTTTGTCGTAGTGAAATTCCCACCAGTTATTATATTCATGTAGATACATAACCTTAATCTTTTAGATTTGACACCACAAAAATAAGAACTTTTCGGGGAATAGCAGAACTATTCACCGAAAATTTTCGGCGAATAGACTTACAAATCCCCGAACATTATACGGATTATGTGTTACAAATTTTACAACAAAAAAATCCTCGAAGCATTGCTCCGAGGATTTTTCATAAGTATGTGGTGTTGATTATTCAGCAGATTCTGCTGTTGCTTCAGCTACG
>JAZKYK010000076.1:0-18237 GCA_045612125.1 Alloprevotella sp.
AAATGATTGAAAATAAATTTTCATCATTCTCTCACCTTTTTGCTTTTGCTCTTACAGAGCGGAAGCCATGCGGCCGTATAAACCCAGGGTGTCGCTCCTTTGTCGCTCTGCCCTGGGCTGATGGATGGTTGGCCCTTCAGGCCGTTCCTATCTCCCCTAATTTAGGTATAGGAAAGTTTTACTGATATTAGGTTCGTAATTTCAACTCCTGATTCACATATAATTATGAGATGCGGTGTGCAATCGCGGCGTTATAACGGGCTGAAGGCCCAACGAGCACCCAGCCCAGGGCAAGCGAGCGCAGTGAGCGACACCCTGGGTGGGCTCAAGAGGACGAGTCCGCCCTGAATGGGCAAAAGCTTTAAACCTAGGGTATGCGAATGCTGTGTGGGTAACCGCCCTCCCCTAATTTTTAGTACAATAAAAGCAATATTCAAATATGATTCGATTATGGCACAATCGTTATGTAAGGTGTATCTTCACATCATATTTCATATAAAAACCAGTAGTCCGAAAATTGGCGACGAACATTTAGAGCGTGTGTTTAGTTACATAGGTAAATTGGTAAACAATACAGGTTGCCAAGTAATTCGTGTAGGCGGTATATGCGACCATGTTCATGTGGTTTGTTTATTGTCTCGCGAAGTAACGATGGCTCATTTAGTAGAAGAGTTGAAGCGCAACAGCAGTCGATGGATAAAAAGATTGGACGATAGATACCTGGAGTTTTCCTGGCAAAACGGATATGCTGTTTTTTCGGTGAGTCAATCTGTAATTGATAGGACCATCAATTATGTAAACAATCAAAAAAGCCATCACACAAAGGTTTCGTTCCATGATGAGTATTTGCAATTGTTGAAATTGTATCATGTTGAATATGATGAACGATTCGTATTTCGAGATTGAAATGCTTTTGTTTCACGAAAGCTAGGCAGTTCGGAAATGATTTAAAATAAATTCTCATCATTTCTCTCACCTTTTTGCTTTTGCCCATTCAGGGCGCCATCCGGATTATTGTTCAACCCAGGGTGCCGCTCACTTCGTTCGCTCTGCCCTGGGCTGGTAGCTTATTGGACCTTCAGTCCGCCACTTCTCGGCCTTAAGTGATGTGTGTAGAACTCCGTTTTGCTCCGTCGTTATCCTACATTCCCGTTGTAGTGTCCCGTATTTACATTACCAGTTGTGACGCAATAGCGTTCGCTTTTGGTTTTGTATGATATGTAACAGCTGGATAACAGGGTTTAACCATGCAGTTTGCGACCTTACTCGTCAATGCAGTGTGTAACCGTAGCAGCATAACGGGCTGAAGGCCCAGTGAGCACCCAGCCCAGGGCAAGCGAACATCGTGAGCGACACCCTGGGTGAGTTTTTTGAGGGATTATGGCATGGTAATTACTTGTGATTTTCGTGATCCGTGGAGCACTAAATCATCACAAATCTTAAATCATTACTTCTTATAATTTTTTTAATCTTTAAAGTATATATGAAAAAAACACTATTTATTCTCCTTGCCCTTTTTGTTTGTGTTGGCATGGAAGCGCAAAACACCCGTAAGAAAGATAAGAAAGTAGCCAAGAAGGCTATTGTGAACACGGTTCAGCCTGTTGCGGCTGACTCCCTTAGCTATGCCATTGGTTTATTGCAGGCTGAATCATTGGTGCAGTACCTTACACAGCGTGAGGCAGTAGATACCGCCCACCTTGATGTGGCGCTCTCTGCCCTTAACTGCAACCTGCCAGCAGAAGAGGTGAATCGCCTCATTGCTTTCGTGGCAGGCCTTAAAATACAAAAGATGAATGCTGATATGCAAGGCAGTCTTAACCGCGACTTCACCGGTAAAGCCGACACGAACTTCGTGCAATTGCCCTTGATGAACCAAGGACTCAGCGATGCGGCGCTCAATCGCCAAGGTATGCTCACCAAGGAACAGGCTCACGACATTGTGAAGCGTCAGGAACGTTTTATTACAGAAAACCTCCGCATCGAAGGTGAACAATTCCTTGAAGCCAACAAAGATGCTGAGGGTGTGGTGACTCGCCCCAGCGGCTTGCAATACAAGGTGCTCACAGCAGGTAAGGGTGCGGTAGCCACTGAAAACGATATGGTTGAGGTGCATTACGAAGGTCGCCTCCTCAACGGCACTGTCTTTGACAGCAGTTACAAGCGCGGACAAACCGCATCATTTAAGCCCACGCAAGTGATTAAAGGATGGAAGGAGGCCTTAACCCTTATGCCCGAAGGTTCGACCTATGAACTCTACATTCCTTATAACTTGGGTTATGGCGAAGCAGGCACACGTGGTATTCCTCCATACGCAACGCTTATCTTTAAGGTGCAAGTGATTAAGGTTAATCCGTAAGGGACTTGACAGAAACCCTCGTTTTACCCTGTTTTCAAGTCAAAATGAAAGGTTTATATTAAAATTTTATCGTTTTTTGGCTATTTATTGTGTTCGTTTTGTAACAATATCTTAATTTTGTATCCTCAAAACTATGCCCATAAAAGTTTGGGCGTAAATGCATTAAATAGACTTCAAAACAATTTTAATTTTTAATTACATTAACTTATGAGAAAAATTACTTCTCTCTTGATGCTGTTCTGCGCGTTTGTAGGTACAGCATTCGCTCAAGTGACAGAATTGTCTCAGTTGAGCAATGACAAAATTTATGCGATCAAGAGTGGACGCTGCTTCTTGCTTTATAGCGAAGCAAATGCCGACAAACTCTCTACTTCAACAGCTACGGCAATTACGGATGCTGAACGTGTAGAAGATGCTATCAATAATCCTAATCAGCAGTTCAAGATTCAGAAAACTGGTGAAAATTATTATCTTTATAGTGTCGGTGCTGGTAAGTACCTTGCTAAGGATGGTTCATTCTCTATTGAAGCTGTTGATGCGCTCGAAATTCATGATGTAAGAGCAAATTTCCCTGATTATCCTTGGAAACTCTGTATTGGCGGAAATGGCTTGAATACTCAAATTGCCAATCAGGCGCCTACAGGTATTATTATTAATACTTGGACAACAGCTGATGCTGGTAATACATTCCAAATTGTTGACATTGAAGAAAAACCTTTGTTCGATGCTATCAATACACTTACAACATTGGTAACTGACGCTAAGAAAGAGTTAGTAAGTAAGCATAAACTTACTCTTCAAACTACAGATGTAAACGCGCCTTTCTATCTTTCTGCTACAGAGCAAGGTGATGCTCCCATCAGTGCTGCAAATGACAATAATCCTGGTACGTACTATGGTAGTACTTGGGGTTCTACAGTAGGCCACCATCACTACTGGCAAGTAGATTTGGCTGACGCAGCAAATCTCGAAGAATTTAAGTTCTCTTACATCACACGTGCAAATGGTAAAGATACTCCTACTCAGATTAATGTTCAAGGTAGTGTTGACGGTGAAGAGTTTACTGATATTCTTGTATTAGAAGGTTTACCCACAGCTGGTGGTTCTCTTTACGTTTCTGAAGCAATTGCTAATGAAGGTTATCGTTACATTCGTTTTGAAGTTCCTTCAACTACAACCAATTTCTCAGCAGCAGGTGACGCAACACAAGAAGTTACAATCGCTATTGCTGAATTTTTCTTGCTGAATGTTAATTCTGACAGTTATACAGCTCATGATCAGAATGTAGACAATGCTATTGTTGCAGCTGAAGCAGTTTTAAATGCTTCTAACAATACTTTACAGTCTGTACAAACAGCTATTGATGAGTTTAATGCAGCATTAGTTTTAGGTCAAATCTCTGTGAATTATAGCTTCACTTACAAAGGTGTTGAAAAAATTACACAAACAACAGGATCTTTTGTTGGTGAAAAATGGCCTGCTGTAACAGCAAGTATTCCTTTTGGTCTTAGTGCAATAAAGCCCGAAGGTACTATTGCAGAAAGTGATGTGGTAGAGGGTGTTGCAAATAAGACAATTGAACTTACGGAAAACCTTCCTTTCGTTGCTGCTGCTGATTATGCAAGCATTACGAAGTGGTATTATTTAAAGATTAAGGATGCCTCATACCTTTCTTACGCTGCTGGTCTGGACTACATTGATTTGGCAAACAAATCTGCAGTTGATGCAAGTAACAAAGATGCATACACATGGGCATTTATTGGTAATCCCTTCGATGGTTTCCAAGTTGTAAATAAGGCTGCTGGTTCAGACAAGATCCTTTCTTCTTCTACGACCATGAATGGCGCATCTGGTGAAGAAACATGGCCAATTATGACAGAAACTCCTGTTGCTGAAGGTTATAATACTTATTGGATGCTTACAGCTACAACAGCTAATATTGCAAATGGTTTCTTCATGGGTCAAAAGGGATTTGCAAACAATAGAATGAATAACCGTGGTAATAAGTTGGCTTATTGGACTGGTGGTGCAGACGCAGGTTCTACATTTACTGTAGAAGAACGCGATTTGAGTGGTGCTACAGAATTACAAGCTGTTATTGATCAAGTGAAAGCATTTGTAACTGCCGGAGTTGCAGATGCTACAACTGTTGGTTATATCACAAGCGAAAGTGTTGATAATGTAGCTGCTGCACTTGCTGTGGCAGAACAAGCTGTAGCAACTAAGACAAATTGTCTTGAAGCTCAGATTGCTCTCGAGGTTGCAGTTGCTGCTGTTCAAACTGTTCAACCCGAAGAAGGTAAGTTCTACGTAATTGCTTCTGCAATGCCTGAAACTGATGCTCGTTCAGGTAAGAAGATGTTTGTGAACAATGATGGTTATATGCACTTCCAAGCTGAAGATACTTTTGCTAACGTATTCCAATTCGTAAAAAAGGAAGGTAAACTTTACCTCTGCAACGTTCAAAGCGGTGCATACTTGAATACAGCAAAAGGTCATGGCGAAGGTCAGCACACTACACTTGCTTTCGATGTTGAAAATGCAAAGCCTGTAACAATCGCTAATATGGGTCGCGCAAATGTTGTATCTTTGATTCCCGAAGGTGGTGCAATGATGCATGCTCAGGCTGCTTATTCTGCTGTCGTTGCTTGGGATAATTCGGACAACGCTGGTGCTTCTTCATGGATAATCACAGAACTTGACATTGAAAACTATGCTCACACAGTAACTATTGGTGAATCTGGTTATGCAACACTTGTTCTCGGTTATGACGCTGTAATCCCTGCTGGTGTTAAGGCTTATGCTGTAAGCGCTACTGGAAACGATTATGCTACACTTTCAGAAGTAACTGGTGTTCTCGCTGCAGGTGAAGCTGTTGTTCTTGAAGCTGCTGCTGGTGACTATCAATTCAAATATACAACAGAAGCTGCAACAGAGGTTGAAAATAACCTCCTCGTTGGTACGGTATTCAATACAAATGTAGAAGCTAATGCTTATATGCTCAGTTCTAAGGAAGGACAAGCTGGTTTCTACAAGGTAGCCCTCGATGTGAGCACTGATCCATCAAATGATGAAACTGTAACTGAAGGTGAAGGTGAAGAAGCTACTACAACAACAATTCCTACTTACGAAGCATTCAAGAACAACGCATTTAAGGCATACTTGCCCGTTGCTTCTGAAGCAGCTGTATTGAAGATTAACTTCGGTGGCAACACTACTGCAATCGAATCTGTTGTTAACGGTCTTGATGTTAACGCTCCTATCTATGACCTCAGCGGTCGTCGCGTGAACGCAGCTGTTAAGGGTATCTACATCCAAAACGGTAAGAAGTTCATCGTTAAGTAATTATATTAAACAATAAAAGTCAACTGTGTGGACTTGCACATGCAAGTCCCCGCAGTTTACAATTAACATATAAATATTATGAAGAAATCATACATTAAGCCAGAAGCGCTTGAAGTAAAGTTTGAAACACAAGGTGTTATCGCTGCATCACTCCCCATCTTCGATGAAGAGATCAATTCAGGCGAACAAGATGTTCAACAAAAGGATAATTGGGACCTCTCTGATTGGGACTAATTGCAAATAAAAGGGGAGAGCGCATTTGATAGGCGCAATCTCATAATACAATAAAGGAGAAATGCCGTGCGAGTTATTCCGCACGGCATTTCTCTTTTGCTATGGAGTAATTGGTAAACATTCCGATATACTCATCAAAGTAGGATCGTATAGACGTAAGCATTCGGTTAATTACACATTGTAGCAGTTGTTGTAGTGTAGTACTTTTGCCTCGCAATAGTGCAAACTAACTACAACTGCTTTTTTATGACAAAGGAAGAATTTAGATTATTACAGCAACAACATCGCCAGAGTGGCAAGAGTTTAAAGAAGTTTCTTATAGATGTGTAAGCATTCAATAAACATAAATATGCGATTGGTAGGGACGCTGGTACATTGCGTCCGCAGTTGGTTCTGTATCTCACGCAAAGCCGCAAAGCTTCGCAAAGGAAACATTCCGCATGGCGCTCACGTCTGTGAGCAATATTCGTTTCATCCGTTGATAAAAAAGAAAGTTATCCGGATGGCATCTCTAAACTCTCAACTCTCAACTTTTATCTCACGCAAAGTCGCAAAGCTTCGCAAAGGTTTTTATCCCCCACAAATTGCACAAATCATCACAGATTATTTGTGTACATCCGTGTCATCCGTGGGCGATTTTTATAAGTGAGTAGTGAGTAACGGCCCCTACATCATGCAGCTCCCTTCTGGATGGCAAGACGCCGAAGGTGTCTTCGCTCAGTAACCGCGGGCGTGCGAGCGTTAGCGAGTACCCCCGGACACAGATGCTCCCCATCGCTGCACCCCAAAGGGTGTACCTCAGCAATAGCAATAAATACATGTGCGCCACTTCCTACGATAGGAGGTGGCGCACATGTCATTGTTATGGTTTATGTTTCTATAAGCCATTCATAGGCGGGAAGAATTTCTATCAGTTTATTATCAATGCATACTTCTTCGCGATGGAAATCGGTAATGAGGAAGAGGTTGTTGCATTTAGTTTCCATAGATGCAGCGATTAATCCTCGTAATTCTCGTTTGCGCGTCTTTTCCTTGCTGATGTCGTAAGACACTTGATAGATCTCCTCCACCACATTATTTCTGCATACCACGAAGTCAGCTTCGTAACCGCCTTCGCTTTTGTAGTAATACACATCACGGTCAATGGGGTGATTTCTGCGGAGTAGTTCAATATAGACAATGCATTCCAGTCGCCAACCCACATTTTCGCCGGCAAAAGCATTGGGTCGACTGTCCATTAGCGCCACATCAACGGGATAAATCTTTTCCGACCTCACACGTTGGCGACTCTTTGTTGAAAAGCGCTTTACGCCCAGTAGAAGGTAGGCATCTTTAAGAAAACCGATGTAATTGTTTACGGTATGATTTGATTTTAGTCCCACGACCGTAGCCAATTCACTTTCAACGATTGTTGCAGGGGCAATGTTCATAAGATGGTGCGCCAACTGTTCAAAGGCTTCTACATATTTAATTTTATGACGTTGCTCTATATCTCGCTTTAGAATATTGTTGACCAAATTACCCACATAGCGTGTTTTGTTTTTCTTGTAAAGAAGTTCTGGGAATCCACCTTGCTTAAGGTATTCATCGAAAGCAGCTCGTCTTAAAGCTTCTGCTTTAGTCGTTGTAGATTTGATGTCCACGCCTTTGCATATACACCATTCGGTGAAGGAGAAGGGGTATAATTCTATTTGGTCATTACGCCCTGTGAGATGAGTGGCTAATTCGCTACTCAATAGTTTGGCGTTTGATCCTGTTACGAGAATATGCATGCGCTGACGCAGCAATCGGTTCACGAATAAGTGCCACCCCTCAATATTCTGAATTTCGTCTAAGAACAAATATTTGAAATCGCCATATATTTTGTACAGCACTTCAAGCACTGTGTTCAGGTCGCTTGTTCCTAATGATTCAAAGCGTTCATCATCGAAATTTACATAGGCAAACTCTTGGTTGCTTGCTTTCAAGACATTGTAGCATAAAGTTGATTTTCCACTCCGTCGTACACCAATGATGACTTGTGCTAAATTACTGTCAAGATCCACCAATGCTTCTTCTTTACGAGAACATAGGCTTATATCCTGCAAAGAAACTATTTCTTCGTGTTGTTCCGCCAACACTCGTTCAATAATTCGCTTATCTATCATGATTAAGGTAAGTTCTGTAAATTAGTATTTTCATTTTTTTAGGTAAATTCTTGACTTGGCCGCTTTGCTTATCTTTTAGGTGTTTTTCTCTTTAACTCCTTGAAACGTAGCTCGCTACGCTTCTTCGTTGATAAAAAGAAAAATCCTCTAAAATATTTTGCCAATGAGCGCAATGAAAATTTATTTTCAAATTGCCGAGTGCAGCTAAATATTATGTAAATCTTAAGCAAAATCGCCTCAGGCTAATTTATAGAACCTACCTTTAGTGATTTATGGCACAACAAAGATACGAATGTGTTTTCTTCTAACGCTATAAATCGGGACTTTTTATATTTTCTAACGCCATAAATCGGAGATTTTCCTGTTTTCTAACGCCATAAATCGGATGTAGGGCAAGCTCCGTTTACGATGAACGATTAACGAAGGGCTGCTGTAGGGGCCGATTATTTTATAGAGTACAGAGAACAGAGTACAGAGTACAATTCCATCCGGAGGGCATCTCTCAACTCTCAACTCTCATCTCTCATCTCTAAACTCTCAACTTTTATCTCACGCAAAGCCGCAAAGCTTCGCAAAGGTTTTTATCCCCCACAAATTGCACAAATCATCACAGATTATTTGTGTACATCCGTGTCATCCGTGGGCGATTTTTATAAGTGAGTAGAGAGTAGTGAGTAACGGCCATGCGGAAGGCTCGCTCGCGCGAAGACAACAAGTTTGCGCGAAGTCTACGAGTAACCGTCCGGATGGAAACGCCCCGAAGCGGGCAAAAGCGCCTACCCCAGGGTTAATGGAGATAAGTCCCAACCTTTTTTGGCGAAAGAAGGCTCATACTCAAAAGTAGCAGAACCGGTGTTTTCATTCCATAATACGGCACCAGCATACTCTCCCCATATATATACTTTGGCTAAATTTACCATTCCGATTCTGTTTGATTATTGTTATTATTTTTAGTAGTAGACGCACGCTTACGCGACTTCTGATTCTCTAATTGCTTGGCATATGCAATAGGACTTATTTCTGGTTCTTTCAAAAAATCGGCAAGCATGTGCAATGCTCCCAATGCTCTGAGCAAAGGGATAAGTGTTTTTAAAGAAACACTTTCTCCACGTTCCAAAGATGCCACGCTGCTTATTGAAACTCCGGCTGAATGTGCTAAATCCTTTTGGCTGATATTTCGTTCAAGTCGTTGTCGCTTGATAAACTCTCCTATTTTTGAGAGAATCATATTGTCTGTAAGTGAATAGATATCCATAATCATTGCTTTTTCAATTATTGTACTGCAAATATAAACACAATCGTTGGAATTGCAATGATTATGATGATTGTTTTTGTTGTTATAAAAAGAATTTAGTTACTTTTGCCACACCTCTCAATTGTACTTGTTGACTTCGTGTCAGCGAGTCTTTTCTTTATCGTGGGGCATAGATGTGCGAGGCCACATTGGTCGCAATGGGGGTTGCGTGCTGTGCAGGTGTAGCGCCCGTGGAGGAGGAGCCAGTAATGGGAGGGTGCCACTAAATGTTCGGGGATGTATTTGCGGAGCGCCATCTCCACGGCGTAGGGCGTCGTGGCTGTTGTCGGTACAAGTTTGAGGCGATGGCTCACGCGGAAGACGTGGGTATCGACTGCCAAGGCAGCCTTGCCGAAGGCTACGGCCTGCACTACGTTTGCCGTCTTGCGACCCACGCCTGGTAAGGTGGTGAGTTCCTCAAGCGTCGTGGGCACTTCGCTGTTGAATGCCTCTACAAGGCGTTTCGCCATGCCCACGAGGTGGCGTGCCTTATTATTGGGGTAGCTCACGCTTTTGATGTATGTCAATACTTCGTCGGGTGTGGCTTGCGCCAAGGACTCGGGCGTGGGGTAGGCTGCAAACAAACGTGGCGTCACCTCATTGATCCGTTTGTCGGTGCATTGTGCACTGAGCATCACGGCAATGAGCAATTCAAACGGCGTGGTGTAGTTCAACTCCGTTTCTGTAGCCTCTAGAGTGCGACCAAGGTAGTCGATGGCTTCCAATATGCGTTGCTTGCGGGTCATGAGGGGGTTGAGAGTTGAGAGTTGAGAGTTGAGAGATGCCATGCGGACTATTTCCTTTGCGGCTTTGCGTGAGATTAAAGATGAGAGTTTAGAATTGTTGGAGGCGGGCAATGTATTTACCGATAATGTCGAATTCAAGGTTTACCTTTGTGCCCACCTTAATGGCGTGGAAGTTCGTGTGCTCGTAAGTGAAGGGGATGATGCACACCTGGAATGAGTCGTCGGTGGGGTTACACACGGTGAGGCTCACACCATTGACCGTAACACTTCCCTTATCTACGGTGAAATAACCCTTGCGTGCCATCTCCACATCGTTCTTGTATTTGAACGTGTAAACGTATGAACCCTGTGCGTCCTCAACGCTGATGCATTCGGCAGTTTCATCAACGTGGCCTTGCACGATGTGGCCATCAAGGCGGCCGTTCATCATCATCGAACGTTCCACATTCACGAGGTCGCCTTCCTTGAGCAAGCCAAGGTTGGAGCGCTGAAGCGTTTCGAGCATAGCGGTCACGACATAGGTGTTGCCCTCAATCGCAACCACGGTGAGGCACACACCATTATGCGCTACGCTCTGGTCGATCTTAAGTTCACTGGTGAATGGGCATTCAAAAGTGAAATGTCTATTCTCTTTATCTTTTTCAATGCGCACGACGCGTGCCATTCCTTCTACAATACCTGAAAACATAATTTGAATTTGATTTAATTAAACAACATCGCAAAAATACGAAAAAAATACTTTAAAACCTTGTGCTTATCGTTGCAATCAGCGATAAAATCAAGCCTTTTGTCGATTTGCTTTTAAAATCGAAGCGCGCAGCGTGAAGTAATAGCAAATGATTTTTTAATTTTGCATGGAGGAGTAGCTTGAAGAGCTAGATGATATAGATTTATAGATGCTATAGGGGCTATAGATGCTATAGATTCTAAAGAAGACACAGATTAGCGCGATTGGTGTGTGAATCCACCACGGGCCGACACGGGGATCGGCCCCTACCTCTCATCTCTCAACTCTCCTCTCTTAACTTCTTAACGAGCCGAAAGGCTCCTTATAACCTCATATATGAAGAAAATAATTGCATTTTCGGCTTCTTTGCTGTTGTGCTCGGCAGCAAAGGGTCAGGACGAAGGATGGACCTTGCAGCAATGCATGGACTATGCCTTGCAGCACAACATATCGTTGAAGAAAAGCAAGGCCAATGAACAGAGCAGTGCCGTGAATCTTAAAGAAGCGAAAGCGGCTTGGTTGCCCAGTGTTAGTGCGAGCCTCTCGCAAAACATGAACACGCGCCCATTTCAGGAGGAAATGACCAGCATTGTGAATGGCGGTATCACCTCTTCGGCATCCGACAAAACAACGTGGAGCGGTTCGTATGGCGTGAGCGCTTCATGGACCGTGTGGAACGGTGGACAACGCTCGCTCAATATAAAAGACAGCAACTTGGCGCTGGAACAAGCCAAGTACAGCACTGCCGAGGTGGCAAACTCCATTCAGGAGCAAGTGGCGCAGCTCTACGTTCAGATCATGTATATGCGTGAGGCATTGAACGTGAACCGCGAGTTGTTGCAGCACGACTCCATCGTGTATGAACGCGGACAACGTATGTTGCAAAATGGCCAGATATCACGCTCCGACGTGGCGCAGCTCCGTGCCCAACTCAGTCAGGGACGCTACGATGTGGTGAATGCAGAAACGCAAATCAAAAATGTAGAACTGTCGTTGAAGCAGGTTCTGGAACTCGGACCCGACCAGGTGTTGCGCGTGGCACAACAGCAACCCGATGGCGCATCGATCCTTGAACCACTGCCTTCAAAGGCCGACGCCTATTACCATGCGCTGAGCAACCGTCCTGAAGTGAAGGCGCAGCAGTTGAGTATAGAACGTGCGGACTATGCCCTGAAAATAGCCAAGGCCAGTTATCTGCCCACCATTAACCTTCAGGGTAACCTGGGCGACAGCTATATGTCGGGTTCAAAGCACAACTGGGGCGAACAGATGAAGTACAATTTCAATATGAGTCTTGGGCTGAGCGTGCAGATACCGATTTACGATAAGCGCCGCACCAAGAGTAGTGTGGAGCGTGCGAAGATCGGACAACTCACCGCACAGTATGATAAGCTGGATATGGAGAAGAAACTCTATAATAATGTTGAAACCTATTGGTTGAATGCTTCAAACAGTCAGTACAAGTACCAGGCAGCACTCGACAATGTGGAGAGTCTGCAACTCAGCTACGACAATACCAACCGCCAGTTTGAACAGGGGCAGAAGGATATCACCGACCTCCTGAACAGTCGCGGCAGACTTCTGCAAGCCAAGCAATCGCTCTTGCAGGATAAGTACACCGCTTTGCTGAATAAAGCCCTTTTAGCCTTTTATGCCGGACAGCAAATCACCTTCTAAGATTTACTCAAGAATTGAAATATCCTATATCTTACATTATGAAACTGAATAAAAACATAAAGATAGCCATTGCTCTTGTTGTGCTCGGTGTGGTGGCGTTCATCTTCATCAATAAGGGCGAAGAACCCCTTCAAGTGACTTATGAATATGCGTGTGTTGAAAAGGCAACGCTTAGCAGTAGTATTACCGCTACGGGCACCATTGAACCTGTAACCACCGTAGAGGTGGGTACACAGGTGTCGGGCATCATCAACGAGATTTTCGTGGATTACAACGATGCTGTGCGTAAGGGACAGGTGATTGCTGTGCTTGATAAGGAAAATCTTGAAAGTGAACTCTCAAGCGCCAAGAACAACCTTCAGAGTGCTGAGGCCGACCTGAAATACCAGCAATGGCAGTTCAACAAGCAAAAGGCATTGCATGAGCAGGGCGACATCAGCGACAATGCCTTCCAACAGGCTGAACTCGCACTGAGCCAGGCGCAGTCGGCTTATAACATGCGCCGCGAAGCTGTGCGTAAGGCGGAAACAAACCTCGGTTATGCCACCATTACCTCGCCCATTGATGGGGTGATTCTTTCAAAGGCGGTGGAAGAAGGACAAACCGTGGCTGCAAGCTTCAATACGCCCACGCTCTTCACCATCGTGAAGGACTTGACCGACATGCGCGTTATTGCAAAGGTGGATGAGGCTGATATAGGCGGCGTGAAGGAAGGACAGCGCGTGGCATTCAATGTGGACGCCTATCCCACAGAAACCTTCGCTGGCACCATCACTCAGGTGCGCCAGGAAGCGACGATAGAAAATAATGTGGTGACCTATGAAGTGGTGATTGCAGCCCCCAATGCAGAGCTGAAGCTTAAGCCCGGACTCACTGCTAATGTGACCATCTACACCATGGAGCTGGCAGATGTGTTGTCGGTGCCTACAAAGGCTCTTCGCTTCGATCCGAACTTCGAAACCCTTAGTGAAGGCGATGTGATTGAAGACTGTGCTGCCGAAAATAAATTGTGGAAACGCCAGGGTCAGACCTTCAAGGCTTTCCCAGTGCAGGTCGGTGTGAATAATGGCGCACGCACAGAGATTGTGGGTGGCATTAATGAGGGCGACTCCATCATTCTCAGCATGGATGTGGTGGTGCCAGGTGCAGACCAGCAGATGGCACAGCGCAGTCCGTTCATGCCCGGTCCGCGCAAGAATAATAAAGCTAAAAAGTAAACGTTAGAACCCACGTTAAATTATGGATAAAAAAGTCGTGATTGAACTCCAAAACGTGAAGCGTAACTTCCTCGTTGGTGAAGAGGTGGTGCATGCCTTGCGTGGCGTGTCGTTCAAGATTCATGAAGGCGAATTTGTGACCATCATGGGAACATCGGGTTCGGGAAAATCCACCTTGCTCAATCAATTGGGGTGTCTGGACACCCCCACCAGCGGTGATTACCTGCTTGATGGTATTTCAGTGCGTAAGATGAAGCGCCGTGAACGTGCCGTGCTGCGCAACCGCAAGATTGGATTTGTGTTTCAGAACTACAACCTGCTGGCGAAGACCACAGCCGTTGAGAATGTGGAATTGCCTTTGATGTATAACTCAAGTGTGTCGAGCAAGGAACGCACCGAACGTGCCATAAAAGCTTTGCAGGCAGTAGGTCTTGGCGATCGCCTGTACCACAAGTCAAACCAAATGTCGGGCGGACAGATGCAACGTGTGGCGATTGCCCGAGCATTGGTGAACGACCCCGCAGTGATCCTTGCCGATGAGGCAACGGGTAACCTTGACACGCGCACGTCGTTTGAAATCCTGGTGCTCTTCCAGCGCTTGCATGCTGAGGGGCGTACCATTATCTTCGTGACGCACAATCCGGAAATTGCGCAGTACTCATCACGCAACATCGTGCTGCGCGATGGCCAAATTAAGGAAGATACATACAACGAACACATCCTCTCAGCCCAGGAGGCGCTCGATGCCCTGCCTGTGCCAGAGGAGGATTAGTTTTAATAGATGCTATAGGGGCTATAGATACTATAGATGCTATAGATACTATAGAAACTATAAAAGCTATAGGGATTCTTCCGTTTATTAATAGAAACTTAATATGCATTTCACAAATTTATTTAAAATAGCTTTGCGGGCTATTGCAGCCAATAAATTGCGGGCTTTCCTCACGATGCTGGGTATTATCATTGGCGTGGCGTCGGTGATTACCATGATTGCCATCGGTGAGGGTTCAAAGGCCAGCATTCAAAGCAATATCTCGCAGATGGGCTCCAACATGATTTACATTAATCCCGGAGCCGATCGTGGTCCTGGCGGTGCGCGCCAGGAAGCCAGTGCTATGCAAACACTGAAGATTAAGGACTATGAAATGTTGGCGGCCGAGGCCAAGTTTGTGAAGTCCATTAGTCCGATGGTGCAAAGTGGCGGTCAGTTTGTTTATGGCAACCACAATACCCCTTCAACGCTCTATGGCGTGAGCGTGGGTTACCTTGATATTCGTCAACTCCAGGTGGAGGAGGGCGAGATGTTTGATGAAGAAGCCGTGCGCCTCAGTGCGAAGGTGTGTGTGATTGGTAAGACGGTGGCTAACGAACTCTTTCCAGGGGGCGAAGACCCTGTGGGTAAAGTGGTGCGCTTCAAGTCCATCCCTTTCCGCATTGTGGGTGTGTTAAAGTCAAAAGGCTATAACACATGGGGTATGGACCAGGATAACCTTGTTCTTGCGCCTTACTCCACCGTGATGAAGCGTATCTTGGCGGTGACCCACTTAAGCAGCATCAATGCATCAGCCCTTACTGAAGCCTATACCGACGATGCCATTGAGGAGATCAGCTCCATTCTTCGCCGCTCGCATAAGTTGCGCGAAGGGATTGATGAAGACAACTTCACCATCCGCTCACAAAAGGAAATGATGGAGATGATGAACTCCACAGCCAATGTGATGACCACTTTGTTGCTTTGCGTGGCGTGTATCTCACTCATCGTTGGGGGGATTGGTATCATGAATATCATGTTTGTGAGCGTCACGGAGCGTACGAAGGAAATAGGTCTGCGTATGTCGGTGGGTGCGCGTGGCATTGATATCCTGGCGCAGTTCCTCATTGAAGCCGTGTTGATGAGTATTACGGGCGGTGTTATAGGGGTGCTCTTGGGCGGTTTGATTACTTATGGTATCACGACCCTGGCGCAATGGCCCGTGCAAATCCAACCTTGGAGCGTGATGCTTAGTTTTGCTGTTTGTACGTTCACCGGTATTTTCTTTGGTTGGTATCCAGCCAAGAAAGCCGCAAATCTCGACCCCATAGAAGCGATTCGCTATGAATAATACACCACTTGGAGGTAGTGGGTTCTCGCCACGAGGAGCCTATTATCTTGAGGCTTTGCTTCATATCGTGGTGTGGGGCTATATTTTCTTTACACCTTTATTGTTTACCCGTGGTGGGGTGGAGGAAATTGACTGGCAACGCTATTTCTTCACCAGTTTGTGGAATATAGGGTCGTGCATCGTGTTTTACGTGAACTACCTGTTTCTTATTCCACGCTATTTCTTGAAGCATAAGTATTGGCATTATTTCGTGTGGAACATCGTTATGGTGCTGACGCTTGTGGTGGGGCGTGAGGTGATGATGCACAGTTATTATGCCTCGGATTATTTTTCTGCCAATCCGCGTCGTTCTGGGAGTATGGGCAGAGGACCTTATTTCTCGCCCAGTTCATCCCGAAGCTTTATCCTGTTTAAGTCGTACAGGTGGGTGCAAAGTATGTTCCATTTCCTGATTGCAGCCGTGATTTCACTGGCACTACGCCTCAGTTTGAGCTGGCATAATTCAGAAATGGCACGCAAGCAAGCCGAGGTGGAGCGCCATGCGGCAGAGTTGATGAACCTAAAGAACCAGATTTCGCCCCATTTCCTGCTGAATACGCTGAATAATATCTATGCCTTGACGGCATTTGATGCCAATAAAGCCCAGGAGGCGATACACGATCTCAGTAAACTTCTGCGTTACTTGCTTTATGAAAATCAAACGGAGTGGGTGACGCTTGAAAAGGAAGTGAATTTCTTGCGCAACTACATTGCTCTGATGGGCCTGCGTGTGGGGAAGAATGTGGAGGTGAAGGTGGACTTTAATATTGAGCACGCCGAAAATATGCTTGTTGCGCCCTTGCTCTTTATCTCTTTGGTGGAAAATGCCTTTAAGCATGGTATTAGCAACACCCAGCAGTGCTTTATTCATGTGGCGCTGAATGTGTCGCCAACGGGCAACATCGTTTTTGATTGTCGCAACACCAACGTGCCTAAAACCGCCGATGATAAGAGTGGAGGCGGCATTGGTTTGCAGCAAGTGAGACAACGCCTCGACCTGGCTTATCCAAACCACTACATCTGGCATCAAGGCATAGACGGCAATACGTATTATTCGCATATTGAGGTGAACGGCAAGTAAAGAGGGGACTATTCTATAGGCTCTGGAAATGCTATATGTTCTTGATTCTTTAGATGCTCCACCATGATCAAAAACCAAATGTTATGTCACAGATTACTTGTATCATTATAGACGACGAACCCTTAGCACAGGCGCTGTTGGAGAGTTACGTTGAGAAAACCCCGTTGCTGAAACTGTGCGGGGTGTTCTCAAATGCCATTGATGCCATGGCGGCCCTGCATGAACAAGTTGTTCAGTTGGTGTTTCTTGATATTCAGATGCCTGAGTTAAGTGGACTTGAGCTGGCAAAACTCATTCCTAGTGCTTCGCGCATCGTGTTTACCACCGCCTTCGGTCAGTATGCCATTGAGGGTTATAAGGTGAATGCCTTTGACTATCTGCTCAAACCATTCTCTTACAACGATTTCCTGGCCACCGTGATGAGGGTGCAGGAGCATATCAAGGCAGAGCAGACTGTAGTCACCCCGGTTTTAAAGACCTCGGAAATGACGGATGAACGCTCGTTCTTCGTGAGAAGCGATTATAAGTTGATTCGGGTGAACTACGATGATATCTTATATGTAGAAGGCTTGAAGGACTACGTTAAAATCTATCTGGCCTCACAGCCTCGCCCTATCTTGTCGTTGACGGCCATGAAAACCATAGAGGAACATCTAACGACAGAGCAATTCATGCGTATTCACCGCTCGTTCATCGTTAATATGCAGAGGGTGACGGCTGTGGAGCGTAATAATGTGGTGATTGGGGATAAATCCTTACCGATATCCGACACGTACAAGGACAAGGTGCTTGAATATATTCATCCGCGCTTGCTGAGCAGTAGGTGAGAGGGGGAAGTTGAGAGATGAGAGTCGTCATCCCACAGTTGAGAGTTGAGAGAGGAGAGTTTAGAGGTTCCATCCGGCATGTGTAGGGGCCTATAACCTTCTATAATCCTAAAATAATCCGAAAATCCGTGCTATCTGTGGGAGAAAATTTTTGTTAGAGTACAGATAACAGAGTACAGCGTACAACTGCCGTGCGGATTGCTATATTGTGTCTCACGCAAAGATGCAAAGATGCGCAAAGTTTTTTTGCAACGGTATCGAGAAAAACGGGCTGAAAGCCCAACGACCTCCCAGACCAGGGCAGAGTGAACGCAGTGAGCAACACCCTGGGTGTGATCAAGAGGACATGTTCGCGCTGAAAGTGCAAAAGCCTCTCACAATCGCCCACGGATGTTGTTAGAGTTGGGATGCCCAGCAAGCTTCGCCCTATCTTTAGTCTCTA
>JAZKYK010000077.1:0-7389 GCA_045612125.1 Alloprevotella sp.
AAGAGGGACCTAAAGGTCCGTTAAGAGGTTAAGAGGAGCCTTTGGCTCGTTAAGAAGATGAGAGATGAGAGGTAGGGGCCGATCCCCGTGTCGGCCCGTCGTCAATCAACTCACGAATCGTGCCAAGCCGTGTCGGCCCGTATCAATCCACTCGCAAATCGTGCTAACCTGTGTTGGCCCATCGTCAATTCACCCACAAATCGCGCTAATCCGTGTCGGTCCGTCGTCAATCAACGTTTCTGTCTCGTATGCAATTGCTAAGACGTCAAGGGTATCTTCGCTCTGCCTAAACAGAAGTATTTTTTACATATCACTTAATGAATTAACTTATGTCGAATTTAGTTATTATAAAAACAACGTTGGGCGACATCAAGGTGCGCCTATACGATGAAACACCAAAACATCGCGATAATTTCCTTAAACTGGTGGCTGAGGGTACCCTTAATAATACGCTCTTTCACCGTGTTATTAAGGATTTTATGATTCAAGGAGGCGACCCTGATAGCATCGGTGCTCCAGCAGGTAAGATGTTGGGCACAGGAGGTCCTGGCTATACCATACCTGCTGAAATCGTTTACCCGCAATTGTATCACAAACGCGGTGCTTTGAGTGCAGCCCGTTTGGGTGATGATATGAATCCCGAAAAAGAAAGTAGTGGTAGTCAGTTCTACATCGTGTGGGGTAAGGTCTATAAGGATGGCGAACTCAAACAACTCGAAAAGCAAATGGCGATGCAGCAGGAACAGTCGGTGTTTAATGCATTGACCATAAAGCATAAGGCAGAAATTATGGACCTTCGCCGCAATAGAGATCGCGAAGGTTTGGCCCTTTTGCAGGATCGGTTAATAGAAGAAACAAAACGCCAGTGCACAGAGATCGGTAAACCCACATTTACCGAAGAGCAACGCACTGCCTATACCACTGTTGGCGGAACGCCATTCCTGGATACCCAATATACCGTTTTTGGCGAAGTCGTTGAAGGCTTAGATGTGGTGGAACGCATTCAGGCGTGTCAAACCCTGAAAGGTGATCGTCCGAAGGAGGACATCAGCATGACTTTTGAATGTGTTGAGGCATAACATCTTCAAGTGTAAAAAAGGACCTTAGTCATGAAAAACAATAGTTACAAACTCACGGATTCAATGAGCACGTTAGTGCAGCAAGACAGTGCTTTAATCCTTATTATGGCGCGCTTCGGCATATCGCTCGGGTTCGGTAATCAAACCGTCTCAGAGGTTTGTCGCTTACATCAAGTTGACGAGCGAACATTCCTTGAAGTAGTGAATTACGTAACGGGGCGTGATTACGACGGTAGCGTTGTTAGTTTGCCATCGTTGATTGGCTATTTAAAACAAGCGCACGATTACTTTCTGCACTTCAATTTGCCCAGTATTCGGCGAAAACTTATTGAAGCGTTGGATTGTTCAGAGGCTAATGATATAGCTATGCTTATTGTGAAGTTCTTTGACGATTATTTCAGCGAGGTGCGTAAACATATGGCTTATGAAAATAAAGTGGTGTTTGCTTACGTTGAACAACTCACGCAGAATTGCTTGGACCGTAAGTTTGATATCGCCTCGTTTTCAGGCAAGCATGCAGGTATAGGGATGAAGTTGAAAGAGTTGAAGGATGTCATTATTCGCTATTACCCACAGAAAAACAACCATTTGCTCAATGCCGCTTTGCTTGAAATTATCGCCTGCGAGTTGGATATGGCTTCGCACTGTGGTATTGAGGATGATTTGTTTGTGCCTGCAGTGAAGCGCCTGGAACAAAAAATCAGGTTGAGTGAGCAAATCACTTATGCAGACCAAATCAATACCGAAGCCACTGATAAGGAAAAACTAACCGACCGAGAGAAAGATATAATTATTAATCTCACCCGAGGTATGAGCAACAAGGAAATTGCAGATACTTTGTGCCTATCTGTGCATACAGTGACCACCCATCGACGCAATATCTCCAATAAACTTCAAATCCACACCACTGCTGGGTTAATTATCTACGCTATTGCCAATAATTTGGTGCGTATTGAGGATGTTGCAGGGGTGAAGTAAGGCTTGTTGCTGATTAAATAAGAAAAACCACCGACGCAAGAGTAGTGAACTTGTTGTTCCTGCCCGTGCATCGGTGGTTTTCTTGTTAGTGGTTTAGAACCCACTTCTAATTATTCGCTAAGGCTCATCAAATGTCAAAAATTCCAGAATGTTTTACCATTCAAGTGCGTCAGAACTGACGGAGGGATTTTTGGCGCCGCCCTGCATCAATGCGCAGGAATATAAAGAGCAAAATCGTAAAGCCCCAAAGTGAAGAACCGCCGTAACTGAAGAAGGGTAGTGGAATCCCGATAACCGGGGTTAACCCAATAACCATTCCCACGTTGATGAAGACATGGAACAGCAGGATGCTCGTCACGCAATAGCCATAGACGCGGCTATAGGTATAAACCTGTTGTTCCGCTAAGTATATTAAACGTAAAATAAGGGTCAGGAATAAGAGCAACACTGCGCTTGAACCAATAAACCCTTGTTCTTCGCCCACAGTGCAGAATATAAAGTCGGTGTCCTGTTCAGGCACATATTTCAGTTTTGTTTGTGTGCCGTTCATAAATCCTTTGCCTTCGAATCCGCCCGATCCTATGGCAATCATACTTTGGTTTACGTTGTAGCCCGCACCTGAGTTATCGGTCACAACCCCCAGCAGAACCTGGATGCGAATCTTTTGGTGGGGCTGTAAATGATTGAGTGCAAAGTTTGCCGACCATAGAAAACCTATTGAGCCCAGCGTAAACACAGCAATATAAAAGTAATGCTTGATGCGCTCGCTAATAGCAATGATGATGAGGTAGATCGAAACACAAATCAGCATGCCCGCCAACACTATTGAGATGTCAAACGGATAAATCAATAATGAAATAAAGAGTGAGATACCGATGCACGTGAGGCCACTCCAGAAAATGCGCCATCCGTGAATGGCACGCCGCACGTATATCTTAAGCATACCGATGCAGAACATCCAGATGAGCAGGATAACGACCACGTCGCCCACCATGGCTTGAGTGCCCGCCAAAGGCACTTCAGCATAACGAATGCCCACCACGAAATAAACCACAGCTGCAACTGCGGTAAACAATAACGCACCGGGCATGCCCTCACGGTAAAACACCAGGAAGAATGAAAAGAAGACCAAGGCCGACCCCGTTTCGCTTTGCATCACGATGAGCAACATCGGGATGAGCACTATGGCTGCAGCTTTGATAAAATTATGCCATTTGTCCAACGTGAAACCATATTGGCCACATAGTTTAGCAATTGCCAAAGCCGTGATGCATTTGGCGAACTCAGCAGGCTGAAGGTTGATGCCGCCACCTAATGAAATCCATGAGCGCGATCCCTTGATGTCTTTGGCAATAAAAGGGGTGATGAAGAGCAGGATCAGGGTGAAGACGTAGAGTAATCCCGTGAATTGATCAAAATACTCTTCGTCAATCATGAGAATAACAAACCCTAAAGCCAAGGCACAGCCCATCCATATTAATTGCTTGCCTGAGCGTGTGGCGAAGTCAAAGAAATTGGTGTCGCCTATTTCATGGCTGGCGCCGCAAATGGAAAACCATCCCCACACCATGAGTGTTATGTAAAGCATGATTACCACCCAGTCGGCGGTAATGCCCCGACTGCGGTTAAGGTTATCGTTCCATCTTGCCATAATTTATTGTTCTTTGTTCAAAGTCGTCGGCTTGTTTTTTAGAGTTCTCAGAGAGTTCTCCATTTAAATATTGTTCCATAATGAGTTTGCCTAACGGTACACCGTAGGTGGCACCATATCCACCATTCTCCACGTAAACGGCAACGGCAATCTTAGGGTCATTCATGGGGGCGAATCCCATAAAGGCAGAGTGGTCCTTGCCACGGTTCTGAGCCGTTCCGGTCTTTCCGCATACTTCAATGCCTGGGATATTTGCGGCTTTACACGTTCCGCCAGTAACCGCCGCGCGCATTCCTTGCACGGCATATTCATACCACTTCTTATCCACCATGGTGTAGTGTGGTGTTCGGTACATGCTGTCGATGTCGGCGTGCTGAATGGCTTTGACCACATGAGGCACGTAATAGTGTCCTCGGTTTGCCACCGTGGCTGCAAGGTTGGCAATTTGCAGTGGGGTGGCGGTTACTTCGCCTTGTCCGATAGAAATAGAGATGACCGTGAGAGCATTCCACGATTCCTTATAAGCCTTATCATAAAAAGCAGCATTAGGAATCATCCCTCGTTTTTCGCCTGGAAGGTCCACGCCTAAGGCATATCCGAATCCCATCGCTACGAGGTGGTCCTTCCATCGAGTCATAGCATCCTGAACTGTTTCATACTTCGTGCGGTTAGAGAACATACGATTCAGTGCCCAACAGAAGTAGGCGTTGCAACTCGTGGCAATGGCTGGTACGAGCGGAATGGGCGAAGGGTGGGGGTGGCATCCTACACGCAAGCCCTTATGGATAAAACCTCCAGAACAAGGAAATGCGATGTCTGGGGTGATAATGCCTTCTTCCAAACCAAGTAAACTTTGGGTCAGCTTAAAGGTTGAACCAGGTGGGTAAGTTCCCATGATGGCTCTGTTAATCAAGGGCTTCATGGGGTCGGCTGCCAATTTTCGATGGGTCTTCCCACGGTCGCGCCCCACCATGATTCTTGGGTCGTAGGTTGGCGATGAAGCCATGCAAAGCACTTCGCCCGTGGCAGGTTCAATGGCCACGATTGCGCCCAACTTGCCTTTAAGTAATCGTTCCGCCAGGGCTTGAAGATCTTTGTCTATCCCTAAGGTCAGGTTGCGACCAGGAATAGAGGCAATATCATACTTTCCATCCATATAATGCCCCTTGGTGCGTCCTTTAACATCGCGCAACATGATGCGCATGCCCTTTTCGCCGCGAAGGTGGTTTTCGTAATAGCGTTCAATCCCTAATTTCCCAATGTTGTCGCCACTTCGGTAGTAAGGGTCGGCAAGAATGTCCCGCTCGTTAACTTCGCCAATGTCGCCCAACACGTGTGCCCCCATGCCCTCTGCATAATGACGGATGGAGCGCTTTTCAGCCGAGAAACCATTGAAGCGATACAGCTTTTCTTTAAAGACCGAAAATTCTTCAGCAGGGATTTGGCTCATAAAGAGCTGGGGCGTGTGGCGCGAATAACCAATTCTGTTTTTGATTTCATTCATACGTTGACGGTAGAACTCAGGGGTTATACCCACCGTGCGGCAAAAATCAAGTGTGTCAACACCCCACTGCTCTTGCATCACCACCATAATGTTGTACGATGGTTCATTATACACCAAAAGTTGCCCCTTGCGATCGGTCACCAAACCGCGCGAGGGGTATATAATTTCTTTTCGAAAGGCATTTGAGTCGGCACTCTTTTTATAGTCATCGCTAAACAACTGAAGCGTTAGTAAGCGGATGATGTAAATGAAGATGATGCCCACTGCAATGCCACCAATAACGAATCTACGATTGTCGAAAGAGTGGTCGCGAGCCATTTATAAATATGGGTAAAAATGAAGAAAACAAGAGGCGTGGCGTGAATCAATTATAGCGTAAACGCTCAAAACCTAAAATCAACAAGGTGCTTAAGAAGGTTGACGAAACAACGCCAAGCATCAGATACTTTAAATTGAAAAAGCAAAAAGCCTCAATGCTAAAGAATGCCAGGCAATAGATGAACGTCATGGCAATGGTGTAGCGCGTGAAGCCACCCCATTCCATGGATTTTATTGATGGAGCTAAAGCCTCGTCGTTGCGCTCGGAAGGTGCGAATACTTGAAGGATATAGGGCTTGAGCAATGCCACGATTAACAATGCTGAGGCCGATAGCCCTGGTGTGCTTGAAAAGAGATCAACCACTAAACCTAAAATGAAAGCCCCCACGAGGAGTAGCCATTGAGGTGTGTCGGTGGGGAGCATCATCAAGGCATAGATGTAAATCATTGGTGTGGCATAACCCAGGATGTGAATGTGATTGCCGACCAGAACTTGGAGTGCCACCAATAGAGCAGTCCAAAGGAAATATGAGAATATAGATTGTGACATGAATCTTTGTTTGCAAAATGGTGTTACTCTTCAATATCGTCTAAGCGCTTAAACAAACTGTCGATTGCGGCTTTGTAGGGCGTGATGATGACATCAACCTCGCGTAATGCTGAGAAGTCCGTGCCTAATTTTATCCCTAAATTATAGGATTGACCATCCTCCGAATTTTCAATGTTCTCAATACGCCCTACATAAATGCCAGGAGGGAATACGGAAGAATAGCCGCTGGTTTCAATGACGAAATCTTTCTCGACATGAGCATGGCGTGGTATCTCTGTAATAACAGCGTGTTGCATGTCCTTGCCTTCCCACTGAAGGTAGCCAAAGTATCTTTGTCCTTGTATGCGGCAACTGATACTTGACTTGGCATTGGTGATTGGAATGACCAAAGAGTATTCTTCGCCTACGAGATAGGTTACGCCGACGATGCCATTTCCGCTCACCACGCCCATTTCCGATTCAACGCCATGCTTACTGCCTCGGTCAATCACGAGGTAGTTGTGTTGGGTGTGGTTGGTGTTTGAAATGACTTTTGCGGCAATATGTTCGTAGTCCACCAAATTGCGTAAAATCAAGGATTCCCGACGTGCGGAATCTTCTTTAAGCGACAGTAGAACCTCGCGCAGATGCTCATTCTCACATTGCAAGCATGTGTTGAACAGCGTTAATTCCTGATTGGTTTTTCTTAAGTTCAAATAACTTAAAACATCAAGATACCAGCGATTAACGCTGGCCACAGTTGTATTTGCTCCTGAAAGCCATACACTACCTTGAAATCGGTTAAATCTGATGAGCAGGGAGAGACTGACGATTTCCAGAAGGATAAAGAGCAGGAGATGGTGGTATTTACGGAGAAAATCAAAGAAACGGTGCATTTGATGGACTTCCTTTTTTTATTTCACTAAGTGCTATGAAAAAATAATCAGCGTTATTCGGGGGTAGGCGCTTGCGCCAACCGCTGAGGTTCATACAGGGCGAAGACATCTTCAACGTCTTAGCCTTGCGTAGCAGTAGAGGCTTTGCTATTGAGATTATAGAAATGGATTGGCTGCCAATTGCAAATGAGATAGGTACGTTGATTGACGACGGGCCAACACGGATTGGCGCGATTTTTGAGTGGATCCACATCGGACCGATATAGCTTAGCACGATTTGCAAGTGGATTGAAACGGGCCGACACGGCTTGGCACGATTCGTGAGTTGATTGACGACGGGCCGACACGGGGATCGGCCCCTACCTCTCATCTCTCATCTTCTTAACGAGCCAAAGGCTCCTCTTAACCTCTTAACGGACCTTTAGGTCCCTCTT
>JAZKYK010000078.1:0-9734 GCA_045612125.1 Alloprevotella sp.
GAATGTTATTCTTGCAGCTGCTGCATATAACTTCAAAAGAGCAATGAGAGCTCTTTTGTGGCTTATACAAAAAATCAGAGAAATCCTAATTAATGATAGAATTTCTCTGAAAATGGATTTTTAAGGGACGACTATTTAATAATACTAACTCACAACCTAAAAAATGTATGAACAAAGCCGAAATGCTTGACGTCATGCACAAACTTGAATCACAGATTCAAGCCATAACAAACGTGGAGGCGTTCGCGTATGTGTCGCAACGCAACATGATAAAGAGCGTTTTTAACAATCCAGCTCCTTACAGTCATTCCACCTTAATGCTCCGCTTGACGGTTATTGATGCGTTGTATTCCACGAATGCAGCCTACTCCTATTTCTCCATTGAGGATATCGCTACGGCTATCCTTAATATAGGTACTGAGGACGATGCCAAAGATTATTTTAAGAAAATAGCTAGAGGTGAGGAAGACGACAAAGACTTGTTTGCTAATTCTTACGGCATCCGAAAAAACACGCAGACGGGAGGAGTGCTCATCTCTCTAATTTCCAAGTATGCCTATTACGTTCTCCTCTGTGACGCCGACGATGCTCTTGGCTTCCCTATTTACGACAGCCTTGCCCTAGAGATGTTCCCCAAAATCTGTAAACATCTTGGAGTCAAAGCAACGTTAGAAAGTAAGAACGACATAGAAGCATATGTAACTTGCTTGAATGCCCTTCGTGCTGAACTTTTTGGGCAGGACACCACCGTTCGTTTTGGTTCTATGCAGCAATTTGACATTCTTGACGCTTTCTTGTGGCGACTCGGGAAAATTGAGCATGGAAGCTATTCTTTGTTGTTCACGAAAACAGATTACCCGAAATTCTTTGAAAACGTATTTGGAATTGTTAGTGGCCAAAGCAACATGAATGAGGCTATTTACAATAAATTCCACAAAAACTACAGCAAACTGTGCAAAAGTGAAAAGACAAAGTCGGGCAATTATAATTACACAATAGAAATTAATAAGCTCATTGTTAAACTCACTCGTCAAATGTCCCCAAGCGATATTCTTAAAGGTATAAATGATTCTCAGGGGGCAATGGCTGCACTTATTGACACGTGGAAGAATTTAAATATGGCCATTTAACTTAATACTATATATTATGTACAAACTTAAAACCTTTGTGCTGGCTGTAATTGGATTGCTGTGCTATACAGGGTTCACTTAAAGGTCTATAGTCATAAACGTTATCCATTAACAATCTATTCTTAAAAAATCAAGTATAAATCTAAATCATAAATCTATGAAAATGAATTTAATAGCAAAAACTTTGTTATGTATAGTTTTTTGTTTCTTTCAATTAGTTCAATCCTCTGCTACGGTATATAAAGGGGATTTAGGAAGCAATGTAAAATGGGAAGTAAATACTTCAACAGGGGTCCTTACTATTTCTGGAACAGGTGCAGCAACTTGGTATTCTGACCTAAATACAAGACCTTATTATTCATACGAGAGTTATATAAAAAGTATTCAAGTCAAAAGTGGAATTACTGAATTAGGTTCTAATTTATTTTCATCACTAATGGAAGTTACATCTGTTTCGCTTCCAACAACATTAGAAAAGATAGGAAAGTTTGCATTTTATCACTGCCGCAGTCTTAAAAGCATCACTATCCCTAGTAGTGTGACATTTATTGATGCAGCGGCTTGTTTTGCTCAATGCGGTAACTTAACGTCCATAGTTGTTGATAAAAACAATACAACCTATGATAGTAGAAACAATTGTAATGCAATTATAGAAACCACAACAAATAAACTGCTTGTTGGATGCCCTACGACCAAAATCCCTTCAGGAATTGAAATTATTGGAGCATGCGCATTTTTTGATTATTATAACGCTCCTACTGAATATTCTATTGTTATTCCAGAAGGGGTTACAACAATTGAATATGATGCTTTTAATTACAACAGAAAACTAAAGAGTATAACACTCCCTTCTACACTTAAAACAATTGGACATCGTGCATTTTATAATGCAGGATTTGAAAGTATTGTCATTCCAAAGAATGTTGAGCATATTGGTGAAAATGCTCTTGGAAGTCCGAAAGAAGTAACTTTATTAAATCCGACTCCTCCAACGCTTACAAGTTATCCTTTTTCTACTTCTTATCTTGAGACAATTTTTATACCCTATAACAGTAGTGAAGAGTATAACAAATATTGGGAGAATTACAAGAAATATTTTGTGGAATTACCCTACTATGACTTTGAATCTAATGGAATGTATTATAAGGTGATTTCAGAGGAAGAATTAACATGTGAAGTTTCACCCATCGAACTAAATTCATATAATGAGGGACCTTATAATGGAAATGTAGTGATTCCTTCAATAGTGGCGAATAATGGAAAAACATATCAGGTCGTACGTATAGGGGATAGCGCTTTTGAGGATTGTTATAATCTTGAAAGTATTAGTATCCCTAATTCGATTGAAAGTATTGGAACCTATGCGTTTGCGTCTTGCCAAAGATTGAAGAATGTAGATATACCTAATTCGGTTAAAGAGTTTGGATATGGTGTCTTTTTTGATTGTTATAGTTTAACCTCTGCAACGCTGCCAGAAGACATAGAAGTGATAGGAAGTCAGATGTTTGAGTGGTGCGAAAATTTAGCTTCAATAGTAATTCCCAAAAACGTAACAGAAATCAATCGTTACGCATTTACAATGTGTAAAAAATTAAGTAGCATTACTTCATTGAATCTTACTCCTCCTACAATTTACCAAGAAACATTTTGGGATAATAATTATCAAGTTGATTGTTATGACGCTACATTATATGTTCCTTACGGCGCGAAATCTGCTTATAAATCAGCTTCATATTGGAAGAAATTTAAAAAAATTGTAGAAATCAATAACTATGATACACTGAACATTGTTGATGGTGAAAATTATGATCAAGCACGAGATATTCGCATAGGAACTTTTACCTACACCCGCACCCTCCCCAACCTCTATTGGAATGCACTTTACGTGCCATTCGAATTGCCTTACGACGTAATTGCTGACGGATATGACGTAGCGTATATCAACGACGTGAATGGTTATGATACGGACGACAATGGTACGATTGATGACCTCGCTATGGAAATTATTAAGATTAAGGGCGGCACGCTTAAGGCAAACTATCCTTACTTGATTAAGGCTAAGACTGAGGCTGATAGAGCCATGAGTATCACTGTTGAGGATGCCGTGCTTTATGCTGCAGCGGAAAATTCAATAAATTGCTCTTCGGTTTTCCAAGACTATGCCGTGACAGGTATTTATACCAAGAAGACTGCTGAGGAATTAGAGGGTAAATTAGCGATTTCAACATCTGGCGCTTGGCAACCTTTAGCGGCAGGAACAGCATTGAATCCTTTCCGCTTGTACCTCAGCATTGAAAACCGCGAAGGCTCACCCGTTAAGGTTGAAACTACTGCGATGTCGCGCATGCGCATCGTTGAACGTGGCGAAACAACAGATATTGAAACCATCGCTCCAGTTCAGCAACATGAAAACGTGATTTTCGACCTCAGCGGACGTCGCGTGAAGTCGCCTGGGAAGGGTGGCGTTTACATCATTAACGGTAAGAAAAGAATCTTTTAATTCAATAATCAAAACATGAAGAAAACGTATTTTGCACCAAGCGTAGAATCGATTTCAATCGATGCGCAATCTATGTTGGCCACTTCAATCGGTGAAGTGCCTATCGAACCAGAAAATCCAGGAATGCCTGCAACCCAAGAACTCGACAAGAGTGTTTGGATTGATGGTTGGGATTAAATAAAAAGGTGTGCTCAAGTTTATTGGGCACACCTTTTTTATGGGGTATAAATAAGTAGTTGATGGAATAGAAGACAGAGTACAACTGCCATGCGGCATGTAGAGTTGAGAGAGGAACCAAAGACCATCAAAAGGGTTATGGAAGCCTTTGGAAAGGACAAGGAAGATTATAAGACTATCGGAATATTCCTCATATTCACGGCGAGACAAGAAAGAGAACCTATCTAACAGCGAATACCGTAAGGCATCCCGTGAGGTAAGCGACATTGCCATCGGCAGGTATGAGCAGACTCAGAAGCGTGGGTACTCGATGAATATGTAGATACGCATGAATTCTAACCATAGACAAATAAAAACGAAGCCATTTTGGCAGAATTTACTGAAATATATGTATTTTTGCACTGTGCTTGAGCAGGGCAAGAAAACCAATCATACAATGAATAAGGAATTGACGATAGAAGATATTCAAGAGATTGTGGCGAGAGACGAAAGCCGTTTTCTGGAATTAAAGCAGACCACAGGGGAATTGTACAAGGCAATGACCTCTGCGTGTGCGTTTCTTAATACCGATGGCGGTTGGGTTATGTTTGGTGTCACTCCCAAATTGAAGATTGTTGGCCAAAATGTAACTGATCCTACAAGACAGGAAATAGCCAATGCTTTAAGGAAGTTTGAGCCGGCAATTGATGTACCAGTGCAATACATTGAAGTCCCCGACAAAGAAGGTTTCTATGTTATTGCGATGTATTTCAATGCACCAGCGCCAACGCAAGCTCCATATACATTCGATTCTCGTCCATACTACAAGGTTGAGAATACGACTGCGATAATGCCGAGAGAAATGTTTGAGGCAAGAATCCGTCGTAGCAATCCAGGCATGTTCAGTTGGGAAAAACTCAAATGCCAGATACCGATAGATGAAATCGACAGAGACCGTCTATATACAGTTGTTCAGATGGGTGTCAACAAGGGCCGTATCCCAGGATCTGCACTTGCACTTCAAGAAACATCGGCATTGCTTACCCACTTTAATCTGATGGATAGCGATAAGGATGTGCTCAATGCGGCTTGTGTGTTGTTTGCTAAAACTCCAGATAGATTCCATAATCAATGCAAGGTGAGATTAGGAAGATTTGAGGGTACAAATATGTCTGAGTTCCGTGACCATACCGTTTGCTATGGTAATTTGTTTGAGCAATACGATGCCATCATCAACTTCTGCCAGAAGCATATGTTTCTTGCTGCAAGAATGGATGAAGTTGAAAGGGTCGAAACACTGACCGTTCCGTTTAAGGTTATCAGAGAGGCAACGCTTAATACAATTATCCATCGAGATTGGGATGCATATAACCTTACACCGAGTATAGCCATCTTTGACGATAGGGTTGAGTTTCAGAATCCCGGTGATTTCCCTCTAGGAAGCACCTATAAGGATTTCATTGACAATCCTCATTCGTCACCAGTCAATCCTAAAATTGCAGATGTGTTCTTTAAAAGCGGTTTGATGGAGGCGTGGGGACGAGGTATTGCCAATATTTTCGATGAGTGCGAAAAATATGGTTTGCCAACTCCGGAATTCAAGGTGGGACACAAAATAGTGACGCTTGTAATCGGATTCAAGAACTCGATTACTCCACATAAAACGGGTGATGACCCTGTAAATGACCCTGTAAATGACCCTGTAAATGACCCTGTAAAAGGTGTTTTAAAAGACATTTTAGAGATTATCAAGAATAATCCAGGAATACAGAAACCAGCTATAGCTGCTCATATAGGAAAAAGTGAAGCTACCGCTAAAAGGAATCTAAAACAATTGGTGGAACGTAACCTTATTGAATACAAAGGCTCAGATAAAACAGGAGGCTATTATCCGAAAGAATAGGAGTTTACACCAAACCCCAAAATAACAGAACCCGTCAGCATCCCGTAAGAACTGCTGGCGGGTCGCTTTTTATTATTCAATAGCAAGCAATAGATTTTTAAGGGTCGACTAGATACAATTTTTGTGTATATACACAGTTTTCGTCTGCGAATATAAGGGTTTAATCACAAATTAAGCTCGGAATCAAAGACATTTTTCGTGTATTTACACACTTTTTGTCTATAAGGCCTTTATTTACCATTCCCCAATGCCGCCAAAATCTCACTATTGGCGTTATCCACAGCAGAAGTATCAAGCGTTGACAGGTATAGAAGCGTGGTCTTCTCTGAATTATTGCTGTTCGGTAAACTTTGAAACGACACAGTTTATGTATCCACATCCCGATAAAATGGTGATGTGGATATTATTTTTGAAAAGTAAACCCCCTCACTCAAATAATAATATTGCTGTCCGATAAACATTTTCTATGATGTAAAAAATGTTTACCGGACAGCATAAAAACTAATCTTAATTAAACGATTATCGGCGGATATTCCACATTTTATTGGTGCTGTTGGCGTCAAACATCACGTCAATATTAGCGCCTTCTTTTTCCTTGATGATTTCCCACGCACGGAGTTGAATGAACTGATCGGTTGTGAGTCCAAGCTCCTTCTGATATGCCTTGTCGGCGATTGCTCTTTGGCGCTCAGCCGCCTCCTTAGCTTTCAACATTTCAAGGCGACTCTCTTCCGTGCGCTTTGCTTGTGTGGCAGCTGCCGTGTTGTCCATCTCGGCCTTTTGCATGGCGTTGGGAATAGCGCGACCAATAACCACATTAACCACATCCACAGGAAGCTCGCCATGTTTTTGACTGAGCCCTGCGATATAGGCTTCCATATCGCTCTTCACGGCCACATTGATTGAATCAAGCACTTCGCGATTACTCATTAAATCAAAGGGACCAAAATAAGAGATGTAGCCGCGCACCGTGTTGCGAAACACTTCCTGAATCACGCGCACATACCAATCGGGACCGTAGTTCTTGATGAGGATTGGCGATTTATTATCCTTGACCTGAAGTTGAATTTGCGTATTGAAGTCGAGTAGCGTATTGTCGTTTGAAGTGGCGTCGTCCAACTTCTCATCAAATCTTTGTGGAAGCATTGAAACAATAACATATTCGGTGGACCACCACGTGTACGACAAACCCGTTTCGATAGGCGTTTCATCCACACCACCGCTACCAAAGAACCATGGCTTATGAACCAAAACGGCTTCTTCACCTGCATCGGGTGTCACACTGGTGCATGCGCTCATGCAAAGCACGATGCCTAAAATAAATAAATGATAAAAGTGCTTCATAACGTATTGAATTAATGATGATATTTCCTGCGGATAAATCACGAAAGCATGTCCCACCAATAGTAATCCAGGGTCACACGCGCTTCGTCAGCGTCTATAATAATCGAGATATTTCGTTCGCTCTCCTCTAAACTAAAGTAGTAGATGTTATTCTCGCTGTCATAACGCCAATGCGGTGTTTCTGCCACCAATTCATTAAGTTCTTGAAGTTCGTCCTCAGCCAATGGCGATTTTAACTTTAACTCCCAAACATAGGAAGACCAAGCGCTTGCGCCTCGGTCCATATTGTCATCCTGACTGATAACAACATACGCAGGTAAATCAAAATCGGCTTCATCGGCAATTGCTTCTGGGTCGGTAGCTATTCTGTTGTCGCGGGTGAGCGACGCCATAACACAAACGATAAAAAGAACAAAAAGCAAAAATAGAGCAATAATAGAACCACATCCCCACGCGATCCATTTTTTCGTTTTTGGCTGCATAAACCTTTTAGAAAGTGTAAGAACTATAAAATTAAAGAGAATATGCCACAAATTTATTTATTTTTTTGAAATCAGAAAAAAGATTGACAGAAATATAGACACACGCTCTCCTTTTAACAAGAGCGCCATGACATGCTCACCAACCGCATGCGCACCGTCTGCGTCCTGCTTGTGTCTCGGCCTTATTCGTTCGCCACAACCTCTAAGTGAGGTGAAAAGAATAACGTTCGGTTTTTTTCATGCCACCTAATTTTGTTGTAACTTTGTCACATCATCCATAAAAACCCCTTAAATGAAAACATTGAACGCTGGAATACTTGCTGTGGCAGCAGTGCCTGGAATGATTGAGGCACAGGAACGCATTGACGTGGAAGCGTATTTGAAGATGCGCCCCAACGTCGTCATGATCTATGCCGACGACCTTGGCTATGGCGATTTGGAATGTTACGGCGCCACGGGTGTCAGAACGCCGAACGTGAACCGCTTGTCGGAGCATGGCGTGCGCTTCACCAATGCGTATGCTGTGGCAGCCACAAGCACGCCTTCGCGCTATTCCTTGCTTACAGGAGAATATCCCTGGAGCAAGCGTGGAACAGATGTCGCAGCTGGCAATGCGGCAATGATTATTTCTCCCGACCAGTACACCGTTGCCGATGTATTTAAGGAGGCGGGCTATACCACCGCTGCCTTTGGGAAATGGCACCTCGGACTTGGCGCGGAAACGGGAATGCAGGATTGGAATGCACCCATCTCGCCTTCGTTGGCTGATATTGGTTTTGATTATTCCTACATCATGGCGGCTACGGCCGACCGCGTGCCTTGCGTGTTTATTGAAAACGGTGCAGTAGCAAACTACGACCCTTCGGCACCCATCTACGTGAATTACAATAAGAATTTTGAGGGCGAACCCACAGGTGCAGAAAATCCTGAACTGCTCTATAACCTGAAATCGAGCCATGGTCACAACAATTCCATTGTCAACGGCATTGGTCGTATTGGTTACATGAAAGGGGGTGGCAAAGCGCTTTGGAAGGACGAGGACATTGCCGACAGCATTACCGTTCATGCCGTTGATTTTATCAAGAAAAACCGAAACACGCCTTTCTTCATGTACTTTGCTACGAACGACGTGCATGTGCCGCGCTTCCCACATCCTCGTTTCCGCGGCAAGAGCACCATGGGATTACGTGGCGATGCCATTGTGCAGTTTGATTGGTGCGTGGGCGAAATTGTACGTGCGCTTGAAGAGCAGGGCTTACTTGAAAATACGGTGATTATCCTTACCAGCGATAATGGTCCGGTGCTCGATGATGGTTATGTTGACCAAGCCGAGGAACTTGTGGGCGAACATAGCCCTACGGGTGGCTTGCGTGGTTGGAAATACAGTGCTTACGAGGGTGGCACACGTGTGCCCTTCATCATTCACTGGCCCGCCGTCATTAAAAAACAGGCGGTCAAGAGCGCGCTCGTGTCGCAAATCGATTTTCTTGACGTGATGGCGCGCATCGCAGGTGTGGGCACTGGCGTGGCACGCTCTACGGATGGTTTTCCTGGCGAGGTTGCAACGTGGTTTGGGAAGAACGAAAAGGGGCGGCCATTTGCTGTGGGAATGGCACAAAACCATACGCTGACGTTGCGTACGGAAACCTGGAAGTTCATTGAACCCAAAGGTGGACCCGCAATGATTCCCTGGGGTCCGAAAATTGAAACGGGATATGCCACACATCCGCAGATTTTTAAGTGTGTCGATGGCGCGTTTGACGAACACAAAAACATGGCCACTGAACATCCAGATATTGTCGCAGCTTTGTCAAGCTTATTGGAAAAGATACGCCATCAAAAATACGAAGAGATTGGCGGCATTGCTGAACCCTGAAATACGATTCATCCGACCCGCTAATTCACAAACAATAGCTCAAAATCCTATATCAAGACAGGAGGCTCTGTCAAGCGGCGCCTACATTTTTCGTATGTTCACAAGCACGAAGCGGACAAGATTATTTACAGCAACACGTTGGAATGGCTGAGGTATGCTTGAAACATTTTTTGTAACAATTTTTGTACATTTTGCAAAAAGCCAAAAATATCAAAATGTCAGAAAAAGGATCAAAAAAGTTTCATTTTGTAAAGTTTTTGAAAAAGGCGTTGATCCTTTCGGGTTTTGGCACGAAATCGGAAATTTGGATTTCGAAGAGAAACATAGTAAATTTGTGTAGAAA
>JAZKYK010000079.1:0-20651 GCA_045612125.1 Alloprevotella sp.
GATGTATTAGCAATTAATTGAATAATCCATTATTGCAAAGCATAGTACTAACAACAACAGCAGCAAGCACAATTGATGATGTGATTGCTGCTGTTGTTACGTATGGGAGATACACTTGGTGTAGTTTATCGAATGCTTACTGTGCTCTGTACTCTAAAAGAAAATCTCTAAAACAAGAGCAGCGATGCACATGCACCGCTGCTCTTGTGTTATTATTGCCAGTTAGAAGAATCCCAACCGTTGTTGTACTTATTGGTGAGCTGTCCACCATTTGAAGTATCTACAGTCTTAGTTCCGTCAATCTTGATTGACGCCGCAATCACGCCTTGGCTTTCGAACATCACTTCGATAGTAGCAGGCTTAATATATGTCTTTTTCATAATTCGATTCGTTTTTAATTGTTGTTATCTAACGATAAACTTCTTACCGTTTTGGATGTAGAGACCACCCTTCACTGCGTTCATGACGCGACGACCGCTGAGGTCATAGATAGGCGCGTTAGCGTCGAATGCAGGAGCAACTACAGATTCGATTGCAGTTGTGTTACCACCGAAGTTGAAGCGGAGAACCAAAGAAGCGCCAGAAGCCTTAGGCAAGTATGCCTTGAAACCGTTGTTCAACCACGCTTCGTAAGTAACAGCAGGTTCTTCTTCTGTTCCGTCATTACTTGTATCAGTATTTACATTCAAAGCTGCAGTGTAGAAACCAACTTCCTTCTTTTCGGGTTGACCTTCTTCAGCAACATTGATGTAACCAAGAACATAAGCATCAGTTTCAATATATTCATCAGCATAAGTACCGAGGAGGGCAGAAGTTACGTTTGTAGTTTCTGTTGCCTTTACTTGCAAGAATACACAATCATTTACTACTTCAGCACCTTCTTGGAGTTCCAATACTACACCTACACCAGCGGGAACAACTTCTTGTTCAACTAACATAGCAGAAGTAGCAGAAGTTTCAGATACTGTATATGCCTTGAAGCGATTGTATGAAAGTGCCAATTCTACGGGAGAATAGATTGTTGTATAACCAGCTTCTACATTTACGGGGATAGGCAACCAAGTTACTTCTTCGATAGTCCAGTTGTGTGCATTACCACAAGTGTTGTTAGTACATCTGTTAACATATGCGTCAGTTCTATGCAACCAGCGGTCAGCAGACTTCACATTGTACTTAGCTACAGCACCATTAGCAGCTGCTACGAATTCAATAGCAGAAATATCATTTGAACCAACAGCTTCGAATGTCCAATCAGAAGCATTCAAACCAAAGTACAAACCTGTATTAAACGCCAAGAGGTGAGTACCATCATAGTAATATACAGTAGTTGCATTGTTGTAATCTTCGCTCAAAGCAATTCTACCACCATCTGTCACACCACTTGTGATGTACTTATTATCATTGTGCATACGATAGAACTTACCAGCTTCAGGCATATTCAATTGAACTGATGCTACGAGCGCTTCAAGTGCTTCCTTCTTTGCGTTAATAGCATCAATAGAAGTATTTTCATCGATACCTTCGCAGAATTCAGCGATAGCAGCAAACTGAGTTTCGATATCAGCAGGCACTGTGTACTTACCTACACCTTCACCCTTTGGCAAACTAGTATATTGAGTCTGCGCAGCAGCAAGAGCGTCTTCAAGTTCTGCTTTCAATACACCGATTTCACCAAGGTCAAACAATTCTACGGGAAGCAATTTGTAACTATCGTTACCTCCAGCATTTGTTGGGGAAGAAGTACTCCATCCCACAAAGCTACTACCAGTTACCTGGCCATCAGCCACATAACCGTGGTCCTTATCTAAGAGATAGAAATTATCTGTGGATGCACCAATCTTACCGATTTCATAGTTCACAGGAGTTGCACTTGTTGTAGCAGAGTTATAACCCAACTGGAAGTACTTACCATTACCAGACATGATGTTGTAGTATTCACCATTCTTAGTAATCTTAAAGAGGTAGCCAGCCTTTTCTTTCGCTAAAGCACCAGCAGCAACTTGGTCTGCACCACGCATCTTCCAGTTATTGCCTTCCTGACTTACATAGTTGCCACGACCAACGTTGTTCAAGATATACCATTGGTCAACTACTAATTCAGTTGTAGCTTCGCCAATGGAAGCAATCTTCATACTGTTCAATGAAAAAACAGGTACATCTACAGCTGCAATTTCTACTTCTTCAGCCAACCATGTTGTACCTTCTTCGTCACCCGCATTATGACTCCAAGAACCAATAGAACCGCTTTGATCATCAATACAGTTATTTATGGTAACATCTGCAGTCTTACTGAATACTACACCAGGACGATAACCTGCGGGAGAAACATACCATTCACCTGCAGATGCCATTTCAAAATTTGTGCCAAGCACCTTACCAGAAACTACGTTGTGCATAACAACCTTGCCATCTGTACCCTGAGTAAAGTACCAGTAGCTATTGTTGTTAACCGCATTAATCTGTTGGGGCTTAACCTGAGTTTCGTCATAAGCCAAGAATTTCTTAGTACGAACGCTCTTGATAGTATAGAGTTTTGCAATTTCAGTTGACACTTGAGGCAACATCTGAGTGTTAGCGTTCTTTGCAGCTTCTGCAGTAGTCGCACCAGTTGAGATAACAACATCAGCAGGTGAAGCCTGTGCGCGACGAGTTACCCAACCAATTTGGTATTCGCTAAGGTCTGCGTTAACGTTTGTGACATCAAGTTCCAAATAGTGATAACCATAAGGGTTAGGAGTGCCTGACCATTGTGAGTGCCAGTACCAATCATTATCACCTTCGCCGTCTTGCTTTGAAATTGCACCATTACAGAGTGCAGAAATCTTACCTTCGTCGCCTTGTGTAGCATTACTACTAAAATTAGCCTCAGTAAGAGTAACCGCATTGCCATCTTTGTCATAAAGATAAAATTCCGCAAGAGTAATGCAAGGGAAACCTGCAGGCTTTTCATTGTTGCTGTTCTTCAAGAAAGTAACGCGAATCTTGCCAACGTTAGCAGGAACAGCCAACTTAGGAGAAGTCCACTTGTACTGTCCGTCTTCTTGTGTAGCAAGCAAACCTTCGCTGAGTCGCAAAGAAGTATGAGTCACCCCTTCAGGAGTTGGAGTCAAATGCTTAGCGATTTTGTTTTCAGCATCAGCGATTGCCTCAGCAAAAGTTGTTGTACCATTTTCTACTACAGTCAAAGTATGCTTTGCACCACCGTCATTATTATTTGTGTCATAAGCAACAGGACGGTCTGCTGCCGCGCGACCGCAACCACCAGAAAGATACTTTCCAGGATTAGCTACATCTTGAATATTAAGATATGAGCCATTCACAGAAATAGACCATTCATATGGAGTATTGCCAAAATTAATCTGCGAGCCAGTACCCACCAAGAACTTCTGAAGTGCTACATTATAGAAATAATAAGAAGTACCTTCATTCTTAGTTACAATATACCAATTTTTACCGTTTTCAATAGCAGCAACGCTATTTCCTTCACATCCTGTATAAGTAATACCATCTAATACAGGATAATCAGCATAACCTTCACCAGCTACGACATAACCGCGTATCTGATTTTCGTCAACTTGAAGGGTGTAAACACCATTGTAGGTGTCTGCCCATGCTGTACCTACGAATGCGCAGAACAGCATCAAGAGAGTAGAAATTTTCTTCATAAATTGTTTTTAGTTATTAATTGTTATTTATTTTTAATTCCTATCGCTATATTTTTTCGCAATGAAACTTCAAGATCGCAAAATTACAACTTTTTTATAAATAAGAACAAGATTAAGCAAAAAAAGAAGAGGAGAGACGTTATTTTAGGGGGGGGATTGTAATATTGAGTAAACAAAACAAAGAAAAACAACCATCGTTAATTCCTAAAGAAAATCCTTGCTGAGCAGGAGCAAACTCCTGGGCGGCAAGGATTTATAAATAAAAGGGTTAAGTCGTCATTACCCCAACAAATGTTGAGAGAGTTGAAAGTTGAGAGAGGAGAGTTGAGAGAATCCATCCGGCATGTAAGGCCGATCACCGCGTCGGCCCGTCGTCATTAACGCAACAAATGTTGAGAGATGAAAGTTTAGAGTTGAGAGTTTAGAGAACCTTGTTCTCTTGTTGGGGCACGCCCTTCGGGGTGCTACAATGGGGTGCTCCTATATCCGGGGGTATTCGCTTCGCTCAAACACCCGCGGTTACTGAGCGAAGATACCTTCGGCATCTTGTAGGCCGCATGGGCTCACAACTGTGAGCAAAAATTCTCTAATTCTCAAATTCTAGATAAAGAAAAGAAAGCAAAGGCACAAGAAATAAGGAAGAAGCAAGCCGCATGGCAGTTGTACTCTGTACTCTAAACTCTCAACTCTAAACTCTCAACTCTAAACTTTCAACTCTAAACTTTCAACTCTACTCCCCTTGCAACTGAGCAATGACCTTAGCCAATTGCTCGCCTAAACCAATAGAGTAACCTTGCGATACGAAGACCACGCGGTTGAAGGTGTCAGCCACAAGGATAATTGGCGTGCGGGGATGTTTCAGTTTCATCTCTGCCACCATTTCGTTATAGATCTTATCTTCTACATCGGTACCCCAAATGATATTTCCTGGGAGGTTGGGGAAAGCGGTGTAATCCAAGCGTTGTGACTCGCTCTCGCTTCTGAAGAGCAACACCATCTTCTGACCCCATTGTTCGAGTTCATTCTTATAGGGGGCGAGGTCGCGCAGGAAGTGGTTTGTGGGTTCGTCAGAAGGTGCCACAATCGCAATGATATAATAACCGCGACCAGTTGCCGAAAGGATGGAACGTTGCTTGGCTTCTTTCAAGTCGTAGAATATATTTTCGCTGTTGAAACTGCCCAACACCTGCAAGCGTTGTTCGCTGGCACGTTGCACGTAATCCACCGCAGCACGTCCGTCGGCAGGCACATGAACAAAGGTGAGTTGTGCCAATACACCGCCATCAGCCATACGCGTACCCGTCACAAGGAGGTAATCGCCAGAATCCACTGCAGTGCCCTTCTTCAACAATGAAGCCCAGGTCTCATTGTGGTTGTAATTCTGGAGTTTCAAGCGACCATCAACGATCTTTGAGATTGAGAAATGGGCACCATACTTAGGATTATCAATAAATGGCGAGGGTTTGTAGCGTGCAGCGAGAGTGCCCTGAGGTACTGCCTCAGCCTGTTCGAGTTCGAAGTTAACATCAACCCACTTTTGCTTTTTATTGGCATACTGCACCTTGCCCGTTACGGCATCAATACGTGCAGCGATACCCATACTGCGTGCAGCTGAAACAAAGAAGATGTTGCGTGAATGCGCATCACACACCTTCACCTGCCACACACCCTTAGGCGACATACACAAGCGCAAGGGGTTCCAAAGGTCATTGACGGTGATGTTATCGCGACACCAAGCCACCCATGTTTCGGGTTGTGCCACATACGCCAAGCGTTGTTCTTCGGTAATAACGCTCTTGAAGAAGGCTCTGTAAGGCGTTAGCATTTCGTTGCTCACACGCGGACAAAGCACATATTGATCGTAGAGCGCAGCGGTCTCTGCCGTTGGTTCGGGCGCCAGCAACTGGTCGGCAAGCACTTCCGCTGAAACATCTCGGCGGTCCTTTGCTGAAATCACCTGCAAAAGGGTCAATGCACGTTGACGCATCGCCTCGGGCACTGTACGCAGATAGTTTGCCAAAACAACATGATTACCACGTGCTTCGGTAAGCACTTGGGTGACTGCCGCATCATCGAGGTTCAAAGAATCTGCCAAAAGTTTCATCGCTTCAGGTTGCATGAAGCTTGCCACATACGCCAAGCGCACAGAGTCCTCGTAAGCCAAGCGTTCGGTATTGGCAGCACGTTGTTCGGGTGTCACCTCAGGAAGGGTATTGCGTTCAGCAGGAGGAACAATATCCAGTTCAAGCGTTGCTTCATACCCAGGTGCTTTATCCACCACAACGACCGTTGTGTCGCCCTTGCCTGCCTGACACAGTGCAAAGCCAAACTGACCTTCGTGAGCCGCCCATGCGAGCATCGTGCCCTTACCCGTAGTGAGCGTAGCATAACCTTGTTCATCGCTCATGGTTGAAGCGGCTGTGTAGAATTCCGCATAATTGTAGATTTTAAACTCCACACGTGTGGATACGGGATTGCCGTGCTCATCTTCCACACGCACCACCAATGGTGCTGTAGGCGCATAGTTCTGTGTCACGTTGATTTCCGTAAAGCAGGGCGTAGTGCTCACCACCTCTTCAGGACCGTTATAGCGTCCGAACACCTTCGTGTGCATCAGCATAGCGCGTGAGGCAGGGGCATTGAACCATGCCAGGTCAAGAACTGGTTCGGGTTCGCAAGCACCTAAGAAGTGCCATTCGCCGTCGATCCAAGCTTCCACCCAAGCGTGATTGGAATCGGTGTGTGCCCAGCGGGGGGTATAGACCTGACGCGCCGGAATACCCACAGCACGCAAGGCTGCCACGGTAAATGTAGATTCCTCGCCACAACGGCCGTAAGCCGTGCGCACAGAAGCTAATGGCGAACTCGTGCGTGAGTCGGAAGGCATATAAGTCACCTTTTCATGGCACCAATGGTTCACTTCCAGCACCGCATCGTGCATGCTTAAATGCTTCACACGATCCTTGAGTTCATTATAGAACACAGCGCGCGAATCATCCATATTTTCATTGTTCACACGCACGGGAAGTACGAAATGCAGAAACTCACGGTCAGGGATCTTTGCACCCCAAGGCATTTCAGAACGGGCACGCAGAGCGTAGTCCACGTTACTGAGGTAATAATCGCCAGAGTAGTCTGCCACATCAGGCAATGCCATATACGCATAAAGGAATTGAAGCGCCTGACGTTGCGCTGTTGTTAAATCACGCTGAAACACAGAGAAATAATCGCCATGCTCAATCACACTTTGACGCTGCTCAAAGTCCTGCACAAAGACTTCGCTACCTTCAAAACCTTGATCCGTAGCACTGCCACAGCCTGCAAAACAAAGCATCGCAGCCAAAGCCAAACCATGAAAAAAGAATCGTTTCATATTAAAATATTAGAGATTAGTATTTTTATTCTTAGCAAAGGTAAGATTTTTTTGAGATACGATTCAAAAAATATGGACGATAAAAACTATAGGAACAGAGAGTTTTAGGTTTAGAGCTTGGAGAGTTTAGAGTTGAGAGAGGAGAGATGAGAGTTTAGGGTTAAGGTAGCGCAAGAAATCGTTGGTCCGCATGGCAAGATGCCGAAGGTATCTCCGCTCTGTAACCGCGGTGGTTGGCGCTGAGCGCCTACCCCCGGTCCCAACAGAACCCAATTGTAGCACCCAGAAGGGCGTGCCCCAACAAGAGGACAAGGTTCTCTCAACTCTAAACTCTAAACTCTCATCTCTAAACTCTAAACTCTCTAACCCCTCAATATTTTACAATCAAAACGGAAGTATTTCTATTTTTTTCATAAATTTGCAGTTTATTATGGTATTAGTCGCTGCTCACAAACAGCGTTTATCTTAAAAAACTATGGCAAACGAAAAAATCATTCTTACTGGCGACCGTCCTACGGGTCGTCTTCATATCGGACATTATGTTGGTTCTTTAAGTCGTCGCGTTGAACTTCAAAATGAGGGCGACTACAACAAGATGTTTGTCTTCATTGCTGATGCGCAAGCACTCACCGACAATATTGAGAACCCTGAAAAGGTGCGTCAAAATGTGATTGAGGTAGCCCTCGATTACTTGGCATGTGGTCTTGACCCCGAAAAGGTTACGATATTTATCCAAAGCCAAATCCCTGAACTTTGCGAACTCTCGTTCTACTTCATGGACCTTGTGAGCGTGAGTCGCTTGCAACGCAACCCAACGGTAAAGACAGAGATCGCAATGCGCGGTTTTGAAAGTTCTATCCCCGTAGGGTTCTTCACCTACCCCATTTCGCAAGCTGCCGACATCGCAGCATTCCGCGCCACTACCGTACCTGTAGGCGAGGACCAACGCCCCATGCTTGAACAAGCCACAGAAATTGTGCGCCGCTTCAACTACATCTATGGCGACACCCTCGTTGAACCACAAATCATGTTGCCCAAGAACGCAGCATGTTTGCGCCTGCCAGGAACTGACGGCAAGGCGAAGATGTCGAAATCACTGGGTAACTGTATTTACCTTTCTGAAACTGCCGATGAAGTGCGCAAGAAAGTCATGTCGATGTACACCGACCCACTCCACGTGAACGTAAGCGACCCCGGTCACGTTGAAGGCAATGCCGTATTCACTTACCTCGATGCCTTCTGCCGCGATGAGCACTTTGAACGTTACTTGAAGGATTATGCCAACCTCGATGAACTCAAAGCCCACTACACACGTGGCGGTTTGGGCGACGTTAAGTGCAAGCGTTTCCTTGAAGCGATCCTTCAGGAAATCCTCGAGCCCATCCGCTTGCGCCGCAAGGAATACGAAAAGGACATTCCAGGCATCTACAACATGCTCCAAAAGGGTTGCGAAGACGCACGAAGCGTGGCAGCAGCCACACTCGACGATGTGCGCAAAGCTATGAAAATTAACTATTTTGACGACGAAGCACTGATCGCTGAACAAATCAAGCGATACGCACAAGCATAAATAAGAACTACTTGTTTTGTAAACTCACGTCTATAAAACGAGGGGTACAACACAGGATAATTCAAAAAAACGAGTGCTTTCATTTTGTCAGTATAAAAAGTTTGCGTAAATTTGCACCTCGAAAACTTGAAATACAAAAAAAATACTATAGTAAAATGAAAAGAACATTCCAACCTCACAATCGCAAGAGAAACAACAAGCATGGTTTCCGTCAGCGCATGCTGACAGCTAATGGTCGTCGCGTTTTGGCAGCTCGCCGCGCTAAGGGCCGCAAGAAATTGACCGTATCTGACGAAGTACACGGCAAGAAGTAAATCTCTGCGCAGTCGGGAGACTGCATGCGTTGAGGTTTAAACCAATATTTAAAGAGGGTGTGTCAAAGCTTTTTGACACACCCTCTTTAATCGTTTGATTCAAGAATTATAATTTCACAAACAAAATTTCAACATTTTCCAGTCTTCATCACTCCTAATATTTTTATTTATAGATGAACTGCAGAGCCTAATTATTCGCAAGGCTCATCAAACCGTTGCGAATTCTAGATAAAAAAAATAGCATCCTTCTGTTTCGTGTTTTTCTAGAATTTGAGAATTAGAGAATTTTTATTCATCAAATGATGAATTTATTAATTGACATGCACTGCGAAGCCTAATTATTCGCTAATTATTCATCATGATGAATTAAAATATCAACATACACTGCGGAGCCAATTCTCCAATTATTCGCAAGGCTCATCAAATCGTCTCTAATTCTAGATTATAAAATCAAGTTTTTTAAAGTTTTTTCTAGAATTTGAGACGTTTTGATAAAGTCAGGACACACCCTCTTTAATCGTTTGATTCCAGAATTATAATTTCACAACCAAAATTTCAGCATACTCATTTTTTTATATTACTTTTGCTGATAGAATCAATCATTATCACCTTGGCGATGGATAAAGCAAGAGATGCCGCATGGATTGCCATGCCAAATCATTCAGGAACACCAACAAGACATCGCCTAATAATTTGCTTAACCTTTTAATGACCATGAACTTCAAATCGTTTAAAAACAAGATGTTCAGTCCTTTGGTTTGGGGTAATTTCTTAGCCATGGGACTCATCACCGCCGGTATTATATGGGGCGTGATGGTCTTCTTAGATTCCTACACCAGACACGGGCAAAGTATCGAAATGCCAGACCTCAGAGGACAACGTTATGAAGCCGTAATGATACAACTCGAAGCCTTGAACCTGCATGGCTTCGTCACCGATACCGGATACATCACAACCATGCCTGCGAACGTTATCATTGAGCAATCCATTGCACCAGGCAAACCCATCAAAGAGGGCCGTTTCATTTCCTTTACCATAAACGGAAATGGAGCACGCCCACTTCAAATTCCTGATTTAGCCAATAACTCGTCCATGCGCGAGGCGGTTGCCAGACTTAAATCCATGGGGTTCACAACCACTGAACACGAATACATTGAAGGCGATGCAGAATGGGTTTATGCACTCAAAGCAAGGGGCAAAGAATTATCGGTGGGCGAACGACTCCCCGTGGACGTGCCCATCACCTTGGTCGTTGGACGTGGCGAAGAAATGTTTGCCGACTCCTTAGACACAATGATTGATTTCGAAGACACAACCACAACGACAGAACCCGAAGACGAGGTAGATAAACTACTCCAGGAATTAGGCTTGTAACCACAGATAAAGACTTTCGTTGAAAAACTCCATATGAGGCAGGATGGACGAATGATTGCCCTACGGATGTAGGGGCCGATCACCGTGTCGGCCCGTCGTCCAATTGGCGCGCCAATCTAAATTCTATATTATCCTATAAAATCCTATAGCATCCTATATTATCTGTTGAAAAAAAATAAAGCCCCACAATACCCTCCCCCTTAACCGCTTAACGAGCCATAGGCTCCCCATAACTTCCTCCAGGATGAAAGACACAGCACCTGAACTTTACGAAACAGACTTAGATATTGACAGCCCCGACTTTGCGGAAGAAGAAAATTCCGACAGCGAAGCGGGTGGACTTTACGAGCACTTCCGTGCCGTAGCCGATAAAGGGCAAGAATTGCTGCGCATTGATAAGTTTCTCATCAATATCATGCCCGACACTTCACGCAACCGCATTCAGGCGGCTGCGAAAAGCGGATTTATCCACGTTAACGGGAAACCCGTAAAAAGCAATTACCGCGTGAAACCCTTTGATGTGGTGACACTTCTGCTGGACCGCCCACGCTACGAGAATATCATTATCCCTGAAGAAATCCCACTCGACGTGGTTTATGAGGACAACGACTTGCTGGTGATCAACAAACCCGCAGGTATGGTGGTTCACCCTGGATGTGGCAATTACACGGGCACCCTTGTCAATGCCATTGCGTGGCACCTACGCGACAATCCAGCCTACGATCCCAACAGTCCTGAAGTGGGCTTGGTGCACCGCATCGATAAAGACACGTCGGGACTCCTGGTCGTGGCCAAAACACCTGAAGCCAAAACCCATTTGGGATGGCAGTTCTTCAACAAAACCACACGCCGCAGATACAATGCCTTGGTGTGGAGCAACTTCCAGGAAGACAACGGACGCATTGAAGGCAATATCGGACGCTCCCCCAAGGACCGCATGCAGATGGCGGTATTTCCACCCGACTCAGGAATTGGTAAGCATGCCGTGACGCACTACAACGTGATGGAACGATTTGGATACGTCACCCTCGTGGAATGTATCTTGGAAACAGGACGCACGCACCAGATCAGAGCCCACATGAAGCACATCGGTCATCCGTTGTTTTGCGACGAGCGCTACGGAGGCGACCAGATCCTGCGCGGCACACAAAGCTCAACCTATAACAGCTTTATACGCAATTGCTTTGCCATCTGCCCACGCCAAGCCTTGCATGCCAAGACCTTAGGATTTGAACATCCGCGCACGGGCGAACAAATGGATTTTAGCGCACCACTGCCAGAAGACATGACACAACTCCTTGAGAAATGGAGAACATACATCGCTGGTATCAAACAACCATGTTAATCTCTTAAGGTAGATAATTATAGCCCCACCTTAAAACCTCAAAACGACCCAACAATATGAAAAAATATATAGCCATCGTTGCTGGTGGCGACTCCTCTGAATACGGTGTTTCATTACGCAGTGCGGAAGGGCTCATGTCGTTCATGGACCACGAACGCTACCACGTGATTGTGGTTGAGATGCGTGGCACCACATGGCAAGCCCATTACAACAACAACCTTTACCCCATCGACAAGAATAACTTTTCATTCACAGCCACTGAGGGGAAAATAAAATTCGACTTTGCCTACATCACCATACACGGCACACCAGGCGAAGATGGTATCCTTCAAGGTTATTTCGACCTTATCGGCATGCCCTACTCCACCAGCGGCGTTCTTGTGGAAGCGTTGACCTTTAATAAATTTGCACTCAACAATTACCTGCGCGCTTACCCCGAAATCAACATCAGCGACAGCATCTTGGTGCGTCGAGGCATGAAGCGCCCCAGCGACCACGAAATCATTGAGCGCCTGGGACTCCCTTGCTTCGTTAAGCCTAATGCCGGCGGCAGTAGCTTTGGCGTCACAAAAGTGAAGCACATCGATGACCTAAGCGAAGCCATCGATAAAGCGATGAATGAGAGCGACGAGGTGATGATTGAAAAACTAATGGTGGGTACAGAAATCACCTGCGGTTGTTACCGCAAGGGCGAGGAAATCATTACATTCCCCATCACCGAGGTGGTTACAACACAAGAGTTCTTTGACTACGATGCTAAATACAACGGCAAGGTAGAAGAAATCACACCTGCACGCATCGCCAACGAAACGGCACAGAGGGTGAGCGAACTCACCAAGTTCATCTACAAGGCGCTGAATTGCTTTGGTATTATTCGCATTGACTACATCCTTTCGGGGGCGTACGGTCAAGAAGAAATAAATCTACTGGAAGTCAATACCACACCAGGCATGACCGCCACAAGCTTTATCCCCCAGCAAATACGTGCCGCCGGACTGGACATCAAGGACGTGCTCACCGACATTATTGAATCGAAGAGTTGAGAGAGGAGAGAGGAGAGTTTAGAATTGAGAGAGGAGAGTTAAGAGTACAACTGCCGTTCGGCTTGCTTCTTACTCAAACTCATATAATATAGCATCTATTGCATCTATAGCATCTATAGTATCTATAGCATCTATACCACCTCCCACCCCTATAGCTAAGCCATCTATTTCTACATATCACTAAAACCTGATACTTATGACTATTCCTGCAGAATTTGATGAAATTCGCCCCTTTATGCCTGAGGAGCTTCCATACGTATTCGACCGCTTGCTCGCCGATGAAGAAGTTAAGAAAATCATAAAGACCTTCATCCCCCGCATCCCCTATTTCTTTATTAAATATCGCGTAAAGTCGTGCAAAACAAACTTGGAATTTCAACAGAAGATTGCTTATCCCATTGTTAAGAAAAGTTGGGCAGATTGCACGAATGGTTGTACCTTCGACTACAGTGCCACCCCAAACAAGGACATGCGCTACACGTTTATCTCAAACCACCGCGACATCGTTCTTGACTCTGCTTACCTTTGTGGGTTGCTCTATAAACATGGATTTCCCACCACTGTAGAAATTGCCATTGGCGACAACTTGCTCATTAAGCCTTGGATCAAGGACCTTGTGCGCATTAACAAGTCATTTGTGGTGCAGCGCTCTGTCACCGGACGTGAATTACTCATGGCCAGCAAGCGCATGAGCGAATACATGCACTTTGCCGTGACGCAAAAGAAGGAAAACCTGTGGATTGCTCAACGCGAAGGACGCGCCAAGGACTCTAACGACCGCACTCAGGATGCCGTACTTAAAATGGTGGCGATGGGCGGAAAGGGTAGCCACGTGGATAGCATCAAAGAAATGAATATCGTGCCCTTGTCCATTTCATACGAATATGACCCCTGCGATTACCTCAAAGCGAAGGAGTTTCAACAAAAGCGCGACAACCCTGAATTTAAAAAATCGAAGGAGGATGACTTGAACAATATGGCTACAGGCATCAAGGGATTTAAGGGAAGAGTGCACTACTGCACAGCGCCATGCGTCAACACTTGGATTGATGAGATTGCCGACCTGCCCAAGGCTGACTTCTTCACGCAGTTGGCACAACGCATGGATAAAGAAATCCACTTGCGCTATAGATTATATCCTTGTAATTATGTCGCTGCCGACCTCTTGAACAACAACACCGACAACAGCGGTGAATACACCCCTCAAGAGAAAAAGAATTTCGAAAACTACCTGGCAGACCGCATCGCCTTGATTGACTTGCCCAATAAGGACGAGGACTTCCTCAGAAAGTCTATCTTAACGATGTACGCCAACCCCGTATTTAATCAGCAAGCAGCACGTTCATGAAGTATATCATACGGATTATAACCTACGTATCGCTTTCCTTATTGCTCCTTTCATGCAACGAGGAAAGCGATACGTTGTTGTCGTACCGACAGGACCTGGCAACGATACATACCTATCGCGATGGCACGGCTCTATACTTGACACGCGATGATGGGCAAAACCTAAAACTCAATACGATGCTCAAAGGATTGGTGGCAGACACCACCTATCGGGTTTATGCCCTTTATATCGAACACGATGATCTCATCGAACTGAAGAGTTGTTCAAACATCCACTCCCCCATGCCCGAAAGCTATCCTGGAGCCCAGCAGGTGCGCCATCCACTGGATGTGGTGGCTGCATGGAAAAGTGGAGGGTACTATAATTTCCAACTGCGCCTGAAATCGAATGTTGATGGCAAACATCGCATCAGCTTTCACAATGCAGGCATCAGCACCAATGCCGATGGCACGACCACGCAACACTTGACATTGTTGCACCACGACAACAATGCCGCACAGCACTTTTACCAGACTGTGTATGTGTCGTGCCCGTTATTCACACTCCCCAAGACCGACAGCATCCGCTTTCGCGTCACCACCTTTGATGGTGAGCTGATCTTTGAGTAAACAAAACGAAGCATTGTCTCCTTACAACATCATATCCTTATGCATAAACTCATTAAAACCCTCATCGTTTGTTGTATCCCTTCCTTTTTCCCCACAAGCACCTGGGGACAGAAATTGGACCTGCTCCGACAAAAAGGGATGTATCAATGGAATATCAAAGCAGCAAACTACAGTGGCATCACCCCTATTGGCAACAACACTTACGCCGTGGTGAGCGACAAAGAACCATTGGATGGTTTCTACCTCTTCACCATCATGCAAAACAACAAAACGGGCGAAGTGGAATACATCAAAGCTGATTCCTTAATAGGGGTGACACCCGTAAGCACCGACACCGCGAATATCTCAACAAGCGATTTGGAAGATGTGGCTTATCTGCCCAGCACGAACACCCTCTTCATTTGCTCTGAACACCAACAAAGCATTGAAGAATATACTTTAGAAGGTCAAAAAACAGGACGAAGCCTGAACATACCCACCCTCTTTCAAAAAGATAACATCTACGGTAATTTAGGATTTGAAGCCCTAACCTTTGACGCCCACAGGAACGTATTTTGGACCACAACCGAAGCGACATTAAAATCTGATGGTCCTGCAGCAACAGCCTCAAAACTGGACGCACAAAACGTATTGAGACTGCAAAGTTTCGACACGAACCTGCAACCCCAAAAACAATATGCATACCGCATGGACCGCGGTAAGGCCAAGGACGGAGGACGAAGCTACACCATTGGCGTACCAGCCATCTGTGCCCTGCCCGATGGACGCTTGTTCGTGCTGGAACGCGAAGTACGCATCTCACCCAATTACATGAGTTCGCACGTTGAGTGCAAACTCTTTGAAGTAAATCCTGCCACAAGCATTCCCGTCACGCCCGATATTCCCCTGCCTGAGATTGACCACAACGATTTTATGATCAAGAAACTCGTGGCGAATTTCACCACCCGCCTGTCGGGGGTGGCTTACAACCTGGCAAACTACGAGGGCATGTGCCTGGGACAGGTGCTCGACGACGGCACGCAAACCATCCTCCTCATCAGCGACTCGCAAGGGGGCGCCGGCAATCACGGTTTTAGAATAAAAGACTACATCAAGGTTATTTTGCTGCGCAAGGAATAGAGTTGAGAGTTAAGAGTTTAGAGTTGATAGGTTCCATCCGGCATGTAGGGGCCGAATGGAATCTCTCAACTCTAAACTCTCATCTCTAAACTCTAAACTCTCCCCAGTATAGGAATTCATCATGATAAATATGATACAGTTACTCCTTGAACACTGATAAGAAATCCCACACACATTCTTTGGTGTAATAAGAAAAAATAACGTATCTTTATCAACAGATTGCAGTTTGTAATTTACAACAACCAACAGTTTATAAACCTTAAAACATCCATAATATTTATGAACAAAAAAAGTACCCTTTTACTTATAGCCAGTGCACTGCCCACATTGGCACTTGCGCAAGAACGCCCCAACATCATCTATATCATGTGCGACGACATGGGATATGGTGACTTGGGTTGCTATGGCCAACAATTGATTTCAACGCCCAACTTAGACCGTATGGCGGCTGAAGGAATGCGCTTCACACAGGCTTATGCGGGTAGTCCGGTAAGTGCGCCCTCGCGTGCGAGTTTCATGACAGGTCAGCACACGGGGCACGTACACGTGCGCGGCAATCGTGAGTATTGGCAAAGCAGTTTGCAAGCCAATATGTTTGGCAACAACTCTGATTATAAGGTTATCGGACAGGAGCCTTATAAAAACACGCATAAGATCATTCCTGAATTGTTTAAAGAAGCCGGCTACACTACGGGTATGTTTGGCAAATGGGCTGGTGGCTACTACAACTTAGACCACCCCGACACCTACAAGGTGGACAAGGATGGCAATACCGACACCAACGCCTGGAGCACCAGCAGTTCGTCATCGTTGCCCAACAAACGCGGCATCGACTGCTACTATGGTCCGATTTGTCAATTCCAGGCCCACACGTACTACCCCAACTTCCTCAACCGTTACGACCCTGAGAAGTATGGCGACAAGCACATCGTGGTAGATGTACTTGAAGAAAATATCAAGCACAAGGACGTGTCTTCGGGCGATGCTGACTATGAAAACCGTTCTCAATATACCGCCGACCTCATCCATCAATATGCTTTGGATTGGTTAGACCGTCAAAGCGACGACCAACCTTTCTTGGGCATCTTCACCTACACCTTGCCTCATGCGGAATTGTGGCAACCCAACGACAGCATCCTGCAAAAGTACATCCAGGCCTTCCAATGCGACGACAGTGGCTTTGGCGGTGCATTCGGTTCATGGTATTACAAGAACGACAACCGACATGCTCAATTTGCTGCCATGGTGACACGCCTTGACGCACAGGTGGGCGAGATCTTCAAGAAACTCGAGGAAAAGGGTTTGGCAGACAATACGCTGGTGATCTTTACATCGGACAATGGTCCTCACGAAGAAGGTGGCGCTGACCCTGCATGGTTTAATCGCGATGGCCTCCTCAAAGGCACCAAGCGCTCTACCCACGAAGGTGGTATTCGCGTGCCTTTCATCGCCAAGGGACCTGGCGTTCCAGCAGGTGTTACCAACGACCACCAATTGGCATTCTACGACTTAATGCCCACATTGCTTGACTATGCCGGATTGAATGGCGATGCTTACAGCCGCAAGGCAAGCACCACGGCTCAATACTTTGATGGTATTTCATTCAACGAAACGCTCCGTGGCAACAATGCCGAACAAGAAAAGCATGAATTCCTTTACTGGGAGTTCCACGAAACAAACATGATGGCGCTGCGCATGGGCAATTGGAAGTTGATTGTGAAGAATGGCAATAAATATTTATATGACCTTTCTGTAGATATTCACGAGGACAACGACATCGCTGCTCAAAACCCACAAATCGTTGAGCAGATGGTGAAGATCATCAATGAAGAGCACACGAAGAGCGACCTTTTCACAGTGACCATGCCTGGCGAATCAACCAGAAGATAGTGTCAAGTAAAAGTCAAAAAATCTCACTGCGACATTCAACATAAACGAATCAATCTACTATTATGAGAAAAATAGGTCTATTGTTCTTAGCCTTCTTAATGACCTTCCAGGTTTGGGCTTTTTAACAAGATAAATACTATACCATTAATCGAAATGGAGAAAATGGTTCTTACATCTACGCCTCTAACCTTCAGATGCAAATAGGTAGTAAGAAGGACAACGATGGTTGCTATGTATGGCAATTTATTCCGACAGGAAATGCCGATTGCTATTACATCAAAAATGTAGCCACAAACACCTACATGCAAAGCACAAATATTACCGTGAGTACACTGGTGGCTTTAGGCAACGACCCTGTGGAATACATCATCAGCACAGGCGCTGGCACAACAGGTTCGGGCACAACCTACTTCCTGGCCTCTAACGACCAAGGCACCATCAACTATAATGAAGATGCGACACTCGGCCTTAACAAGGGGGCAAACGGCGTGGTGGCATACTACATTAAAACAGGACGTGGCAACTCTTATTGGAACATCACCGAAGTGGATTACTCGCCCGAAGGCCCTGCTGAACCTGATGTAGAGGACAACGATGTATGCCCTTCTATTGCTGCTTACCGCATCCCTTGTGGTACGTATTCAGCAAATACACGATTGAGCCAAATCAACATCACCGGCGAGGGCGCTTTGACAGAGCTAAACTATAAACCCACAACCACAGGACGCTACACGATCTACACCCTGGAACGTGCCGTGCTGATGCCCGGAAGTGAGATCACACTTAGTGCAAACTTGATTGGTGCTGATGTAGAAGGACTCACAGTAACGATTTGGGCTGATTTTAACGGCGATGGTGTTTTTGAACAAAGCGCCAAACCAGAATTAGCCGAACAACTCGAAGCTAAATTTACCATCCCTGCAGTCCCCTACCAACAAGGTCGCTTCCGCATACGCGTGGATCAAAGTGGCGCCGAAACACCTAATGCGGACTTTTACGGCACCATTTACGACCTGCCCATAAGTATTGGTGCTCAACAAACGGGACGTGTGCTGAGCGTGGCAAGCAATGACGACACACGAGGCACCGTGAAGATTGAGAACATGGAAGACACAGAGGTGAACGTTGATTTTGGCACAGAAGTCACTGTCGTGGCAGAAGTGAAGGAAGGTTTTTTCTTCCACGGCTGGCGCCAAGGCAGAACCTTAATCTCTTCAAAAGCGGCTTATACCACCACGATGACTGAAAACAAAAACCTCGTGGCAGTTTTTGCTACAACCGAGGGCGAAGTCATTGAAGAAGATGATGGTACCTATCCCGTAAACTTCCCCAAGAACACTGCTGCCACACGAACAGACCGAAGCCTGAACAGCGTTTCGTTAACAGTCACTGGCAAGGACAAGCAAACCATCAACCTCAGCGGCAATAAGGTGTATAAAAACCAAACCCGCAAAGCCGAGCAATACTTCCATTGCCAACCAGGCGAAGAACTGAAAGCTGAGTTCGGTTACTCAGGTTCTTGGATGCACGGCTACGTGTTTATTGACGAAAACAACGACGCGATGTTCTCCTACACAGAAGGCGATGTCAAGCAAAGCGGCACTGAAGTAAAAACCTTTAGTTTCTATTCGAGCAGTTTTGAAAATGCTGGAAGTGGATTTAATTCAGCGGGCACTGCCTTATCTGGAAATGCACGCAACACCATGGATTGTCCAGTGTTCAAAGCGCCAGAAACACCTGGCCTCTACCGCATACGTTTCAAAGTGGACTGGAATAGTGTTGACCCCGGTGGTCAGTTAGCTGCGGATGGAACGCCCACTGGCACCAACGGCATCATCGCCAATGGCGGATTCATTGTAGATGCCATCCTGCAAGTGGAGGAAATTCTTCTTCCTGAAGAAGTTTCTATCAGTAACAAAGGTATTGCTACCTTCTATGCCAATATGCCTGTATCCATTGCAGAAGGTGTAAAGGCATACGTTGCCACTGAAATTCCTGTATTAGAAAATGGCGAAGGGGTTATCTCAATGACTGAGATTTCAAATATAATTCCTGCTAAAACTGGTGTGGTAATCTGTGGTACAGAAGGTGTTTATGAATTTGAATATACCTCTGAAGATGGAACTCCAGTCGTAGGCAATTTATTGCATGGTTATGCTGGCGAAGCTGAATATACCGAAATTGCAGTTCCCGAAGATGGTTCTACAAACTACGTACTTGCTTTAGAAGAAGAAAAAACAGGTTTCTATAAAAAAGATACAAGCTTCAGAGTGTACAACCATAAGGCTTATCTGAATATTCCACAAATGAATAACGCGATGCAAACCATCCGCATTCGTTTGGTCAATACAGATGGAACGACTAACATTATAGAAATCCCGACGACAGAACTTCCAAAAGCAATTTATGATGTTTCAGGACGTCGCATACAACAAGCCACTAAGGGAGTTTACATCGTGAATGGAAAGAAGGTCATCTTCTAAACATCGTGCAACGATTAAACTTCAAGGCCTCATCGCTGCATATCCTGTAGAACCTTCCATAACGGAAAAGGAAACAGATACCAATGCAACGATGAATACAAATTAAATAACGACTGGAAGCATCCTTGGGAATAGTCCATTGCTTTCAATAGAATGTAAATAAAGGCTCGGTTATGTGACCGAGCCTTTATTATTTGCAAATGATGCCTGACGCAGCACGCCGCGTGAGATATAAAAATATTGGTGTCCGGTAAACGTATTTAACATGTTCTTTTATAGTCTGTTATATACATACAAGCCACTCATGTTTAAGAAAATTCAAAATATACTCGTTTTTTTAATCACGAATTTGAGACGGTTTGATGAGCTTAGGCGAATAATTAGAGACGGTTTGATGAGCGTAAGCGAATAATTTTTTATTCATCAAATTCTTGATGAATTTATAAGTGATTAAAACACAATGCGTAAGCATTAATTCTCTAATTCTTAAATTCTTGATAAAAAATAAAACACTTGAAT
>JAZKYK010000080.1:0-29366 GCA_045612125.1 Alloprevotella sp.
AGTAAATTTGTGTAGAAAGTAGAAGGGGGCCTCAAAGCCCCCTTTTTTCGTTCCAAAAGGATCAAAAATATTGCGAAATTTGGTTTGATGTCGTTAAAATTTGGTTTGATGTAGTAAAAATTTGGTCCGACTTAGGAAAAAATTCCCGCCGAGTCGTTCGCCGAACCTCTACTTTTCTCCCCTCGAAGCGCGTTTAACTTTTTTCTATAAACTTTAACAATGTGACAAAATGATATTTTTCACTTTTTGAAAAATAGTTGAAATTTCACGAAAAACGGGCAAAAATTGTGACATTTTTGAGAAATGAGAGTTTAGAGTAGAGAGAACAGAGTAGAGAGAACAGAGTAGAGAGAACAGAGTAGAGAGAACAGAGTAGAGAGAACAGAGTAGAGAGAACAGAGTACAGAGTACAACTGCCGTGCGGCTTGTTGCTTTAAAGTTTAGAATAAGCGTAGAGAGGTAGGGGTAGTTCCCGTGTCGGACCGTCATCCTCAATGTACTAAAAGAAACGCGAAGTTTGTTTGAACACGATCCGAAGGTCGCGCAAGTCAATCTTACTTTAAGTTTCTTTTGACCACGAATTACTCTTATTACTCGAATTTTGCTTGCCTCATAAGTCCATGCGGTTTGCAATCATTTTCTCACGCAAAGATTCGCAAAGTTTTTAACGACAGGAATCCTTTCTTTTTGAATTTTCTTTACCTGACTAGTATGCATTGTTACATCATGTCAGGGGGCGGTGTCTGGCCCACCTGGATAATATATATGATATAACACATAATAATATATACGCGCGCGAGTGGTGTGGTAGTTGTGCCTTATGCTTGGTTTTTCTGCGTTGGTTTTAGGTCTTGATGCTCTTGTTGTTCTCGTGTTTCCTTGAGTTTGTGATGTTTGCTGTTATCGTGTTTATGTTGTAGCGAAAGGTTCATTATTATAGGGTTGGAATTTCAATTTCGGGTGTTGTGATTAAAAAATATGCGTTTTTTATAGAAAATTTCATAGAAATGTTTTGTGAATAAAAAATAATACCTAAATTTGCAAGCGATTTGAGGAATCAACTCAAGTTTTGGGCAAATACCAGAGTGGCCAAATGGGGCAGACTGTAAATCTGCTGGCTTACGCCTTCGGTGGTTCGAATCCATCTTTGCCCACGAATATTCTTCTAAATTGCGGAAGTAGCTCAGTCGATAGAGCACTAGCCTTCCAAGCTGGGGGTCGCGGGTTTGAGCCCCGTCTTCCGCTCTTATATTTTTAGCTTGCTGTTATAGCTCAGCGGTAGAGCACTTCCTTGGTAAGGAAGAGGTCGCGAGTTCAAGTCTCGCTAACAGCTCTACAACTAAAATATAGTTGCGTTTTATTTTTGTCTTAATTAGATAATTATTTACAAAATTTAATATTTAAGCAATGGCTAAAGAACAATTTCAACGTACCAAGCCCCACGTAAACATCGGTACGATTGGTCACGTAGACCACGGTAAGACTACTCTTACAGCTGCTATTACTACAGTATTGGCAAAGAAGGGTCTTTCTGAATTACGTTCATTCGACTCTATTGACAACGCTCCTGAAGAAAAGGAACGTGGTATTACTATCAACACTTCACACGTTGAGTACGAAACTGCTAACCGTCACTACGCTCACGTTGACTGTCCAGGTCACGCCGACTACGTAAAGAACATGGTTACTGGTGCTGCTCAGATGGACGGTGCTATCATCGTTTGTGCTGCAACTGACGGTCCTATGCCTCAGACTCGCGAACACATCCTTCTCGCTCGTCAGGTAAACGTTCCTCGTCTCGTTGTGTTCCTCAACAAGTGTGACATGGTTGAAGACGAAGAAATGCTCGAACTCGTAGAAATGGAAATGGTTGAACTCCTCACTTCTTACGACTTCGAAGAAGATACTCCTATCATCCGCGGTTCAGCTCTTGGTGGTTTGAACGGTGTTGAACAATGGGAAGAAAAGATCATGGAACTCATGGAAGCTTGTGACACTTGGATCCAAGAACCTCCCCGTGATAAGGATAAGCCATTCTTGATGCCTGTTGAAGACGTGTTCTCAATCACTGGTCGTGGTACTGTTGCTACTGGTCGTGTTGAAACAGGTGTTGTTAAGGTTGGTGACGCAGTTCAAATCCTCGGTCTCGGTGAAGACAAGAACTCAACTGTAACAGGTGTTGAAATGTTCCGTAAGCTCCTCGATCAAGGTGAAGCTGGTGACAACGTAGGTCTCCTTCTCCGTGGTATCGACAAGAACGAAATCAAGCGTGGTATGGTTATCACTCACCCTGGTGTAATCAAGCCTCACCAAAAGTTCAAGGCGTCTATCTACGTATTGAAGAAGGAAGAAGGTGGTCGTCACACTCCATTCGGTAACAAGTATCGTCCTCAGTTCTACCTCCGTACAATGGACTGTACAGGTGAAATCCACCTCCCAGAAGGTGTTGAAATGGTAATGCCTGGTGACAACGTAGAAATCACAGTTGAACTTATCTACGCAGTTGCTCTCAACGTAGGTCTCCGTTTCGCTATCCGCGAAGGTGGTCGTACAGTAGGTTCTGGTCAGATTACTGAAATCCTCGACTAATCCTTTCTTTTAGAAAGATCAAAATAATAGGTCGTTGCTCAGTGCACGACCTATTTCTTACGGGAATAGCTCAGTCGGTAGAGCACTGGTCTCCAAAACCAGGTGTCGGGAGTTCGAGCCTCTCTTCCCGTGCTAAATTAATAAGAATATGCTGAATAAAGTAATCACGTATTGTAAGGATTCTTATGTAGAACTTACACAGAAAACTACGTGGCCTTCGCGTGTCGAAATGACACACAGCGCAATCGTCGTACTAATTGCTTCCATTGTGATTGCGCTCGCTGTATTCTTCGTAGACACTTGTATTGAGTGGTTTATGAAGTTCGTTTATAACGTATAATTCCAAGATTTATGGCTGAAATGACAATGCAATGGTACGTTTTACGTGCTGTAAGTGGAAAAGAGGCTAAGGTTAAGGAATATATAGATGCGGAGATTAAGAATAATCGCTTTAACGGAAATGTAGCGGAAGTATTGATTCCGACAGAGAAAGTTCCTTCGGTTCGCAGCAATGGTAAAAGAGTTGTGAAAGAAAGAAGTTATCTGCCGGGATATGTTTTGGTCTTAGCGAGACTTGTGGGTGAAATTGCTCACGAATTAAGAAGCACGCCAAATGTGCTTGGTTTCTTAGGTGGTCTCGATAATCCAACTCCACTTCAGGCACATGAGGTTGAACGCATCATGGGTAAGCTCAATGAAACCATCGATGATGTTGAAGTTGACATACCTTTCGTTGTGGGCGATCCTGTGAAGGTTACTGATGGACCATTTAACGGTTTCTCTGGTGTTGTTGATGAAGTTAACAACGAACGTAGAAAGTTAATCGTGTCTGTCAAGGTCTTTGGTCGTAGTACGCCTATAGATCTTAGTTTTACACAAGTTGAAAGAGAATAATTTTCTGTTTTGTTACGCAGGAAGGCGATATTCTCTTATAACTAATTTTTTAAAAACATTTTGAACAATGGCTAAAGAAGTTGCTGGATTAATCAAATTACAGATTAAAGGTGGCGCTGCAAATCCTTCTCCCCCAGTAGGTCCTGCATTGGGTTCTAAGGGTATTAACATTATGGATTTCTGCAAGCAGTTCAATGCCAGAACTCAGGAAAAGGCAGGTAAGGTACTTCCTGTTGTCATTACTTATTACAATGACAAGTCTTTCACTTTCGTAGTTAAGACTCCTCCTGTGGCAATTCAATTGCTTGAAGCTACTAAGCAGAAAAGTGGTTCTGCTCAGCCTAACCGTAATAAGATCGCTGAAATCACTTGGGATCAGGTTAAGGCTATTGCAGAAGATAAGATGCCTGACTTGAACTGCTTTACTATCGAAAGCGCTATGCGCCTCGTTGCAGGTACTGCACGTTCTATGGGTATTACAGTTAAGGGAGACTTCCCCGCATAATTTTAACACTTCAATTTTAGAACAACTATGAGCAAACTTACAAAGAACCAAAAGTTGGTTGCAGACAAGATTGAAGCAGGGAAGGCTTACACATTGAAGGAAGCTTGTACTTTGGTAAAGGAAATCACTACTACAAAGTTTGACGCTTCTCTCGATATCGACGTACGTTTAGGTGTTGACCCTCGTAAGGCTAACCAAATGGTTCGTGGTGTTGTTTCACTTCCCCACGGTACTGGTAAGACTGTACGCGTACTTTGTCTTTGTACTCCCGATGCTGAAGCTGCTGCAAAAGAAGCTGGAGCTGACTATGTAGGTCTCGATGAGTATATCGAGAAGATTAAGGGTGGCTGGACTGATATTGATGTTATCATCACTATGCCTGCCATCATGGGTAAACTTGGTGCACTTGGTCGTGTGCTTGGTCCTCGTGGCTTGATGCCAAACCCAAAGAGTGGTACTGTAACTATGGATGTTGCTAAGGCTGTACGTGAAGTAAAGCAAGGTAAGATCGATTTCAAGGTTGATAAGGCTGGTATCGTTCACACATCAATCGGTAAGGTATCATTCACACCCGAACAAATGATGGGTAATGCAAAGGAATTTATTGCTACAATCAATAAGCTTAAGCCTTCTGCAGCAAAGGGTACTTATATCAAGAGCATCTATCTTTCTTCTACTATGAGCCGCGGTATCAAGATTGATCCGAAGTCTATTGACGAAAATTAATTTGAACAGTAATCATGAGAAAGGAAGATAAAGCAATTGTCATCGAACAACTCGGTGAACGTATTAAGGAATATGCACACCTTTACCTTGTTGACGTAACAGGTCTCAATGCTGAAGCTACAAGCAACCTCCGTCGTAAGTGTTTCGCTTCTGACGTGAAGATGATTGTTGCCAAGAACACACTTCTTGAAAAGGCATTCGATACACTCGAAGTTGACTATTCTCCTCTTAAGCCTTGCCTCAAGGGTACTACAGCAATGTTCCTCTCTAACGTTGCTAATGCACCTGCAAAGCTTATCAAGGAATTTGGTAAAGATGGTTCTCCCGCACTCAAGGGTGCTTATGCTGAAGAAGGATTCTATGTAGGTGCTGAAAATCTCGCTACTCTTTGCGCGATTAAGAGCAAGAACGAAGTTATCGGCGATATCATCGGTCTCCTCCAGTCTCCTTTACGCAACATCCTCTCAGGTTTGGAAGCTCGCTTCGAAAAAGAAGAAGGTGCTGCAGAATAATAAGCATAAAAAGGGTGAAGCTTATCGCATAAACAATATAAACAAGGTGGCGTGAGCCCAATAATTCACACGATTTAAAAACAAAAAAATACTTTATACAAAATGGCAGATATTAAAGCTATTGCAGAAGAATTGGTAAATTTGACTGTAAAGGAAGTTAACGAATTGGCTACTTACCTCAAGGAAGAATACGGAATCGAACCCGCTGCTGCTGCTGTTGTAGTTGCTGCTGAAGGTGGCGCTGCTGCTGCAGAAGAAAAGACTGCATTCGATGTAATCCTCAAGAGCGCTGGTGCAGCTAAGCTCCAAGTAGTAAAGGCTGTTAAGGAAGCATGTGGTCTCGGTCTTAAGGAAGCAAAGGAAGCTGTAGACGGTTGTCCTGCTAAGCTTAAGGAAGGTGTAGGTAAGGAAGAAGCTGAAGCACTCAAGAAGGCTCTCGAAGAAGCTGGTGCTGAAGTAGAAATCGCTTAATAAACATTCCCAATAAGGGCTATGGTTAAGAATCCTCTGGTAGGGGGTTCTTAACCTTTTTGTGTCTAATATTTGCTTTCTGCGAACCAGATGAATGTGCGTCCGTTTTGAGCACCAACGACAATCCTCGTTAGTGCCCTGAACATTGCTCTTTTTCTCGTTCCTTCAAGCAACCCAAAATATAAAAAAATGTCTTCAAGAGTAATTAATCAACGCGTTAACTTTGCGTCGGTAAAAAATCCTATGCCATATCCGGATTTTTTGGACGTACAGTTGAAATCTTTCAAGGATTTCCTTCAGCTTGATACACCTTCTGAACTTCGCAAGAACGATGGTCTCTATAAGGTGTTTGCGGAAAATTTCCCTATAGCTGACACACGTAACAACTTCGTGCTCGAGTTCCTCGATTACTACATCGACTCTCCTCGCTACTCTATCACTGAGTGCTTGGAACGTGGTTTGACTTACAGTGTGCCCTTGAAAGCCAAATTGAAACTCTATTGTACCGACCCCGATCACGAAGATTTTGCAACAGTGGTACAAGACGTGTTCCTCGGTCCTATTCCTTACATGACCGATAATGGTACATTCATCATCAATGGTGCTGAACGCGTTGTAGTATCTCAGCTTCACCGTTCACCAGGGGTGTTCTTTGGTTCAAGTATCCACGCTAATGGTACAAAGCTTTACTCAGCACGTATCATTCCTTTCAAGGGTTCATGGATTGAATTCGCAACAGACATCAACAACGTGATGTATGCTTACATCGACCGTAAGAAGAAGTTGCCTGTTACGACTTTGCTCCGCGCTATCGGTTTTGAATCAGATAAGGATATCCTCTCAATGTTCAACCTCGCTGAAGAAGTGAAGGTGAACAAAACAAACCTCAAGAAATTTGTAGGTCAGAAGCTCGCTGCACGCGTGCTTAAGAGCTGGGTTGAAGACTTCTCAGATGAAGATACTGGTGAAGTGGTAACACTCGAACGTAATGAAATCGTACTCGAACGCGAGACTGTTATCACTGAAGAAAATATAGAAGACATCCTTGAATCAGGCGTGAGCACGATTTTGGTGCACAAGGAAGAAGCAGGTAGCACAGACTACTCAATCATCTTCAACACGTTGAGCAAGGACTCTTCAAACTCAGAAAAGGAAGCGATTGTTTACATCTATCGTCAGTTACGTAATGCCGACCCTGCTGATGAACAGAGTGCACGCGAAGTGATCCACAACCTTTTCTTCTCAGACAAACGTTACGACTTAGGTGAAGTGGGCCGTTTCCGCATCAACCGTAAGTTGAATCTTGACACAGACCCTGAAGTACGTGTCTTGACTAAGGAAGATATCATTGAGATCATCAAGTACCTTGTTGAGTTGATCAACTCTAAGGCAGACGTTGATGATATCGACCACTTGAGTAACCGCCGTGTGCGTACCGTTGGTGAGCAGCTCTCTAACCAGTTTGCTATCGGTTTGGCACGTATGAGCCGCACCATTCGTGAACGTATGAATGTGCGCGACAATGAAGTGTTTACGCCCACAGATTTGATTAACGCCAAGACCATCTCAAGCGTGATCAACTCATTCTTCGGAACGAATGCCCTTTCTCAGTTCATGGACCAAACAAACCCCTTGGCTGAAGTAACGCACAAGCGTCGTCTCTCTGCCCTCGGTCCTGGTGGTCTTTCACGTGAACGTGCCGGTTTCGAAGTGCGCGACGTACACTACACGCACTACGGACGTCTCTGTCCTATCGAGTCGCCTGAAGGTCCAAACATCGGTTTGATTTCTTCACTTTGTGTTTATGCCAAGATCAATGAACTCGGTTTCATTGAAACGCCTTACCGCAAGGTTGAAGGTTCAATGGTTGACTTGAACAACAACAATGTGGTTTACCTCAGTGCAGAAGACGAAGAAGGTAAGATCATCGGTCAGGGTAATGCACCTTTGAACGACGATGGTAGCTTCATCCTGAAGAAGGTTAAGTGTCGTCAGGACGCTGATTACCCTGTTGTGCCTCCCGCAAATGTAGAGTTGATGGACGTGGCACCACAGCAGATCGCTTCAATCGCGGCTTCGCTCATCCCCTTCCTTGAACACGACGACGCCCACCGTGCGTTGATGGGTTCAAACATGATGCGCCAGGCTGTGCCCCTTATCCGTTCTGAAGCACCTATCGTAGGTACAGGTATTGAACGCCAGGTGTGTGAAAACTCACGCTGTATGATTACAGCAGAAGGTCCTGGTGTGATCGACTACGTTGATGCAGAACGTATCATTGTGATTTACGACCGTACAGCGGACGAAGAATTTGTTTCATTCGATTCAAACGTTAAGGAATATATCATTCCTAAGTTCCGCCGCACGAACCAAAATATGACCATCGACCTTCGTCCTATCTGTGAAAAGGGACAGCGCGTTGAAGCAGGTACCATCCTCACAGAAGGTTACGCAACAGAAGACGGTGAATTGGCATTGGGTAGAAACCTCCTCGTGGCTTACATGCCTTGGAAGGGTTATAACTATGAAGATGCGATTGTGCTTAACGAACGCGTTGTTCGTGAGGATATCTTGACTTCTGTTCACGTTGATGAGTATTCACTTGAAGTGCGCGAAACAAAGCGCGGTGAAGAAACGCTTACCAGCGATATTCCTAACGTTGGTGAAGATGCAACGAAGGATCTTGATGAAAATGGTATCGTACGTATTGGTGCACGCATCAATCCTGGTGATATCATGATCGGTAAGATCACGCCAAAGGGTGAAAGCGATCCTACACCTGAAGAAAAGTTGCTCCGTGCTATCTTCGGCGATAAGGCAGGTGATGTTAAGGACGCTTCATTGAAGGCTAATCCATCGCTCTCAGGTATCGTGATCAACAAGCGCCTCTATTCTCGTGCTCAAAAGACACGTGCTTCAAAGAACCAGGATAAGGTTACTTTGGTTGAAATGGACGAACGTTTCAATCAGGAAGCAGAAGAATTACGTGAAGTATTGGTGAACAAGTTGGTTGAATTGACTCAGGACTATGAAAGTCTTGGCGTTAAGGACAGCATCGGTGCTGAAGTGATTCCTCAAGGTGTGCGTTTCGGTAAGTCATTGTTGATGACACTCGATTATACTTCTGTTCAATTGAGCAAATGGACAACTGATGATCGTATTAACCGCATGGTGCGTCAGTTGGTAATCAACTACTTGAAGAAGTACAATGAAATGGACGCTAAGTTGAAGCGTCAGAAGTTCGCCCTCACGATTGGTGATGAACTTCCTTCAGGTATCCTGCAATTGGCAAAGGTTTACATTGCAAAGAAACGTAAGATTGGTGTAGGTGATAAGATGGCAGGACGTCAGGGTAACAAGGGTATTGTTTCAAAGATTGTGCGTCAAGAAGATATGCCATTCTTGGCCGACGGTACTCCTGTAGATATCGTGCTCAACCCACTTGGTGTGCCTTCACGTATGAACCTCGGACAGGTATTTGAAGCTGTTTTAGGTTATGCAGGTAAGAAGCTCGGTGTGAAGTTTGCTACGCCTATCTTCGACGGTGCAAAGCTCGAAGACCTTTGCGAATGGACCGACAAGGCTGGTTTGCCACGTTACTGTTCAACACAGCTTTACGATGGTGCAACAGGTGATCCATTCGACCAGAAGGCAACTGTAGGTGTGACTTATATGTTGAAGCTCGGTCACATGGTTGAAGACAAGATGCACGCTCGTTCTATTGGTCCTTACTCGCTCATCACTCAGCAACCTCTTGGAGGTAAGGCTCAGTTTGGTGGTCAGCGTTTCGGGGAAATGGAAGTTTGGGCTATCGAAGCGTTCGGTGCTTCACATGTACTTCAAGAAATTCTTACAATCAAGTCCGACGACGTGGTGGGACGTGCTAAGGCTTACGAAGCAATCGTTAAGGGTGATCCCCTCCCAACACCAGGAATTCCTGAGTCGCTCAATGTCCTTCTCCATGAACTTCGTGGCTTAGGCTTGAACGTGACACTTGATTAGTACCTTCCACGGTGATGCCGTATCAAAAAAAGTGTACGGCATTACTGTTTCAATAAAAAAATAAGATAGGTTCTATAATGGTTGAAATCACAGCTTATAGGCCTACTATATAATATATTCTCAATATGGCATTTAAAAGAGAAAGTAAGGTAAAGAACAACTTTACGAAGATAACCATTAGCTTGGCTTCTCCTGAAGAAATTCAAGCCAGCTCTTATGGTGAAGTCTTAAAGCCTGAAACGATCAACTACCGCACTTACAAGCCAGAACGCGATGGTCTTTTCTGCGAACGCATTTTCGGTCCTACTAAGGATTATGAATGTCACTGTGGAAAGTACAAGCGTATTCGTTATAAAGGTATCGTGTGCGACCGTTGTGGTGTAGAGGTTACAGAAAAGAAAGTACGTCGTGAACGTGCTGGTCACATCCAATTGGTTGTGCCCGTAGCACACATCTGGTACTTCCGTTCATTACCTAATAAAATGGGTTATTTGTTGGGTATCCCCACAAAGAAGCTCGACGCAATCATTTACTATGAACGCTACGTGGTTATCCAGCCCGGTGTGTTCGGCGAATTAGAGGAAAATCCTCTTAAGGTTAATGATTTGCTTTCTGAAGAAGAATATCAAGACTTGCTTCGCAAACTTCCTGAAGGAAATGACAGCCTTGAAGATTCAGATCCCAAGAAATTCATCGCCAAGATGGGTGCGGAAGCTATCTACGACCTCCTCAAGCGTTTGGACTTGGATTCACTCTCTTATGAGTTGCGCGACCGTGCAAGCACCGACTCTTCAGTACAACGTAAGAACGAAGCATTGAAGCGTTTGCAGGTGGTAGAATCATTCCGTACAAGCAAGGATCGTAACCGTCCAGAATGGATGATTATGAAGATCCTTCCTGTTACGCCTCCTGACCTCCGTCCGCTCGTTCCCCTCGATGGTGGTCGCTTCGCAACATCCGACCTCAACGACCTCTATCGTCGTGTGCTCATCCGCAACAACCGTTTGAAGCGACTCCTCGAAATCAAGGCGCCTGAAGTGATCTTGCGTAATGAAAAGCGTATGCTTCAGGAAGCGGTTGACTCACTCTTCGATAACTCACGTAAGAGTAGCGCCGTTAAGAGCGATAGCAACCGTCCGCTTAAGTCACTCTCTGACTCACTCAAGGGTAAGCAAGGTCGTTTCCGTCAGAACCTCCTCGGTAAGCGTGTTGACTATTCAGCTCGTTCGGTAATCGTTGTAGGTCCTGAATTGAAGATGGGCGAATGTGGTATTCCTAAGCTCATGGCGGCTGAACTTTACAAGCCATTCATCATCCGTAAGCTCATTGAGCGCGGTATTGTGAAGACTGTGAAGAGCGCTAAGCGCATTGTTGACCGTCGTGAATCAGTGGTTTGGGATATCCTCGAACACGTAATGAAGGGTCACCCCGTGCTCCTCAACCGTGCGCCAACACTTCACCGTCTTGGTATTCAGGCGTTCCAGCCTAAGATGATTGAAGGTAAGGCAATCCAGCTCCACCCGCTCGCATGTACAGCGTTCAACGCCGACTTCGACGGCGACCAGATGGCTGTTCACCTTCCTTTGAGTAATGAAGCAATTCTTGAAGCACAGATGTTGATGCTTCAAAGCCACAATATCTTGAACCCCGCCAACGGTGCACCTATCACAGTGCCTTCTCAGGACATGGTGCTCGGTCTTTACTACATCACTAAGATCCGTCCAGGAGCTAAGGGTGAAGGCCTCACATTCTACGGTCCCGAAGAAGCCATCATCGCTTTCAATGAAAAGCGCGTTGATGTCCATGCTCCTGTAAAGGTTGTTGTAGAAGACCTCGACGAAACAGGTATGTTGGTGAAGAAGTTGGTTGAAACTTCTGTAGGTCGTGTGATCGTTAACGAAATCATTCCTCGCGAATGTGGTTATGTTAACACCATCATCTCTAAGAAGTCACTCCGCGGTATCATCACCTTGGTGATCAAGAGCGTTGGTATGGCACGTGCCGCAGAGTTCCTTGATGGTATCAAGAACCTCGGTTACCGCATGGCTTACGAAGGCGGTCTTTCGTTCAACCTTGACGATATCATTATCCCTGAAGAAAAGAAGGAAATTGTTCAACGTGGTAACGACGAAATCGATCAAATCACGATGAACTATAACATGGGTTTCATCACCGATAACGAACGTTATAACCAAGTTATCGATACTTGGACACACGTAAATGCAGATATCAAGAAGACCTTGATGAAGCAAATGACTGAGGCTGACCAAGGTTTCAATGCCGTGTTCATGATGCTCGACTCTGGAGCCCGTGGTTCTGCCGATCAGATTGCTCAGCTCGCTGGTATGCGCGGTTTGATGGCTAAGCCTCAGAAGGCAGGTGCAGAAGGTCGTTTGACGATTGAAAACCCAATCCTTTCTAACTTTAAGGAAGGTATGTCGGTGTTGGAATACTTTATCTCAACCCACGGTGCGCGTAAGGGTCTTGCCGACACCGCGTTGAAGACAGCCGACGCAGGTTACTTGACTCGTCGTCTTGTTGACGTGAGCCACGACGTGATCATTACAGAAGAAGACTGTGGCACACTCCGTGGTCTTGTATGTACCGACCTTAAGGATGGCGATAAGGTGATCTCTTCACTTGGCGAACGTATCCTTGGCCGTGTATCTGTTCACGACGTGATCCATCCTCAAACAGGTAAGCTCCTCGTGGCGTCGGGCGAAGAAATTACTGAGCCTATCGTTGCTGAAATCGAAGCTTCGCCTATCGAAAGCGTAGAAATCCGTTCAGTGCTTACTTGCGAAAGCCGTCATGGCGTTTGTATGAAGTGCTACGGCCGTAACCTCGCTACTTCACGCATGGTACAAAAGGGTGAAGCCGTTGGTGTCATTGCAGCACAATCAATCGGTGAACCTGGTACTCAGTTGACGCTCCGTACGTTCCACGCCGGTGGTATCGCTGGTGGTGCAGCAGCTAACGCAACTATCGTTACTAAGCACGACTGCCGCCTTGAGTTTGATGAACTCAGAACCGTTGATGTTATTGGCGAAGATGGTTCATGTGGCAAGAAGGTCGTTGGTCGACTCGCTGAAGTGCGCTTCGTTGATCCTCACACAAACATCGTACTCTCTACTCAGAACGTACCTTACGGTTCAGACCTCTTCGTGAGCGATGGCGACACAGTAGAAAAGGGTACTATCGTTGCTAAGTGGGACCCCTTCAACGCCGTTATCGTTACAGAAAACGCTGGTCGTGTGAAGTTCGAAGATGTTATTGAAGGTGTGACTTACCGTGTTGAAGAAGACGATGCAACAGGTCTCCGCGAACGTATCATTATCGAATCTAAGGAACGTGGCCGTGTGCCTTCAGTTCATATCTTAGACGACAATGGCGAACTCATCCGTACTTACAACTTCCCAATCAACGGCCGTATCTTCATTGAAGATGGTCAAATGGTGAAGTCGGGTGATGTTTTGGTGAAGATCCCTCGTGCCGTAAGCTCAGCAGGCGACATCACCGGTGGTTTGCCACGTGTGACAGAGCTTTTCGAAGCGCGTAACCCAAGTAACCCCGCTGTCGTATCTGAAATCGATGGTGAAGTAACCATGGGTGCCGTACGTCGTGGCCACCGTGAAATCATTGTCACTTCAAAGCTTGGCGAAGTGAAGAAGTACCTCGTACCTCTTTCTAAGCAAATCCTCGTACAAGAAAACGACTATGTTCGTGCTGGTACCCCACTCTCTGACGGTACCATCACACCAGCTGAAATCCTTGCCATCAAGGGTCCCACCGCTGTACAAGAATATATCGTAAATGAAGTTCAGGACGTTTACCGCCTACAGGGTGTAGGTATCAACGACAAGCACTTTGAAGTTATCGTACGCCAGATGATGCGTAAGGTTCAAATTGACGAACCTGGCGATACACGTTTCCTCGAACAGCAAATCGTGGATAAGCTCGACTTTGCTGAAGAAAACGACCGCATCTGGGGTAAGAAGGTTGTTGTTGATGCAGGCGATTCAGAAACCATGAAGCCTGGTATGATTGTTACTGTGCGCAAGTTGCGTGATGAAAACTCACAACTCAAGCGTCGCGACCTCAAGCAAGTTGTTGTTCGTGATGCTATGCCAGCAACGTCAACTCAGATCCTTCAGGGTATCACGCGTGCTTCACTTCAAACGAAGAGCTTCATGTCGGCTGCATCGTTCCAGGAAACCACTAAGGTGCTCAACGAAGCAGCAATTTCCGGAAAGACCGACTACTTGGAAGGTATGAAGGAAAATGTGATTTGCGGACACTTGATTCCTGCCGGTACAGGTTTGCGTGAATTTAACAGAATCGTAGTAGGCGATATGGATGATTATGAAAAGACTGAGAAACACGACATCTTTTAATCACCATTCCCTAATTCATAGATAAACATCAAGCGCGTAGATGTGAAGACGTCAGTCAACACATCCACGCGCTTTTTTGGCTTTTCCCAGAATCTTGTCCTTGTTTAAGAACTTTGTAAACTGGCCATATATCGGCTGTCCGAAGAAATGTGTACTTTTGCTCATGGTTAACCTTTAAGTGTGGTAACTCAAAGATGACCAAAAAGGGCTGAACTCCAAAATCGGAGATCAGCCCTTTCTTTTTTCTGATGGGATAAGTTTTAGCAGACAGTAATAATAAAAAACAATAACCCTGAAGTATGCTTTTCAGCAGGGACAGCAGGGTCATACGGCACAAAGATAAGAACAAGTTTGAAATAATCAAAGAAATATTACTATTTTTATTTATTCCTTCCTCGAAATTAACCTTTTAGCATTATCTTTGTTGTCATTAAGAACATTAGAAACAGTAATAATGAAATATGAAGAATTAGTATCCATATTATCACAAGCACGAATAAGCAAATATTTTCGTGTTGCAAAAGGTAATTTTATTTTCTTTATAGAAAAAATGTCTTCCTAAAAGTCTGATGTAAGAACAATTAAATCCTTTAGATTTGCAAATAAAAAAACAACGTGATTAAAAGAGTGGAGAGTTGAATGTTGAGAGATTAACGTTTAAAGTTTAGAGGGGAGATTATCGCAATGGTTGGGGCACACCCTTCGGGGTGCATCAATAAGGAGCTGTTGGTGCCGGGGGTAGTCGCTTTGCGCCAACCGCCGGTTATTGAGCGGTGACACCTTCGGCGTCATGACCAATCATGTATTAAGATAGATAAAATGGTGTGCTCAAGAGAAGACTTGGGCACACCATTTTATTTGTTAATTCATCGCAACATTTATCACGAGATCTACGTTCTGTTTATTGCTCAATTTCTTTTATTTTAGCAATGAAATCCTCCAGTGATAGATCTGTGTTGATGCCGATTTTTTGGCGGAAGCGGTGGCGAAGCATAAGGACGCTTCTTGGGGCTATCGCCAAATGTTCAGCCATTTGTTTGTTGTCTTGCTTTAACACGATGAGCATAGAGAGGACTTCTTCGCGGCGGGTGATTGTTGGCACTTGTTCGCGCAGCTTAGTTAAGAAATTGGGATAAAGCAATTCAAAGCATTGACGGAATTTTGTTTCGCCTTCTGTTTGAAGCAACGTAGGCGTGAGTATTTCCAGATCCTGGCGTTTGCCGTTTTCGCTCAATATTTCTTGAATTTCCTGTACCCTTATTTCTTTTTCAACTTTCGTTTGGTTGAGCTGTTCGGTTATTGACGAGATTTGCTCATCAGCGTGCTGTATTTGCTGCTTGTATTGCTTTGCTTTTTTGAGGTGGATTTTTATGATTGCTGTAATTGCAAAGGTTACGATTAATAGCAGTATGATTAATCCGAGCACGTGGTTGGTCTGCTTAAGTTCAAAGAACCTTAAATTCTGCTTTTCTTGCTCGGTATGTAAATTAACAACGCTGCTCACAATATTGAAGTTGAGCTTCTTCTCTCTGAATGCGCGCTGTTCTTGGAGCATCATTCTTAAGTATTGTTCAACCTTATCGTGATTTCCCTTCTTGAGGTAATGATTTAAAATCGGTTCATATTCTAACTGGATGTAGTTCTGCCCTGTGCTGTGATGGAGTAGGGCGTACATGCTGTCCAGCATGGCTTCTGCTGCACCGTGTTCTTCTCGTTTTAAGTAGATCTGCCCCATTTGGTGGTAGGCTTTGGCCCGATTTGTGGCTGTGCCCTTTTCGGTGACTTGCTGCAGTTCCTGAAGGCCTAATTCTACTGAATTTGCATCTTTCTCGCATAAATAGGTGCCGTTCAGCAGGTTGATATCCACCATGCCACTGTTGTAGGGTAATGATTGGCAAAGGTTTGTTGCCTTCTCAGTGTAGTATGCCACGGAGTCGATTTCGCCCAATTGGTACATCGCACGTCCTTTATTGATATAGGTTTGTGCAGAAATCATAGGATTTTTCGTTATCATCTTTTGTTCTACGCGCACCGCCTCAGAAGCGTAGATGTTGGCATATTCAGGCGCATTCCAGTAGAGGAATAAGTCCACCAGCTTGTGTAGGCTATTCAGGATGCCCAACTCATCATTTCTGCTTTCAGCCTCTTCCTTACTGTTCATAAACAGTTCTAAGGCCTTGTTGAGATGCCCGTTTTGTTTGTAAAGACTACCCAACATGGCTGTTACCCATTGTTTTCCCGACGTGTTTTGGCATAGATCAGCCTGTCGGATTGCTTCCTGACACCAATTAATCACTTCATTCTGATAATGGGGGTTGCTGTAAAACACAGCAGCGGCATAGGCATAGTCCCGGAAATAGCCCTCAGGCGTTGCATGATGAAGGGGTAGGGTTAGCGCCTTGAGAATCGTCTGTTCCGCCTCCTTCATGGCTTCCGTGCGCGACAGTGCATAGCCCAGAATGGCGTAGTAATCCCTCAAGCAATGGCGCTGTATCACAGGCGAGGCCTTAAAAATATTCTTTAGTGTTGCGACACAAACCTCTGGTTCGCCCTTGCTTTGAAAGGTATTCATCAGTTGCATCAAGGCTTCTGTATGCAAGCGCTGTTGTTGTGCGGTGAGCGAATCCTCGGATATGGGCTGCATCAGGTAAAGTTTATAGGCATCAATCGCCTCGTCGAACCTCCCATCGTGTTGCAAGATTCTTGCACGTTGGTAGATATCTTCATGAGCAAACCCTGCACAACACATCAGCGTGAATGTGAGGCAGAGTAAAATCCTTTTACACCAATGGAAATTAATCATTTGCATCGCTTTAAAGTCGTTATTTATTTTATGTGTAAATCCTAAATGACGTTGTCGCCAAGGCCGCACGGCAGTTGTACTCAGTACTCTGTTCTCTTTCATGTCGCTCAATGAAAAAGATCGTTTTTTTGTGGATAAAAAGCCTGTTTTTTGCGGTTTTAGAAGCGTTTCACTGTATATACGGGAGTATATTTCAACTGCGTTTTGTATATTATTTGATGCAAATTTATGTAAATTCTGTTTAGTTTTGTTTAATTTTCTGTATACATTTCGGTTTACAAACACGATTTTTCGGCAAAAACCCGGAATTATAGGATAAAATGTAGGATTTAGATATTTTAAGGGGTGGAGAGTTTGGAGTAATTTTGTACAAAATATGTCAAATAACCTTGTGTTTGTTGTATCTGTTATGGTGAAACCGCTCGGTTTGTGGTTTATTTTGCAAATTAATATTGTTCTTAATATGATGAAAAAAATAAAACTTTTGCATTGGTTGCTTGTGATCATCGTTGTGTTCGCAAGCATTAATCTCGCTTCTTGTAGTGATGATGATAATTTGGATGGCGGTACTTCCTCTGAGTTGCCAGGTGATTCTTCGCCTAACCTTGCCGGTGATGATTTCTATGCTTATGTCAACGGCGCATGGCATGCAGGTTTGGAGGCATCGGACGAAACACAAGGATACGCAACGGATGTTGAGTACTCGTTGGCAAGAAAGACAGAGGCGTGCGCTGTAAATATTCCCGAATTACAAATTGTACTGAAATCCTTCTACAACACAACCATTGAACGCAACTCACAGCGTTTGGAAGAAATTATTAGTGAGATTGTTGATGAAGTTGAGACAAAAGAAGAGGCTTACCTTGCCATCGGCGCTTGTATTAGAAAGGGGTTGATTGATGAATGCGTCAAACTCTTTACTGAATACTATGAGGGTCAGATTGGTTATACACTAGCTCCTAAATATTTTGCGCATCAACAACCTGCTACTGACGGTGAGGACGAAGAAGGAGATACCGAGGAAGGCAATGAATTTGTGGATGAAGAAGAGGATGAAGAAGCCGAAGGCGATGCTGGTGCTGAAGGATCATTTTCAGCTGATGATGTGAAAGATTTGCTCATTCAAGGTTTGGACCTTCCAGAAGATAAATTCTATGACATCGGTGCGATTGATCAGTTGGCCGAGGATATGGCTCATTCTTCAGTAGAAGAACTTAAGAATTTTATTCAAACTGCCATTACCAAAGAATTTGAACTTTTTTGTTATGACCTGGAAACAGCTGCAGGTGTCTTCAATCTTGAGTTAGCCAATTTGTTTACCTATTCCCTCTCACGTGCATTCTATGAGATGTATGTTTCTGAAGACACGAAACAGAAGTTCTTGGACTATGGAGAAGCATTGCGTGAAACATTTGAGAAGCGTATTCAGAACAACACATGGTTGTCTGACGCTACCAAACAACAAGCCTTGCATAAGTTGGAACGCATGCGTTTCTATGTTGGTGGTCCTAATGAATGGATTGATGCCTATGAAGCAGATGTAAAGGGTGAAGAATTCCTTGACGACCTCATTGAAGTAAAGTCAAATCGCACACGCATCATTGAAGCAACTATAGGCCAAGATCTTTACGACAACTTGATGTTGGAAAGCATGTATGATGTTGAAGGTAGTGCCCTTAATTCAAGTTTTGCAGCCTATTCCCCCGAGGCTAATGCTTTGGTTATTTATCCCTCATATTTGATGGAACCTGAGTATTCTCCTGAAATGGAAACAGGTAAGATGTATGCCCTGTTCAGTGTGTTTGGTCATGAAATGACGCACGGTTTTGATTTTGATGGTTCAAAGTATGATGCTTTTGGTCATGAAGTAGATTGGTGGACGGCTAGCGACAGAACTAAATTTGAGGACTTGAACGAAGCCTTTAGTGCGCAGATTGGTACATTTGAATTAAAGCCCGGTATCTATGCGCCCACTACCATTACGATTGGCGAGAATGTTGCCGACCTTGGCGGTTTGAACCTTGCTTTTGATGCACTTACAACCTACCTCACGAATCAAGGGGTAACGGGGGAAGCGTTGAAAGCGCAGCAGCGTGCATTCTTTGAACACTATGCTTATCGCTTCCGCGTGGAATACACAGAAGAAGAGTTCCAGGAACAATTGCAGGATGAACATTCTGTAAATATGGTTCGTGTGAACGGTATGGTACAGCACATAGATGCGTGGTACGACCTATACAATGTGAAGGAAGGTGATGCCCTCTATTTGCCCGCAGATAAGCGTATTACAATTTGGTAAACAACGCTCTTATATATATCCACTAAATAAAAAAACTAATATGAAAATTTTGAAAATGTTTGTAATGGCTATGATGGCCATTTTGATGAGTGTCGGTTTCGTAGCATGTGATTCTGACGATGACAACGTTGGAAACCCCGTAAGTTTGAAAGGTAGATGGTATAGCAAAACTGAAAACCTTAGAGACCTTTTGATTATCAATGAGGACAATAGTGTGGTAGCTTATAGAGTTTACAACTATGTAGCTCATGAAAATATTCCTGGTGTCCTTGCGGTAAATGGTAACAACCTGAGCATCACTTTCGAAGATGGTAATCGTGTGTCAGGTACTTTTGCGATTACTGACAATACGCTTACCATCAATACAACCAATGGAGTTTATACCTACTCAAGATTGGCTGATGAAACAAATTTGGTGGGCAAGTGGAATTATTCTAACATTACGTTTAGCGCAAAACCCGTGAAGGATGAAATTGTAATTCCTGGTGGTACTGTTAACGGAGAAGTGGTACCTCCTACAATCATGCAGACTTCACAGCTCAGTGGTGAGTTTATCAACTATGCTGCTCAGCGCTACTTCCGTGATGTTGTGTTCAAAAATGACGGCACTTTCACCTATAATGTCTTGACTAATGGTGAGGAACTTTCCCTGACAAAGAATTATTCAATCAATGGGTTGTCTTTGACCGTTAGCGGTGAAACGGCTCAGCATGACATTGAATCAACCTTTAGGGTGTTACAGAGCTTGGATAGCAACACAGTTTTCTTTGTGTTTGATAAAGAAGACATTGCAGATATGTTTATCGGTTATGCGCTGATGTTGTATGTAGGTGGTGTTGCACCCGAAGTTACAGACGAAGCGTTGGAAAACTATAAAAAAGCATTTGTAGAGGCTTTTGATTACTATAGCGTAGAGTTTATCATGACTCGTGTTGAGTAATTTCAAAGCTACATACAAATCCCTCATTATTTCGTGAGAACAATGGGGTTTCCCCCCATGCTTTATAAACACTTTTATTAACAACTTAATTCATTAACTCATTATGAAGCGTATATTCAAAGCTGCTGCTGCAGTAATCGCATGCGCCATGGTAACAAGCTGCGCAACCATTTCAAACCCTGTTACAGCAACTACAAACCCCATCGGTTCAAAGTGTGGTGTGGCTGAAAGCACTGTTTACTTGTGGACTTGGAGCTCTAAGGGTGACGAAAACGGTATAGATAAGGCTGCTAAGCAAGCTGGTATCACAAAGATCTCTCACGTAGATTCTTACACAAAGAGCTACTTCTGGGGTATCGTGATCAAGCAGACAACTAAGGTTTACGGTGAATAATCGTTTAAAGCAAATTCAGCTTTTAGACTTAAGAACAAAGGGACGTACTTTTGTCCCTCTGTTCTTTTGTTAATTTTAAGACATTTGAATCAAAGCGTATAAAAGTTGTTAATGAAAAAGATAGGATTGTTTTTGATGACCTTGTGCATAGCCCTTGCTGTTCATGCACAAAACGTACCTTACTCAAAGTACTTGAACTACAGTAAGGAGGAGTTTAAGGAAAATAGCTTTAAGTACGACGACGATACCAACACCTGGGCGTTGCGCAAGACGAGCGGTCTTCAAACCACGCTTAATGTGCTCGCCATCCTTGCCAGTGCAGAGGATGATATACGCCCCAGTACGAAGGACTATGCCATTGTCGTACAGATGGGTAAGGAGGAAAAGGCTGCCTATGTTAAGGTGAAGTTCTACAGTGACGAAACGTATCACACGCTCCTCACGTTCCTTAAAGACAATGGTACGGATCTTGTTGAGACTTCATCGGGCAAATTGGTCAAGCACCAGGCCTTCCACGGTGATTATGCGTTAGAATTGAATATGAAGCAACATGGCGTGACCCGCAGTTCTTCGCACACCGCATCGCGATTCATCGACAGTAAAGCCAAGAAAACGCACGATGAGTCGTACAACGAATATGAATTTACGATTACCACCGATGTCGTGCCTTGGTCAGAGTATCTTGACAAGCAAGCCGCTAAAAAAGCCAAGCGCGATGCAAAGGGTAAGAAGAAACAGAGTGTGGACGAGTTGATGTAAGGAGTGAATAACGGTGAGTAGCTGCTTCTGAAGATGAAGAAGAAGAAAATCATCAACAAGGGTTAACTGAAGAAGAGATAGCTCACATCCTCGAAATTTTCGCAATCGATAGTTAGAATAGATTCCAACAGTTTTTATGACCTTAAAAGCCGTAAAACACTTGGTGTAATGGGCTGATTAACGTAACTTTGCACACCTAAAAATATTGTTATATTCTACGACTTGTCGTACACAATACAATTAAAGAATGTTTAAGAAGAAAAATAAAAAAACAGAGGACCATAAGCCCATCAATCCGCCCTACGAAAAGTGCTTGAATTGCGGGGCGGAATTGAAGGGTAAGTATTGCCATGCCTGCGGTCAGGAAGCGATAGGCAAAGTACCCAGCATCATGAAATTCATCATGGTGTACATCAACCATACTTTCGTGTGGGACCCCCGTTTCTTCCACACGCTGAAACTCTTGGTGACGCAACCTGGACGTTTGACCAACGACTATTTTGAGGGAAAGCACCACTCACAGGAACACCCCATTAAGCTCAATATGTTCCTGCTCTTCGTGTTTATCACGATGTTTGTGTTCTTCTCAAGCCCCGTTCAATTGAGCCATTCGGCTGAAGACCTGGCGAAGCATGAATTGTTTGCGCCAGCTTTTCAAATGAAAATGTATGTTGACGATGAGGCGAATGCGGAGAAGTTAAAGACCAGTCCGCGCGACACCATCGTGCTGAACGCTCCCTTGGCGCTTGGCAAGCAGTATGCTCAGGTTCTTACCAGCATTGCGACGTTCAAGGATACAAAGGGCCAGGGGCTTGACCAGTGGAAGGCCGTTGTGCCCCGTGTGCTTATTGATGAAGGTGTATTGGTCAGTGACACAGATGGCACTTATCACTTTAACACGGAGACGGTGACTGAAAACGAAGGCATAGCTCTGCTGACCACCGTTTGGGCGCAGCTGGTGAAGATGTGCACGAAGTATTTCCCTATGATGGTTTTGTTTACGGCGCCTTTCGTAGCCTTTTCTTTGCGCCTTGTGCAACGCAAGGACAAGCGCCCCAACATCCACCACTTCGTTTTTGCCCTCCACTACACGGCAATTCTTGAGTTCCTTATTCTCGTCATTTACGTCATGCACCTCACGATTGCTCCTCCCGTCGAGCTACTTCAATGGGTGTTGCTTTTGGGTTCTTGCGTTTATCTCACGCTGACCTTCCGTCGTGTTTATGGCGTGACGTCGTGGTGGAAGGCCGTGTTGAAGTCCATTTTGATGAATCTCAACTACTTCCTCATCCTCCTCACGATATTCGTGGTGATGGTCTTCGTGGCAATCATCGTCGTAGCATTCCAGCAAGCGTAATGCCATTAAATTAAACTTTAAGACTGATTATGAAACGATTTTGTCTATTGATATTAGGCGGTTTGCTCTGCTGGAATATGGCTGAGGCACAGCGCCGTGTTGTAAACGTGGTGGACGATAAACCCGTTTCTTCAGCACCGGTATTTGATGCCCAAGGTAATGTGGTAGGACTTACTTCTGCTGAAGGTGATTTTTCTAAGGTACCTGAATCTTCATACCCCATAACGATACGTTGTATTGGTTATGAAAGTATTATTTTGGAGCATCCTGTTGATACCGTTTTGCAGATGATGCCCGCGGTTTACGAATTGGAAGAAGTTGTGGTGTCGGCTTCACGCGAAGTGATGAAGCAGACGTTTTACGTGCGTGAATATTTCACGATATGCTCCGAGACCGACACGATGACTCACTTCCTGGAGCACATGTGCGACCGCTACGTGCCTGCGTCGAAGAATGTTAAGTTTAAAAAGAACGATCTGTACTTTCGTAACACGCGTAGTTATAAGTACTATCAAATAGATGATAAAGACAGTGTGGCGGTGAGCGACAAACCCTACTCAAAGGCACTCTTGGACTTATTGGACACAGAAGAGGTAGATGCCTCTGAATCATTTAAGGGTCAACTGGGTGTTAACAGAGCGTATGAGAAGAAGGGTAAGTCGGGTATCATGCATAGCCGAAAGCAGAATCAGCACACCTTTACGGATTTTAAAGACGCCTTGGCGAGCAAGAAAGACCATATCGGTCATTTGCCTTGGGTTTTTAATTTAATGGGTTTGTCAATGGATGTCGTTCAAGCCTATAAGACGCATGTTTATAAAGCCAACGATGTTTCGGTTTACCAACCCAAGGATTTGATTCAAGCAGGGGTAGTCTTAGAAGTACTTGGCACTGGTAAGTATCTTCGTCAGCTGGTGAACTCCAAAGATCCCGTGAATATTTTTATCGCAATGGAATACTACGTCGTTTCGCGCGAATATATCTCAAAGGATCAGGCCAAAGAAGAATGTAAGAATAAGAAACTTAAAGTTGACTTTAACGTGCCTTCTACAGTTCCCGAGTTGAGTGAACCTATACGCAAATTAATAAAACTCGCGGAGCAGAAATAAAGGGTGGCGAGTAGGGCCGCAATATATATGAGATTGGTACGTGGGATGACGATGGACCGACACGAAGATCGGCTCCTACATTTTCTAGATGGAATCTCTCATCTCTCATAAAAAAGTGATTCCTCTCAATGGACTTGGTTTAAAGTCGATTGAGAGGAATCACTTTTTATATGGGTGTCGTGTGTGCTACGTGAAAATTACATCACGCGCTTGAGGCGTTCAAGGAATTCCTTGGCGTCGTCCATGGTCAGGGTAAGTGGTGGAAGTAAGCGCAGGATATTGGTGGATGCACAGCCTGTGAATACGTGTTGCTCCTTGACCAATGCCGTGCGCATCGCCTTGATGGGTTCCTGATATTCAATACCGATCATCAAACCCTCGCCGCGCACTTCTACAATGCCGTCCAGTTTCTTGAGTTCATCCAAAAGGAACTGACCCACTTTCGCTGCATTCTCAACCAGGTTCTCCTGCTCCATAACATCAATCACTGCCAGTGCTGCAGCACATGCCAAGTGGTTGCCGCCAAAGGTGGTGCCCAACTGTCCGAACGAAGCTTCAAAATGAGGTGCAATCAGTACGGCACCGCAGGGGAAACCATTTGCCATACCTTTGGCGCAGGTGATGAGGTCGGGCTTAATGCCTAAGTGCTGGTGGGCGAAGAACTTACCACTTCGGCCGTAGCCACATTGGATTTCATCGCAGATTAAAACTGCTCCAGCTTCAGTACAAGCCTGGCGTAAGCCCTGCATAAACTCTGCTGTAGCCATGCGGATGCCGCCTACGCCCTGAATGCACTCAACGATAACAGCTGCAACGTCGCCTTTCGCTAATTCCGCCTTGAAGGCTTCAAGGTCGTTGAGCGGGAGGAACGTACAATGGTTGTTGGCATTGATGGGGGCTATGATCTTGGGATTGTCGGTCGCTTCAACAGCAAGCGATGTTCTGCCGTGGAATGCCTTTTGCGCACAGAGCACACGGCTCTTTCCTGTGTGGAACGATGCGAGCTTCAAGGCATTTTCGTTGGCTTCAGCGCCCGAGTTTACCATAAACAGACTGTAGTCCGTGTAGCCAGATATTTTTCCTACGCGTTCAGCCAACTGTTCCTGTAAGCGGTTGATCACGGAGTTTGAGTAAAAGCCCAATTGATTGAGTTGCTTGTTGACGCATGCCACATAATGGGGGTGGCAATGTCCGATAGATATTACAGCGTGTCCGCCATAAAGGTCAAGGTATTCTTGTCCGTTATCGTCCCACACCTTGCAACCTTCGCCCTTAACGATATTGATGTCAAAAAGCGGATAAACGGGATATAAATTCATAACGATGTCGTGTGTATTCGTGTGGTTAGAAAGCGAGGGGCTTTAAGCACAGTCCTGTTGTTTCTTCCAAACCAAACATAAGGTTCATGTTTTGCACCGCTTGTCCTGATGCACCCTTGAGCAAGTTGTCGATACATGCTGTGACCAAGATCTTTCCTTCAAAGCAATCCACGTGTACCAAGCACTTATTGGTGTTCACCACCTGTTTCATGTCGATGGCCTTGTCCACATAATGTGTGAAGGCGGCGTCGGCATAGAACGCCTTGTAGCGTTCAACGATGTCGCTGGGCACTTGATCCATCTTCACAACGGCTGTGGTGAATATGCCACGTGGGAAATCGCCACGGTAGGGGATGAAATCAATCTCAGCGCAGAAATTTGATTGCAACTGTTGCAAGCTTTGCTTGATTTCGGGCACGTGTTGGTGCTGAAATGCCTTGTAAATGCTCATGTTGCCTGAACGCCATGAGAAGTGGGTTGTGGCAGCAGGTTTAACGCCCGCGCCTGTTGAGCCTGTAATGGCATTGACGCTGATGTCGTTTTGGAGCAATTCGGCTTCAGCCAAAGGCAACAAGGCCAATTGGATGCAAGTGGCGAAACAGCCAGGGTTTGCCACGTGCAAGGCGCCCTCAATGCGCTCACGGTTCAATTCGGGCAAGCCATATACATAGTCATGATCTTCCGATGCTAAGCGGAAGTCCTGAGCGAGGTCGATGATGCGCACATCGGCGGGGATGTAATGTTCCTGGATGAACTGCGTGCTTTTGCCGTGGCCGAAACAGAAGAACACCACGTCAACTTCATCAAAGGGGAGTTGGTCGGTAAATCGCAGTTCTGTTTCGCCATAAAGTCCGGCATGCACATCCGTAATTAAATTGCCGGCATTGCTCTCGCTATGTGCAAAGACGATTTCGGCTGCTGGATGGTTAATCAGCAGACGAATCAATTCGCCTGCTGTATAACCTGCTGCACCTACGATGCCAACGCGTATAGAATCGTTCATAAACGATTATTTTTTAGCAATAAGGTAAATAACTAAGTAAGCCACAAGACCCAAAACGAATCCTGTAAATAATGAGATCAATACGTAAGCAATGCGAACGAGCGTTGGTTCCATGTTGAAGTATTCAGCGATGCCACCGCATACGCCCTTGATTTTAGCGTCCTTAGAAAGTTCAAATTTACGTTCCATAATAATTTTGTTTTAGAGTTTTTAGTGTTGATTAGAAGTGGGGCCTACATATTATTCGAACAGAGTTCTCATCATCTCTTATCCCCACAAATTTTGAATTTCAATTTTCCAACGAAGCGAATCGGTCGAAATTACTTAAAGTTTTTCGTCTTCGTGGTTAGAGTGGAACACGCGGAGCGGTGTTGAGAGCACCTTGATGAAGCCCTTGGCATCGTCGGCAGTCCAGCCCTTCTGTGTTTCGCCATATTCGCCAAACTTCGTCTTCACGAGGTCGTCCTTGCTGTCCACGCCTACTGTTGAGAAGCCAAGAGGGCGGAGTTCAAGAATAACCGTACCATTCACAAAGCGTTGTGAACTTTCAAGCATCGCTTCAATATCACGCATCACGGGTTCAAGGTATTGGCTTTCGTGAAGGAACATGCCATACCAGTTAGCCACCTGGTCCTTCCAGTATTGTTGCCACTTTGAGAGTGTGTACTTTTCGAGGAAGCGGTGTGCACCGATGATGAGCATTGGCGCTGCAGCTTCGAAACCTACGCGACCCTTAATGCCAATGATGGTGTCGCCCACGTGCATGTCGCGACCAATACCATAGGCTGCACCAATTTCTTCCACCTTGCAGATCGCTGCAATAGGATCATCATAGCGTTCGCCGTTGATCGCCTTGAGTTGTCCGTGTTCAAAGGTGAGTTTCAACTCCTCGCTGCCAGTCTTGGTTACTTGCTTGAGGTAAGCCGATTCAGGCAAGCCCTGGCGTGAGTCAAGGATTTCGCCACCGCAGATGCTTGTGCCCCAGATGCCTACGTTGTAGCTGTACTTCAACTTAGTGAAGTCGGCAAAGAAACCGTTGGCGTTGAGGTAGTCCACCTCTTCTTGGCGTGAGAGGTTGCTGTCGCGTGTGAGGGTGATGATTTCCATTTCGGGGCACATCACGAGGAATGTCATGTCGAAACGCACCTGATCGTTGCCAGCCCCTGTTGAACCATGGGCAATCGCATGCGCACCAATCTCCTTAGCGTAGCGTGCAATTGCCATACCCTGGAAGATGCGTTCTGAAGAAACTGAGATGGGGTAAACATTATTGCGCAACACGTTACCATAAATCATATACTTCAAGCTCTTTTCGTAATACTCTTGAGTCACATCGAGCGTCACGTAAGCCTTTGCGCCAAGCTTATAAGCATTTTCTTCGTTTGTTTTAAGTTGTTCTGCGCTAAAACCGCCAGTATTGGCGCATGCGGCATAAACTTCGTACCCCTTTTCTTTAGCGAGATACATCACGGTGTATGAGGTATCGAGGCCACCACTGAAGGCCACGACTACTTTTTTCTTGTTTTCTGACATTGTTTTATGTGTTTTTTTTTGAGGTGTTAACGTGCAACGCAAACCGCATTGTGCCCTTACGCCACGCAACCTCCTATTGATTGTTTATGCTAAGTGATTAATCATTGGGGTGTGCCTGGATGAAGTCGAGCACGTCTTGTGGAATTTCAACGGGTAAGGGATCGCCCACGTGGCGTGCGGGGTCGTAGAGCATACCTGTACATACGCAGTACTTGCGTCCTGTGCGCGCCAAAACATCGCAATTGATGCAACAAGGTGCTTCGGGGGTGCCGCATCCCTTCCAGTATTCATCATCGTGAGTCAATTCATCGAAAGGCACAGGCACGTAGCCCAACGATGTGTTGATGCGCATCACCGCACCGCTACTGGTCAACCCGAAGATTTTAGCTTCCGGCCAACGTACGCGGCTCAAGCTGAATGCCAAGCGCTTGATGCGTGTTGCCAAGTGGTGTCCGCGGAACTTAGGAACCACGATCAAACCTGAGTTTGCTACGTAGTGCTTGTTTTCCCAGCTTTCAATATAGCAGAAGCCAGCAAACTCCTCGCCCGCCAATGCGATAACGGCTTTGCGTTCACGCATCTTTGTGGCTACGTATTCGTGTGTACGTGAAGCGATGCCCGAACCGCGTACCTTTGCAGAGTCGGTGATGGTTTGGAGAATGGTATCTACATATTTTTCGTGGCTGCCATCGGCTACGATGACTTGAATGCCGTCGTTGTATTCTTGTTGCATGATGATATGTTTTTTATAAATTAGGAAGACAGGATGATAATTCTACATATAGTTTTTCGCGGTCGTAGCCTTCGCGTATAATAACAAGGATGGTATCGTCGCCCGCTATGGTGCCGCACACTGATGTGAGTTTGCTGTTGTCGATGGTCGATGCAATGACTCCGGCATAGCCCGGCAGGGTGTGAATCACAGCCATATTCCCAGAGTATTCAATATCCACAAATCCATTGTGGTGCATATTTTCCAATTTCTGGCGCGAAGCGGAAATGCGTTCGTATGGCTTATGCTCGGGGAGTACGTAAACGAATCCCTTACCCTTTCTCATCTTTTCAGCTTTTAATTGGCGTAAGTCGCGCGAGAGTGTGGCTTGAGTCACGTTGTAGCCTTGTTTGCTTAACTTACTCACCAATTCTTCTTGACTCCCCACTTCAGTATTCGTTAATAATCGCTTAAGCACCGTCAGTCGATCTACTTTTTGCGACATAATTAATGAGTTGTCTTTGAAAAGGATTAAACAATAGTCAGCGAGGTGTCAGGAATTGTGCATCACGCAATTCATTCCCTGCACATCACTAAAAGGTGCGCAAAAGTACATTTTATAATTTATTTATGCAATAGTTTATGCATGGTATTTTGAATTTATGGCTAAAGATGTGCATAAAATGATGAAATTTTGAATATTATTTCACTTTTGCGGGTGTCCTGAATTCGTCAATGCGTCACCCAAATTATAACGGTTTGATGAGCCTTGGCGAATAATGTGGCTTGACAGTGTATGTCAATAGAAAAATTCATCTTGATGAATAAAAATTCTCTAATTCTCAAATTCTAGAAAAACTAAAAAACACTTGAAGACTACTTGATTTATGGTCTAGACGGTTTGATCAGCCTTGGCGAATAATTTGGCTCCGCAGTGCATCAATAAATGTCTAGAATTAGAGAATTAGAGAATTTTGGCTCCGCAGTGTGTATCAATCAATAAATTCATCTTGATGAATAAAAAATTCTCAAATTCTAGAAAAAA
>JAZKYK010000081.1:0-3473 GCA_045612125.1 Alloprevotella sp.
CAGGATGCCATAGGTTAGTAGGGTTTGCTCCTCTTTGGTTTCGCGGTTGTGCTGGGTCATCTGGCGCCGGATGTCCTCGATGTCCTCGTCCTGTTCTTTCTGATGGTCAATCCACCGGACGATTTTGACAAACAGCGCGATTAGGGCCGTCAACGCACCGACGACGGCGCCAGCAGTGATAATGCTCTGTAGGTTTAAAGTAATCATCGGTATCTCCCTCTTTTCGGCAAATTTCGCAAGTTGGTTGTGCTATCCTCTCATCGGAGGTGATAAGCATGACAAAGGAATATACATACCTGTTCAACGCCATTACGGATATCATCGAGCGTCTGGTCGAGATCCAGAAACAGGCGGAAGAACTCTATTTAGAGCGTGGGGATTAACCCACGCTTTATTTATATTTTTTGCCGGTAATCGCCAAGAATGTCTCGGCAGAAATAACGCCTTTTGCTACGGCGTGCTTGAGTTTTTCAACGTCCCACAAGCCTTGCTTGTACCATTTTTCAATTTTATTTCCCATGTTGGTTATGCTCCTTCCCATATACTGGCTCTGCTCGCAATAGCAATTATTCTGTCTTTGAACTCCTCGACACTCATATTGTTCTTCATGGAGTTGCAACGACCACAACAAGGCACGCAATTTTCAACCATGTACCCTGCAGTATTGTCTTTGCGATCTATGCCCGTGTAGCGAAAACTACCACCTTTATACTGCACGCTTCTATGCGTGGACGGCTTATCCGAACCGCAATAAATACATGGCTTTGTGATAATCTCCCTAAACTCATCCTTTGTGAGTTCGAACGAATAGCCTCTCACTTTTGCGTGATATTTATAGGTGGCGTATTTAGACCGGAAGGCTTCGTTTTCGGCGAGTTCGATGGTCGTTTTGACCCGTTTGTGTGTGCGGTGCTTTATTTCGCTTTTGTTGCCCTCGTGATTATGTAAGCGATCTTTCCGGCCGCACCTGCATGATTGTACACGCCCTTTTACAAGGTTTGCTTTTTCGACCACGACCTTTTCTCCACAATCACATAAGCACAAACACATTCTCCGATGCTGTCCACTTTTGTTTTTTGCGGAACCTTCGTCTAAAACGACCAACTTGCCAAACCGTTCCCCGGAAATATCTATCCTTTGGGGCATCGGTTACACCTCCAACAGCGTGTCAGTCATCATGGCCGTGTAGGCCACTTGCGCTTCGATGCGATCCATCTGAGTGGGTTCGGAGGCTACTTCTGGTTCCGGTTCGGGCATAGTACCCGGGGTCCACTTGGTCACGGTCATAACGCCGTTGATTTCTTCTGCTTCCACTTCACCAAAGGGGAAGTTCTCAAGCGTCATGCCGTTGGGAATGACAGCCCAACCGTCAGGGAGAACGCCGTGATAGGTCTGGTTGTTGTGTGCCCCATTTTCAAGGGCTTTGATTTCAAGCATTTGCATTGTTTAATCCCCCTTACAGAATGGCGAAATATCGGTATGTTGTCCCACTCGCATTTCTTTGAGCAGCAGCCTTTGCTGCATCAGTGGTAGGCGAGGAAGAAATCTGGTCAGCGCCATACCAGGACAAAGTTTTACCGTCCTCAGATACTTTTGCGTAATTGGCGGCATATCGTGTATTCGTCCAACTCTCCCAGAGGTCTACTGTGCGATTTTCCAAAAAGGTGCCTCGTTCATAAGAAGTAGAAAGTGCATCCACTACGCCAAAAAGCACAAATGTGTCAGTTGTGATTGAAGTATTCATGGTAATGCGACCATCGGCATTACAAAAGCCAAAAACTTTCGGTTTGCGTTCAAAAGTGATGCTCGTTGGATTGTTTGGCCCACATTTGCCAGTGCCGGTGTAGGAACCTGTTGCGATTCGCGTCGTTTCTCCTAATTGCCCCATAGGCACATATGTATAGCCATCACCAATGGGATAGGCGTTTGCATCAGGACTGCTGACATAACCGTAACTCGTAGTATTCAAAACGGCGGTAACGGATTGTACAGTGTAATTGTAATTAACCGAGTCTGCATAACTACGGCTAACCACATAATATATGCCGGCATTCCACCCCTCCACATATTTACCGATTGCGTTAGCACCGTTTGAAACCAAAACTGGATTAGCCAAAGTGACGGCACCATTAACAATTTCAACTTCGTCAGACATATACCATGCGGAAATAATATTGTTGCCAGCGGTCTTTGTTTCTTTTGCGCCCAGTTTCTTTTCGTACTCGCTCTTCGTTTTCTCCCACACATAATGGTTGACACCGTTTAAAATCAGGCGCCACAACTCGGCCAAGCCCGTTTCATCTAAAAAAGCCATATAAATCCCGCCTTACGTACAGATTGCTTTGATTTGTGCAACGGTCATTGCCGTCGCAGACGTTCCGCTTAAAGCGTCGTAAACACCGCCAGAGGTAACAGGATTCGTGCTCCCACGAGTGGGTGTCGCATCGAATGTCAATTTATCCTGTTTGTTAAGGACCACTTCCTCTAACGCAGCTGTAACCGTTTCGGTGAGTTCCAAAATCTTTGCGTTAGAGGAAGCAGAGCACCGCAGCCCCAACATGGTAAGATGGTCTACTGTGGTGCAGTTGTTGTTTTCCGCCATGATGGTTCACCTCGTATTCGCTTTTTTTCATGGAGAGAGGGGAGGGAAGAACCCTACCCCCTCAGAGAAATTAAGCGCCGAAAATTCCATCTAAAGCAGCAGTAACCTCAGCGTTTGACGCAATGTTCGCGGAAGACAGGTAGTCTGTCTCAATCGCAACTACACGGGCGTTCATGGCAGCGTTCAGACCGTCAGCATATGTTTTAGCGTCGGCCAGAGCGCCAGCAGCAGCGCCTTTGTTGTCGTAATTAACAGCCAGACCATCGGCATATTCTTTCGCGTATGCCTTCGCGTTACCTTCAGCAGCATCCCAAGCGGAAACCTTAGCAGAAGTAATGCCATCCAGAACATCCTTGTTGCTATGCTCGTGGGCTTTGCCCTCGACCACTTGGACACGAGCGTCCATCGCAGTGTTTAAACCATCCGCATAAGTTTTCGCATTTCCTTCGGCAGCGTTCCATGCAGAAACGTTCTCAGCAGTAATGCCGTCGATCACGTCCTTGTTGGCATGCTCATGAGCCTTGCCTTCCAGAGCAGTAATCTTACCTTCAGCAGTGCCCACGCGACCTTCAACAGCAGTGATCGCCTGAGCGTTTTGCTGGATAGAAGCAGTCATTTCACTAGCTGCAGAAGCGTCGGAGTTAATGTAATCCTGAATCTCCTTCAACGTGTCCTTGGCAGACTCAGTCAGATCAGCGTCCTTGAAGAACGCATCTACATCGCCCTTCACAGCAGCGATTGTTTGAGCGTTAGCATCGATGCCGCCTTGTAATTCCGTTTTGTCGGCACCTTTTAGGTAGTCATCCTCAACAGCCTTCACACGACCAACTAAAGCAGTATCATCGTATTTGTCGGCTTCTTTCAGGTAGTC
>JAZKYK010000082.1:0-32945 GCA_045612125.1 Alloprevotella sp.
ATTCGTGCCACCGCCCAAGTTTACGTTCGCCATCCACGTGGATTTATACTCCTCCTTAATCGTGAGGTCCACCACGGTCGCCTTGTTCGCGTCCAGTTCACTGCGAAACTGCTTCTCCTCATCCGTCTTCTCGTACAACTTTACGTCCTTCACGGCATCCGTAGGCATATTTGCCATCGCTGTCTGCACATCGCCGAAGAAGGGTTTGCCATCCACGAGCACCTGGCTCACTGTCTTTCCGTTGAACGTTACGTTGCCGTTATTGTCCATCGAAATGCCGGGCAGTTGGCTCATCAATGTGGCGAGCGAAGCACCGGGAGGGAGGCGCAGGGCTTTTGTGTGAAACACCAAGGTATCTTCTTTCACGGTCATCATTCGTGCGAGCGCCGTGACTTGTGCTTCGTCCAATTGATAGTCGGAGGAGGTGAGTTCCAACTTACCCAAATCTACGGTGGGGCATTGCTCCGTCAATTCAATGCGGCGAATGAGCGTGTCGAATCCCGTCAGCGCAATGTTTACCACGAGTTTTCCGGCTTCCGCTTTAAGGCTAAATGCTCCTTTGTCGTTAGTCGTTACTTGCCCGACTTCAACGGGATAACTCATTGTTTTATTGGTTTGCGCGTTGAACACTTTAATGGTGTCGGAGGTTTGCAACGTGACTTTCGCCATGGGCAAAACCTCCTGCGTCTGCTTGTCCACAACGATGCCCTTCACGGTATATTCTTGCGCCTGCGCCACAAGCGTGGCGAGGGAAATCAGGAGGAGAAATATGGGTTTCATTGAATGTATTGACTTTAAAGTTAGGCAAATAGTTCCCTTAGGGTCAGCGTGAATGCCAACCCTAAATAGGGAAAACTAAACGGGAGTTAATTTGAACGAAGTCCGAGTTAGTTTAACTAACTCCCGGATAGTTTTCAATCATAAAATTGTAGGAAATAAAAAACAAAAATTACTTTTGATACAACAGGTCCAAAAAGGCAATGCGCTGCGTCAACCATTGCTTCAACTGTTCCACGTCCTTGCGGATATCAAGTCGTCCGCCCTGCGCGTTGCGCCAGCGTTCCGCCTCTCTGACGTTTGCACCACTCTGCTCCAGGAGTTGCAGGTAGGCTTCGAAGCGTTGTGCCAAGCGGTCGAGGTCGAAGTGCGTGCGACGCAGTTGGCGGTAGCGCTCCGCCATTTGCTCGTTCCAACCGTTGGGGTTCAGTTTGTAGAGGCGCTCCATCAGCGTGCTTTGATGGCTCTCGCCAATAAGGTACTTTCGGTAGTCGCGGTGCGCCTCAAGTCCACTCGAATTTCCGTTCCAGTCGCGGCCGAATGTGCCATCTAAGTCCCAAGGTATGGGCGTAAGTCGTGGATTCAAGGCATAGTTTTGTGCTGCCCAATACACGTTCTTTGCCGAATTGTCGGTAGCAAACAGAAGTTCGATAAACAAAGCATAATCGCGTACGCTGGGCAAATCAAAATAGCGCGCCACGTCGACACAGAAATCCGAGTCGCTCGAAGTGCAGACAAAGCGAATGGCGTCGAGCAGGGGTTGCCACTGCGCATCCTTCTTTGCCGAAGGTTCGGGGTATTTGGCCTGCCAACCTTCCCACTCTTCGCTCTTGCTGTTGGGGTTCCAGAGTGCATTTGCCCAACTGCGATTGCCGCCCCATTTTGTAGCCGTGCTCCACTGGTCCGCCTTGTAAAGCAGTCCGGCAATGCTGCCGTCCTTCGACTTTGCCAGTTGCAACTGCTTGCGGTCAATGCGTTCACAAAGGTTGTAAATGCCGTGGTACTTGCCGTTTAGGAACACCTCCACCATACGTCCGCGCGAAGCATGGTGCGCTGTCTTGTCCTTCTTTCCGAAATGCGCGGCTGCTGAAAAGTCGTTCCAAAGATCCATTGCCACACGGCTGCGCATGCGGGCGCGGTCAATCGTCATTGCGTCGAGCACCCAGTAGTTGTCCGTGCGAAGGCCCAGGATGGAGCGGTCAATCTTCTTTCCGTCAGTGCTCTTCAACTTAATACCCATGGAGCGCTTTTCGAAACGTGTGGTCCATTCGCCACGGTTTCTCACCTGAATCGTATAGGAAGAATCAGCTTTCAGCGTAGCGTCGTGCACCGTCATCTGGCCCTTGCCCCAATGGTTCTTACTGAAAGATTCGGCGGTAATTTCTACGATGGGCAGGAAGGTAAACTGGAGGTTTGCGCGCGCAATCGTGTCGCCATTTTGCACCACTGCAAGGCGATGCGTATCACCTCCGTTCACTACGCCAAACGCCACTGTCCCGTTGGACTTAGCAAGCTTTCCATCCACAAAAAGTTGGGCATCGGGAAACGTAGTGCAAGCCACCTTTAACTCCACCTTCTTTCCCATTTGCGTTTCGGGCAGGGACAAGAGGTAACGCTTACTGCGTGCGTCATAAATGGGGGCCTTACCATTAATGGTGAAGTTGAATTGGTAGGTCTGTGCGTTGTAATAACTGTGCAGTTGGGCAGACTTGGGGTCGGGTTCGGGTGCCTTGAAAACGACAGGTTGATTGTCGATCTTCGAAACCTGCTTGCCCTTCTTGTCATAGAGCACAAAGCGCTCGTTGCCCGTGGCGCTCTTCGTTACATTCTTGTAAAGTCCGACGATGCGCGAGTCGCGGCGCACGTTGAGCAAATACTGGCTGTAAACGTTGGTGATAATGATGTGCGACGCTCCGGGATAGATGCTCCACTGCGATGCCATGCCGTCCATCTCCTCGGTGAGCAACATGTAGCGGCGCGTCGTTGTGCGCTTGCCATCGTATGTCATGTAAAGACCCGTCTCAGCGTGCTGGATGGAGTAGTAACCACTATTGAGTTTCGTGATGCGCCAAAGGGCATCCTTTGCATTTGTGTCGGCACTGTGCGTCAGTGCAAAGACATCTGTCTTGGCAGGAACAACTGCGCCATTCAGAAACTCTACGCAGCGAATTTCATAGCATTCGCTCGAGCGCAGTTCCACACCCTGAGCGGAAAGCACCTGCATATTTGCGAGGAAAGCAAGCGCCAATGTAAGAAGTCGGAATATATGGTTCATGATGCGTTACATTTTCTTGTTCAACTTAATAATCTTTGCGATATCGTCAATGGTAAGCTCGCCGGTCATCTGCACTACGCGCGAACAATAATCGTCGCGGAAGCGGAAAATGAGGAGTTCGCTCAGTGCGCGCCCTTTTTTGCGCACGCCAAAGACAATAACATCGGTCTTCTCAACGTGCTGGTGCAACAGCAGTTCGTAATCCTCCATCGTTGAAACCGTTTTATAGTTGCCACGAATCGTTGCTGTTGTCGAACGACTGTGCGTGTGCATTGTCAGAATGCTGGTCAAGCGGTCAACGACGTGGGAAAACTCCCAATGGTCGGGCTTCATCAACTGCGCACGGGCAACGGAGAGCATTTCTTCGGAAACGTAGAGGCGCGTCACTTTCTGATTGTCGGCAAGATGGTCGAAGGAGAACCCCACCTTGGGGCGCGCATCCTTCATCAGCATATTTACGACAGGCGAAGCAGCAGGCAGCTCCGTTGCAGTCATTGCCATTGTCGGCGCAAAGCAACCTGCTAATATAAAGAGTCGGATTAATGTTTTCATGATGTACTGAAATGAGACTATATTAATAATGAGTGCATCAGTCGCAAGGTCCGCCCAAATCGTCCTCGACATCGCTGAGAATCAAAGTGTTGGCTACCAACAGCAAGGCATTTTCGATTTCGGCCTTCGCCTCTTCGGCTGTGTGGCACGTATCGGAGTAAACCGTATATTCGGGTTCCATATTGCGCTGCATGATGAAGACAAAGCCAAGCATCGCAGCTGCCACCGTCGTAGCATACACCCAGGGGCGGAAAATTCGTTTGACCAGCGTAGGCTGAACTTCGGTGTTATAACTCGGTTCGCGCTGCAACCGCTCAAGAATGCGGCGTTCGAAGCCTGCAGGTGGAACCACTTCGGGCGGAGTGCTCAATAGCTCCATCAGTTCGGCTTCCTCTTTCCATTCGGGTGGAGCATCGGGCGCCTGGAGCAATCGCTTGAGCAATCTCTCTTCCTCCAACGAAGCATCGCCATCGTAGTATTTTTTTCGGAGTTCGTCAATAGTAGGTGTTTTCATAAAGGGAGAAATTTTGAGATTTGAGGATTTTAAGGTCTTGAAGTAAGAAAATCTTCTTACTCAGCAAAGTGCTACGGACTTTAGCGCGTAGCTACTCTGCCATCTTTAGAACCTGACCTTAAACATTTCAATCATTTTTTTGCGGGTGCGGGAAAGGATTTGTCGCACGTTGGAAGGTGTTTCGCCTGTCGCTTCGCAAATTTCGTCAATCGAACATTCAGCCACGTGGCGCATGGTCACGATGCGCTGCGTCTTCGGTGGAAGTGAGCGAAGGATAGCGTGCACTCTGTCCTTCGCATCCATCTGCGGCGGTGGCTGAGCGTCGGCAATCGACTCCTCAACGAGCAGCAGGTCGGTCTCATCATGGCGTAAGCGCAACTGGTCGATACAGGCATTCCGGAGCATTCGCAGGATATAACCCTGCGCATTTTGCATCTGTTCCAGCCGGTCGGCTTCGCGCCATAGTTTTACGAACGTTTCCTGCACCACATCTTCCGCGTCCTGCTGATTATTGAGTATGCTCATCGCCACTTGGTATAGTTTAGGCGCCAGGCATACATATTTTTCTTCAAAATCTTTAGCGTTCATTTTTCTTAAGGCAGGTGGTGCTTAAATCCATGGCGGTGTAAGGTGGCGAAACGTGAATGATGATTCGTTGCATTGCTCTGCTCGCTGCTTCTCTGCGCTATGGCATTTGGATTTACCATAAACATTATTGTTGTCATGAATTTGTTTTTATATTTTTTATATCTTTCTACTTTAATAACGAGAAAGATCTTCAAATGTGACACTTTCGGACGATAAATTTATAAAAAAACACGAAAAAAAAAGAACATGGGGCAGGACCTTTGCGATTTTGGTCTTGCTCCATGCTCTTTTTCGTGGGTTTTGAATTTACGCGACAGCCCCCTGGGGGGTGCATGGCTATCTAAATGAATTGGTGAGCAATTTGATTTCAATGCTTGGCGAGATGCGCTCGTAAAGGATGTTGTAAACGGCGTCGAGTATGGGCATATTCACGCGGTAATGCTGGTTGATGTCCTTCATGCACTTCGTGCCGTAATAGCCCTCGGCAATCATTTCCATTTCGATCTGTGCCGACTTAACGGAGTAGCCCTTACCAATCATTTGCCCGAAAACGCGGTTGCGCGAGAAGTTTGAATAGCCCGTCACGAGGAGGTCGCCCAGGTACACGCTATCGTAAACATTGCGCTCAATGGGATAGACGGCCTTGAGAAATCTATTCATTTCCTGCACAGCGTTTGACATGAGAACCGATTGGAAATTGTCGCCATATTTCAACCCATTGCATATGCCTGCTGCGATTGAATAGACGTTTTTCAAAACTGAGGCATACTCAATGCCAATCACGTCGTTGCTCGTGGTGGTTTTTACATAAGAGCTGGCCAGCTTATCGGCAAGCATTTGCGCTTTGCTTTCGTCGGCACAACCCATGGTGAGGTAGGTGAGGCGTCCGAACGCCACTTCTTCGGCATGACTTGGTCCGCCAAGCACGCCAAGATTGTCCTCGGGCACGTTATAAACCTGCCTGAAATATTCTGTACACACAAGGTTTTCATCGGGCACGATGCCCTTTATGGCGGTGACGATGAACTTATCGTGTAGCTTCACCTTTAGTTTTTTGAGGTGATTTTTCAGGTATGGCGATGGTGTGACAAAAATGAGGGTGTCGCATGCTTTGACGATCTCATTGATGTCGCTTGAAAAGGTGATGCGCGATGTGTCGAAGCGCACACTAGTGAGGTAGGAGGGGTTATAACCCAATCTCTTGAAATTCTCAATGGTGTCGGCGCTTCGTAAATACCAATGTAAATGCGGTATGCGCTCAAGGAGCATTTTGGCTATTGCTGTGGCCCAACTCCCACCGCCCATCACTGCGATGTTTGTTCCCCACTCAACTGGATCAACTGATGTGGTTTGTTGATTTTCGTCGGTCGAGAATAATGAAAAGAAACGAGGCATTATGTTTGATCAATTAGTAGTTACACCCATGCCTCAATTTCAGCGACTGAGGGCTTAGCGATGTCTAACTTAAATTTCTTAATGATTTCGCCAATTTGCTGATTGATTTTCTGTGGGTTTCCACCTTCGAGGTCTGCCACTAAGTTATAACCAGCTTTGTGCAAGATGGGCACCAGTTCGGGGTTGATGCCCTTTTCTGCAAATTTTTCGGCCTTGTCGCGAGGCGTTTTCTTTTCTGGGCGCATTTGGGGGAAGAAGAGTACTTCCTGAATGGTGGTTTGGCCTGTCATGAGCATCACGAGGCGGTCAATACCAATACCGATACCGCTGGTGGGGGGCATGCCGTATTGAAGTGCGCGGAGGAAATCCTGGTCGATAATCATGGCTTCATCGTCGCCCTTGTCGGCAAGGCGCATTTGCTCCTTGAAGCGTTCTTCCTGATCAAGCGGATCGTTGAGCTCTGAGTATGCGTTAGCCAATTCTTTACCATTAACCATGAGCTCGAAGCGTTCGGTGAGTCCTGGCTTTGAGCGATGCATCTTGGTGAGTGGCGACATTTCAACGGGGTAGTCGGTGATGAACGTTGGTTGGATGAATGTGCCTTCGCAGAATTCGCCAAAGATTTCATCAATCAGCTTACCCTTGCCCATGGTTTCGTCGATTTCCATGTTGAGCTTCTTGCACACTTCGCGTATCTGGCTTTCGTTCATGCCGTTAAGGTCGTAGCCCGTTTTTTCCTTAATGGCATCAAGGATGGGCAGGCGGCGGTAGGGTGCCTTAAAGCTGATGGTCTTGCCATCAACCACGGTTTCGGTGCATCCGTTTACGGCCACGCAGATCTTTTCAAGGAGTTGCTCGGTGAACGACATCATCCAATTGTAGTCCTTGTACTGAACATAGAGTTCCATACAAGTAAACTCAGGATTGTGGGTGCGGTCCATACCTTCATTGCGGAAGTTCTTGCCGATTTCAAACACACCTTCAAAACCACCCACGATGAGGCGCTTGAGGTAAAGTTCGGTTGCGATGCGGCAATAAAGGTCGATGTCGAGGGTGTTGTGGTGTGTGATGAAGGGGCGTGCGCTTGCACCACCTGCAATGCTTTGAAGGATGGGTGTTTCAACTTCGGTGTAGCCTGCTGCATCAAGTTCGTTGCGGAGTGTTTTTACCACGATTGAGCGCTTCATGAAGGTGTCCTTCACGCCTTCATTGACCACGAGGTCAACGCAGCGTTGGCGATAGCGAAGTTCGGGATCTTCAAAGGCATCGTATGCCACGCCATCCTTATACTTGACGATGGGGAGCGGCTTGATGCTCTTAGCAAGTACTGTGAGCTCTTCGGCGTGCACCGAGATCTCGCCGGTTTGCGTACGGAATACGTAACCTTTGATACCGATAAAGTCGCCTAAGTCAAGCAGTTTCTTGAACACGGTGTTATAGAGTTCTTTGTCTTCGCCAGGGCAGATGGCATCACGAGTGACGTAAACCTGCGTGCGACCCTTTGAGTCCAATAATTCAACGAACGACGCCTTACCCATGATGCGGCGACTCATCATACGTCCGGCGATGCACACTTGGCGCGGCTCTTCATCGTCTTTGAAATTGTCGCGAATATCTACAGAGTATGCGTTTACGGGAAATTCTGCTGCGGGATAGGGGTCGATGCCCATGTCTCGGAGTTGCTGCAAAGCATTGCGGCGTCCGATTTCTTGTTCGCTAAGTTCAAGGATATTCATGTTGTAATGATTTTAGCAGTTTAGTGATATGTGTGTGGGGGGAAAGGAAGCTGTAGTGCTTTGTCGGTTTTCCCCCCGGGATATTATTTAATCAATGATTGATTCAAGCGCGTTAGTGCCTAATTCGAAACTGCGCGACATGCCTTTTTGCATAAATTCTTTATATGCTTTGTCCACCTCGGCTTGTTTAAGTTTATCGCCATTGAGGTCGTTGTTCAGCTGTTCTTTGTTGTCGCGTTCAAAATCAATAAGTGCTTTTGTGGCTTTTTTGATGTCGTCGTACGATTGCGCTTCTTCAATGCACTTCGTTGCTTTTTCGATTTCATCAATATATTGGTCAGCAATGCGTTGTTGGCATGCGGCTAAAAGCGCTGTTGTTGCAGTAAATGAGAGTGCAACAAAGATTTTTGTTAAGGTGCTCATGCTTCTGTTGGCTGTTCTTCTTCTTCTTCGGGTTCAATCGCAGGTTGATAACTGTCTTTGATTTTATTTTTGATTTCTTCAGCCATCTCGGGATTGTCGGTCAAGATGCGTTTAACCGCTTCTCGGCCTTGTCCGATTTTGGTTTCGCCGTAGCTGAACCATGAACCGCTTTTCTTGATGATGCCTGCATTGACACCGATATCAATGATTTCGCCAATCTGCGAGATACCTTCGCCGAAGGTGATTTCGAACTCGGCCTTACGGAAGGGAGGTGCAACCTTGTTTTTAATGACTTTTACGCGCACTTGATTGCCAATGGGCGTGTCGCCTTCTTTCAGCATTGTCACTTTGCGGATGTCGATGCGCACCGAAGCGTAGAATTTAAGTGCGTTACCACCTGTTGTCGTTTCAGGGTTGCCAAACATGACCCCAATCTTGTCGCGCAATTGGTTGATAAAGATGCAAGTGGTATTTGTCTTGCTGATGCTTGCGGTAAGCTTACGAAGAGCCTGACTCATGAGGCGTGCTTGAAGCCCAACTTTGTTGTCGCCCATATCGCCTTCAATTTCAGCCTTCGGAGTGAGGGCGGCAACGGAGTCAATGACAATAATGTCAACAGCTGCCGAGCGGATGAGCTGATCTGCAATTTCTAAGGCTTGCTCGCCGCAGTCGGGCTGAGAAATCAACAGATTGTCGGTGTCAACACCTAACTTCTCGGCATAAAAGCGGTCGAACGCATGCTCGGCGTCAATGAATGCGGCTATGCCACCTTGATTTTGCGCCTGAGCAATGGCGTGAATGGCAAGTGTGGTTTTACCAGAACTTTCTGGACCATAGATTTCAATGATACGACCCTTGGGATAACCCCCAACGCCGAGGGCAATGTCTAACCCAATCGAACCCGTAGGGATTACTTCTATTTGTTCCACCTTGTCGTCGCCCATTCGCATGATTGAACCTTTGCCAAAGTCCTTTTCAATCTTTGCCATCGCGGCCTGGAGCGCTTTAAGCTTATCGTTGTTTGCGGTAATGTTTGTATCGTCTTTCTTTGCCATAATGTTAAGGTTGGTGCTTTGATTTAGTTGTTTTATTCTTATGGTTGATTCCGAGCGTGGTCGATTCAGACTCATGATACAGAACCTGCCTTAAGAATAAAGGTACTGATTAAAACGTTCACAAAATTAAGAAAAAAGTGTAATAGGTGCAATAAATTAATCCAATATCTTTTGTGTTAGTGGTTTTTAGGGTGCTTTACTCCTGTTTGAAGAATTAATTGCCCCACTTAGTAACGCAAATAAAATGGCATGCTGCGCTCATTTCGACAGGTCCCCCCTTCACGACGGGAAAATGATGAGTTTGACTAAATCTTTGTCGCTTGAAAAGCTGACTTTTCTTTTTTGCTTAAGGATTGTTAATATTCTCATTATTTTGTGTTTTTTTTTGTTTTAGAATTTGATTGAAAATCTACTTTTGTTGTCGTTAAAAATACTTATTCGCATACACGAAAAACCATGAAAAAAAGAATTTCAATCATGTTTGTTAAGCAAATATGCTTGGTGTTGTTTGCTTCCGTACCATTCTTTGCCGTATCGGGATTTGAAGGCGCAAGTGTGATGGAATTTGAGGGGACGCCTCCTTCTGTGCAACTTTTTGTAAATCAGCATTTCCCAAATAGGCACGTGGCTTCGGTTAGGGTTGAATATTTATTTTTTAAACGCAAGATAAAAGTCATGATGGACGATGGTACGGAAATTGATTTTGACGACGATGGCGATTGGATTGATATAGAAAATGCCCCCGACGATGTGATGCTTAATGTCATACCCTGTGCCGTGGTGGCTTGCGTGCACGATCATTATCATCATGCCCATATCGTTGGTGCTGAGCGATGCGGCAATAAGTTTAAGTTGAAACTGAGCGACCGCACCGTTTTAACCTTTAACGAAGATTATGATTTGCTTTAAGAATCATGTATATCCTGCTTCTTGGGTGATATAAATAGAGAGTACAGACAACAGACTTTAGCGCTATTGATTAGGGCGCTCCGTCGGTTATCTGTACTCTTTTTTTAAAATCTAAGTAACGCTAAAAAAACGTTATGCAAGCGAACTCGACGCTTATTCGTCGGCTAACTTCACCTCGTCTGCTCCTTCGCTAAGCAAGTCCGTCCCCCAGTGCTTATTGGCCAGGCGTTTTTCGCGTTCTTCAATTTCCTTGGCTTTCTTTGCGTAAATAATCAAACGCAATGATTGTCCGTAGCTGAAGTAATTCCACATCCAATTGAGCAACACGATTAATTTGTTGCGCACGCCAAGAATAGAGCGCAAGTGCACCACGAGCCACATGAGCCATGCGAAGAAGCCCGCCATTTTAATCTTGCTGAATTCAGCAACGGCACGATTGCGACCTACGGTAGCCATTGTGCCAAGATTGATGTATTTGAAAGGCTTCATCTCCTTGCCTTTTTCCAATCGCTTGAGGTTTTTAGCCAGGAGGGATCCTTGCTGAATGGCAACCTGAGCCAATTGAGGGTGTCCGCCTTTCCAGTCATCGTCGCCTTCCTCCATAATGCATTGGTCGCCAATGCAATACACGTCATTCAATCCCAACACCTGATTAAAGGCATTGACCTTGATGCGGCGTCCGCGACCAATACTCGTTTCGGGCAGATTACCCATAGGTTGCGCTGCCACACCGCTCACCCAAATAAACGTGCGGGTTGCGATGCTGCTGCCGTCCTTGAGTACGACGCGGTGGTCCTTATAGTCGGTAACCATCTTGTTGAGCAACACGTTTACACCCATTTCGCGCAGGTATTGTTCAACATGGGCTGATGATTCTGGGCTCATTGCAGGCAGCAAGCGCGGTCCTGCTTCAACGAGGTAAACGTTAACCAGGCTTGAAGGAAGGTCGGGGTAGTCCTTGGGGATGATGAACTTTTTCATTTCGGAGAGCGCCCCTGCTACTTCTACGCCGGTAGCACCACCCCCAACAATCACCACATTGAGCAATTCCATGCGTTCGCGTTCGCTGGCGCAGGTGAGTGCACGTTCAAGGTTTTCAAGCAAGGCATTGCGCAGACCTTCAGCCTCGCTCACGTTTTTCATTGGAATGGCGCGTTCCTCAACGTTTTCGTTACCAAAAAAGTTTGTTGTCGTTCCCGCGGCGAGTATTAAGTAATCGTAGCTTACCTTACCAATTGATGTTTGAATAATCTTTTGCTCAGGGAATATAGAACGCACCTTCGCCATACGGAAGTAAAAGTCCTTACGGTTTTGGAATATCTTACGGAAGGGGAAGGAGATGCTGCTGGGCTCAATACCCGAAGAGGCAATTTGATAAATCAGTGGGGGAAACTGGTGGTAATTGTTTCGATCGATCAATACAACCTGAAAATTTGAATTTTTAAGTTTGTTGGCTAACTTCAATCCGCCAAAACCGCCACCTACGATGACCACGCGTTTTTTATCTGTTTGAGGAACGTTAAAACTCATAATATGCTTTGTTTTATGTTTTAATCCAAGTGCAAAATTACCCCCATTTTGTAGATGAAACAAAAATACAACCGCATTTCGTGTGAAAAAGGCACAGCTGGCTCGCTTCTTGATAAACCGACAAGGCAGTTTCTGGGCAATTATTACTTCTTTTTCCTCATATAATAAACGCTTATTTTAGGGGAGGAACATTAATTGTTCCGTTTTTTTTTGACGTTGCAGACGCTTTGTTCTGCATGCGTATTTCAAGTTTGTTGAAACAATCATCTTAACCCTGGTGCGCTTTGCTGGTGCGAGGAAGCCAATGCTTCGTCGTGCACGAGCAAGGTGCATTGTTTTGTTTGCTTCGTGGTGTGGCGGCCGCATAGCACGCCCCGCCACCTTGTAAAAAAAGTAAGGCATCACTCCTTGTTAAAGAGCAATGCCTTACTTTATTTGGTGTGATTACTTTAGAGTTCGAGGTCGATGTCGTGGAGTTCGTGCCAGGGAAGACCTTGCTTATTGAGTTCGTACATAAATGGATCGGGATCAAATTCTTCAACGTTCCAAACGCCTGGGCGTTTCCAAAGACCGAGCATGAACATGCGTGCGCCGATGCAAGCTGGTACGCCCGTAGTGTAGCTAACACCCTGCATGCCTGTTTCTTCATAAGCTGCGCGGTGTGAGCAGTTGTTGTAAACGTAGTAAGTGTGTTCCTTACCATCGTAGCCAATACCCTTGATGCGGCAACCGATGCTGGTTTCGCCTTCGTAGTTTTCACCAAGATCCTGAGGATTGGGGAGCACGGCCTTAAGGAACTGAAGGGGTTGAATCCAGTGGCCTTCGTAGCAAATGGGCACGATGCTGTCCATACCGATGTTTTGAATCACGCGGAGGTGTGTCAGATATTCCTGTCCGAAAGTCATCCAGAAACGTGCACGCTTAATGGTGGGGTAGTTCTTCACGAGACTTTCAATTTCTTCGTGGTGAAGGAGGTATGACTCGCGTGGGCCGATGTTTGGATAGTTAAGGGGTTGGTGAATTTCAAGGGGTTCTGTTTCCACCCATTGTCCGTTTTCCCAATAAAGACCCTTCTGGGTGATTTCTCGGATGTTGATTTCAGGGTTGAAGTTTGTGGCAAAGGCCTTTCCGTGATCGCCTGCATTGCAATCCACAATGTCAAGATAATGAATTTCCTTGAAGTGGTGCTTGGCTGCATAAGCCGTGTAGATAGAGGTAACACCTGGGTCGAAACCGCACCCAAGGATCGCAGTCAAACCAGCTTGTTCGAAGCGTTCCTTGTAAGCCCATTGCCATGAATATTCAAAGTGGGCTTCGTCCTTAGGTTCGTAGTTAGCTGTGTCAAGGTATGAACAGCCAAACTCCAAACAAGCATCCATGATGGTGAGGTCCTGGTAGGGGAGTGCGAGGTTCATCACAAGATCAGGCTTAAACTCATTGAAGAGCGCCACGAGCTCGGGTACGTTGTCAGCATCCACTTGTGCCGTTTTAATATTAGGGTTACCAATGGCTTTGACAATGGCATCGCACTTTGACTTAGTGCGGCTTGCAATCATAATTTCGTCAAAAACATCAGAATTCTGCGCTACCTTGTGCGCGGCAACAGTGGCAACACCACCTGCGCCAATGATAAGAACTTTTCCCATTCGAGATTTATTTTGAGATGATTATGTTGATAATTCTTTTTTTATAGAGGTGAAGATGTTAAGGGGCTATCGATGCAATGGTATAGCGCAATCTTCACCTTTGCTTGCAAAAGTACAAAATACCTCACAATTAAATGTATAATTTTAACAAAACTTATAGTGTAGGAGTGTCAAAAAAGGCGTATTTTTGCAGAAAATACAAATAATTTAAACGTTATGAAGCATTTTTTTCTGCTAAGTGTGGCGTGGCTTTGTGCGCTCGTTGCTTTGGGACAATCGTTTGACCCTCAAAAAAAGTACACCATCACTTGTGCCCACTATGCGAAGGGGAGTGTGGGCTTAGGAGCCTACCACGGTGCGGCTCCCATTCTTTATTATGTTGACTCATCGGAGGTGCCCGACGATGCTTATTGGTATATAGAGCAAGATGAAAAAGGACATTTCCGCTTTCGCAATGCCCTTACCAACGACTATATTGTTTACGACAGCGAGCGCGTGCCTTCAGCGAAAAAGGGATTGAATGTGTCGGAAGACAACACCAGCGATGCTTCGATGTGGGAAATCCTTCAGTACGACGGCGGCGGTTTTTTTGTGCGCAGTGTTCAGGAGGATATGCAGTATTTTAACCTCCGTGTGGACGGCACTTTCCTTATGGGCACTTACACCGACTATCGCAGCCTTAACGGGCAGTTCTATTTCGTTGATGAAGATGGGCAGGTAGTTGATGGAAATAACAAGGAAGAAGGCGGCAATAAAGAGGATGAAGACGACGATGTGCAGCCACCTGTGAGTCTTGATGGCAATGTGGGCATCACCGATGAGGGGCTGTACTGGGAATGTACCGGACAAATGTATGTGCCTGTGTTGACCTCAACCGCTAAGGACCCCGTTTATTACAAAATCCGAAACAACCGCTCGGGTAAGTATTTGCGTTATATGTTCGGCTCGTTGTACCAAGACGAAGCCGAGGGCGATGATTTCTATTTCGTGAAGAATGGCGATGATTACAACATCGTGACGCGCGATGGATATGCCGTGAGCACGTACTACATCTATTCAAGCTCTGCCGTATTCATGGAGTATTACCAAGCAGGGGCTAAAATGAACCTTTGGAACTTTGGTTTTGATGTCAATGCTACTTTCCCGGGTTACACCGTGGAAAAGAAAAGCGATCTTCCTGAATATGATTTAGACAGTGGCATGTCGCTCAACGGACAAATACCTTATTACTATTGGAACGATTGTAGCGATCTGTACATCTGTCTTTGGGATGTAGATCCAGGATCAACCTTCACGTTCTATTCTGCCGATTCACGCCATGTTGAGTATCTGCAGGAAGGCGGTATAAGTTTTGAAGGCGTTGATGCGAATGTGAGCAAGGATTTCTTGAAATTGGTTGACACCCTGCGGTTCAATAACAAGGACTTGTTCTACGACAAAGCCGATAAAAGTTTTGTGATTCCTTTACCACAATCCATCCGCGAAACGGGCACCTTCGACATGGAAGTGTTGTTCCAGGCTAAGGGCGCTGATGCCGCAACTTACGAAATCCGACTTGACGACACTCCGATCAATGCCGACGGACATATTGTGATGGCTGATTTTGATGCTTTGGCTAAGCACACCTTAAGCATTTGTAAGGATGGCGAGGCTGTGAGTTCTGCAAACGTACGTTTCACGTACCTCAACCTCGTTGAAGTGAATTACCCTGCGTGCAATGGCAGTTATTACATCACGGGTAGTTTGCGTGTGACGCAACCTAATATCTTAGGCTACGACTCGCTTTATGTGGCGGACTTCAAGTATCGCGGTGCTTCGGCACAGAACTATTCCAAGAAGAGCTATGCGATTAAGACGCGTGAGGCTGATGGCGTCACTTCAAAGGACGTGGAGTTCCTGGGCTTACGCAGCGACAACAATTGGATTCTCGATGCAATGGCCGTTGACCCCGCCTGTATGCGCAACCGCGTGAGCACCGACCTGTGGAACGATTTCGCAACCGATCCGCATTATAAGCGCGATGGCCGCGAAAAGAAAGCACGCCATGGCACGCGTGGTGAGTTTGCCGAAGTTTACCTCAATGGCTCCTTCCACGGTATTTATTGCTTGACTGAAAAGATGGACCGCAAGCAATTGAAGCTTAAGAAAATTGAAACGTTGGAAAGTGGTGCACAGATCGTTCATGGCTCGCTCTACAAATCAAGTCAATGGAGCTATGAAGTGCTTATGGGTCACGAGCAAGGAAGCGATTACTTCCCCATGTTGCCACCTATGGGTTACGATAATAACAATCGCAAGGAAGTGTGGGCCAACTACGAAATTAAATACCCCGACTACGAAGAAGAAACCATTGATTGGGGACCACTTTGGAATGCCATTAACCTTGTGGCTGCGGGCGATGATTTTGAGTTCCAAAATCAGTTCTCTATGTTCTTCGATATGCCCAACGTCGTTGATTATTTCTTGTTTATAGAACTCCTTCTTGCCACAGATAACCACGGTAAGAATATGTTCTTCTACAACTATGACCAACGCGGCAGCAAGGATTACAACGTGATCGGCTTTGCGCCTTGGGACCTTGATGGTACATGGGGACGTCGCTGGGATGGTTCAAAAACCATTTGTGCGCCCGACCAAGATTTTACAACCTTCCTTTGGGCTTATGAACATGGCACACTGACACTTTTCCACCGCTTGCAAAACCTTGAATACATGCAGTGGCACAATCAATTGACAAAGCGCTATTGCGAATTGCGTCAAACGTTCTTTGATGAGGAATCGCTTAAGGCTCGCTTTGACGTTTATGCTAATCTGTTTGAAGCATCAGGAGCTGATATTCGCGAAGCACAACGCTGGGCAGGCACCAACGTGAAGCACACCAATATCTTGGGCGATGTGAAGTACATTAAAGAATGGATCTCTCAACGTTTGGCATTCCTCGATGCGCAATACGGCTACGTGGTGCCCGATGGTGTTAATAAGGTGCAAACCGATTGCATTGGTGTTACGGGTGGCGATGGTTGCATGTACGTCAAGTCTGCCATCTCGCAAACCATTCAAGTATATAACCTCAATGGCCAGTTGGTGCGTCAGGTGCATCTCAATGTAGGTGTTAACCAAATTGATGCATTAACCCCTGGCATTTACGTTGTCGGAAAAACAAAGGTGGCAGTGTATTAATGCACTCTCCCCGGACAAACATCATACGAAAGAAAAAAGACGAGCCATAAGTGGAGGGAAAACCTAACCACTTGCTCGTCTTTTTTTTCTTGCGTTATTAATACTGTCCAGTGAACTTTGACCTATACGCCAAAAAACGCTAATTTTTCGCTAAGGCTTCACCGTGCATATCAATAGATAAATAATTCTCTAATTCACCAATTCTAGAAAAAACAAGAAAACAAACGGACACAATGTTTTAAAAAACTAGAATTAGAGACGGTTTGATGAGCCTTAGCGAATAATTAGAGACGGTTTGATGAGCCTTGGCGAATAATTGGCTCCTCAGTGTGTATCAATAGATAAAATAATTCTCTAATTCAACAATTCTAGAAAAATAAGAAATCAGACGGACTCAATGTTTTAAAAAACTAGAATTAGAGATGGTTTGACGAGCCTTGGCGAATAATTGGCTCCTCAGTGTGTATCAATAGATAAAATAATTCTCTAATTCACCAATTCTAGAAAAACAAGAAAGCAAACGGACACAATGTTTTGAAAAACTAGAATTAGAGACGGTTTGATGAGCCTTAGCGAATAATTAGAGACGGTTTGACGAGCCTTGGCGAATAATTAGAGACGGTTTGATGAGCCTTGGCGAATAATTGGCTCCGCAGTGCATATCAATAGATAAAATAATTCTCTAATTCACCAATTCTAGAAAAACAAGAAATCAAACGGACACAATGTTTTTAAAAAACTAGAATTAGAGACGGTTTGATGAGCCTTGGCAAATAAATTGAGAGATTTTTCAAAAATTGGTTTTATTGACAGGTGTTTTTTAGTCCTAAAAAAGACGAGCCATAAGTGGAGGGAAAACCTAACCACTTGCTCGTCTTTTTTTTTGACCTTTAGGTCTAATCATTTAGAATATAGTCTTTGATCACTTGCGCCACTCCGTGCTCATCATTGCTCAGTGTCACTAAGTTGGCTTCAGCCTTTACAGCGTCTTGCGCATTGCTCATCGCCACGCCAAGCCCAGCGAATTTGATCATGCTTAAATCATTGAAGCCATCGCCCATGGCAATCATTTCGTTTGAGGTGAGGTGAAGATGCATGAGTAGTTTCTTGAGCGATTCGGCCTTGTCGATGCCCAGGGGCACTAACTCCAGGAAGAAGGGCTCGGAGCGATACACGCTGATGATGCCTTCAAAACGCTTGGCAAGTTTCTTTTCAATCTCAGCCAAGGGCTCTGCATCGCCTACCATCAAGCACTTGGGCAAGGGGCGTGGCGTTTCGGCAAGGAAGTTCGTGCATTGGCGCACTTTCATCTTATTTAGAAAAGCCTCGTGTGCCACATAGCGGTTTTCTGCCTCTTCCGTTACAATATACTCGCCATCGTAGCTCAGAAGGTTCATTCCCTCTTCCTGGCTTACGTTGTAAAGCTCTGCGATTATTTCATTGGGCAAAATACTGCCCTCGCCGCAAGGCATGCTTTTGGTTTTCCAATTGATGATTTGTCCGCCGTTGTATGAGAGCACATAGCCACCGTAGTGATCAAGTTTTAAGAGGTCGGCAATGGGCGCAATGCCATAGGTGGGGCGTCCTGAAGCGAGAACCACGCACACGCCCTTTTCTTGTGCTTGGATTAAGGCTTGAAGGTTTTCGGGCGAAACTTCCTTCTTTGAGTTTGTCAATGTGCCGTCAAGGTCGAGCACCAATACTTTGTATTTCATGAGGAGGGGTGTTTTTGGAGTAATGCGTATGTTTAATTATTGCTGTCCAGTAAACGTCTTTGAAGATAAAATCTGTTTACAGGACAGCAATATAGTTTTGTTCAAAAAGAAGAGTGACCCCGGTGGGATTCTAACCCACGACCTTCGGAACCGGAATCCGATGCTCTATACAGCTAAGCTACGAGGCCAGTGAAAAGCGCGTGTGCTTAAAAACGATGGCAAAAGTACAACAAAATATTGAAATAAGAAAGAGGATGTGTCAAAATGAAAATTTTGGCGCATCCTCTTGAATGGTTATTATCGCGTTAATTTAAATTTAACGGTTACGCCGAAGTCCTGTGTGGTAGTGGGGTAGGACGACGAGGTGAGCAGTGGCTCGTTAAACTGACGGTCGTAGTAGGCCGTGAGCGTCACGAACTTCGAGAAAGCATAGTCGGCCGAGAATTTGATTTGTACGGCTTTATTACCAGAGGTGGCTTCGGAGCGTTGCGTCAGGATGTCGCGACCTATGGCGGCTTGGTCTCTCAGTGAAATATCAAGGCGCAGGTTGAGGTCCTGTGAGAATCCTGAAGCATTGGTTTTGCTGCCAGAAGTCTTGGTGTTGCCCGCTTCATCGCGTGTGGTTTGTTTGGCTTTTACCCTTCTCACCTTACCCTTTGGCTTAAACATCTTGAAGTCGGCAATCTTGTAACCTACACCAATAATGAAGTCGTTGGAGTGGGTTTCGTTGAGTTGCTGCGAAGTCATAGAAAGCGTCAGGACTCTGGTCTTTCGGTATTCAACCTTCGCGGTCAATCCATTGTGGAAAGCCATATCAACACCAATAAGTGGCGAGAAACTTTCGTTGATAGACACCGCCGAGATGTCGAACGGACACGAAGGAGTGGGATTGCCGCTTGAAACATCCGTGATGAAACCAATGCCATTCATGTATTCATGGTAGGAGCTGAAACTGTTGTAAGATCCCACGTTGTAAACACTTTTGTAGCTGTGGTTGATGTTAAAGCTCTTAAAGATGTTTTGCATAGCGGGCAACTTTATCAATCCTGAATACGTGAAGTTCCAGTTGGGGAATATCGAGGCGAACGATGGGAAAATATCGGAATCCTTATTGCCGGTGTAGGCTTCAAGGAACGCCGGTATCATCACCTCGGCAGCGTATTTGCTAACCGTTCCGTTGGCGGGGTTGAAGGTCTCGCCTGCGAGCGAGGTGCCTTCGGGGTAAATGCTTCCCGCGTACTTGGCTTCAACACGATCGCGATAGCTGTCAAGCAGGTTCACGAACTTCGTGAATGTCGCGCTGCGGTAACCATTGCTTGCCGACCCAACGCCCTCGAATGCTGAACCAATGGAGACCGTAGTCATCGAGAATGAACCCGATTCCGTAGTAGGCATGCCTGAGAACATGTACTGAATGCTGTGGCTGCGGTTGCGGTTGCGCGAAGCGTTGAGGTCAATTTTCACCGTGGGCCATGGCTCAAGGGTTATCTTCATTTGGAAGTCCTCTGTAAGGCTTGAGGCGGCAGGTGTCACAACACTGTCGGAGCGATGGAGCCATCCCTTTTCGGCAGCCTTGGCAACATACCCGTCGTCAACAAGTCCGAAGGCGAAGTCCAAACCAGGAGTCAATCCTCCATTGCTGCGCTGCCCAAACATATCGCCTACGTGAGGCAGGAATCCTGGAAGCTGGAGCGAATATGTGTTTTTGTAACTCACGTTAATGCGGCGCACCATCATCAAGACGCGTGTTGAGCGCTCAGCGATCTTGTACCAAAGTTGATTTTCAAGTGGCGCCTTAGGCACTACCGATAGTTTGATGCGGGCTGTGTCGCGCGTGAGGATTTCTATCTTATTATTGTCGAGCACTTTGTAGCGCACCTGATATTTTGAACCATCAGGACGAATGGCGGCCACTTTTATCTTTTTTGTTTTTTGTTTGTGCTCAACCACCAACGAAGTGTCGGCTTTAAGGGTGATTTCCTTGAGGAAAGTCTTTTTGTCGTCGTTGGTGTTCTTCGCGTTATTTTGCTTTTTTGAAGACGCTGTAAACTTCTTATTGACCTTCTTTAAGAACTTGGAATGGTTGTAAAGGGTTTCCAGGTTGAAGTTGCCGGTCAGGTTAAAGTTTCTTGAATTGGCAATGGTATTGCCAAGCGTTGTGCCATCTTCAAACTCAGCCCCTCGGTTCCAATTGTACGTGGCATTGTACGTGGCATTTGTAGTGACCCAGTCAAAAATAGGTATTTTGTTGATGGGCAATTTCCACGACAGGTTGAATTGCTGTTGGTAGGTGAGGGGCGTACCCATGTGCTGGATACTGGTCCATACCGAGTCCTTCCATGCTTCATAGGCATCGGGGTAGAGGGCTTTGTTGACTGGCGTGTAGGGCTGTTCAACTTCGGCATTCGTGCCCGAAGAGAAGGTCATTTGAAGGTTTCGTGTAAGGTCCCAACGCAGCGAGAAGTTGCGGTTGTAGAAGAAATCGCTCGACCACGTAAGTGGCAGTGAGTGGTTTTCGAGATTCTCCATATCGCGCTCCTGCATTTCGTAGTAATTGCGTGTGATGTCTGCATTGAAACTAACGTTTTGAGGCAAGAGGTTGAACCCTAATTCCTTAACGAACTTGAGCCATGGCGATTTACTCTTAATGGCTTTCTTAAATGGTTCGTAGGTTTTGAGGTTGGGCGAGTATGAATACCCCAGGTTAAACTTCCATTGCTGGTCCTTTTCCCAGATGGTGGTTTCGCCCGTATTGTTGCGCGAGCTGTAAGCGTATGAGAAGGTGAAGTTCGCAGGGTCGTAAGGCATGGGTTGCTTCTTCGTGGCGATGTTGAAGCGCACGCCCGACACCGAAAAGTTCCTGTTTTCAGTGACCCGCTCTGCAATGTTGCTGATGGAGTCGCGCTCATGTGTTGAGGCGCATCCCGCCAAGGCGTCGTCCATCGTCATGTCGGTGTCGAGTGGATTGTACTTAGGCGTTGTCACCTGCTTGCTGTAACTGTAGTACAAGGGTGCTGAGAGCTTGACTTTTTCAGGCACGAAGCGTCCTAATTGCACGTTTGCCGTGACGCTGTATTCATAGAAGTCGTCGTCGCGTCGTTGCGCTACGGTTTCTTCCAATCCGCCAAAGCCCACGGTTTCAACATGGCCCATAGCGTTGATTGTAGCCACGTCCGAAAGTTGTAGGTTCATGAGCCCACGTGCTGCCCATCCGCCCTCGTTGCTGTATTCTTGCAAACGCAGTTCATTGGCCCACACTTCAACCCCTCCTGTTTGGCGTGAATTGTTTCTGATACCAATCATCACTGTTCTGACTTCCCCTAAAGTGGGGTTACCCATGACGCTGATTTTATTGTTGGGGTGTGTGGCATCGTATTCCTCATAAACCTCAGTAAACGAAGCCAAGCCTAAGGCCTTTTGGCGATTGCGATTGCGCTTGGTGTCGGTAAACAGACTAAGGTCAATGTCAAGCATGTTTTCAATGGGCCAAACGGTTTGTCGGCCTTGTGCAGAACTTGAGTATTGTCCTTCGGGTGTAAGGGTGAGCGGAATTTCGTATTCGTAGAAATTGTTCTTGTAATCAGAACCTAATCTGATGAAAAGGCTCATGTCGCCATCCTTGAGTTGGATGTCGTTTTTAAGGGCATTGGCATGCACAAACATTTGCAGGTGCTTGTAGCGACGTAAATCAAGTGTTGTGTGTTTGTACACCGCGCGTGCCTCGCCCGAAGCAAGGTTCTCAACCGTTAAGTTGAGCGATTGCTCGTTGTTCTGAAGCACCTGTTCCTGTCCCGGGTCAATGACGCGCGAAATGCCAGGGGGCAGTACGTAGTTGACGGGGGTGCGTTCGTTGTTTTCCTCGTAATTCACCGCCGATACGTGGAGCGTTCCGCTGGTTGATGGCGCTTCGCCATTGTAGAGCGATTTTTCATATACCCTCCAATCGCCACGTACGAGGTGCAAGGTACCAAAGCGCAACACGATGGGCGCTTCAAAGCCTGTCATGAACATACGCATAAAGCGGATCGACGAGAAGTCGGATATGTTGCCCTCTCGCTTTTCATAGTCATTAAGGGGAATTCGGAATTGATACCACGTCACGTCCTGCGTTACGCCATTGCGTGTCTTTACTGATGCCACACGTTTGTCAACGATATGGTTGAAACCCACCTCCATTTGTGTGGGGTCAATCTTAACACGATATTGGTAATACTTTTCGTATTCGTTCAGCGTGTAGTCCTGATTGATGTCTTCCACATCAGGAGTTGTCTTATACGTGGTGCTGTACGACTCTGGCGATTGGTCGGTGGCTACCGAGTTGCCATTAGGATTGTTAATGCGGCGGTAGCGATCTTTGATTGATACGTGGCTTGCATCAAAATCTGATCCTCGGAAATAATGGTATTTATCTCCCGAAGGGGCGTTGTAAATAGAATCGTAAACCTCAGGGCTCACGCGCGTTTTGATTTGTTGCAAATACTGCGCATAGCTTGGGTGGTTGCGCTCTTCTTCTGAGGTGAGTCCGTTGTAGCCCAAGTCCTGCAGATGGCGCGTACCACTTGAGGCATTGAATGCATACACCGTGTTGTTTGTTGTTGACACACGTCCCCAATTGGTCTCGGTGTAGGTCTGTGAACCATCGGTGGGCATGCTGCTCTCACCAAATTTCATGCCGTCCTTCAAAATATCTTCTGAAACTTCGCCTAAGTTGAAGTAGAGGTCGCCCGAAATGGTTTTGCCTTCCTCACGTGCCTTGATAAAGGGGTCCATCAACCAAAATTCGATGTATTCAATGTTTGCCGCTTCGAAATCGCTGTTGTCAATGCGGCGCATCATACCGCCCCAACGGGTTTGGGGTGCTGAAAGCCGACCATCGTAGTCCAGGTTTGGATCAAGATTGTACGGTCCGCGTTCGTTCGGGTAGAATGCAAGATTTAATACATTTAATGTGGTTGATTCTTTGTAGTTGATGGATTTGTTGGGAAAAAGTTCCGATTGATACACCTCGCGCACGTCGTGGTCCGACAATTGTTCAAGGTCGCCCTTGATATGGCCGGGGGTTAGCGATGATGAGCGGCGTGTGAAGAGTGGATCAATATAATACCATGCCAGGAGGGCGCGGTTGTAGCCCGCCTTAATATCGTTGGTGAGTTTGCTTTCGGGGAACATGGATGGGACGCTCGACAGCACCCACTCTTTGGGATTTGAAACATCGATATCGCTTTCGGTATTTTCAAAGTCGTCGATGTATGAGGCATTGCCCTGTGAGTCGCTGTTCTTTCCTGCGATGAGTTGTGCAAAGTCGCCCGATAATTGAATGCTTGATGGTGCTGAACAACTCAAAATGGGTAATTTATCAAGCATGTTCGTGAGCCATTGACTTTGTTTCTTCCATGCGAAGTTTAAGCCCCAAATGGTGTTGTTGAGTGGTTCGCTACCCATCGCCACCTTCGTGGTGAGTGGTTTCTCGCCAAGGTGCATCAATGAACCGCCAAACTGAAAGTCTTGTGAGAAGTCGTATTGGAAGTTCACGCCAAACATGGTTTTTCGGAGCATGCCATAATTGCTGTTGCTTTCCAAAGACACGTTGATGGAGGTTCCTGCATCAAGAATGCTTTGATTCAGAATGCGCACGATGCCCGAGGTGTAGTCCACGGTATAGTCCACGCCTTCAGTTAAAGTCATGCCACCTGCTGTAACTACCACAGAACCTTCGGGCACATACATCGTTCCCAATGAGATTTCATTGGTTTTCGACGCCTTGTATTGTCCTGTGATGATAAACTTATCTTTCTCTGCCGTTTGCTTGGCTACCGTTTTGGTTGAGTCGTATATTTCAGGGTAGGCATAGCGGTCTGCCGTGATGGCATCGCCGATCACTCTGTGAAGGTGCTCGCCAAAGGGTTCTACGACGGGAAAGAAAATGCGTCCGGATGCCGCATCAACGGTGTAGCCGTCAATGAAGTCAAAATAGGCATTGGGGTTGGGGCGGTTGTTGTTGTCCAAACGGTCCAAACCAAGGAGTTGCAGCAATCGTTTGTCCTTTAAGCCGGGTTCGGGCAGATAGCTGAGGTAAACACCTGTGGTGTCGCTCAAATATTTGATGTCGAAGCGGAACTTGTCCTTCTGGATGGAGGTTGCGCCTAAGCTGTACACGTTTTTCATCATCAAATCCCAATTGAGCATTTGTGGGGTGTTTGCTGTGTTTTTTAACGTCTTGACAAATAGCGCTTTATCCGTTTCTCGAATGTCGGTTGAAAATTCCCCAACTTGGTAGATCTTTCCGTTGTAAGTGTATTCAAAAGCAACCGCCAATACCTGGTCGGGTTGCAAAGCAGAGCGTAATGAAAGGTAGCCTAACGCCTCGTTTAATTCATATTCGTTGGCTGAAAGTAACTTCGCATTCTCCAGTTTTTCATAGTCCTTACCGCCCACAAGCATTTGAGCGTCAAGCAATGCTGAGATGCGGGTGATGTCGCGCGAAGTGTTGGCGATGTTTGAAATTTCAGCATAAAGCGAGTTTGAATTGTTTTGAGGATGTTGTTGGGTTGACCCAATCCAGAGGTTATGATTGTACACACTGGATTCGGCAATATCGGTAAAGGCAACGATATCGCGGATGTTTTGGGTGGCGCCCGATTTATTGGTGACCCATACTTCAATGCGGTTAATCTTTATGCCGCTCATGATGTTGGGCAGTTGGCTCATGGACTGGTCGTAATGGTCGCGGAAGTAGTGGGCCAGGAAGAAGTGGCGATTTTCATCGTAATCCGTTACGGCAATTTCAAAGTCGGTGAGCTGAACCCCACCTTTAGAATTGACTGAAGTGGTTGACGATTTTTTCTGTGAGACCACTGTTTGTAGTTTGAGCTTACCGAATTGCAAGTCTGTTCTAATCCCAAAGAGTGCAGAGGCACCTCGAATGAGCGAAGAGTTTGTGGGCAAACTAACGTTGCCGGCCTCAACAAGTTTGATGATTTCGTCTTCTTTGCCCTCGTAATGTAATTTAAGGCTTTGGGCATCAAAGGTGAACGTGGCGTTTGAGTTATAGTTGAAGTCCATGTTGACTTTATCGCCCACCTTACCATTCAAGTTTAAGTTGATGGTTTCGTCAAAGTCAAAGCCAAAAACCTTTCTGTTCTCTTCTGAAAGTGAGGGATTGTCCACATTGCGCATGTTTACCCCAATTTTGAGTTCGGCAGAACCATTGGTTTTAATACGCACACCGCCAGGACCGAAGATCTTTTCAAGCGGACCGAGATTGAATTGCATGTCTGAAAAGTCAAACTTATCTTTCCCTTTCGCCTTGTATTCTTCGGCATTTTTCTTTCTGTAATATTGCTTGATGGTGCGTTCCGATTGCCAGCGGGCATATTCCTCGCCTGTAAGAAAGAATGGGGCGTCAAGCCATGTCTCGCCAATTTTTGTGCCGTATCGATAGGTGCCCGTTTTCTCTTCGTATTCAATTTCGGTTTTGATGTTCTCGGGGTCCTTTAAATCGGCCGAGTGGGTGCGCTGTTCCATGTCTTGAACAGCCGTTTTCTTTACCCTATAACGAGGTTTTGCGATGGTGTCTTCTTCGGCTTTTGAGGGGGCACTTGGGGCGTTGCTTACAATACGCACCAAAGGCTCTGCCGCAACCGACAGAGCCACAATCAAACAAGCCATGATAAAGGCATGCCTGCGATTAAATATGTGGTGTAAACGTTTTATAAGCAATAAATTTGTTTTCAAGCGTGCTACAGCATTTTTAGCGCGCGCTTGATGATTTGTTCAACAGGCAAGGTGGTATCTTCTTCGGCAATTTGCATCACCACCTTTTGGGTGGGGGCTGGTGAAAAACCCAACATAGTTAGTGCCGACACGGCCTCTTTTACCACCTCGAGGTTTACTTTGGATGCCTGCTTTTGAGCGCTTCCTGAAGTTTGCTCCACGGTCATGTCGATTGAAATCTTATCTTTCAATTCAACAATGATGCGTTGGGCTGCTTTCGGGCCAATGCCTTTCACGCTTTTTAGCATCGATGTTTGTTCGTTGCTAATGATATTGGCTAATTCTGAAGCAGAGTAGGCTGAAAGAATCATTCGTGCAGTTTGACCACCAATGCCCGAAATGGAAATGAGCAGTTCGAAAATCTCACGCTCGCGCTTCGTGAAGAAACCAAATAATTGATAAGCGTCTTCACGAATCATTTCGTAGGCATAAAGCTTTGCTTCTTTTTTATCTTGAAGTGCCGTGAATGTATTCAGCGATATGGCCAACTTATAGCCAACACCATGCGCTTCAAGCACTGCCTCGGTGGGCGATAATTCTTCAATGCTTCCTCGTATGTGTTCAATCATATTAAATGCGATCTAATCTTAGGTGGGTCTATTAATAATAAACGATTTTACGACTAACGATATTAACGACTCTCCTCTCCATGGTTATAAAACTGTGGGACGATTTGATGAGAACTCTGTTTGAATAATTTATAGAACCCACCCCAAATCAACGGCAAAAATATAAAATTATTGTCATAAGCGATGTTTAAATCAAAAATTGCTTCAGTTTTGAGCTTATTTTTGAATGCACTCCTGTTTAATGAAGGTGTGTTGGCGTAAAACAGGTTTAACCAATCATGTAAATGAGACGTATTTTTTTTATTAAAGCAGTAATAAAAATTAAACTTTCCTATCGCTTTTATTTGAGAAAACAGTATCTTTGCATTGATTTAGTCGTATTGCTTCAAGCAACTTGATAGATTACATTACATATCCCAATTAATACATATTAATAAAATGAAAGCGTTAGTAAAAAAAGAACCCATGAAGGGTATCTGGATGGAAGAAGTTCCAATGCCAAAGGTAGGTGTTAACGATGTTCTTATTAAGATTAAGAAAACTGCTATTTGCGGAACCGACCTCCATATTTATAAGTGGGACGAATGGAGCCAAAAGACAATCAAAACGCCTATGACGATTGGTCATGAGTATGTTGGCGTTGTTGCAGAAGTTGGTCCTGGCGTGCGCAATATTAAAGTTGGCGACCGTGTCACTGGCGAAGGTCATATCGCATGTGGTCATTGCCGTAACTGACGCCGTGGTTTGCAACACATCTGTGAAAATAGCATTGGTGTTGGTGTGAACCGTGATGGTGCATTCGCTGAATACCTCTGCATCCCTGAAAGCAACGTTGTGAAGCTCGACGATCGTATCTCTGACGATATGGCTGCAATTATGGACCCCTTCGGTAATGCAACCCACACTGCTTTGTCATTCCCTCTCCTCGGTGAAGACGTTTTGATTACTGGTGCTGGTTTGATTGGTACTATGGCTACTGCTATTGCTAAGTTTGCTGGCGCTAAGAATATCGTGGTAACTGACTTGAGCGACTACCGTTTGGATATCGCTAAGAAGATGGGTGCTACACACACTGTAAATGCTTCTAAGGGCGAAACTGTAGCTCAGGCTATGGAACAACTCGGTATCCGTGGTTTCGACGTCGGTCTTGAAATGTCTGGTTCACCTATCGCTTTCCGTGATATGGTTGCAAATATGTACAATGGTTCTAAGATTGCTCAACTTGGTATCCTTCCTCCTACAACAACTGTTGACTGGAGCGAAATCATCTTCAAGGCACTTACGATCAAGGGTATCTATGGCCGTGAAATGTGGGAAACTTGGTACAAGATGGAACAAATGCTTATCTCTGGTCTTGACCTCACTCCAGTGATCACTCACCGCTTCCCTGTTGCTGACTTCCAAAAGGGCTTCGACATCATGGAATCAGGTCAGTGTGGTAAGGTAATTCTTGAATGGGATTAATCATATGCACTAAAGGTAAGTTCTTTACCTAAAACCTATGAAGTCGAGCGTTGGCGAAACTTCAGAAATAATAGAGGATGAATCTATGTCGGTTCATCCTCTATTTTTTGTTGTGATGTCGGGGCGATCTTCGTATATGCCAGTCGTTAACCCATGTGTCAATCGTTGCTATGAGTGATACCGTTGAGAAATGAGCGTTTGGAGTTGTCATTCGGATGGCGCTGTGCTTTATAAATTGAACCGATTTTTGAAGGAAAAAGTCTTTGTTCAATAAAAATAATGTAATTTTGCAACTCACATCTAATTCGTAGGCGAGTAAACCAGGCTGTAGTAAGTTTATTGCTCTTCTCGCCACGCTCAAATCAACCTCACAACCATAATAATATATGTCACAAAAACCATCTATTCCTAAAGGAACACGAGACTTTGGCTTTGTTGAAATGGCCAAGCGTAATTATATCTTTAATACCATTCGTGAAGTTTATGCCCTTTATGGCTTTCGACAGATTGAAACGCCTGCCATGGAGAATCTTTCTACCTTAATGGGTAAATATGGCGAAGAAGGCGATAAATTACTGTTTAAAATTTTGAATTCAGGCGATTTTACACGTGGCGTTTCGGCTTCCGACTATGAAGAGCAAGGTGCTGCGAAGCTCGCTGCAAAATTCTGTGAGAAAGGTTTGCGCTACGACCTTACTGTGCCTTTCGCACGCTATGTGGTGCAACATCGCGATGAGTTGCAAATGCCTTTCAAAAGATACCAAATCCAACCCGTGTGGCGTGCCGATCGACCTCAAAAGGGACGTTATCGTGAGTTCTACCAATGTGATGCGGACGTGGTTGGCTCTGATTCGCTTCTCAATGAGGTGGAATTGATGCAAATCGTTGACGAGGTGTTTACGCGATTCGGTATTCGCGTATGTATCAAGATCAACAACCGTAAGTTGCTCACTGGTATTGCAGAAGTGATTGGAGCGAAAGACAAGATTGTTGACATTACCGTGGCCATCGATAAACTTGATAAAATAGGTATCGAAAATGTCAATAAGGAACTTCTCGAAAACGGTTTGAACGAAAGTCAAGTTGAGAAGTTGCAACCCATCATCAATCTTCAAGGCACTAATGCTGAAAAGTTGGAAGTGATGAAAACCGTTTTGGCTGAAAGCGAAGTCGGACTCAAGGGTGTTGAAGAAATTGACTTTGTTCTCAAAGCCTTAGAAGGTAGTGCGCTGACGAATGTTATCGAACTTGATTTGACCTTAGCCAGAGGTTTGAATTATTACACAGGTTGTATTTTTGAAGTGAAAGCTTTAGACGTGCAAATTGGTTCAATCACTGGTGGTGGACGCTATGATAACTTGACAGGTATCTTTGGTCTTCCCGGACTTTCAGGTGTTGGCATCTCTTTTGGAGCCGATAGAATTTATGATGTTTTGAATCAGTTGGAACTCTATCCCGCAGACACGCAAACAGGCGTGGATTTGTTGTTTATGAACTTTGGTGCTCTTGAGGCTGCTCATTGCTTACGCTTAGCAGTGATGGCACGTAAGGCGGGCATCAAGACCGAAGTTTATCCCGATGCTGTGAAGATGAAAAAGCAAATGAGCTATGCCAATGCTCAGAACGTCCCCTATGTGGCATTGGTCGGCGAATCAGAAATACAAGATGGTGTAGTCGCTCTGAAAAATATGCAAACAGGCGAACAACAAAAACTAACGATGGACGAAGTGATTCAATACATCAAAGGTTAATTGAAAACGACATCGGTACTCTCCATGATTAATATCCGTGGAAATTATAGGGCCTATCTACGAAAGCAAACAGAGCGCATACCTTTACGTGTGCGCTCTGTTTGTTTAGGCTATAAGGATTAATCAAAAAGTGGTTTCTACAAGAATTATGCACCTCTTTGCACCTTGCAGTGTATTATGGAGTTGAGAGTTTAGAAAGTAGAGTTGAGGGGTTAGCGTTTTGAGTTGAGAGTTCGGATTTGATGGGAGCGTTAGCTGAACTGTGTCAAGGCTGTTAGATAAATTCGAATTTACTTGTTTATCTTTCTTACGACGCGGCAGGGATTGCCAACCGCAACTACATTGGAAGGAATGTCTTTCGTTACCACAGAACCTGCACCAATGACAGTGCCATCACCTATCGTCACTCCTGGCAATACAACAACATTTGCCCCTATCCAACAGCCGTTACCGATGGTGATGGGCTTGGTGTATGTGCGCCAGCGATACTCACCACTCTCAGAATCCCAGTTCGGTGTCAGACGGTCGGACAACTCTACAGGATGAGTAGCCGTGGTAAGGTGAACGCATGGAGCTATCAAAACGTCGTTGCCAATGGTGATGCGGTTGCAGTCGATAAATGTGCAGTTGAGATTAACGCTAACGTTAGAGCCGATGTAGATGTTGGTGCCGAAGCCACACGTGAAATTGTCACCAACACTAACATTCGAGCCAACGGCTCCAAACAGTTCTTCGAGCATCTTCCGTCGCTCGCTTCGCTGTGAATATGGTGTTGCGTTATATCTGGCACACCATTCTGATGCGCGAGCCTTAGCCTCAATGAACTCTGGAGAATGGCAGTCATACCACTCACCAGCCATACACTTCTCTAATTCAGTCATAATTGTAAATTCCGATTTTTCGGTGTAAATATAAGAAATTTACAACAAATTGTATCTATCTTCGAACTTTATCGCAAGCTGTTGGGAGATAATGCCCCAGTTCGGGACAGGCATCGTCCATTTTTTGCGGGCATTACGATATGCCAGGTAGACGAGTTTGATCAAGGCAGTGTCGTTAGGGAAAACACCCTTGTTCTTTGTAACCTTGCGGATCTGGCGGTGGTAGCCTTCCACGGTGTTGGTCGTATAAATGAGCTTCCTGATAGGCTCAGAATATTGGAAGAACTCGCTCAAGCGCTTCCAGTTGTCACGCCATGACTTGATGACTATTGGGTATTGTTCGCCCCACTTCTCCTCAAGTTTGTCAAGGGCCATCTCGCCAGCATCCTTTGTCACGGCACCATATACTGGCTTCAGATCCTTCATGAACTCCTTCTGATACTTGCTGCCCACATACTTCATCGAGTTGCGTATCTGATGGATGACACAAAGCTGCACCGCCGTGTCGGGGAATACGCTCTTGATGGCATCTGGGAAGCCTTTCAGTCCATCTATGCAGGCAATCATTATGTCTTTCACTCCTCTGTTCTGAAGGTCAGTCAGGACAGACAACCAGAAGTTTGCACCCTCGCTCTTTGAAACATACATACCTAGCAGATCCTTATGACCATCTTTGTCAATGCCAAGCACATTGTAGATAGCTCTGGAGACCACTCTGTTCTTTTCATCCATTACCTTGTAATGCAAAGCGTCAAACCATACGATAGGATAGACTTCATCCAGACTGCGGTTGCGCCATGCCTCAAGCTCAGGCAGAACTCTATCTGTTATGGAACTTATAGTCTCGGCAGATACGGATGTGCCAACTGTCTCTTCAAGCCAACTGCTGATGTCCCTAGTGCTTGTTCCGAGAGCATACAGACCGATAATACGGTCTGCCATACCCTCGGACAACATAGTTTCTCTCTTTTTAATGAATTGGGGATCGAATGAGGCGTCACGGTCTCTTGGAGTTGTAACCGTAATATCGCCAACGGGGGTCTGGACCTGCTTCTGCATCTTGCCGTTACGGCGGTTTCCAGACTCTCGTGACTCTCTGGTAAGATGAGCATCCATCTCTCCTTCAAGAACTGCGTTGACAATGTTCTCAATCATCGGAGCGAGTGCTCCATCTTTACCGAATAGCGGCTTACCCGCTTTGATCTCCTCAAGAATCTGTGCCTTGAAGATGTTGAAATCTACTTCTTTTTTCATCGTTACTGTGTATTACAAAAATAAAACTTTATTCTTGCTTGACACAGTTCATTTTACACTCTCGATTTGATCCCCGTGTCGGCCCGTGGTGGATCCACTCATAAATCGCGCCCATCTTTTTTTATAACCTCTATAGATTCTATAATGTCCATAGGATCTATCGCTAAGCATATATTTCACTCCGCATGGCAAAGATGCCGAAGGTATCTCCGCTTTGTAACCAGGGTCGTTTGAGTGTAGCGCCTACCCCCGGACCCCGATACCCCCTATTGCAGCTGCTCTTGCCATGAATATGTTTTTTCTCACGCAAAGGCGCAAAGGTCCGCGAAGTTTCTTCAGTAGATGTTCGGCCAGCTCTCCTTAAAGACCTTAATGACTTTAAAGATCTTATAAATTTCTTTGCGCCTTTGGATAGGTACATTAAGCAAGACGGGCCGACACGGAGATCGGCCCCTACCTCTCTCAACTCTCCTCTCTTAATCTCTCATAACTTCTTAACGAACCAAAGGCTCCTCTTAACCTCTTAACGGACCTTTAGGTCCCTCTTAACGAGGCAAAGCCTCTTCTCTCCTCTCTCAACTCTCCTCTCTTAATCTTTCATAACTTCTTAACGAACCAAAGGCTCCTCTTAACCTCTTAACGGACCTTTAGGTCTCTCTTAACGAGGCAAAGCCTCTTCTCTTCTCTCTCAACTCTCATCTCTTAATCTTTCATAACTTCTTAACGATCCGAAGGTTCCTCTTAACCTCTTAACGGACCTTTAGGTCTCTCTTAACGAGGCAAAGCCTCTTCTCTCAACTCTAAACTCTCCTCTCTTAACCCTCAAGCCTCGTTAGTACGTTGATTGACAACGGGCCGACACGGTGATCGGCCCCTACATGCCGAATGGATTCTCTCTCAACTCTCAACTTTCTCCCCCGAAGGGTGTGCCCTAACAAGAGGACAAGGTTCTCTCAAC
>JAZKYK010000083.1:0-5526 GCA_045612125.1 Alloprevotella sp.
ATGAGCCATAGCGAATAATTAGAGATGGTTTGATGAGTCTTGGCGAATAATTTGGCTCCGCAGTGTATATTGATAGATAGAAAAATATTCGATTACTCTCATCAAAACGTCACAAATTCTAGAAATAAAACATAGGTTTGCGCCACCCAAACCACCCAATAAATTGCCGTAACTGCCTAAAAATCAATAAGCGCCATAATATTGCAACAAAAAGTGATGAAGTCAGGAAATTAAACGGGATTTAGAAAAACTAAATCCGATTTAGAATTTACTAAATGCCGTTTGTGATTTACGGATCAAAAAAAGCGATGAAACCAATTCAAGTTTCATCGCTTTTTTGATGTTGTTTCGTGTTCTTTAAACCGTTGACTGTAAGCGTTATAGCTTAATGTCTGGACTGTGTTTTATGTGGCTTGGTCGTAAGCGTGCTTTGGATAGTCGGTGGTGTAGTGCAGTCCTCGGCTTTCTTTGCGTTCGATGGCCCAGCGAGTGATCAGGTAACCCACGTTGATCATGTTTCTGAGTTCGCAGATGTCGCGTGTGGCTTTTACGCGCTTAAAGAGTTCTTCGGTTTCCTCAAAGAGTAGATCAAGGCGTGTCCATGCACGATGCAGGCGTAAGTCGGAGCGCACGATGCCCACGTAGTTGGCCATGATTTGTCCCACTTCACGAATGTCCTGAGCGATGAGCACCTTTTCTTCGTTCGTCATGGTGCCCTCATCGTTCCATTTAGGCACTTGGTCGTTAAAGGTGTATTGGTCGATGTGTTCCAACGAGTGTTGTGCTGCAGCTTCCGCATACACCACGGCTTCGGTTAATGAATTGCTGGCCAAGCGGTTGCCGCCATGGAGCCCTGTGCAGGAACATTCGCCAACGGCGTAAAGGCGGTGAATGCTTGAGCAAGCGTTGAGGTCAACCTTGATACCGCCACACATATAGTGGGCAGCAGGTGCCACGGGGATGTATTGCTTGGTAATGTCAATGCCCATGGTGAGGCACTTGGCATAGATGTTGGGGAAGTGCTTCTTGGTTTCTTCAGGGTCTTTGTGCGTCACGTCCAGGCACACGTTCGTCAGCCCATGGATTTTCATTTCTTTGTCGATGGCTCTTGCCACGATGTCGCGTGGTGCTAAAGAGAGACGGCTGTCGTATTTCTGCATAAACTCCTCGCCGTTGGGCAATCTAAGGATGCCCCCATAGCCACGCATCGCTTCTGTGATGAGAAAGGCAGGGTGGTTTTCATCGGGCGAATAGAGTGCTGTGGGGTGGAACTGCACAAACTCCATGTCCTGAACGGTGGCCTTGGCGCGGTATGCCATGGCAATGCCATCGCCCGTAGCAATTTCAGGGTTTGTGGTTGTTTGATATACGGCACCGCATCCACCCGTAGCAAGTACCGTTACTTTTGAAAGGAAGCGGTCGATCTTTCGGGTGTCGGGGTCAAGAACGTAGGCACCGTAGCATTCAATATCCTTAGAAGCTCGGGTTACGTTGATGCCCAGATGGTGCTGTGTGATGATTTCAACGGCAAAGTGATTTTCAAAAATGGTGATGTTGGGGTGTCGGCGCACTGATTCAATCAAGCCGCGTTGAATCTCAAAACCCGTGTCGTCGGCATGGTGGAGAATGCGAAATTCAGAGTGTCCGCCTTCGCGGTGCAGGTCAAACTCGCCATTCTCATTGCGGTCAAACTGCACGCCCCACGACACGAGGTGTTGGATTGCCGCTGGTGCTTTCTCAACCACCTGACGTACTGCCGCAGGGTCGCTGATGTAGTCGCCTGCAATCATTGTGTCGTTGATGTGCTTTTCAAAATCATCGACCAGTAAATTAGTGACCGAGGCAATACCGCCTTGTGCCTTGGCTGTGTTGGCTTCTTCAATGGTTGTTTTGCAAACTAAAGCCACCTTACCCTTACCTGCTGAGGCCACTTGCAAGGCATAGCTCATGCCTGCAACGCCCGAGCCGATTACAAGAAAATCAAATTTACGAACCATCGTTATTTTTGAATAAGAGTTATCAAAGAAGTAGAGCAAGAATCCGCGAGGATGCACGCCCTTGGTTGCTATATCGGTGCAAATCTACAATTTTATTCGGTAAGCACGTGGCATTTTAAAACAGTTTTTTTCGTCGTTGCTTATATTCAACCCTTGGTTGATTCCTGCGACGGGGTGATAAGTGCTTCGGATGCGCAAGCTAAGTGATGGCTTTAGAAGGGTTCCGTACAAAAATAAATACCGTTCAATTTGCTCCGTCAAAGCATTGTCGTTGGCAAAATATGATGCAATTTGACCAATACACCATATTTTTTTGTGAGAGAGGTGGGTGTGGTGGAACTTTTTCTTTAATTTTGTGGTAATTTACGCCAGGTTTTGTTGTGAGCAACGCTATGAAAATCACGGCAGAACTGGATTGACCTAGAACCTTTGAATGCTACGGATGCCTTGAGAAACAACAAGGTGGCGTGGGTTATGGGGCTTGATAAACGATGTCGCTACTCAACATATTATTAACAACCTGTGGGACGAGTTGATGAGAACTTTGTTCGAATAATTTACAGAACCCACCTTAACCATACAGTTCCTTTCTTTTGGTATGAGAAAAGTGTTTACAACACCAGGTTTTGAAGCGCAGCATGACTTTATTGCCTCGCTTCCCGAGCGCTTTGAGCGTGGCGAGGGAAAGATTATTTACGATGGGCGTAATCAGTTGCGCGAATTTACGAATAACGGGGTGACCATGGTGGTTAAATCCTTCTGCTTGCCCAAGTTAATCAACCGCATCGCCTATGGATTCCTGCGCTCCTCAAAGGCGCAGCGCTCTTGCGAATATGCCCAGCTGTTACTAAGCAAGGGTATTGCGACCCCCGCTCCTATTGGCTATGTCACCGAACGCAAGGGCTTGCTCTTCGGTCGCAGTTATTACGCTTCCGTGAAGTCGGATTACACGCATAACTTCTACGATGCCATACAACCAGGGGTTGCCAACCGAGATAAGTTCCTTGTAGCCGTAGCCAAGACAACGGCGCGCCTGCATGAGTGTGGCTTCCTCCACAAAGACTATTCCGCCGGCAATATCCTGCTTCGCGAACTCGAGGATGGCACCGTTCGCGTAGAGATTATCGACCTAAACCGTATTCGCTTCCGTAAAATCGGTTTGGAGGAGGGATGCAAGAATTTTGAGCGCTTGCCCATGAACGAAGATATCGTGCGTGTGATGGCGCCCCCTTATGCTGCTGCCCGAAATCTGGATGCAATGCAGTGTCAAACCGCCATGAACACGTTTAACACGTATAAAATTTAAGGAGGGCTTTATTGCCCCATAAAATACTTATTATGAACAAAACAGCTCTGCTTGTCATTTACAATCATCGTTTTGATAAGAACATCCCTCGTATTGATAAACTTTATGAAGGGCGTTTTAGCGATGTGTATCATATCGTACCTTTTTACGATGGCACGCAAAAGAATGTGTTGCCCGTTTACGATTCCTCGTTTCAATTTCAAGGTTATATCAGTCAAGCCTATACGCAATTGCGCGACAAGGGATACACCCATTATTTCGTGGTAGCCGACGATATGGTCATTAATCCCGCGTTGGACGAAAACAATTATTTGGAACGCATCGGATTGGGTGAGCAGGATTGCTATTTGGATTATATCCTTGTGTTGCAAGAGCTCAAAGAGGCTTGGCGTCAAACAGAAGCAATGTCCTATAAAGTGGACTTGCGCGGTGTGGAAATACAAAAAGTGTTGCCGAGTCGAGAAGAGGCTGAAGCGCGCTTTTCGCAGTATGGACTCCCCACGGGCCCCATACCAGTTCGTCCCATGATAGACCGTCGTCTGCGCTTTATTATGAAGTATGTTCAGAACATCAAGCGCCGCAACTTGGACTATCCGCTCCTTGGGGGGTATTGCGATATTCTTATCCTGACTGCCGAGATGATGGATAAGTTCTGCCTCTATTGCGGCGCCTTTGCAGCCACGCGCCTCTTTGCTGAATTTGCAATACCTACAGCCATGATTCTTGCGTCCGACCATGTGAAGACCAGCAAAGACACCAAGCTCGGAGGTACAGCCCTTTGGAGCAAGAAAGATAAGGAATTCTTAGAGGCATACAATGGCAGTTTGCAGGCACTTATTGATGACTTCCCAGCAGATAAATTATTCTATCACCCCATTAAACTCTCACAATGGAAATAAAGCAACGTATAGCCATTATCGGCGGAGGCGTTTCAGGATTAAGTGCCGCTCGCATTCTTTCTGCTCAGCACGACGTGACCGTATTTGAGGCTGATGCGCGCCCAGGGGGAATGATTAAGTGCGACATCGTGGAGGGTAATCTATTCCATCGCACGGGCGGTCATGTGTTCAACACCAAGCGTGCCGACGTTGCCGAATGGTTTTGGTCGCGCTTTAATCGCGATACCGAATTTACCAAAGCCTTGCGTCAATCCGTAATTTTGTTGGATGGCGCTTTGGAAGTGCCGTATCCTATTGAGAATAATGTTTATCGCCTGCCGGCTGAGGTGCAGCAGTCTTGTATCTCCGACTTTCTGCGTATGGCACGCGAGGGTTATGGCGCGCCCGAAAATTTTGCCGATTTCTTGCGCTTCCGTTTTGGTGACACACTCTATAAATTATATTTCGAGCCCTATAATAATAAGGTGTGGCGTCGCGACTTGCGACAGATTCCCCTCTCGTGGTTAGATGGTAAGTTGCCCATGCCGACGGTTGAGGAAATCATTGCAGCCAACTTCTCGCGTGCTGAAGAGCGTCAGTTCGTCCACAGTTCCTTCTTCTATCCCCTTAAGGGCGGTTCTCAGTTTATCGCTGAGCGTTTGGCAGAAGGATTAAATATCTGCTACAACTCAAGAGTAGAGCGCATTGAGCGCACTGCTGAAGGATGGTTCGTTGAAGGGCAAATGTTTGACGCCGTCATTTTCTGTGGTAATCTGAAGCAGATCCCGTCGCTTATCGCAGGCGTCCCCATGGATGCTTATGCAGAAGGCATCGCAGCTCTTGAGGCACATGGCACAACGGCCGTGTTCTGTGAAATTGAAAAGAACCCTCACAGTTGGATTTACTTGCCCGATGTGCGCCATGAATCCCACCGAATTATCTGCACAGGCAATTTCTCGGCAACGAACAATGCACCCGAGCGCTTTACGGCAACGATTGAATTTACGGATAGCATTACGCGTGAGGAGATTGAGGATAATTTGAAGCGTATCCCCTATAATCCTCGCTATCTGGCTCATCATTACGAACCTTACACCTATCCAGTGCAGGCCGCAGGAACGCGTAGCCTTGTGGCGCACGTAAAGCAGCACCTTGAGGCGGAAAAATGTTACCTCCTTGGGCGCTTTGCAGAGTGGGAATACTACAATATGGATGTCGCTATCGGTGCTGCCTTGGATCTTGCAGCACGCGTGTGGCATGTATAAGCGTAGCGGGTTGTTTGATAGCAAACCATTTTTCATTGCAAAAATCAGTGTGTGGTCGCCCTTTTTTTGGGGGTCCGCCA
>JAZKYK010000084.1:0-40436 GCA_045612125.1 Alloprevotella sp.
TAAATTAGGGGAGATAGGAACGGCCTGAAGGGCCAACCATCCATCAGCCCAGGGCAGAGCGACGAAGGAGCGACACCCTGGGTTTATACGGCCGCATGGCTTCCGCTCTGTAAGAGCAAAAGCAAAAAGGTGAGAGAATGATGAAAATTTATTTTCAATCATTTCCGAACCGCCCAGCTTTCGTGAAACAAAAGCAAAAAGGTGAGAGAATCAATCATTTCCGAACCGCCCAGCTTTCGTGAAACAAAAGCTTTTGCCCTTTCAGGGCGAACCATCCGGGATACCCCCACCCAGGGTGCCGTTCCCTGCGGTCACTTACCCTGGGCTAATAGCTGATGCCCCTTCAGGGCGTACCATTCGGCTTTGTTCTTAAATGACGATAAAATACTCTGGATTTAACTCCTGATTCAGACTATCAATAATCCTATAGACCAATTTGATGAAATGCGATGCTCGTTCGGGATGGGGGTTAGAAATGGTAAAAATCAATGAGACGGATTAAAATTAAGAGTACAGAAAACAGAGAACAGAGTACAGAGAACAGAAAACAGAGAACAGAGTACAACTGCCGTGCGGCTTGTACTCCCTAACTTTCTGCACTTTTGCTTTTACACTGTTTTTTTCACGCAGAATACGCGGAAATCGCGAAAACCATGCGGAATAAAAATGCACTTATACGGGAGGAATACGCTGAGGCGCACGCTACCGTCCGGATGACAAGCATAAACAACGTGTGTGCGCTTCTGCGAATTCCGCGTAAGACTTTTTTATCAAACAATAATCAATTTTTATAAGCAAAGGTTGGGGCATCATTGTGTTTTACCTTTAAGCGAAAGAAAGGTAAAGCCACACAGACGCAATCTCTATGTGTCAGTATGACTACCAAAGCAAAAAAAATGACGCATTTCATATTTTTTTGTTGTGCATTATTAAAAATAAAGAGGTAACTTTGCAACGTGATTTGAATGTGGAAAGATTTGGCTGCTTGCAACCACAAAAAAAAATGCTAAAATAGAGGCGAGTTTAGAACAACCCCCTCCGTATTTGTATGCTGCGCAAGAAATGCTTGCAAAGCTTATCCACATTCTGCTTTCGCACAAATGGTGCGATGGGCAGATTTTTTTTGTTTATACACTAAGGGTCGCCTTGTTCGCACACCAAGTATTTTTTCGAATATTTATCATCTCCACTTAAGAGGATGAACCAACATTAGTCAACACATCCTCATAAAAAAATACAACTATGTCATATCTCTTTACATCAGAATCTGTTTCAGAAGGACACCCTGACAAAGTGGCGGACCAAATCAGCGACGCCGTTCTTGACGAACTTTTGGCTTACGACCCTTCTTCAAAAGTAGCATGCGAAACCCTCGTAACCACAGGACAAGTGGTGGTGGCAGGCGAAATCAAAACCAATGCCTACGCCGACCTTCAGGAAATCGCACGTCGCACCATTAAGCGCATCGGCTACACCAAGGCTGAATATAAGTTTGACGCCGACAGCTGCGGTATCTTCTCTGCGCTCCATGAACAAAGTGCCGACATTAACCGCGGTGTGGAACGCGAAGATCCCATGAATCAAGGAGCGGGCGACCAAGGTATGATGTTTGGATATGCCAACAACGAAACCGACACATTCATGCCGTTGCCCTTGGCGTTGGCCCACGACATCCTCATGGTGTTGGCTGAAATCCGCCGCGAAGGTAAGGTCATGACTTACTTACGTCCCGACTCAAAAAGTCAGGTCACCATTGAATACGACGACAACGACCGTGCCAAGCGCATTGACACCATCGTTGTTTCAACACAACACGATGAATTCATCACTGCCGAAGAAGCGGGCTCACAGGAAAAGGCGGATCAATTGATGCTCCAGCAAATCCACGACGATGTGATTACCATCCTCATGCCTCGCTTGATCAAGGAACGTGTGCACACCCCCGAGGTGCGTCAGTTGTTTGAAAAATCATCCATCAAGTACCACGTTAACCCCACAGGTAAGTTCGTGATTGGTGGCCCACACGGCGACACAGGTTTGACAGGACGTAAGATCATCGTTGACACTTACGGCGGAAAGGGAGCACACGGCGGTGGCGCCTTCTCTGGCAAGGACCCCTCAAAGGTTGACCGTTCAGCAGCCTATGCCGCACGCCACATCGCCAAGAACATGGTGGCAGCAGGCGTGGCCGACGAAATGCTCGTGCAACTGAGCTATGCCATCGGGGTGGCTGAACCCATCTCAATCTATGTCAATACCTACGGCAAGAGCCACGTAGCACTTTCTGATGGCGAAATCGCTGAGAAAATCAAAGAAATCTTTGACCTTCGCCCCAAAGCGATTGAAGAACGCCTCAAGCTTCGCCAACCCATCTACGAAGAAACAGCATCATACGGCCACGTAGGTCGCGAACCTAAAACCGTAACCAAGGTCTTCAAGAGTAAGTATGCTACCGAAAAGACCATTGAAGTGGAACTCTTCACTTGGGAAAAGCTGGACTTCGTTGAAACCATCAAGAATAAGTTTTTTTAAAACCACTTGCAGGAACACCCTGAAGTAAAAAAGACACAAGTAGGCAAGAGACCTGAGGAGGTGTTACACCCCACGCAGAGCACTCTTGTCTATTTGTGCCTAAACCAGGTTGAACGTAGTAAGAAGCATAATCCTGACTTGCATCACTCAAATTGAGAAAATCAAGAAAGCATTAGGACTCAATGTCTTTTTTAAATCAAGAATTAGAGACGCTTTGATGAGCCTTAGCGAATAATTGGCTCCGCAGTGCATATCAAGTGATAAAAATTCGCTAATTCGCTAATTCTAGAAAAAACAAAAAACATAAGGATGCAATGTTAAAAGAAAGTCTAGAATTAGAGAATTTGAGAATTGGCTCCGCAGTGTATCAATAAAAAATTCATCATTTGATGAATAAAATTCTCTAATTCTAAAATTCTAGAAAAAACAAAAGCATAAGGATACAATGTTAAAAGAAAGTCTAGATTTCTAGAAAAAAGATAACATAAGAACGCAATGTTTTTAAAAGAATAGATTAATGAATTAATTTTTGATTTTCAATCTCAATAAAAAGTGATGAAGTCTGGCGCGTGGCAAGAAGCATCTTGTAGGGCTTGCTCAAAGCGCTCAACACTTATCCATAAAACTCAACAACAATGTACATCACCGTATATGGCGCTTCAAGCGGCAAGGTAGCCCCCGTGTATCGAGAAGCGGCTTTTCAACTGGGCCAACTCATGGCACAGCGCCACCACACCCTCATCAATGGTGCAGGACGCACCGGACTCATGGGCGCCACAACCGAAGGTGTGCTCAGCATGAACGGCTCAGCCATTGGCGTTATTCCGCAGTTTATGATCGATCAGGGATGGCAACACAACACCATGACCGAACTCATCGTAACGCCCAACATGCACACACGAAAGGAAACCATGGCCAACAAGTCGGACGCATGCATCGCCCTGCCCGGAGGGGTGGGCACGTTTGAGGAACTGCTGGAAGTGATTACCTGGAAACAACTCGGGCTGTATCTCAAGCCCATCATTGTGCTGAACACCAATGGCTATTACAATGACCTGTTGAAGCAATTGCAAAAGGCCGTTGACGAGGCATTCATGCGCAGTGAGCACCAGGATATTTGGCGCATAGCCAACACACCCGAAGAAGCCATCATGCTTTGCGAAACAACACCACATTGGACTCAGTCCGTGCGTAAATACGCCGCCATGTAAACCTACCTGAAACAACCATTCATCATGCCCCACCTTATTCCATGCCTTGCGGGAGCACCATTCATGGGCACCCCAACCGAATATGTGCTGCATAGCGACGACTATGTGGCAGGGCTGATTGTGCTTTGTTTCATGTGCTTGGCGTTTTTCATTGCCGACACCCGAAAAACCATTGAAACCTCACTGCTGAACACCTTTCAAAATGTTTCGCGCAGTAAGCATTTCGTGAAGCGCTTGGGAGATGAACTCAATGCAACATTCATGCTGATGGTTCAGGTTTGCCTGATCGAAGGGACGTTGCTCTATGCTTTTCTAAGGCATAAAACGCCCACACTCTTTGAAGATACGCACTCCATGCTGGGCTTATGCTATTGCATGACGGGCATCTTGCTTTTCCAATGTCTGCGCATGTTCATTTACAGGGTTGTCAACCACACCTTCTTTACCCCGAAAGCCATTTCCGAATGGGCGGAATCACATTTACTGAGCCTCCTCTTTGAAGCCGTTTTGTTTTACCCCCTGCTCGTTGTTTTTGTTTTCGCTAATTTAACGATCGAAACATTCCAAATTTTATTTATTTTGCTCTGTTTCAGCATCGAATTATACCGTTTTACCCGGTTTAAAGTAATATTTTTCCCAGGTGTAATGGGTTATCTACATATTTTTTTGTACTTTTGCATGCTGAATTTAGCGATACCCTTTTTAGCGTATCAAATTTTAGGTAAAATAGGTCAGTTTTCCTGAGTTTCTTTGCCAAAAAATGCGCCCAAATAGTATCAACCTTATAAACGTTTAACCAATACTTTTTCTATAAAATATGATTAAGAAGATCTTGGTTTCACAACCAAAACCAACTTCTGAAAAATCTCCATATTTCGATATAGAGAAAAAGCATGGGGTGAGTTTTTCGTTCCACCAATTCATCCGAGTGGAAGGCATTGAGCCCCGAGAATTCCGCGCTCAAAAGGTTACAGTGTTAGACCACACTGCCGTTCTTTTCACTTCGCGCTATGCTATTGATCATTTCTTTTCGCTCTGTAAAGAGATGCGTATCACGATTCCTGAAAACATGAAGTACTTCGCTGTTTCAGAATCCGTATCACTCTACATTCAAAAGTACGTTCAATACAGAAAGCGTAAGGTATTCTTCCCTACGACTGGCAAGATGGTTGACCTCTTACCTTTAATGGTAAAGCATAAAGCAGAAAAGTTCCTGGTTCCCCTGTCAGACATCCACAACGATGAGATTAAGGATACCCTCGACGCTCAAGGACTGACCCACACGGAATGTGTGATGTATCGCACCGTTTCGAACGATTATCCTGCCGATATGCCACAGGACTTTGAAATGATTGTACTCTTCACACCCGCTGGAGTTTCTTCATTGATCAAAAACTTCCCCGACATTAAGGAACGCAACGTTAAAATTGCAACTTTCGGCAAAGCTACCTCACAGGCGGTTATTGATGCCGGACTTGAAGTTGAACTTGAAGCGCCCACCGCACAATCACCATCAATCACAGGATGTATTGATTGGTATCTTGAGAAAAATGCTTAAAACACATCTATAAAGATCAATGTGGAAATGTGAAAATCCGCAGCAACAACTTGTTGCGTTGCATATTTTCACATTTCCACATTTCTTTTTAGGTCGGTTCTTTTCATGACTCGAACCCACCTTTAAGAACGTACCTTCGTATTCCCCCACACACAACATCATGCGCATTAACACCTTTCCCAAAGCAGAACATCTATGCCTACGCCATGAGATCGACCAACTCTTTAAAGCTGGTTCGCACGCCTACGTGGCTTACCCGCTACGTGTGGTTTATTGCGTAGTAGAACACCGCGAAGGACCTAAAGTAAAGGTGCTTCTCAGTGTTTCAAAACGAAAACTGCGCCATGCGGTGGACCGCAACCGTACGAAGCGACAACTGCGCGAAGCCTACCGCAAACAAAAACACACGCTGATTGCTGCACTGCCCAAAGGCATGGGGATTCACCTGGGCATCATGTGGCTCAACGACAACCTCAGCAAATCGGCTACCATAGAGAAGAAAATGAACACGCTCTTGAACCGCGTGCAAGAATGCGTCCTGAAAAACCTGAACAACACCCCCACCACTGAAAACGAGCAACCATGCCAACAACCCTAATCAAACGCGTGCTCGTGGCACCCATTCGGTTTTATCAGCGCTTCATCTCGCCATTAACACCTCCGGCATGCCGCTTCACGCCGACCTGCTCACAGTACGCCATTGAAGCCATACAAAAACATGGTCCCGTAAAAGGAATGTGGCTCGCCGTGCGCCGCATCCTCAGATGCCATCCCTGGGGCGGACATGGCTACGACCCTGTGCCGTAGTAAAGAAGCAAGACACCGCCCTAAAACGTAGGGTCACTCCCTAAAAGAACTTACCATGGACTTCCACACCCATAACCTGCAGGCCGACATGCCTGCAATCATCAACATCCCTCTTGAGTGGATCACACATCCCGAACAGGCTCAATTGCGCCATGGCGCAACCTACTCGGTGGGCATCCATCCCTGGTGGACCGAACACCAACAATGCGAAGCATGGACCCCAAACCTTGAAGCATGGGCAGGACATCCGCAAATAACCGCCATAGGCGAATGCGGCATAGATAAAGTGCGCGGGGCAGACCTCAACACTCAGATTGACGTGTTTAAACAACATATTCTTCTTTCTGAACACCATCAAAAACCGCTGACCATCCATTGTGTGCGCGCTTTCGACATCATCATGAACCTCAAAAAGGAAATGCGCCCAACACAACGCTGGACCATTCACGGATTTAGAGGGAAACCCACACTGGCACAGCAACTCCTGAATGCTGGGTTTTACCTGTCGTTTGGAAAACGGTACAACCCCCAATCCTTCGACTGTTGCCCCGAAAGTAGAAGATTCAATGAAAGCGACGACGCATGAATGTGTCTTTCACGTCAAAAACTTAACTAATAATCCAACAGAAAACATTAACTTTGCAACCATAAGTGACGCTATATCCTCAACAAAGCAATCATGCTTCCCAAAAAACAGATATAGCACCACCACATCCCTAACTCCGTAACTTATAAAACGATTTTAAAATATGAATTTTGTTGAAGAACTCAAGTGGCGCGGCATGCTCCACCAAATGATGCCTGGAACTCAGGAACTTTTTGATAAAGGAGAAATGGTTACGGCATACGTAGGTATCGACCCTACAGCCGACTCACTCCATATTGGTCACCTCTGCGGTGTAATGATGCTTCGCCACCTCCAACAAGCAGGTCATAAGCCCCTCGCACTCGTGGGTGGTGCTACAGGTATGATTGGCGACCCCTCAGGTAAGAGCGCTGAACGTAACCTCCTCACAGAAGAAGTGCTTCGCCACAACGTACAATGCATCAAAGCACAGCTCGGACGTTTCCTCGACTTCGAAAGCGATGCACCTAACGCTGCTGAACTCGTGAACAACTACGACTGGATGAAGAACTTCACCTTCCTCGACTTTGCACGCGAAATCGGTAAGCGCATCACCGTTAACTACATGATGGCTAAGGACTCTGTGAAGCGTCGCCTCAACGGTGAAGCCAGCGATGGCCTCTCATTCACAGAATTTACATACCAACTCCTTCAGGGCTACGACTTCCTCCACCTGTTCAAGGAAAAGAATTGCAAACTGCAAATGGGTGGTTCTGACCAATGGGGTAACATCACCACAGGTACAGAATTGATCCGCCGCACGCTCGGTGGCGAAGCAGAAGCCTTCGCACTCACTTGTCCGCTCATCACTAAGGCTGATGGCAAGAAGTTTGGTAAGACAGAACAGGGTAATGTATGGCTCGACCGCAACCGCACCACACCCTATGCCTTCTACCAATTCTGGCTCAACGTGGGCGATGAAGAAGCTAAGCGCTACATCAAGATCTTCACTTCGCTCACACAAGAAGAAATCAACGCCCTCATCGAAGAACACGACCAAGACCCTGGTCGCCGCGTGCTCCAACGCCGCTTGGGCGAAGAAGTGACTAAGCTCGTGCATGGCGAGGCTGACCTTGAAATGGCCATCGAAGCGTCAAACATCCTCTTCGGCAAAGCAACTAAGGAAAACCTCTTGAAGCTTGATGAAGCGACATTGCTCGCAGTGTTCGACGGCGTGCCTCACTTTGAAGTGGAACGCAGCCAAGTGGTAGGCGCTAAGGCTGTTGACCTCCTCGCTGAAACCACAAAGTGCTTCGCTTCAAAGGGCGAAATGCGCAAGCTCACACAAGGTGGCGGCGTAAGCCTCAACAAGGAAAAGCTCACAGCATTCGACCAAGAAATTACTGAAGCCGACCTCATTGATGGTAAGTACCTTATCGCACAACAAGGTAAGAAGAAGTACTTCCTCATCACCGTAAAGTAAATTAAAAGGGGATACGAATCCACTTTACCTTATACAAAATCGGGTGTGCCAAAAACAAGTTTGGCACACCCGATTTATTTATGTAAAGAGCACATAACTCGAAAAACGCCGAAGGTGTCTGCGATCTGTAATTCTCACGCAAAGGCGCAAATATTTTATATTGAACTATTACTGTCCAGCACCCCCCTCAAACGCTCCAAATATGAAGTCGTTTGAAACATACAAGTCTCCACGTATCACGAGAGTCTCAAGTATTTAAGAATAATATCTACATATTATTAAACGATACGCGTAGTTCCTCAAGATACTCTGGAGTTAAACTTGAAGACTGGAACAAAGTCTTGTTATATTTTTTCACGCAGAATACGCAGAAATTGCGGAAGTCATCCGGAATAGAAATGCTATTATATGTAAGGAATACGCAGAGGAGCACGCTACACTTGCACCACCATCCGGATGGCAAGCACAAACAATGTGTGTGCGCTTCCGCGAATTCTGCGCATTCCGCGTGAGATGTTTTTACCAGACAATAATTTCTTTGTCCACGGATCACACTCTAAGTTTGCTCACTGCTGTGAGCCCATGCGGCTTGCTCTTCCCTACTTCTAGTGCCTTTGCTTTCTTTTCTTTATCTAGAATTTGAGAATTAGAGAATTTCTGCTCAAAGTTGTGAGCCCATGCGGCTTGCTTGGAAAGTTGAGAGTTTAGAGAGGTAGGGGTCGATCCCCGTGTCGGCCCGTCGTCAACTAACGCACTAATCGCACCAATCCCATGTCGGCCCAAGGTGGATCTACTCACAAATCGTGCCAATCTATTTCTATAGCATCTATCGCTAAGCATAGTTCACTCCGCATGGCAAGATGCCGAAGGTATCTCCGCTCTGTAACCGCGGCGGGTGGCGCAAAGCGCCTACCCCCGGTCCCATCAGCCCACCATCGTAGCACCCCGAAGGGTGTGCCCCAACAAGAGAACAGGATTCTCTCAACTCTAAACTCTCATCTCTCAACTCTCTACCCTGAAGGGTGTGCCCCAGCAATTTCTGAATTACGTCTCACGCAAAGGCGCAAAGAACACAAAGTTTTTTTGAACACAAATCTCTAAGTTTGCTCACACCATTCCGCACGCCAGTTGTACTCTGTACTCTGTACTCTGTACTCTGTACTCTCAACTCTCAAAAACAATTGAGGTGAAGGTTTGTTGACCTCCACCTCAATTTAATTATTTAAGCTTAATGATCTTGATAGACACTAAGTTCTTGCCATCTCTGATTGCAACCACATACATGCCGCTTTGCAAGCCATTCATATTAATGGCATTTCGTCCGCTCATGTTGTTTTGTTGGTAAACGGTTTGGCCAGAAATGCTTGCGATGCATACATTAGCCGACATATCGTCAGGAACATCAATGTTGATTATATTCTTGACCAGTCGAGGATAAACTGCATATTGTTCTTGAGATGGTTCTTCGATGCCATCAACTTCCTTAACCACATAGACGAATGTAGCCACTTCGCTTTCTAACATGCCTTCAGCGGTAGCCATTGCCTTGATGGTTGTGGTTTCGTTGATCACGATTGGCGTTCCATCGTAAACCATCACAGCTTCAGAAGGATCGCATGGGCATGAACCATCCAATGTGTAATAAATTACAGCGTTTTCAGTAGCGCAGTTCAAATACACCTCTGTGCCTGCTTCAACCTCTGAACCTGAAACCAAAGAAGCAGTTGGCGTGGCCACAACCACATCCTCCATCTTTTCAATCTTTACAATAGAGGTTGCACGCACGTCGTAACCATCAACACTAAAGTCCAAAGCTGCAGTACCGGGCAAATTACCCATCAAGATGATTTCAGCCTTACCTTCATCATCAAGCACAACAGAATCGGTTTCAACACCCAACAACAACGGTGCTTGAGATACAACTCTCAGTGTTTTACCTGCTGCAGCAAGTGCTGGCAACACCTGGAGGGTTATTGAAGAAGCTTCGCCATAAACGATTGTGATGATTGAATCGCACGCTATTTGACGCACTTCCATCTCAACGGTGAAGTCTTGCGAATAATCGTCCTGCATACGCACACCAGCGTAACTCTTCACCCTGTTCTTAATCAGCAATGTAACCTCCTTCGTTGCAAAAGGCTGAGTTGCGTTGAAGCGAATCTTTGAAGCATACTTATCCGTATAACCTGTGTAGCTGATTTCCTCATTGAGCAATTCAACAGTACCTTCTACAACATTAGAGTCTGAAAGCACGATGATGTTTTCCGTCGTGAGTAATTCAGGAAGCATGTACTTATCGAAATGCACTTCAATGGCATTTTCAAAAGCACGGGCATACACCACATTGGGTTGAATATTCTGCTTCATGCCTATATTCACTTCGAGCTGTGGAGGAGGCACGGGCAACCACGCACTGTAGGCGGTTTCGTAGCCTTCCTTTTCATACTTCACCTGCCACAAGCCTTGAGGTACATCCCAACGGTACATACCGTTTTCGTCGGTAAACAATGGATTTTTCTGAGCATAATCTTCTGCGTTCCAAAGTACCACATTCTCGTGCAAGTCGCCGTACATATCCTCAACCGTTTCCTTATAATAACATGAAGCCATAACACCTTCCAAACGGTTTGAAGACACTGCTTCGTAAACGTAACCTGAGGGGTCGTGAATAGGTTCTATTGAGGGGTCAAACAGAGGACCTTCTGTTTCACCACCACCATCATCACCACCACCATCACCGTCGCCATCACCTTCACCATCGTTCGGGTCATCTGGGTCATCTGGATCGTCTGGATCATCTGGATCGTCTGGGTCGTCGGGATTGTCGGGATTATCCGGGTCATTAGGATCTTCAGGATTATCTGGTTCTTCGGGATTATCCGGGTTATCTGGGTTATCTGGATCATCGGGTTCATCGGGATTGTCAGGATCATCGGGATTATCCGGATCGTCTGGGTCATCTGGATCTTCTTCCTCTTCAGGTTTACCTTTACACTTCAATTTCTTGTATTCAGCCTGTCGTTTAGGATACCACCTTTGCGATGCCGATTGAGCATTGGTAAACATGGCATTTGCCGTTTCGTCAAAGAAATCTGTAATGATTCCAATCACAAACCCTGCAATGAATTTGATGTCTTTTCTAACGAATAAGACCCCGTTAATAGCAGTAACCACACCAGTTATACCTACCGAAGGATAATACCCCTTCTTCCAAGCGATATTGGTCCAGTCCGACTTGCAGTTTTGCTTTAGCAACGCTGCATTTCTTTCATCGCCCTTGCACGGCTCTATCTTATCAATTAATGCCTTCCATTTAGAACGATCAGCCAAAGCCTTACCAATATTATTTACTGTCTTAATAAATCCATTTACAATTTGGTATAGTTCATACAGTTTGGCTAATCCATGTCCCAAAGCTGTTAATTTTGGTTTTATCTTACCTATTTGTTTTGAAAGGCGTTTGCTTTTACTCTGTAATTTATCATATTTATCTAGAAGTTTAGCACGTTTATGCTCAAGTTGCTTGATTTGTTCCTTAAGTCTTGATCCTAATTTTCCATTCTTCTGTTTGGCTTTGAGGGTACGTAATTGTTGTTCTATATCATCCATTTGCATCTTCGTACCCGCGCTTTCAGCCAAAACATCAATTTGCTTGCTTTCAAGATTTTCAAGATTTTTCTTCAGATTATCAATATTTTCTTTCTGTCGGGAAATCCATTCAGAAGCAATAGCTATGATCTTGTTTTTAAGTTCCAAGATGCTTGATTTAGCTTCGTTCATGGCTGAAATAAAGCCATCATCATCACTATTAGCACGTGATAAAATACGCTTTGAATAATTGGCAATGGCCTTGCTAAGCACCACCGTTGCTACATTGAGCGTTGAGTCAACAATTACGGTGTAGCCTTCGTTTTCATTCATCAAGATCAGCACAGGATTTCCTTCAGTCATGTCCAGAACTGTAGAATCGGCATTCTCTACGAACTTAGGCGACAGGTTTTGAAGTTCGGTTCGGTAAATCATCAAATCAGAACCATCTTCGGCTTGCATCACTAAAGTGTCTTGCAATGCCATATTCAGCGAACCTATAACATCTAAGCCTGTGGTGTCGTTGAGAATAACCTCCGTTTCCTTCAACAGTTCATCAATAGCTATCGAATCATAGTCTTCAACATCCTCAGCCAAGAGAGAATCGCCATGGGCCAAAAGTTCTTCCAGGAATGCGTCGTCCTCACCCTCTGGAATTTCCATATTGGCGTAATTGAATCCCAATAAAGCATACAAGCTGTCGATAACCGCATCGCTTGCTTCGTTTTCGAAGGCTGCGGAGAGTTCCTGCATCACCTTGGTACGCAAAGAATCCTCAGCATCCAAAAGCAAGGCTAAAGAATCGGCTTCTTGATTTAAGCTATCAATCTCGTTCAAGATTTCAATGGTTTCTTCGCGTTCGTCCTCAATGCGTTCGGAATAGAGCGTAAAGTTTCCTCTATCAATCATTACAGGCGAATTGTCCTTAATCGAAATGCTGATATTAATCGGTAGGTTATCGGCACTAAATTCGCTTGTTCCCACCCATCGATCACTCTTTGCATCGTAACTCAAGTTCAGTTTCCGAACTTCATTCTTATCGGTATAAACATTGAGCACCACTGAGTTGACCAACGTTGTGTCGTTGTTGGTTAAATCTGCAATAAAGGTGATGTCGGTTTTGGTATAGAACATATACGATGAAGCGCTCGTTGTTCCCGTTTGAAAATCAAACACCACATCCACGTTTTTGCGCAACCAACCGTTGTAGAACGTCATGGTCACCGTTTTGGGTTGCACGAGATTCTTATCGTACTTACATTCGCGCGACTCTGACTGTAACTCCATACCTTGCTTATTGGTCACCTTAGCCTGGATGCTGTGGGTTGAAAGGTTGTATGGATTGTTTAAATCGCACTTCGTGCTCCACACGCCATTGGCCAAAGCTGTGGTTTCGCCAATCTTCACGCCATTGTCAAAGATTTCAACCTTCGCCTGTCCGTTGGCCATACCGCTCACTGAAATTGTTGGTTTAGCCACAGAGGTAGGCACCGTAATAGAAAGGTCTTTTGCGGTGTAAAGGGCAGAACCAATAGGTTGAGTCACGGTCTTGCCATTCAGATCAAACTGAATGAACGCACTTGGTGCATAGTCGCCACCCTTGGTTGGGATGACGCAGAAGCGCACACGGTCGGTGTAGCGTGCCATAGGAATGGTGATGCGGTTATCGCTGAGCAAGTAACTGCTGGTGTTGTTGCCCACCATCACTGAGTTTTCTACGAACTCGCACGACTCGGGTAGGTCAACAATCATGTGAACGTTGCTCACCTGACCGATGTATTCCGATTTGAAATCCACCTTACCTGTAAGCGTCAAGAAATTACCAGCCACAATACTTGGTTTGTTCACCGTAAATGAAGTACCCGCACCAGTGTAGAAGAATTTACTTTCATCCAGTTTAGGAATACTTTCAAACGCCACTTGAGTAATCACGCCATGCTTCACTTCAACAGGAAGCATCACATAATCCGCATTTTCTATCAAACCTGAGGCTTCATATTGGCTGAGGTCGTAAATGGTGTTGAGCATTTGGCTGCTACCCATGCTGACCAGGATGTAATGACCATCCTTGAGGTTTGAGATATTCAAAACGGCATTGCTGTAGGTGTAGGACTTGATCAGCTTACCCTGTTGGTCGTAAAGAATACCAACAACCGAAGCATTCTTCGTGGTCTTGAAGGTAGCCTTGATCTTTCCTAATTCCTGAATGTCGAAAGTGAGATTGGCCTTTTGTTCGCTCACTGTGGTGGTGTCCACAACAGGCATAAACGCGCCGTTCAAACTTGAAGCCTCAACAACCAACACATCGTTTTCATCCACCTCTTCAAGCAAAACGATTTGAGGATACTGCACGTTGAACTGAGAAATGGCCTTATTCTTCGTTTGATTATGAATGGTGTACTGCACGTTGTTGTAGTCCGCGTACCAATCGCTGACCTCGGGTGTATCGCCTTCAGCAACACTCGTGCTGTAAGTAAATTCAACAGAAAGCACTGCTCCAGAGATGGCCTTGAGCTTGATGTCCTCAAGGCTCACACTGTCCTTGTTTTGCAACAAAGAGTCGCATGCCATCGTTTGACTGATGTAGTTTGAAGATGACACCGTCAAAGCGGTGGGCACATTGGGTATAGCCATGGTGTACTGCCCCTTAGCGTCGGTCGTTGTATTCAGCGTTTTGCTGTACTTGCCTGCAAAGGTTTGCGATGCACTAACAACGGCGTCCTTCAAGGCTGTTCCCGTGGCCATGTCAAAGACCTTACCTTCAATAAACACCAAAGGCAAGTTCTGCAGAGCACATTGAATCACATTATCGCTGGATTTTACGGTATAAGCCGAATCAACCGAACTGTACGAAAAGGTCAAGTCTTCGGGAAGCGACACTTCATAATGAAGCTTTGTTCCTTCGAGTAAGCCTGTTAACAACGCATCTTGACCCAGGTAATTACCATTGGCATCAGTCCAGGTGATTTTGACGTTTGAAGTCACATCGGTGCCCGAGGGTTTCAGCACACACAACTGCACCGTTTGCGGTTGAAGCAAATTGGGAAGGCTTACCGTAACGTCTTCGTCCTTCAGTTCAATATTTTCCAAATGTCCAAAAACATCACCCTTTTCATTGCGTACCGTAACGTTCCATGTGGTATTGCGAATCAAGTTGGGGAATGTGTAGCTCATACGGTCGGTCATAACATAGTGCAGTTTCTGACCACTCTTCGTGTTCAACAATTCCAGCCACATTTGCTTATAATCTGCCACATTAATGTCTGTGGGCAAATTAACGGTGAGGCTCCTTATATCCTCTTGAATGGGCAGGAATGTAAAATCTTTCCAACCTTCAGCCTCTTGATATTGCTCTATAACCGCTGCAGGCACATAAATGATAAGTCCGTCGGGAATGTTTGAAAAAACGGCGTTTTCCAAAACAGGCGGTGTCATCGCATAGCAAGTGAGCATAGACAGATTGGGACAATCGGCAAATGCACGGTAGCCAATACGTTCGATTGTTGCAGGTAAGTACACCGATTCAAGATTGGTGTAATCAAAGGCATACGAGGGTACTTCATTGACGCCCGTCACACGACTGAGGTCCAACAACATACAGTTGGTGTAGTTATTGACCAAACCAAAGTCGTATGAATTAATTTTACCCGCTACGGTAATCATGGTCACAGCCGACCTATCGCCACCGTCAATGGCATTATTCAATGCCGAAGACAATTGCCCGGGTGTGAAATTATCAACGATCACTTCGCCCGTTGTGGGGTTCCAGTAATTACTGCCTGGATTTGAAGGATTTTGAGGGTTGTATTCAAAACGCGCCACAACGTTTATATCCTTCTTACCCATAGTCAAGCGGTAGGGGCTTGTGGGCACAATCGTGTCGCCCATATCCCATCCCACAAAGGTAAATCCCGTGTTGGGGTAGGCATAAAGGTTGAGGTATTCGTTTTCCTTGATCCGTGTGCTTGATTTGACGTTGAAACTACCCCCATCCTTGGGCGATGCTGTAACGGTAATCGTGTGCGACAAGCCCAATGAATCGGGTTGAGGTGGATTTTCCGGATTGTATTCAAACACAGCAGTGAGCACCACGTCGGTTGCAGGCATGGTGTAGTAAAAACTTGAAGATTCCGACACCAACGTATCAGCGTGGGTCCATTTCACGAACTTAAAGCCCGTATTGTTGTATGCATTCACCCAAACACGCTCGCCAGCTTTATAGCGCTGAACATAGCTGATATTGGCGCTTCCCGAACCTTCAGGATAAACCTTGGTTTGAAGATCATACTTCAATATTGGCTCTTGTGGATTGCCTGGATTGGAAGGGTTGTAATTGTCGTCCGTTCCGATCCGTGACTGACCTAAAAGTGTCAAATGACAAATCCACAATAAACAAATACTTATTATGGTTCTCATGATGTTTAAAATTAGGTTGTGCGGTTTGAGGTCGCACGACCTCAAACCTTAAAAGCAAAACGACTCAATAACCTCTTATTGAACAACGACCTTTTGTGTCATTTGACCTACTTTAACGAGGTACACGCCCGTTGCTGCATTAAACACAGCAGGGGTTTGCTTGGTTTCAGCAATACATTTACCTTCAATGGTGTATAAGGCTACGCTTTCACCTGCAGCACCATCAACGATGATTTGTCCGTTTTGAACAGAAACGCTGAAGGTCTTTGAAGTCGCATTTTTAATGCCTGTAGGATTCTGACCGATCTTTACAGTAAAACGGGCACGATCAACACCATTATTGGCATTAAAGGTGTAGCTGCTGTTGTTGAGCACGGTGTGCATACCTGTTGCGTGGTCAATCAACGTAACGATTTCAGAGGCTGTCGTGTTCAATGAAATGGTGTATTCACCATCCTTAGCGAAGTAAGCACCAAGAACAACCGTACCATCGTTCATGGGGCGTTCATTGATCGCCATGTCCACACCTTGCTCAATAGAATACAATTGTGAAACACTGGCATCGCTGCTCATAAACTTGCTGGCATCTCTATGGCTTTCGTAAGCCGATGTTGCTTCGTCGTTAAGCACAAAACGTGTTTTATCGGTCAATTCGCCATTGCTGAGGCATAAGTTAAACACCTTTCTGATTGCCTTTTCTGCGGCAATACCTTGCGTTGCGGCACGTTCCACCACGGTTTGATTCACTTGTCGTCCTTCGGTATTGAACGTTATGGCTTCAGCATCAACGGGGCGCTGCACGAAGAAGGCTTCAGCTGGGCGCAAAATATAAGCGTCGTCGATGGTTGAATAAGCCTCATAAGTGCGGTTATTTTCGTTCCAAACGGTGATGGGGGTTTCGAAGTCCATCATGCGCGTGTCGTAGAAGCAAGGGTAGGGGTTACCAATAAGGTTCCAACTGCGGTTATGGCTGAATTCTGATTGATATTCATCAAGAGCCACCGTGCGTGCCTCATTGGCAAACAGCAGATTCTTATTGGCATTATTAACGGCTGTAACCACAAATCCGCAATAGTTGGTGTTTGAAGTGCTGTTGTTGCACTGCCAGATATAACCCACACCTGCACGCAACGTGCTGTCGGGCGTCATGTTCAACCACGTTTCATCAAAAGCCTGTGCGGCACGTGCAGCACCTGAATATTGGCGAATCACGTAGTTGGTGTTTTCAAACTCAGGAACGATATCCGACACCTTTACATCGAATGGGAACGACAAGAAGTTCCATTCATTTTGGCGCATATAAACATAATAGGTAATGTTGTCGGCACGCATGTTGGCTTCGTTTACCAAAGCGTTGTAGCACACTGAATTGTTTTTATAGCTTTTGTAGTAACTGGGGTCAACCCACATGCTAAAATTACCCACCGAAAGGGTGGCATTGCCCTTCAACACCACACTACCATATTGCTGGTAGTATGTGGATTGGATGCAGGTAAAACTAACGTTGGGCTTGTATGCCGCGTTAAGAGCATCGGGCAAGGTCAACTCAACGGGTTCGTGCACCACAATGTTTTCAGGCAAGAAATATTCACTGATAGGTTCTATCGTACCAAAGTTTTCCCAACCTTTCTTTAGTTTATAAGTATTAACAGAAAGTGCTGGCACGTAAAGCGCACACGTTGCCGCCAATTCCTTTGAATCTAAAATATTATATTCATTCGTCAGGAAAGGAGGAATCAAGGCCTGCACATACACTTCCTTCAATTTTTGGCAATAATCAAAAGGTATATAGCATTCCTTAATGGTACTTGGAAGGGTAATGGTCGTGATTGGCGTTTCTCTGAAAGCACAATATCCCAAAATTGAAATACCCTCATTGAGCGTCACCGAAGTGAGCTGATAACAGTTTTCAAAGGCATAATCATAGATTTTCTTTACCGAACCAGGCACCGTAATGCTGGTTAAAGCCGATGATTGAAAGGCATAACTATTAATATTTTCAAGACCTTCGGGCAAGGCTATTTGGTTAAGAGCCGTTTTGCAGAAGGCAGAACTACCAATGGATTTCAAATCTTTTGATAAGGTGATGTCATCCAATGCGCTACACTCATAAAATGCATGGCTACCTATGCTGGTCACACCTTCAGGAATTTCAACATGATTCAAAAGGTAGCAACGATAAAAGGCACTGTTTCCAATGGTTTTCAACGTCTTGGGCAACTTCACACGCTTCAAGGCATATCGATCGTAGAATAAATCCTTAGGAAAATCCGTCATTTCGACATCGCTCATGTCAATTTCTATCAAGTTAGGCATATTGTTCTTGATATGATAGAAATCGTCATCATTGAGCGCGCCTGAAATCGTGAGGCGATTCACATACTTAATATACTCAACTTGCTTCAAGATTTCTTCGCCAAGTTTACCTGCTTCTGGCAAATTGACTGTCACATCAACACCTGAGCCATCAACAATAGCTATGTTCTTCCAATAAGCAGCATCAGCGTAAGCCGCATAACAGCCTTGAGGCACATTAGCAATACGAATGTTTCCGCTTATGCCATAATCAATGACAGGAGGTTCTGCCGCAAGCGAGGTAATTTCAGTCAAGGCGCTACCATAAAGGAAATAATCGTCTATGGTTTTAAGACCAACAGGGAGCGTTAAGGCTTTGAGCGATTTTGTGTCATAACAAAACTCACGACCAATACTTTCCAGCGCTTCGGGCAACTGAACTTGCTCAAGCGCATCACATCTAAACAGAGCATAATCACCTATCGTCTTGACAGAATCAGGAAAGGTTAATTCCTTCAAAGCATCGCAATCATAACAAAATGAGTTACTAATACTTTGAAGAGACGAAGGCAAATCAACACTTTGCAAAGCATCGCAATCATAACAAAAATTATAACCAACACTTAACAAGGACGAAGATAATTGCAAATCAACATTTTGTAACGCATCGCAATCGTAACAAAAATTATAATCAACGCTTAACAAAGACGAAGGCAATTCAACACTTTGCAAAGCATCGCAATCATAACAAAATGAATTACCAATGCTTAATAAAGACGAAGGCAATTCAACACTTTGTAAAGCATCGCAATTATAAAAAACATTATAACCTATAAAATACACATTTTCAGGAATGGTAATTGATGTGATGCTTAAATTTCTCAGCGTGTTAGAAGCGATGTATCTTAAGGTCTTAGGTAATTGCACAGACTTTGTTGCATTATTAAAATCACAAGCCAAAGCCACAACAGTGTAGTCCACATCATTATAGGTCACCGTTTCGGGAATAACAATATCTAAAGCATTTTTGTTGCACGACGAAAGTTTGGCTACTCTGTTGTCCACATCAAAATACCAATAACAGCTGTCAACGTATTGACTCCAATAGTCCCAGTTCCAATCTTCATAAACTTGTTCGGTAACAGGAGTATTCGTTTCACTTTCTTGATTGGTAATATTCCCAGAAAACATGAAGTTCACATTCATGCCGAGAAAAAGAACAGTTAAAATAATACCTTTTGTGCTCATAACTGTAATATTTTAAATGATTTATAAATTTTGCAAAGTATGCATTACAACCACAAATGTAGGAGATTTGAAAATAATACACCAACTTTTTAACACTTTTGTGAAAATATTTTTAAAAATGCGCACATCATTCGTTAAAATGCACTCAAAACTTTATTTTTTAGTGCCAAGCCACCGCGAAGCAGTAGATGCTTAACGATAAAGGATAGAGAGGCTATAGCTATAGAAATGGATTGAATGACGGGGCGACCTTGGATTGGCACAAGTCGTGCGTTTATTGACGACGGGCCGACACAGAGATCGGCCCCTACTTCTCTCATCTCTAAACTCTCAAAATGTTATAAAACTATAAAGTAATTTAAATCTTAAGTGTATTTAATCTAAACTTATTAATTTTACAGTCTTGAATATAAGGAACTTAAAAAAACTAAACTAAATGAAAGATTTTTTTCTAAAATCAATGGTATTGATGATATGCGGCGCATGGTGTTGTGTCGCAACATTTGCCCAAAACATCAATCCTTTATTCATGGATATCGATGAGTCGAAGTGCTATCGTATAGTGAATGTGGAAAAGGGCGATGGAGGCGTGGGAATTGGCGCGCTTCATAACAGCGATATTGTGGTGAAATACGTTGACGCCACCGAACAAAATACGGACGATTGTTATTGGTTTATTGAATGCCATGAACAAACCATTCGTTTTCGCAATAAAGCCACTGGGCAGTACTTGACTTACACGCCTGAAAAGGACTATGAAACATTTATCAACCTGAAACTCTTGCCCACACCATCTGAAGAATCGGAATGGCACATATTGGCGCGCGAAGGTTTCCTGACGTTCTACCATCAGGCGGATGAGAAGTATTACATGGGTATAGAACAAGCGAAGAACATGGTTAAAGCCAGTTCGGGCATGCCCGATCATGCTTCAAAATACTTTTATATGGTGGATGAGCAGGGCAAGGCTTTGAAAGTGCCTGCCATAACACCATTCTCGGCATACATCAATCATTTTGCATTGGACGGACAACGACCCATTTTCGAAAATAGAAAGGCGCAGTTCATGTATCCCTTACCAACACCATATCTGGAAGGCGGAGACTATGCCCCACAAGTTTCTTTTCAGGCTGCCGATGATGCGCACTATGAACTGATTACGGAAAGTAAAAATAAACTGGTGTTTGACGACGCGGCAACTGCTAATGGATTCGTGATGCACCTGATGCGCGATGGTGTTAAGGTGGCAGAAGCGCCCATTGTTTTTTCACCATTACCACTTGTTGAAATCACAACAATACTCCCTGACGACAAAGAAAAAGAGTACCGCAACGGTACCCTTCATGTGTTGAATCAATCCACAGCCGACTCCATAGGGGTGGAACAAGAGTTGCCCGCCTTTTTCCGCTATAGAGGCGCCACAACACTGAATTACCCCAAACGTTCGTTTAATATTAAGTTGAGAGATGATTTGGGCGAAGACCTCGACACCACATTCTTTAATATAAGAAGTAAGGACAAGTGGATTTTGGATGCCATGTCGATCGACCAAATCAACATGCGCAACCGCGTGTGCTTTGACATTTGGAATGCATATTCCAAAACACCCTACAGCACTGAGTTTGGCGGACGTAATGGCACACAAGGTCAATTCGTGGAAGTGATTCTCAACGGTTCATACAATGGTATTTATTGCTTCACCGACCGCATTGACCGTAAATTGCTCGACTTAAAGAAATACAAAGAGGATATGGAGGGCAATGTAACGATCAGAGGACTTTTGTACAAAAGTAATTTGTGGGACAACACGGGATTAACCAACACGCAGCTCAACCCTGACGCTAATATCGACAGCGTGGAGTGGAACAACTGGGAGTTGCAATACCCCGATGATTTTCCAGGACAAGACACGTGGGAACCTTTGCGAAGACTTTACGATGTGTGCAGTAGCGATGAATTAATGAATAACTCAGTGGCTTATTTCTATGAAAATAACGTTATTGACTTCCATCTTCTGGTGATGGCGCTTAATCTTATTGACAACGGCAATAAGAATATATTCCTGAGCAATAAGAACATCACGAAAAACGAACCTTTTGTCTTTACACCGTGGGATATGGACACGTCGCTTGGTGGTTATTATGATGGCAGATATTCAGAAGGAACCTACGATGAAACAAGAGTTTCGGACCTTCGCATCCATAAAAATGAACCCTTCGCTACGCTTTGGAACCACAATGTGGGGCAATACAAAGAAAAGCTTGCTGCACGTTGGCATGAAGTGAAGCAAGCTGCACTCAGTGTTGATGCCGTACAAGCCCAATTACAACACTATGCCAATATCTTTACGAAGTGTGGTGCTTGGCAACGTGAATACACCAGATGGCAAAAAGAAGAAAAATATGGTTGCCCAACGGTTGAAAATCTAAAGGATGAAATCAACTTAATCGTGGCGTGGTATCAATCACGACTGAAGCAAGTGGATCAGTTTATTCAGGAAAACACCACAACTGCAATAAAACCTTTATATACACCACAGAACAACAATACGCCAGTTTATTTACTCAATGGCGCGCAAGCCCCAAATCAGGGCAACGGCATTGTTGGTATATACATCAAAGACGGAAAGAAATATATGAAGGTTCAATAATCATACGGCAACAGAGCCGAAGGTTTTTCCACATTACAATCAAGAGGTATATATATATGTAATAATGAGTGCACCCAAAAGATCACCATACGCAGCTGTTTGCACTTTGTTTTAGGGTGCGAACAGCTACGTGTGACTATTCGCTGAATAGTTACATGAAAAGGTTATATAGTTATTTAAATATTTATTTTTAATACTTGAAAATTAAATCTGTATGAAATTATTTTTCCAAATTCTATGTGGGTTATTTTTATCTATTAATACCCTTTGGTCGCAAGATATTATTGTTTGTAAGAATGGAGATGAAATTCTATCCAAAATTCTTAAGATATCAAAATCAGAAGTTGAATATAAGAAATGGTCCAATCAGGATGGTCCTATATTCATTCTTGATAAGTCTGATGTGTTTATGATAAAATATCAAAATGGTGAAAAAGATGTTTTTAAGGATTCTCCTGCAGATCAGAATATTCGTCATGAACAAGAAAATGATTCAGAAATTAATTTAGAATCAAATGAACCAATTCAGGCATCACCTGCTGCCAATAATTCTGAGTTAATTGAAAAATACAATCAAAATATTCTTGATAGTCTTGATGATTATTATGCGAGTAAGAAAAAATTAAAGAAAGATATATATACTTTAGGAACAATTGGTTTAACTTCTTCTTCTATAATCTCAACAGATGAAATTGAGATATCACTTCTTCAAACAAAAATTGAACAGGATTGGAGACATTACACTAATGGTATAATGCAACAAAATGTTGGAGATTCCCCACAATATAATCATTATGTTTATTACCATATGAGTTATGTTGAGGAAAATAATAAATTTGTAATAATGATAAAAAATAAATCAACTCGTGTTATATATGTAGATAAAGCTAGTTGTTTTGGAAGTTCTTCATTGGGAAGTATTAAAACATTCTATGACGCTCAAGAGTACACAGTAACAGAGGGAGGGGATTCAGGAAAAGGAGCTTCGGTTAATTTAGGTTCTGTGGCAGATGCTTTTGGTGTTGGTGGTACAGTAGGTGCATTAGCAAGTGGTATTAATGTTGGTGGTGAAAAGAGTAAATTTAAATCCTTGACAACAACACATAAGGATAATAAGATTCTTACAATTCCTCCAGGTGCTTCGGTTGCGCTTTCTCAGGATGGTATAAAAGATCACCCAACTGAAAAGAAAAAAGTAATAATTACTGGATCTTACGAATTTATTGATACCAGAGATTTTAGTACAATGGTATCAAAGACTGCCCCTACAAAGTTATTTAACGAAGAAAATAGTCCCGTAACTTGGAATTACATGATTACCTATTCTTTTAATAAAAATTTAACACAATGTTACATGACTAATTTTGGCGTATACATAAAAGGTCTCTTTTTGATAGACGATGCAAAAGGCTCTGCAGAAGCAATACAAAAAATTAAAGCAGGTTCACCTTATAACATTGTTGTAGGAAGGAGTGGTACAAAATAATTTTAAGTTTAACTTGACAATAGACATTATTGTTCAATATCAATTACGTTTAACAAATCCCATTTATGTGGGATTTTAATGAAAACCTTGATTATGAAGTTTAGAAATTGTGCACCCAAAAGATAAGTCCAGAACTTTAATAGGGCATTCGCACGAAAGTTTTGGTCTTTAATCTACAAAAAGATGGCGGGCAGGTCTCCAATATTTGGTTTGACCTATCCGCCATCTTTTTTGATAATATTTATTTATTCGCAACAGGGCGAATGCAAAGACCATTATAACGAGGCATTTCAAATAATTGAGCTTTGCTGCTCATACCAAAGGTCAAAGCAAAGGCTTTTTCTTTTTCATTGCGTCCTTGCTTATGTGTTCCTGACCAGTAATAACCCACTTCATTGAAAGAGTCGGCGTTTTTGAATGAACCTTGTTTTAATCCACCTAAAGGCAAGAAAATGACTTTACCGTTAGGACCTTCTACTTCATAACCCACCTGATCATCATCGCGCTTAACCTTAGTCCAAATGCACTTTTCAATGAGTTCATTAAATTCCTGACTTGTTGGTAATCGCCAAGCACCGCGCCATAACTTACGCGCCACATCATAGTCAATATTACCTTGTAACTCTCGTGCAAATGCCTTTTGGTAAGTCAAACAATTATTCTTTGAGAAGGTTGTTTTAGTGGTATCCACTTCACCCCAAGCCATATACTTGCCACAATCTGTTTCAGAAATAGCACCCATATTTTCTGTGGCCCACAACACGCTCAAACCTAAGTCAATATAACCGTGTCCGTTGATTTCGCCATCGTTATTGGCTGGCGCAGGAGTTTCGGGAGCGAGCTGTGTTACAGGTTGGGATTGTTCCACAGGTGCTTCTTCAATATCTTCACTGTTGCTTGCCATGAACAAGAAGAAGCCAGCCACCGATGCACCGATACAAATCAAGAAAGCTATGATCCATCCCCAGATGCCGCCTTTCTTTTCAGGTTCTTCCTCTTCGAAAGCGGGCGTTACTTCGGGTTCTTCGTTCATATCCATTCCTGCTATTTCTGTGCTTTCATCATCGTCAACAGCATATTTATTTGTTGAAGATGAAGTGCTGAGCATACTCAAAAACTCGCCAATGGTCTGTGGACGGTCCTTGCGGCGAGGTGCCATAGCCTTGGTGATGGCATCAACCACCGACTTTGATAACTTCTTAGGTAAATCAGGCAAACCTTCATTGAGCACGATACTTGCCTTTGGTGGGCGCTCGCCCGTTACGAGTTTAAAGAACGTTGCACCAAGCGAGTAAATATCTGTGGCTGCAGAGAAAGAACTTACCCCTTCGCGGTCGTACTGCTCTGAAGGTGCATATCCCTCACTCACCCCAACAGGAGTAGAGCTGGTTTGCGAACCGCCCTTCGCATCGTAGTGCTTGGCAATACCGAAGTCAATCAACACCGCTTCGCCATTCTGACGCACCATTACATTGGTGGGCTTAACGTCAAGGTGAAGAATATTCTGACTGTGGATATAAGACAATGCATCGCCAATCTGACGGATGTAATAGATTGCATCCTTTTCATTCATACCACCTTCAGGAATGCGGCTTTGCAAGTCGCCATCGCCTAAGTATTCCATCACATAATATGCCGTACCGTTTTCTTCAAAGACGTCATAAATATTGATGATATGGCGGTTGTCCATACCTGCAATGGTTTGGGCTTCCTTAATAAATTTCTGAAGGAATTTTTCTACGTTAGCACGACTATTGGCTGTTCCGAGCGTTACGTGAGAAGTGTCTGAATCGCGCATGCAATGCTCGCGCATAAAAAATTCCTTAACAGCTACCTTACGGTTCAAAAATTCCTGAGTGGCCAAATACGTGATACCAAATCCACCTTGACCAAGAATTTTTTCAATTTTATACTTTCCGCCCTGTAGCTTGCTTTGAGGCTTAAGTTGCATAAAACTATCTTTATTTATTTTGTTGCTAAGTAAGTAATTTATAATAGTTTGCAAAATTACTTAATTTTATGATAATCTTAAAGGTTATTAAAATAATTTACGCGTTTTTTAACATTTTCAAAAGTCATTTTTGCGGCTCACATTTCAATTTATCTGAAAAACTGTTTTATTCATCTCTTATATCACTCATTTTTTGTACATTTGCACGTAGGGTGCAGCGCTTTTAAGGGCACTCCAGAACATTAACTTCAGAACCTACCATAACTTCAAAAAACTATGCTTCAAGAAATTCAAAGTCGTTCCGCACTGCTGTTAGGTCAAGCATCGATGCAAAAACTCTCAACCTGCCGGGTGATTGTTTTTGGTGTAGGCGGTGTGGGAAGTTGGGCGGCTGAGGCTTTGGTGAGAACAGGACTGAAGCACATCACTATTGTGGACTCTGATGAAGTAGCACCTTCAAACATCAACCGACAATTGATGGCCAATGTATCAACCATTGGAAAATCAAAGGTCGATGCCCTAAAGGAACATTTGCTTTTGGTTAACCCTGAAGCTGAAGTTACAGCCATTAATGGCATTTACTCCGCCGAAACGGCCGAGCAGTTTCAACTTGAAACATACGACTATGTGTTGGATTGCATCGATAGTTTGGAACATAAAGTAGCGCTCATCCTTCATGCCACTTCGCTATCCTGTGAATTTTACGCGTCGATGGGTGCAGCCTTAAAATTAGACCCCACAAAAGTCAGCGTGGCTGAATTTTGGAAGGTGAAGGGATGTCCGTTAGCAGCAGCATTGCGCCGTAGAATAAAGAAAGGCGGCCGCATGCCCCGAAAGAAATTTAAATGCGTGTATAGCGAAGAACTGCTTCAGAATGCTACTGATGTTGACCTATTCTTAGGTGGCACATGGGACGATAAAAAAGCACAAATCAATGGTTCGCTCATGCACATCACCGCCTTGTTTGGCATGACCTTAGCGGGATTGATTCTGCAATCTATTTACAATAAAACAGAGAAATAGACGAAAGGGAGCCACATGGCCCTTAAAACCTCATAGACCATTCAACCATGAAAACAAGAATACTTTTTCTTTTTAAATTTTTCCTAACCGCCCTCTTTGTAGGGATTTTTGGTAAAGTTATTTTTCTGCTCTACAATGGATGGGGCAGGGACATATCGTTTTCGGACGTATTCAATATCTTTTGGCATGGGTTACCTCTTGACGTATCGTTTTCGGGTTACCTTTCTGCAGTGCTGTGGATTATTCTCCTTGCGGCTTATTGGATAGGTGTTAATCGATGGATTTTCTACATCTATTTCGGCATCGTTGCTTTATTACAAGCCGTTGTTTATATTGTTGATACTGGGCTTTTTGAATTTTGGAATTTCAAGTTAGACGCTACTATATTTAATTATTTAGATTCACCCACTGAAGTATTTTCATCGGTCAGCACGCTTTATACGATCTTAAGTATCGGCTGCATTTTATTGGCAACAATAGGTTTGTTCTTGCTCTTTAAACGCACACTGACTTCAAAGAGCAAAGAACGCATTGCCATGTGCCGACTCAATATTGTGCAACGCGTTGTAGGTACTGTGTGTCATTGCATAGCAGGCGCATTGTTATTTCTGGCTATTCGGGGTGGATTAGGCGTTTCAACCGCTAATCCTGGCATGGTTTATTTTTCAGATAAACCCTTCCTCAATGCTTCGGCAGTAAATCCAGCGTTCAATCTTTTTTACTCTATGTCGAAAATCAAGGACTTTTCTAAACGTGGACAAGCTTTTTCTGAAGAGGATTTTTCAAAAAAGTGGATTGAACTACAAATGAATACTGAAAGCAGGGGAACAATCTCATTGATCGACACGCTGCGTCCAAACGTACTCCTTGTTATCCTTGAAGGATGCGGACGCACCCTTTACGATGCACCAAACGTGATGCCTAACCTCAAAAAAGTAGCTGCCGAAGGGGTGGAATTCATTAACTGCTACGCCAACTCCTTCAGAACCGACCGTGGCGTGGTGTGCACACTGAGCGGTTTTCCTGCATACCCCGACGTGAGCGTGATGAAATTAACGGAAAGTAAAATAAGTCATTTACCCTCAATAGCACGCTCATTATCACGCGCTGGCTACACCACTGAATTTATTTACGGGGGCGACATCAATTTTACCAATACCAACGGCTATTTACTGTCAACGGGCTACAACCGCACCTATAGCGAAGTAGATTTCCCCTCTGAAGAACGCAACAACACCAAATGGGGCGTTCACGATGAATTTGCCTTCCGACGCACCTTAAAAACAATTGAAGCCTATCCCACTGATAAACCGTGGATGCTGACCTTGCTCACACTTTCAAGCCACGAACCATGGGAAGTGCCCTACAACCGTATTGAAAACGATGAGATAGATAATGCCTTTGCATACCTCGATGAGTGCATTGGTGAATTTATCCAAAATTTCAAAAAAACTGAAGCATGGGAAAACACACTTGTGGTGTTTGTGCCCGACCATGGGTTATCGCATCATTTACCTGAAGAAACCATGACCATTGAGAAAAATAAAATTCCATTGATTTTTTCAGGAGGCGTAATCAAACAAGAGGCTGATATCGATATACTCTGCAATCAGTCGGACCTTGCAGCAACGTTACTCGGACAATTGAATATTGCGCACGATGATTTTACAATGAGTCGTGATGTACTCAGCATGTCGTACACCAATCCATTCGCCATCAACGCATGGAGCCAAAGCATTGTATGGATACAACCCGATGGCACTTCTGTTTACGACCTGAATACAAAGGAAGTTACTCAAAAGGTGGGTAACCCTTCAAAAAAACACGTTGACCATATTTTAACCTACATGCAATCCGCCTATCGATTGCTCAAGTAATTGTCAATACTATGGTACCAGTTCTTATTCTTTTCTTCAATAATCCCGATAAGTTAAAGCGGGTGTTTGAGCAAGTGCGTTTGGCACAACCTACTCACCTTTTTCTTTATCAAGACGGACCGCGCGGACCACACGATGAACCCGGAATTGAGGCTTGCAGAAAGGTGGTGGAACACATCGATTGGGATTGCCAAGTACACAGAAATTACCAAACGGTTAATGCAGGGTGCGACCCCTCAAACTTCAGAGCTCAGAAGTGGGCGTTCTCCATTGTTGATAAATGTGTCATCCTGGAAGACGACAGTATTCCGTCAGTAAGTTTCTTCCGCTTTTGCCGTGAGATGCTCGATCGCTATGAGCATGATCCACGCATCTCCATGATTGCTGGCTTGAATTACGATGAGCAAACGCCCGATATGCCCTACGATTATTTCTTTGCTTCAACATTCTGCATTTGGGGCTGGGCTTCTTGGCGCAGAGTTGTGGATCAGTGGGACGAACATTACACGTTCCTGGATGATGCCTACAATATGAAATTGCTCAGAAACTTTATTAAGGAACGCAAACAACAAGAGGACTTCGAAGCCTTTTGCCATTACCACCGTTCCACAGGAAAAGCTTACTACGAAACCATTTTCCACGCTTCAATATTCTTCCAGTCCGGACTTTCCATTGTGCCCAGGGTAAACATGATTCAAAATCTTGGCGCCACGGGCGACTGCACACACTTTGAAGGTACCAACGAAGTGCTGCCAAAGGCTTACCGCAGAATCATGAATATGAAGCACCATGAACTTGAGTTCCCTTTGCGCCACCCGCGCTACATTATTGAAGATGTGGCATACAAAAACCGAGTGTTTAAAGTGCAGGCCTGGGGACATCCCTGGATTAAAGTGTGCCGCTCGTTTGAAGAACTTTGGCTGAATCTCTTGCATGGCAATTTCAAACGCATCGGCTCAGCCCTCATTAACCGCATCCGCATCTGGACCGGACACCGTAAATGGGATTAATAAAAAAAACGTCACTTAATGAATTCACAACAACATGCTTCCACGCTCATCTAAAATTTATATCGCAGGCCATCGTGGTTTGGTAGGTTCGGCTATTTGGAAAAACCTACAAAAACGCGGCTATACAAACTTAGTGGGACGCACCCACGCTGAGTTAGACTTACTCGACGCTATAGCCGTTAAAAAGTTCTTTGATGAAGAACGTCCTGATGCAGTAGTGCTTGCTGCTGCGCATGTGGGCGGTATTATGGCTAATCTAACTTACAGGGCAGATTTCATTTACGAGAACCTGCAAATCCAACAAAACGTAATCGGCGAAAGTTTCCGACACAATGTCAAGAAACTTTTATTTTTAGGATCTACATGTATTTATCCAAGAGATGCAGCGCAACCCATCGTTGAAGAAGCATTGCTCACCTCACCCCTTGAATACACCAACGAACCCTATGCCATAGCAAAGATTGCTGGACTCAAGATGTGTGAAAGCTTCAACCTACAATATGGCACAAACTATATTGCGGTCATGCCCACAAACCTATACGGACCAAACGATAATTTCCACCTTGAAAACAGCCATGTGCTCCCGGCTATGATTAGAAAGATACACCTTTCTAATTGCTTGACGCAAGATAATTGGGAAGCAGTACGCTGCGATTTAAACAAACGTCCCGTTGAAGGCATTAATGGCGCAGCTACCGAAGAGGAGATAACCGCAGTCCTGGCCCGCTACGGTATTGAAAAAGGAAAAGTGACGTTATGGGGCACAGGAAGTCCGATGCGCGAATTCCTGTGGAGTGAAGATATGGCCGACGCCAGCGTTTATGCCCTCCTGAATATAGACTTTAAGGACACCTACGAACCCAATGCTAAAGAAATCCGAAATTGCCACATCAACGTAGGAACGGGTATTGAAATAACCATTCGAGAATGTGCCGAATTAATCGTCGATACAATTGGCTATCAAGGCCAACTATGCTGGAACACGGAAAAACCTGATGGCACACCACGTAAACTGACCGATGTTTCTAAACTTCATAAACTCGGGTGGCGCCACACAGTGGAACTGCCTGAAGGCATCAAAAGCTTGTATCAATGGTATATTGAACATTAAACCATCATCAACAATTATGGGTGTGCTCGCTTAAAAACCGAGCACACCCATATATATATTATTAAAAGGGCGTTTAATAGTATCTACTAAAATCTAAGGCATCTATTAATTCAAAAAATCTACAAATCCCCTCTGTGTATAACTCGGTGGAAAAGTCGTGGAAAACACGTGGAAACACCTGTGAAAAGGTGTGTGTATAAGTTTTCATTCAGACCTCGCTCGTGAGAATTTCATTATCCACTTATCCTCCACTGTTTTTTGACATATTCCACAGGTTTTTGCGCCATTTATCAACATTTTTTGAGTTTCCGTAACATTCAGTAAATCAATTGTTAAAAAGCTAATAAAAACCATTATCCACCATATCCACAGCCATTATTATTCATCTTATTTTTCTAACTAATTAAACATCAATAATAACCCATAAATAATTAGAAAATAGAAAAAATTAAAAGTCTTTGCGCTATATGGGATAGTGTGGTTGAAAATTAATTAGTACTTTTGCTTTAAAATATATTAAATTCGCTAACAGATATTATGATAACTTCTTTTCAAGAACTTATTGATCATCTTTCTTCACAACGCACCACTAAGCGCTTGGTGGTGGTGTATCCTCATGACGAACATACGATGGAAGCTGTTTTTCGGGCTTTGCGCGAAGGATGGGTTCATCTGCTTCTTGTAGGCGATCGTGAAAAAATGCCACTTCCTGCCGATTGGGAAAACTATAAGGATAAAATAGAATTTGAGCATGCCGATAGTGCTGCCGAAGCTGCACGCTTATCTGTGCTTGCTGTGCGCAACGGACGCGCCAATGCCATGATGAAGGCATTAATTAATACCGACGTACTTTTGCGTGCTGTACTCAATAAAGAAGAAGGTATTTTGAAGCAAGGACGTGTGATGTCGCACGTGGCGGTTATTGAAGTACCGCTTCTTAAGCGCTTCTTATTGATGAGCGATGCTGCCGTGTTGCCTTATCCCACCGAAGTACAACGCGCAGCACAAATAACTTACTTATCTGAGATGTGCCGCAAATTGCAAATCCAGCAACCACGCATTGCGATGTTGCACTGCACTGAATTTGCAAGCGAAAAATTCCCGCATACCATGACCTATGCGCCACTTATAGAACGGGCGCAGGCAGGCGAATGGGGAAATATTCTTCTGGATGGTCCGCTCGACCTTCGTTGTGCCATTGATCAGGAAGCGCTTGAAATAAAAGGCATCAAGAGTACGCTTGAAGGAAAGGCCGACGCTTTACTCTTTCCAGATATTGAAGGCGCTAATGCCTTTTATAAAACGATGCCTTTCTTTGCACAAGCTGAAATAGCAGGTGTGTTGCAAGGCACTGATTGCCCCGTTGTGCTTTCATCGCGTGGCGATAGTGTGCTCACGAAGTATTATAGTATTGCTGTGGCACTGTGTTAATGGTTTAGTTGATTTATCTATTCAAATAAAATGAAAATACTTGCTATCAATCCAGGATCTACAACCACTAAAATCGCTGTTTATAAAGATGGCGAAAAGGTGTTTGTGGAAAATATCAATCATACGGAAGAAGAACTTTCAAAGTTCGTGCGTGTTACCGATCAGTATGATTACCGCAAACAACTAATTTTAAATTGTCTTTCAAACCATGGTTTACCTTTGGAGTTTGATGCTGTTATCGGTCGCGGTGGTCTTGGTAAACCCACTCAAGGTGGTGTTTATGAAGTTAATGCGCAATTGCGCTTAGATATGATTAATGCTCAGCGTAAGCACCCTTGCAATTTAGGTTGCTTGATTGCTTATGAATTGGCTCATATCATTCCAGGGTGCCGTGCTTTCACTGCCGACCCTGTGACGGTGGATGAACTTTGTGAAGAGGCTCGCCTTACGGGTTCAACCATCATGCCTCGTCGTTCTATTTGGCATGCCCTTAATCAGCGTGCCATTGCCTTCCGTTATGCCAAGGAAATCGGTAAGGGCTATCATGAATTGAATCTTATTGTAGCCCATCTTGGCGGTGGTATTTCGGTGGCTGCGCATGAGCAAGGAAAGGCTGTAGATGTTAATAATGCCTTGGATGGCGAAGGACCGTTCTCGCCTGAACGTGCTGGTACACTCCCTACCTCCGACCTTATTTCATTGTGCTATAGCGGACTTTACACCAAAAATGAAATGATGAAACGTATTGTGGGAAAGGCGGGTGTTGCAGCCCATCTTGGCACAAGCGATGTGCGCAAGGTGATGGAGCGCGTTGAGGCTGGCGATGATCACGCACGTTTGGTGATTGATGCGATGTGCTACCAAGTGGCAAAAAGTATTGGGGCGCAAGCAGCAGTGATGTATGGTAAGGTCGATGCTATTCTGCTCACGGGCGGTTTGGCTTACTCCTCGTACATTACCGATAAAATCAAAGAGCGCGTTTCTTTCTTAGCGCCCATCCACGTTTATCCTGGTGAAGATGAAATGCTGGCAATGGCTGAAAATGCTTTTGCTGCACTTAAGGGCGAACGTGAAATTTTAGTTTATAAATAAAGTGGGGCTATTAATTTTCACAGATTGTTGATTACCCAATATAAAAAATGAGCAGATATTGACGTCTGCTCATTTTTTTTGCTTAACTTTGCAAGCATAATAACCGAGAAGGTGTTGTCTGGCAAGCGTCAGGCAATTAAAAGGGAAACAGGTGAGAATCCTGTACAGTCCCGCTGCTGTATGTTCTATTTTAGCAAGGTGCGTGGATACCATTGGAAAAAGTTATTTTTTTTCTGAGAAGGTGCACTTTGAAAGAACGAGTCAGAAGACCTGCCTTCTTGCATGTATAACCGTTGGATGGAGTTCGAGGAAACTTTAAACCAGCAATAAGTAGCATATAATGAATACGCATTGATGGGTATATTTTCGTTATACACATCACTCTATTTTTTATACCCTACTTATGTGATTCCCTTAAATAATATGTTTACGTATGTTGGTCGATTTTGGGCAACGTGTATCTGTGTATTATCAAGCATATACACGCTTTGTGCTCAAAACTCAACGGAGTATGTGTTGAATGAAGCGGTAACGGTGGCCTCGAAGCGAGATGCGGCTTACACGGCTTCAAGTCCTTCTTTTCGTTTAGACACTGCCGCCTTGCGACGCACGGCAGCCACGGACCTTGCTACGGCCTTACGCCATGTGGCAGGGATAAACGTGCGCGACTATGGCGGTGCTGGTGGATTAAAAACCATAAGCGTGCGTGGTATTGGTGCTGCCCATTCCACAGTGTGCTATGATGGACTTCCCATGGCAAACACACAAAATGGAGCTGTCGATGTCGGAGCTTTTGCCTTTGAACAGATAACGGCGCTACGCTTAGATATTGGCGACACCGCACCTTTACTCACACCCGTACGCACGCTCTCGGCTGCTACACTATTCATACAAACCCAAAATAAAAGCATTTCAAACCTAAAAGCTGAAATAAAAACAGGCTCCTGGGAATTGATTAACCCCTCGGTGACGTTCAATAAACTCCTCTCTTCAAAAACTCAAATAGGCGGGCACGCTCGTTTTTATTTCAGAAACAACAACTATAAGTTTCGAATCAATAATGGCGCCTTGTCAACTACTGAACGAAGGAATAACTCACGCACCAAAAGTGGTATTGCTGAGGTGTGGCTGAATCATGCATTGAGTAATAATCAAAAATGGCTGACAAAAGTTTATTATTCTTTATCCGACAATAAACTTCCTGGTGCCGTGGTGCTTTATAATAACGATAATCATGAAGTGATGAAGGATGCTTTGTGGTTTGTGCAATCGAAGTACGACGCACGTTGGGGTAAAACGCGCACCTCTGTCGCCGTGAAATATCAAGGACAACTCACCCGCTACGACGATGATAATCCTCAGTATCCCAAGGATGCATTACGCCAAAAATACAATCAGCAGGAAATTTACACCACAATAGGCGCTGAACATCAATTGGCAAAGCAGTGGCATATGGCTTATGTTGCCGATTATTTTTACAACTCGCTTTCAAGTTATTTATCAGATGCTGATGGCGCTTCGCGACACACGCTTCAACACGCATTTTCGGTGCGTTACAAACCTAAAAATCTATCCATCACAGCACGTGCTGTAGCCCACCATGTGTGGAACAGAGCGCCAAAGGCTAAAGAAAAGGCGCCACGCAACATGAGTAAATGGCAAACGTCGTTAGCGGCAGCTTATATATTTGAACCAATAGGACTGACCACCCGTTTGTTTTACAAAGATTATTACCGGCAGCCCACCTTTGCTGAATATTATTTCTATCATTTAGGAACGGCGGAACTAAAACCCGAACGCACCCAGCAAATCGGCATTGGAGCGGCATGGTTGAAGCACACGTCATGGGGCGGTGTCCGACTCTCATTGGATGGTTATTATAACAATATTACCGATCGCATCACCTCTGTGCCCTATAACCTTTTTATCTGGCGCACTGAAAATAGAGGCAAGGTAACCATAGCCGGATTAGACGTTAATACCAACATAACGTTTAAAGCCAATAAGAACCATGAGTTTTGTCTGGCCATAAACTATTCATTGCAAGAAGGTCAGGATAAGACGGACCCATCCGATTTAACGTATAAAAAACAACCACCTTATTTGCCACAACACAGCGGTGCAGCAAGTCTTTCATGGGAAAACCCATGGCTGAATATTAACTTAGGCGTCAGTGCGGCATCCCACAGGTGGGCAACAGCACAGCACGCGGTGCAAACCCGATTACCAGGTTATGCAGAACTCAATTGCAGTGTGGCGCGCACATTTGACATTTCAAATTTTAAACTGACCACAACGTTGCACGTGAACAATGCTTTGGATAAATCCTATGAAATTGTGCGCCGTTATCCCATGCCGCTCAGAAATATGATGGCTTCAATATGTATTGAGAGATGAGAGATGAGAGTTGAGAGATGAGAGTTGAGAGATGAGAGTTGAGAGGTAGGACTTGGCGATAAGGCCATTAAAGTCGCAAAGCATGCATTTATTCTTGAATATCTACATCATTTGGAAAATCTATTGTTCCTATAACTTCTATAATCTCTATTAAAAGTGCCTAGTCCCAGAATTATTTCATGGCACTAAGATGTAAAAGAAATTTGGTGCGTGACTATATCCCGTTTACTTTAAATTATCTGTCGTTTAATTTTAACTATATCCTGTTTAATTTTTACGATTTGCTATTCTTAAAAAATAATTATGAAAAAACTTCTTCCCTTTTTATTGCTTTTTGTGGCATGTTCTGAAAATGATGATGTTCAGGAACCTTCAGTTGATAATCCCGAAACACCAGTTGCTACAAGTATAGTTGTTGTTAATCAAGGATCATACTACGATGGTATTGACGGATCCTTAAGTTTAATAGATGTAGAATCAGGCACTGTGCAAAACAATGCCTTTTCTGCAGCTAATAATCAGGTAAGTCTTGGCGCTACACCTCAGGCAGCCACTCAAGTTGATGGAAAAATTTACGTGCCTGTATTTGAAAGTAATGTGGTGTGGGTGATGGATGCCAAAACTTTGAAAGCTGAACACATGTTAATGGTTAATGCACCCCAGGCGGTAAGCGTTGAAGCCGGTAGAATATTCGTGTGCGGCAATGATGGTTATGTTAACGTGTACGACGTTGATACCTACGAAAGTTTAAAGCGCATTGAAGTTGGTCCCAACCCTTGTAACCTTGCTGTTGTGGGCGATGTGCTTTATGTCAGCATTTCTGATGGTTATAACTATCCCACGTACGAAAATGGTTTTCGTTTGGCCACAATCAACACAAAAACGCTGGAAAAGGCTAACGATATTGATGTAGAAATAAACCCCAGACAAATTGCTGTGAGTCAGCAAGGTAATTTATATGTGGTGTGTCGAGGCGATTACGCCACCATCAGTTCAAAGGTGCTTAAGGTTGATCCCAAGCAAGGCGAATATACCTATGTTTGCGAAGGTTCTTACATCACTGTTTCAAATGATAAATTGTTGGTTATTAATTCTGTAACAGACTGGACTACTTATGAAAACATCACCACTTATCATGCTTATAGCACTGAAACCAACGAATTAACCGACGAAAATTTATTGAAATCGGAAGTATTGCCCGCCATGCCAAATGCCATTCAAACCGATAGTAACGGCGATATCTTCATCCCGTCGAACGCATCAGCATACGATTATACCTCACCAGGATATGTCTATCATTACACGTCTGCCGGTGAATATATCGCCACTTATTCTGTTGGTGTAGCACCATGTGGCGTGGTGTTTGTTGATTAAAAGCAACTAAAATATTAAAGATTAGAATAATTACCCCCCCTTTGTCGGTTGATGAGTAATCAAAAGACAAAGGGGAATTTTGTAACCTCAATATTTTAGAATAGCATGTAATTCCACGCATTTTTAGAACAAATAGTAAAAAAAGAACAGAAAGTGGTAGATAATTATCTTTTTTTGTGGTGGAAAATACAGAAAAACGTAATTTTGTAATGCGTTAAAACAAGAGTTAAATCTATTTTTTATTCACGGAGATTCTTCGTGCATCGTTTTGTGTGTGATGAAGAATCAACAAGTCAGAAATTTTTAACTAACTTTATTTTAATATGAAATTATCTAATTGCGTAGAATCTTTCGAAGGTTTTATTTGGAAGCGCGAAATCAACGTGCGCGACTTTATTCAACATAACTACACACCTTATGAAGGTGATGAAAGCTTCCTCGTAGGTCCTACTGAACGTACACTTAAGATTTGGGCTCAGCTCAGCGAAATGTTCAAGGTAGAACGCGAAAAGGGTGTTTACGATGCTGAAACAAAGTATCCACAAAGCATCGATACTTATGGTGCTGGTTACATCGATAAGGAAAACGAAGTTATCGTAGGTCTTCAAACTGATGCGCCTTTGAAGCGCGGTATTTTCCCAAAGGGTGGTATCCGTATGGTAGAAAGCGCACTCAAGGCTTATGGCTACGAACTTGATCCCGAAACTAAGCACATCTTTACACGCTACCGCAAGACACACAACGAAGGTGTGTTCTCAGCTTATACAGCCGACATCCGCGCTGCACGCCACTCACACGTTATCACAGGTTTGCCCGACGCTTATGGTCGTGGTCGTATCATCGGTGACTACCGCCGTGTAGCACTCTATGGTACAAACAACCTTATTGAAGAAAAGAGGCGCTTCCTCGAACGCCTCGAAATTCAGGAAATGACTGAAGAGTGCATCCAAAAGCGTGAAGAAACTACTGAACAAATCAATGCACTCAAGTCGTTCGTGACAATGTGTCAGTCATACGGCTTCGACGTAACTCGTCCTGCACAAGATGCTCGCGAAGCAGTTCAGTTCGTTTACTTCGCTTACCTCGCAGCTGTTAAGGACCAAGACGGTGCTGCAATGTCACTCGGTCGTGTATCTACATTCCTCGATATCTTCATTGAAAAGGATCTTAAGGAAGGTAAGCTCACTGAAGAAGAAGCACAAGAACTTATTGACCAACTCATCATTAAGCTCCGCATCGTGCGCTTCCTCCGTACACCTGAATACAACGACCTCTTCTCTGGCGACCCTGTTTGGGTAACAGAATCAATTGGTGGTATGGGTTCAGACGGCCGTACTTTGGTAACAAAGACAAGCTTCCGTTTCCTCCACACACTTCAGAACCTCGGTCCCGCACCAGAACCAAACCTCACAGTGCTCTGGGCAAACAAACTTCCTGAAGCATGGAAGAAGTACTGCGCTAAGATGTCAATCCAAACAAGCGCAATCCAATACGAAAACGACGACCTCATGCGTCCTGACTACGGCGATGACTACGGTATCGCATGCTGCGTGAGCCCCATGAAGATTGGTAAGCAAATGCAGTTCTTCGGTGCTCGTGCTAACCTCGCTAAGTGTTTGCTCTATGCAATCAACGGTGGTCGCGACGAAGTATCTGGTCACCAAATCTCACCCGAATTTGCACCTATCACAGGCGATTACCTCGAATACGAAGAAGTAATGCGCAAGTTCGAACAAATGATGCGCTGGTTGGCTAAGGTATATGTGAATGCACTCAAGATCATTCACTACATGCACGATAAGTACAACTACGAAGCATTCGAACTCGCACTCCACGATGGCGACGTAGAACGCACACGTGCTACAGGTATCGCAGGTCTTTCAATCGTTACTGACTCACTCGCTGCAATCAAGTTCGGTAAGGTACGCGTAATCCGCGACGAACGCGGCTTGGCTGTAGGTTTCGAAAACGAAGGTTCATACGTTCCTTACGGTAACAATGACACTCAAACTGATGCTATCGCACTCATGGTAACTGAAAAGTTCATGGAATTCATGCGTCAGCACGAAACTTACCGCAATGCGAAGCCAACTCAGTCTGTCCTCACCATTACTTCAAACGTAGTATATGGTAAGAACACAGGTGCTACTCCCGACGGACGTCCTGCTGGCGTTCCCTTCGCTCCTGGTGCTAACCCAATGAACGGACGCGACACTAAGGGTGCAGTAGCTGCTCTCGCTTCTGTAGCTAAGCTTCCATTCCAACACTCACAAGACGGTATCTCTTATACCTTCGCAATCTCACCTGCTACACTCGGTAAGACTAAGGAAGTACAAGTAAATAACCTCGTTGGTTTGATGGATGGTTACTTCACTCCAGATGGTGGTCACCACCTCAACGTTAACGTATTCGACCGCGAACTCCTCGTTGACGCAATGGAACACCCCGAAAAGTATCCTCAGCTCACAATCCGTGTCAGTGGCTATGCTGTAAACTTCGTGAAGTTGACTCGCGAACAACAGCTCGACGTACTTTCACGTACAATCAACCACTCACTCTAATTGATACCTTAAAAAAAGTGACCCTCAGCACCTTCGCCGAGGGTCACTTTTTTTATTCTGTTTGCTAAACGTAAAATTACCACAAAAGCGATAAAAAAGTACGAAAAAAGGAGTACCCCAAAAATATAATTTTGTCACATTTTTAAAGTTTATAGAAAAAAGTTAAATGGGCTTTGATGTCGTCAAAATCGGACCTTCGGCGAACGACTCAGCGGAAATGTTTTCCTGAGTAGGACCAAATTTTAACGACCTTCGCCTTAGTTTTTGATCCTTTTATTTTAATTTTTCAGCTTTTCTAAAACTAAGCGAAAGTATCAAAGCAAAAAAAACAGATGTATTATGCCTCTGTTTTAGTCATGATAAATACACTATATATAATATGAGAGGAGAGAGGAGGGTTAGAGTTGAGAGTTTAGAGTTGAGAGTTTAGAGTTGAGAGTTTAGAGAATCTCCCATGTAGTCTGCCCGACCTTAAAGACCTTAATGACCTTAGAGACTTTAAAGACCTTATTAGTTTGACAAGACTTTAAAGACCTTATTAATTCCCCCAAAAAACCGCATTTCAACCCAAATCTGCCAATTTTAACCCTATTTTCACGCTTTTTCTACCTGACAAATATCAATTTTTGAAAATAATTGCACTTTTTTCGTAGGATGTATTTGCTGTTTCAGAAACTTGCCGTAATTTTGCACTCGCTAACCGCAAGAAACGCGGTATGGCCCACGAACATTGAAAGATTTTCATAAACTTTTTAGTAGAGAAGTACAAG
>JAZKYK010000085.1:0-7392 GCA_045612125.1 Alloprevotella sp.
GCGTTGCCCTGGGCTGGGTGCTTATTGGCCCTTCAGGCCGTTACTCCTCAACAACAGTTTGCTGGATAGCAATAATTGTAAATGAGATAGGACTGTTGATTGACGACGGGCCGACACGGAATGGCGCGATTGGTGGGGGGCTCCACGACGGGCCGACACGGGGATCGGCCCCTACACCTCTTACCGAGCCGAAGGCTCTTCTCTCAACTCTAAACTCTCAACTCTCAACTCTCCTCTCTCAACTCTCCTCTCTCAACTCTCCTCTCTCAACTCTCAACATTCTTTCCACGTCACATAGAATTTTCTATACCATTCTCCTACGGATGTTTGCATAGCGTAAATTCAAATCGGAGTCCTCCTTCAGGACGATTGCAGACAGCGATGGTGCCCCCGTGGACCAGTACGGCATGTTTAACAATGGCGAGTCCGAGGCCAGTTCCACCTTTTTGGCGAGAGCGACCTTTATCAACACGATAGAAACGTTCGAAAAGGTGAGGCAGATGTTTCTCCACAACGCCCCTGCCGTCGTCTTCGAATCGGATGCGACACGATTGCTCTGTGTTTTCGAGTAGCGAGATGTAAATATTCTGCCCTTCCGAATAGGCGATGGCGTTTTCCGTAAGGTTGCTGAAGATGGAGGCTATGAGCGAGAGGTTTCCTTCGATTGTGACATTGTCCTTAAAATCAAGATGAAGGTTCAGTCGCTCTTCTCGGGGCATAACATTGAGTTCAGATTGCACTTCGCTGATGATATCATTAATTAAAAGCGGTTCTTTGCCAATAAACGCCCCCCCATCTTCCATTCGGGTAATGAGCGACACGTCGTTAAGCAAACGGCGGAGTCGCTCGTTTTGCATATAGCACCTGCCGATTAACTCCTGCCTTTTTTCTTCGCTAAGACTGATGCCGGAAAGCAATGTTTCGAGACACACGCCCATTGAAGCTACAGGTGTCTTGAGTTCGTGGTTGATGTTGTTGGTGAGTTGGCGTTTCAGGCGCACACGCTCCAGTTCCGCTTCATGAAGGTTGACGCGCTCAATATCTTTGCCAAGTTGACGCGTGGAAAAGTAGGCAGCGATACTTACAACCAAAGCTATGGAAATAATGACCACCAGGAAGGACCAGTCGGCAGCGAGCATGTCCTTCAACGTGCTGGAATAAGGAATGGCAGTGCGAACAATGGCGCGCTCCCCTCGTGTGGCAGAGTAGAAATACTCACGTCCGTCGCTTGCCGACTGTCGCCCGATGTGGTAGCCTGCACCCTTGCGCAAAGCTTCTGCCACTTCGGGGCGACTGCGATGGTTGTCGAGCGAGTCGATGGCTATCGTGTTGTCAAATATCACAGCCCCCGAAAGCGTGATAAGCGTAATGCGCAAGTCGCTGAAAGGCATTTCGTGCGTCGAGATGTAGGTTTCGAAAGAGCGCCCTTCATCAACTTCCTCCAGCAGATGGCGGTTGTACTGCTGCAGCGTTGCGCTCAGGAATTCCGACTTATACTGCTTCTCGCGCAGATACTGATAGCCCACAAAGCAGAGCACCAACGCCCAGGCATAGGCAATGAGCTGCAGGAACAGGTGCTTGTGAAACGAGAGTTTAGTCGCGGAAGCCATAACCAAAACCTGAACGGGTAACGATATAAGCACCATACGCCCCTATCTTTGAGCGCAAGCGCGTGATGTTGACATCTATCGTGCGGTCGAGCACAATGACTTCATCGCTCCACACACGACTTAGGATCTGCTCGCGCGAACAAATCTTTCCTCTGTGGCGAATCAGATAGGTCAGGAGTTCAAACTCCTTCTTTGCCAACTTCACCTCCGTGCCATCCACGATGCAGCGCTTAAATTCGAGGTCCAGGCAAAGTCCTTCGACCACCAACTGCTCCTCTCTCGCCACCTCCACTTTGGACTGTGCATTGAGAGGTACAGACGTTCGGCGCAACACGCTCTTTACGCGCGCCACAACATTGCGAATCGTATAAGGTTTGGCGATGTAATCGTCAGCTCCAAGATTGAGCCCCATGACCATGTCGTCCTCCGAGTCGCGAGCGGTACAGAAGATGATGGGAATATGCGCAGTGCGCACGTCTGCCTTCAGGAGTTTCGCCATCTTGATGCCACTCATTTCGCCCATCATAATGTCCAGCAGGATGAGGGCATAACCACTTAGGTCGTATGTCAGCGCCTGCTCCGCACTCAGTGCATAGTCCACGTCGAACCCTTCGTTCTCCAGGTTGAGTTTCAACACTTCGCACAGCGTTTCCTCATCGTCAACAATCAATATGCTTTTCGATTCCATATTTATATTACATGAAAATTTCGCTGCAAAAGTATAGATTTTTTAGGGAGCAAAAAAGAGGAGTTTTGAGATTTAATAAAAATGTAACAATCCGCTTCGCCGTGCGCATTTAACGGAAGCATCATCAATTTGTAACAATCTTGAAACAATACCCCCGTAATTTTGCAGTGTCAAAAACAAAACGACGAATCTGATCAGACTCAAACAAAAACTATTTTAACTAACAAAAACTAACACATTACAAATCTATGAAGAAGCATTTCATTTTGGCAGGTCTCTTAGCTTGCACCTGCATTACTGCTCAAGCACAGGATGCGAAGCAGGAAGAACCCAAGGGTAAGGCCATCCTTCAAGTGTTCGGAAACTTCCATACGGGTTTTGGCGCACAGAATGACGACCGCGGTTTTGACTTGGAACGCAGTTACCTCGGTTATGAGTACAAACTCGGAAAGGGACTCACCGTAAAGGGAGTGATGGACATCGGCAAGTCAGCGGACGTTAGCGACAACCACCGCCTTGCGTATATTAAGAATGCAATGATTTCTTGGAAGACAGGTAAGCTGACACTCAACGGAGGTCTTATCAGTACCACGCAGTTTAATTTCCAGGAAAAGTTCTGGGGCTATCGCTACGTGATGAAATCCTTTCAGGACCAGTACAAATTTGGTAGCAGTGCCGACTTAGGTCTTTCTGCCACTTACAAGTTTGCCGATTGGCTGTCAACCGACGCTATCGTCGTGAATGGCGAAGGCTACAAGAAGGTTCAGAAGAACGACGGTTTGAACTACGGTTTAGGCATGACGCTGACCCCGGTTGAAGGTTTCCAACTGCGTGTGTATGGAGGTTTGAACGAAAGTGCCGAAGCTGATAAGAAGGACATTACAAACTTCGCAGCATTTGCGGGTTACAAGCATGAGCAATTTAGCATCGGGGCGGAGTACAACCACATGTGGAATGCCTCTAACAAGCAGAACGCCGACCAGTATGGTTACTCCATCTTTGGTTCGGTCAAGGTAAGCAAAGACGCCGAACTCTATGCCCGCTACGATGACCTCAATTCAAAGAACGATTGGAACAAAGCTAAGGACGAATCCGCCGCTATTCTCGGCGCACAATTCAAATTGGGCAAGTACGTAAAGGTGGCGCCTAACTTCAGAATGAGTATGCCCAAGGCGGATGGTGCGGATAATAAATACGCTGCCTACGTGAGTTGCTATTTCGGTCTCTAAAAACACAAAGAACTTATCACATTAATAACAATCACCTTAAAATTTTTATCGTATGAAAAAGATGATTCAGTCAGTATTGACGCTTGCCCTTGCCTTCGCAATGGTGGCATGTGGTGGAACAAAAAATGAAGGGCGCACGCCTCAGGAACTTTCAGGTGCGGGTGCAACATTCCCCCTTCCATTCTATAACGTAGTGTTCGAACAATTTGCCCAAAAGAATGGCGACGCCGTGGCTTACGGTGGCATCGGTTCGGGCGGCGGTGTGCGCAACTTGCGCGACAAGATTGTAGATTTTGCAGGTAGCGACGCCTTCCTCTCCGACAAGGAAATGGCAGAGATGCCGCCCGTCGTACACATTCCCACATGTATGGGGGCAGTGGTGGTTGCCTACAACCTTGACGGCGTGGACGAATTAAGACTCACTGGCGAACTCATTGCCCGTATCTTTGCCGGCGAAGTGAAGATGTGGAACGACGAGCGCTTGCAGGCATTAAACCCCGACGCGAAACTTCCTGCCGAACCCATCATGCCCGTCTATCGTTCCGACGGCTCGGGCACGACGTTTGTCTTCACGGATTATCTCGCTAAGGTGAGTCCGATGTGGAAGGAAAAGTTTGGCGCAGGCAAGTCCGTGGACTTCCCTGTAGGTCAGGCGGCGAAAGGAAATCCTGGTGTGGCAGGTGTGATTAAGCAGACGAAGAACTCCATTGGTTACGTAGGTTCGGAATATGCCTTTGCGCAGCAGATACCCTATGCACGCATACAAAACAAGCGCGGCGATTTCGTAAAACCCACAGCAGCAACCATCTCGGCAGCAGCTTCGGGAGTGATTCCTGCCGATACGCGATGCTCTATCACCGATGCCGACGCTGTTGGGGCATACCCCATCTCAACTTTCACTTGGATGATTATTTATAAAGAACAGCATTATTCTGACCGCTCAAAGGAGCAAGCACAGGCAACACTCGAACTCGCGAAGTTCATTCTTAGCGATGAAGCTCAGGCAATAACTTCTGAGGTAAATTATGCTCCGCTTCCCTTAAAGGCGAAAGAATTGAGTTTGACCAATCTCAAGACTGTTACTTACGACGGCATTGCACTATTGCAATAACTACTTCTTTATGAGTGATAAAATCTATAAAGTCCTATTATACGCAACGGCGTTAATCGTGCCGATAGTATGTGGGGGCGTTGTTTACGCCCTCGTTACTGATGCCTACGCAGCGTTCGAACATTTCGGATTCTTCAGTTTTCTGACATCCTCGGAGTGGAGTTACACTGAGGGCGCAGAGCAATACGGCGCCTTACCCTTCATTACGGGCACCTTGCTGACCACGCTCCTGGCGCTCCTCTTTTGCATCCCCTTTTCGCTACCTGTAGCGCTCTTTGTAGGGGAATATTTCAAAGGCACACGTATAGCTACTGTGCTCAGCACTGTCACGGACTTGCTTGCAGGGATACCCTCTATCATTTACGGATTGTGGGGCTTCTATACCCTGCGCCCCTTGATTATGGCGCTCCACATTTCGCCCCAAGGTTCGGGCATTCTTACCGCCTCACTGGTACTGGCAATCATGATTGTACCCTACGCTGCTTCGCTAAGCGCGGAGTTCATCAAGATGGTGCCGGGCGACTTGAAGGAGGGAGCATACAGTCTTGGCGCAACGCGTGCTGAGATGATTCGCAAGGTGGTTTTTCCTGTAGCAGGGGCAGGCATCTTCTCTTCCTACATCCTTGCCATAGGGCGCGCCTTGGGCGAAACGATGACCGTGACGATGCTGATTGGCAATACCAACAACATCCCTCTCTCCATCACTGAGACTGGCAACTCTATGGCCTCCGTCATTGCCAATCAGTTTGGCGAAGCTTCCGACCTGCGCTTATCGTCGCTGATTGCCATTGGACTGGTGTTATTTTTGATTACTGCCGTCATCAACATGGTCGGCAAGATAATGATTAAACGTGCACGCCTTTCATAACTATGAATACGATGAATACTAAAACACGTTTGGCAAAGGACATGGCTGCGCTGTGCACGGTCTGCATATTGGCAGCGCTTACGGCAGTCCCACTTTTTGCCATCTTGGGCGAAGTATTGCTACGCGGATACGACCAACTCTCATGGAACTTTTTCACTGAACCTACGCCCACTGCCTACAAGGCTATGAAAGCCATTGAGGCAGGCGAACCCATACCGGGCGGCATTGCTAACGGCATCGTCGGCACATTATTGATGCTCGGCATGGCAGTCGTCATTGCCGTTCCGGTAGGCATTCTGTGTGGTGCCTTCTTGGCTGAAAATCCGAAGCATCGGTTTGCTCAGATGGTGAGTTACCTTACGGACTTGCTGCAAGGCACTCCCTCGGTGATTATCGGCATTGTTATCTACATTTGGGTGGTAGTCCCGATGAAGGGATATTCTGCCATTGCGGGTAGCGTTGCACTCTTTGTCATGATGCTTCCGCTGATTATTCGCTCCACTGAAGAAACCTTGAAAATTCTTCCGGCATCATTGAAGGAAGCCGGTTTGGCACTCGGTGGCAGCAAGGCGAGTGTAATGCTAAGGGTGCAGTTGCCTGCTGCATTTGGCGGTATCTTTACGGGAGTGTTGCTTGCAATCTCGCGCGTCATCGGCGAAACGGCTCCGCTGATGTTCACCGCTCTGGGATGCTCGCTCATCCGCTTTTCCATCGACAAACCCATTTCGGCTGTGCCACTGCTCATTTGGGAATTCTTCAACGACCCCAACCTTCAGGATTTGATTTGGGGTGCATCGCTCTTCCTCCTGTTATTTGTACTCACGTTAAACCTTACGGCAAAATATCTTGCAAAAAAATGGAATCAATAACCCCTATACTTGAGTTTAAGAATACGTGTGTGGCTTATACTCCGCAAACGATGGCAGTGAAATATGTATCGGCTGCCATTGAGCGCAACACCATCACCGCCATCATGGGACCCTCGGGATGTGGCAAAAGTACACTACTGCGTGCCGCCAACCTGATGCATAACCTTTACCCAAATATCCGTGTGGACGGCGAAATTCTGCTGAATGGCGCCAACATTCTTACGATGGAACCCATCGACGTGCGTCGCCATGTGGGTATGGTCTTTCAGCGTCCTGCACCCTTCCCCACGATGAGTATTTACGACAATGTGCTCGCAGGATTTACCCTGAACGGTATCCACCTCTCCAAGACTGAGAAAGACGAAACCGTAGAGCGTTGTCTGCGTAGCGTAGCACTTTGGGACGAGGTAAAGGACGTGCTGACCAAGAAAGGAACCTTCCTTTCGGGCGGACAGCAACAGCGCTTGTGCATCGCTCGTGCCCTCGCCATGCAACCCGACGTACTCCTGATGGATGAACCCACCTCTGCCCTCGACCCTATCGCCACAGCACATATCGAAGCGCTGATGCAGGAACTGCAAAAGGAAGTCACCATCCTCATCGTCACCCACAACATGGGGCAAGCCATGCGCATTTCCTCAAAATCCATGTTTATGTACCTCGGTGAATTAGTTGAATACGGCGACACCGCCACCCTGTTCTCCGTCCCGAAGGACGAACGTACCAAAGCTTATTTAACAGGGCGGATTGGGTAGGAGAACGAGGTCAATAGGTAGGGTGTTCAAAATTAACGTCAAATGTGTTTTAAGAATGTCAAGTTTCTGAGTTTTAACATTACAGATTTTTAGTACTTTAGGCAGCAAAATAGTCCTTTTTAATCTTGTGTAATTCACTGATTTTTAGTAACTTTGTAGAAATACTAATCCTCAAAGTTATGAAGAAAATAGCAAAAGATCTAGAGATAGAAAAACTAAAAAAGCAGGTAGAAAAACTTAAATCTGAAAAGGAGATCCTTAA
>JAZKYK010000086.1:0-13449 GCA_045612125.1 Alloprevotella sp.
TGCGAGGTCGTGTCCCGAGTCGGGAGACCACCTTTTTGACCGTTTTTGCCCCCGTCCCACATCGGGAGCGGGCTTTTTCAGTCTGCGAGGTCGTGTCCCGAATCGGGAGACCACCTTTCTCTTTATAGGAAGGAACATCGCAAAACCTTACGTTTGTTCTTTTTTATTGCAGTCCGGCAAAAATATACTTAACACTATATGTGGCGCTATAAATAAGGAAATAATATAGGAGTTGACCCAAGAACTTTAACAGACCCCCTCCGCAACTAAAGTTGCTCGACCCCCTTCATTTCCCCCGTTATCGGGGGACGGAAATCCCTAACTTTGGGGGACAATTTAGTTAGTCTGCCTCGTTTGGGTTTCTAATTAGTAATAACAAGCGAATGGAAGTATATAAATTCCTCCCCAAAGTTAGGGGAGGTGCCCAAAGGGCGGAGGGGTCTGTAGTTGAGGGTAAACTTCTATATTATTGCCAATATTTTTACCGGACAACAATATTTACTTGATAATTGTTGTCCAATATAATTGATATACCCTTACTTGAAATTTATGCGGCCTTGAGGTTTGCTGTATTCCGCACCGATGACGCCGCCTAAATTTGTTTCAAGGTAATGGCGCAGAATCTCAATATCAGCTCCATAATATTTGAAATCGGGAGTGACGCAACTCAAGATACCCGAACCTCCTAACTCAAGAATCAGATAGTCTAACGTAGCGATGGTATATTGCTGGGTTTTATCAAGTGGTTGATATACGTTGCTCTGCTTGTCAAGCACTTCTACCTGCGAGATACGGCGCTCGCCTTCACCTATGCCTGTAAACATTCCTGCTGTTTCGTCTTTTATGGCGGGTGAAGGTATTTCCTGATTTATCTTGAAGCGCAAACCACTAACTTGCATGAATGTACCCGATTCGGCTGGCAACGCTGAAACGGAATATTCTAACACATCAAGCAACTGCTCACCCGAAAGTGTACCCGTAGCAATCATATCGCCGAAGGGCATCACATTGATGAGGTCGTTAAACAAAATATCGCCACGCTTTATGTCAGTACGAATACCACCACCGTTAACGAGCGCGATGTCAGCACCCGTAAATGTGCGCAAGGCATCGGTACAAAAATCGCCGAGGTTGGATTCCTGCTTGCGTACAATACGCTTTCCGTCGGCATCGTAAATGGTGAGGTCCACCTCACTACTACCTACAACGAAATTACCATTTTCACTCACCTTCTCCTTCAGTTGTTCCACAAATTGTTGGCAATCACTATCAGCCACAACTGCGCCATTGGAAGTATTAACGAGGGAAGATTCAAGCGTACCGTCGGTATTGATGGTCAACTGACCAATGTATTGAAAATTTGTTCCCGAAGAAGTGAGCAATACAGGGCGACCCTCCTTATTGTTGACAAGCTGCTGCTGGATGACATGATGGTCGTGAGCGTCGATGACGGCATCCAGGCCCGTAGTGCTACTGATGAGATCCATAGAATTTGCGTGACCTCCAGTTTTGGGAGTGTCGCCCAAATGCGCAAGCGCTATGACATAGTCGGCACCCTCTTGGCGAGCTTTGTTGATGCAGTGTTGCGCATTTTCATAAAAATTCTCGCGCATAAAACTATAAAGCGGATTGCCCTGTTCGTCACACAAACTCGTAACGGTGCCGGTTGTCGTGGTGGTAAAACCTATATAAGCCACATCCACTTCCCCATAACGAATTATCTTATAAGCGGGGAAAGGATAAGTGCCGGTTTGCACATTCTTAAGGTTGGCACACACCACTGGAGCATCCAATGCTTCAGTAAGCGCTAACATTTGCGGCATACCGTAATCCAGTTCGTGATTACCCAGAGCCACCACATCATAGCCTACATAATTCATCAGTTCTACAATTTGCTCACCTCTTGAAACGGCACCCACAAATCCGCCACTTGCGAAGTCCCCGCAAGACACTGTTGAGACATAATTCGTGCGTGACAAACATTCATTACGAGCCGTAACAAACATTGGGTAACCATCGACAGTACAATGAACATCGTTTTCAAACAACACAATAATCTGTTGTGTAGGCAAGTCGGGCACCTTGCTCTCAACAGGATCATCATCGTTACAACCCCAAAATAGGAGGTTACAAAGAGCAAAGAGCATTACGAATCCATAACGACTCTTCATGAAAAAATCTCTTGCTTTCATAAGTCTATAACAATTACATATAAGTACTTTCTTTTCTGTGAACTATTACTTACCCTACTTTCTTCCCTTCTTTCCTGTACCACCCTATAAACCAAACGAGGGCGATGATGGCGCAGGTGCCACCAATGAAGTAGGAAATAGGCTGAGGCAAGGCGAGACCTTCGGGCGCAATGCAAATGTAAGTGGAGCAGACCAAGGTCATGAGCAAAGCGGGCAAGAGGGCAATGTAGAAGTTTTTTCCGTGGCGCACCAAGTAAACGGTGATTGCCCAAAGGGTGAAGACGGAGAGGGTTTGGTTACACCACGCAAAGTAGCGCCAGATAATCTTGAACCCTTCGGCATCGCTGAGGCTGTAAACGAGCACACCGATGGTGAGCAGGAACAGCGGAATACATATCATCAAGCGCTTGCGAATGGGCGTTTGGTCGATGTGCAGGAAGTCGGCGGCAATCAATCGTGCGGAGCGCAGCGCGGTGTCCCCACTCGTGATGGGCGCAGCCACAATGCCGAGAATGGCTAAGATGCCACCCAACGTGCCGAGCCACTCATTCGAAATACGCGTTGCCACGGCTGCACCCGAGAATGCTTTGCCCGTCTCGGCATCTATCACACCATTTTCATGGAAGAAGTAAGTGGCAGCCGCCGCCCAAATCAGCGCCACCGCACCTTCGGCAACCATCGCTCCGTAAAAGATGGGGCGGCAATGCTTTTCCGACTTCATGCAGCGCGCCATAAGGGGCGATTGCGTGGCGTGAAATCCGCTGATGGCGCCACAAGCAATGGAGATGAACATCATGGGGAAAATCGGACTTGCCTCGTACTTCGTGCCAAATCCGTTCCACATTTCGGGCAAATCGGGACTCTTCACATACAGCATCACCAACACACCCATCGCCATAAACAACAGGGCGAAGGCAAAGAGCGGATAGACCTTACCGATAATCTTATCCACGGGCATCAGTGTGGCGAGCACGTAATAAAGGAAGATGACGATAATCCAGAAATAGGCATCCATCCAGTCGGGGGTCATTCCTGCAATCAACTCTGCCGGACCGCTCACGAACACTGCGCCCACCAATATCATCAACACCATCGTGAAGACGGTCATCACCTTCTTCGTGCGCAGTCCCAGATAGCGTCCCACGATTTCGGGCAGACTCTCGCCGCCGTTTCTGATAGACAGAGCGCCCGAGAAGAAGTCGTGCACCGCCCCAGCAAAGATGGTTCCGAACACAATCCAGAGATAAGACGCCGTGCCAAACTGCGCCCCCATAATCGCCCCAAAGATAGGACCGAGACCCGCAATGTTCAAGAACTGAATCATAAAGATTTTCCAATTCGGAAGGGGGATATAGTCTACACCGTCTGCCATGGTAACAGCAGGCGTCTTGCGGTCGTCGGGACCAAAAATACGGTTCACGTAAGAACCATAAATCCAATATCCAAGTACAAGCACAATGAGTGCAATGGTAAAGGTTATCATAAAATAATAAGCGATAATCAATCTAACCGCTGTTCTTTATAAATATTTCCAAGTAGTGTTGTTTATTTCAAGCGCTACTTGCTTAAGTCATTAAATGTCTGTTTGTTTCGTTTGGGGCAGTCTACTATTTAGCGCTAATACATGCGGCATAACCTCCGTTGCGCACCATTCGGAGTTTAACCACGTCGCCACGACGAACGGTTTGCTCGCGCTTGACGTAATGCATGGCTTGGCGATCGGCGTTTACACCGTCTTCAAACGAGGTTAAAGTGAAGGATGCACCTTCGGGAAGGAAATCGAGTTTCACATCAAGTTCCAATGGGGCTTTGCGCTCAGCCGTCATACCTCCGATGAACCATTGTTCACCACTCCGTTTGGCAACAACTACATGGTCGCCCAGTTTGGCGGAAAGCACCTTTGTGTCGTCCCAAAGCACGGGAACGGAAGCGATGAACTGCGTACACTCATCATTATTATAATAGAGCGTAGGATTGTCGGCCAACATCTGAAGTCCTGACTCAAACACTACAAAGAGTGCCATCTGGTAAGCGCGCGTACCGATGCTGCCCGAATTGGGGCGGCGCGCTGCATAGTTGTCGGGCTGCATGCTAAACATGGCGCCAGGTGTATATTCCATGGCTCCAACAGCATTGCGTATGAACGGAAGATAAATGCTGTTCTCTGGTTTGCAATTACCCATCTGCTCCATACCTACAACGCCTTCATACGAAAGCAAGTTGGGGTACATATACTCAAGTCCCGCAGGTTTGAAGGCGCCATGATAATCCACGAAGATATGATGTTTCGCCGCTTCCCTTACGGTTCGCTCATAGAAGTTTACCATCCATTGGTCGCTTCGGTCCATAAAGTCAATCTTCACCCCTTTTACGCCCCACTTCTCAAATTGTGCGAACAATCCGGGATTCGCTTCTACACATCTCCATGTGAGCCAAAGGATGACGCCCACCCCCACTTTCTTACCATGCGCAATAATCTCGTGCAAGTCGCAATCGGGATTCGGGGTGAAGGCATCCATATTATCTTTTGCCCATCCTTCGTCCATCACAATATATTCAATGCCATACTTCGCAGCAAAATCCATGAAGTATTTATAAGTTTCGACGTTCAACCCCGCCTTGAAGTCAACATCAGCTCCGTAAGGCACCGCACCATTCCACCAGTCCCAACTTGCCTGTCCTGGCTGAATCCACGACACATCATCCAGTTTGCTATCTTGCGACAAACGACACGTCATGGTGTTTTCTATCAACCCTGCATCCTCGCTTGTAATGACAAAGTAGCGCCAAGGGAAAGTGCGCGTGCCTGAAGTTGCTGCAATATAGCGCTCACGAAGCAACACGTCGTTGCTCTTGTCGCTACGAGGTTTCTCAGCCGCAGGCACCCTTGGAAATACGGAAGAAATGCCATCAGCATCATTACTGCGGAAGAAAGCCGCAGGATAATCGACAAGGTCGGCTTCGCTCATCAATAGTTTTGTTCCAGCAGGCGTTGTTGCCAAAATCGGATAGTGTGCCATCTTATGGTAGCTATGCCAATCAGCAACCTTTGTGAAAGCATAACGCTCTTCGTAAGAACTACGATAGCGGTCGCTCTGCTGAAGCACCAACTGCGTATCGTGAGGGAAAAAGACTGTAATATCTTCGTGATTCACCTGAATGTTTCCCTTTAATGCAGTCTCAAATCTGTAGGCCATGCCGTCGTTGAAGACTCTGAACACAACAGCATAGTCATCCTTCATCTGCAGTCTTAGTTCGTTGTATTCGTTAGGCACCACCGCATATTTAAGGTGCAGAAAGGGGCGTTTTACTTCGGAAACAGAGCGCGTGGTTGCTTGCTTCAGTCGGGGCGAAGAACCCAATACCTTTCCATTTACATCAAGCGACAATCGACATGCATCGAGCACCAACTCTGTGCCATTATACACGCTATAAGTTATGCCATCGGCAAGTGTCACTTCTACCTTAATCTTTTTATCGGGCGAGCAAACCGTACGTACTGATTGCGCCCAGGTTGCAATGCATCCTACAATGGATGCGAGTAAGAATATACAACTTCGTAACATAAGCAATATGTTATTTAGGGATTTGCGCGTAATACTTATTGTTGTTTGAAGTACTTATAAAACAGTTCTTCAGCTACGGAAATAGGAGATTCCTTTGAGACATTGGTAATCGTCTTGCTTCTGCTCCATTGGTCCTCCCACTTAAACCATTCGGGCGAAGTAATGTTCTTGCCTTCTTCCAAAGCTTTGAAGAACATCTCCCAACGTGCACGATAGAAGTCGTTGAGCATTCCGCCCCACTGACGACTGGAGTAGTCGTGCAAGCGACCTCGTTCGGCACATTGCTCAGGTCCCCATACAGAAATCAGCGTACGTGCGTTCCACTCCATCCAATCTTTGTCTTCCTCAGTCGTGCCTTGCACTTCGTTGCATACGTTTCTTGCCGACTGCGTCCAGGTTTCCAATTTAAAAGGTTCTACCTGCGAGAGCAAGCGGTTGAGGTCACTCAAGATTTCAAGGAAAACAGTGTATTGTTTCTTGAACGCTTCCATATCCTTGTTTTTATGACTTGTGGCAATGTCTTTAAGGAGGTAGTAAGTAGAGTCTGTCAGTGTTTGGCGCACCACGTCTGTGACGTCGTATTCATAATTAGGATGTCCTTTGAAGCGATGCTTTTCTTTAAGCATTAATGCAGCCGCCTCGCGCACTTTGCGGATGTCGTGATAAATCTTAGTAGTACCCCATCCTGAAACACGCGTTACATTAAGCGCAGGACGCGCGCAGATTACAGCCTCAACATCCTGCATAGGTTGGGGACAATTCAGCACGGATTTAGCCAAAACTTCCAATCCTTTCTCCATCGCCTCGCTCTTCGCTCCATAGCGCGCCTCGGTATATCGTTGCATCCAATCTTTCCCCTCTTCGCGCTTCATCCATGGCAATTCAAACAGCAAGTCGTAAAGAATCGGACTTGTTTCCAATCCTTCGGGAATGGCTCCGATACCCTTCGTGCCGTTGGGGTATTGTTCCAAAGCGTTGTAATACCCTGTCAGCATCGTGTCAAAACGTCCGTGCATACCCGTCTTTCCTCCGAAATTGTGAAGCATACACCAAACGAAGTCATGTCCTGAATACCCCTTCTTCTCCACCCACTTTGCCAAACCTTCCGAATAGAGGTCGAGCACAAGTAGTCCGCCATTTTCAAGGGTATCCAATGCTTCCTGACGCGGATTATCACCCCAGCTCTGCATCACCCATACAGCACCGGGAGAATGCTTCTGCATTTCATGATATATCGTGTGGAAAGCCATTTTAAGGTCAATACCCTTCGTGCGACCTCCTTCGTGGAAGGGGTCCATGCTGTAATATTTCGACTTACCCATCACTTGAGCCAGATGCTTGTAATAGAGTTGCGCAATTTCAGCATAGCGTTCGTCGGTCGGCAACAAGAATGAAGGTCGGCGGAAACCCGAGCACCAATATCCCTGGTCGATAACCTTTACGCCCATTTTCTCTGTAGCGTTGCTGGGCAAGATGCCGCTATAACCGGGCAAGACGGGGTCCATGCCGAGTTCGCGCATTCTGCCGAGGATAAACTGACAGAGATGTTCTTGGCGTTCGTACCACCAGTCGGGGTTCGGACCGCCCCACCCTTCAAGGTTATTCATCAACCACCAAGCTTGAAAACCAGGACCTGCAACAAACTTATCAACGTCTGTTCGAGAATACCCCATCTCCGTGAGCATATTCTTCCACACAACATCAGTACCTACGAGTGCCAGGGGAAGGTTGATACCGTGGAGCGCCATCCAGTCGATTTCCTGCTCCCAACGCTCCTTGGTCCAAAATGCCATAGAGTAGGAATAGGTGCAGTAATTGAGATAGTACCTGTAGTCTGCGCTACATTCTCTGCGCTCTTTCTCTTTGGGCACAGGGAGTGTTACGGCCGAGAGATCGGTCGTGAGTTGATTCCACGAAAGGTTGACGTGTGCATAATGATTGAGATACCAACCTATACCCGCAGTCAGTGCGCTGAGCGAACTTCCCTGAATATAGGGTTTACCCTTTCGCGAACTGATTTCAAACACGTCCTTTCCTTCGTTGGAAAGCGAATTCTTCACACGTGTCTCGATGCGCGATGAAGTTCCTTCGCCCCCAATTCGGTCAAGAAGGGCAGATATTTGTACAGGATTTTTCTGCCCCAAAGCCGCAAGGGCAAAGGCCGCCATGAAGACGAATAGAATTTTCCTCATAAGGGGATATGTTTTAAGATAATGACTTATATTCGCAAAAGTAAGCATTTTCACAAAAAGAAAGAGTACTTGTTTTTAATATTTTGCTGCACTTTTTTTTTAAGAGTATGTTAAATATGAGTAATTTACAAATTTTGTGGATCTACGGAAGTTTGTGAGCGATTCCCTGAATTTTGTGATCATAAAGGATTGTACAAAACAATTTGTATATAAATTTGTAATTTTGCAGAAAATACAAAGTTTTAGTAGTCGAGTAAACGAGGGGCACAAACGCTCACAAGCAAGATGGAAGCCGTATTCAGTTCGCCATACTCTAAACTTTACCTTAGTTCTCTTTTATAAAGACCCTATGATTCAATCCTTTTTGAAAATACTCTTGCTTTGTTGCGTTGCTCTTCCTGCAATTGGGGTAGCTCAACACATAGAATTTGGCAACATCCTTTCGAGCAGCATAGAAAATAGGGATAAGCAGAAAGTTGGGAGAGGCGGAATGCAATACGTGTCGGGGAGACTTACACTCCCACTATCCATAAAGCGCGATGCTGAGCGCGGTATCCGCACATGGTTGGCAACGCTCAGCGGAAAGTACGCTCACCTCAACAATAAGGAAGGCGCAGCGCTTATTAACCCCGACAAAATCGTCAATACTGGCCTCATGCTTACGCACATACGCACCATTGCTCCGCGCTGGAACATGATTGCCATGACGGGCGTCAGTCTAAATGCGCCATCTGATTATATTCGCACGAACAGCCTATCCCTTACAGCTGGCGCATTATTTTCTTATCATGTCAACCAAGGATTGAATATGGGAGTAGGAATCATTGTCACAACCAATTACGGCGACCCCATTTGCATCCCCGTACCCTTTATCACTTGGAAGAAGAGCGGAAAGATTAACTACGAACTGAATATGCGTGGAATGCCTGAATTTAGAATATCCTCACAACTCACTCCTAAATTCCTATTGGCACTTTCTCCATTTGATGCAGAACGTTTTTCTGCTGTTGTAAAGCATGCAGGCACACATAAACTTTATACCAACAACCTCATCAAAACATCATTAGAAGGTTCCTACCATATAGCGAAACATGTATCTCTTAATGCTGAGGCAGCCTACGTTTATTACCACAAAACGAAGTTAATTGACCGTAGTGCGCGTGCCTTTTGGAAAAACTTATTTAGCAACAAGAACGCCCTCAAATACAGCCCCACATGGACACTTTCTGTTGGACTGCAGTATCGCTTTAGATAGGTGCAAGTGGCTACACTCAGCTCAAAAATTCATCATTAGATTTTTATCATGAAAAAACAATTATTCCTCTTGCTCATAACGCTACTCGCTACAGCGGGTTCGGCACAAGTAATCAACACGTCTGACACACTCGTTGGTGCGTGGACAGGTAAGTTAAAAGTGGGCACCAATGCTTTAACTTTAGTGCTGCATATCAAGCAAGCCGATGGATTCCTTGAATGCACGTTAGACAGTCCTGACCAAGGTGCAAAGGGTATAGGGCTGTATAAAGAACACCTCACCGAAGATTCTCTGTCTGTTAAAGCCACCCAGTTGGGTGCCACATATCGTGCTCGAATCGCCAACGGCAAGATGGTGGGTACCTTTTCGCAGATGGGGATAAACTTCCCGCTGACACTTGAAAAAGGGCACTACGAAGTGCGTCGCCCTCAGCATCCGTCAGAACCCTACCCCTACAAGACAGAAGAGGTTTCTTTTGTCAATAAAACGGACCATGCCACCTTGGCTGGAACCCTCACCTATCCCATCAACTTTAACGCATCGCAACGTGTGCCAGTTGTTGTACTCGTTTCGGGAAGCGGCTTGCAGAATCGCGATGAAGAATTGTTTAACCACAAACCCTTCCTGGTCATTGCCGACTACTTGGCACGCCACGGCATTGCCTCGCTACGCTATGACGATCGTGCCTTTGGGGCTTCAACAGGAGGTGACCGCATTCACAACCAAACCACAACGCTCGACTACAAACGCGACGCACGTGCTGCAATAGATTTTCTTAAAGCACGAGATGAGTTTGGCAAAGTGGGTGTCGCAGGTCACAGCGAAGGCGGTTGTATCGCCTTTATGCTCAGCAGTGAGGGCGCAGTGGATTTTGCTATTAGCATGGCTGGTACGGGAGTGAAGGGCGACCTTGTTTTAACGTCACAAACCAATGCCATACTCAAACAACAAGGACAGTCCACAACCTTGACCGTTGAGCAATGTCGGCAAAACGCATTGATGATGCCAAATGCGTGGATGTACTGGTTTCTTGACTACGATCCCACCGCTGACATTGCCGCAACAAAATGCCCTATTTTTGCCCTCAATGGCGATAAGGACTTACAAGTCCTATCATCACTCAACCTCACTGCCATCAAACAAACATTACCGCAAAACGAGCATACCCTCGTCAAGGAATATACCAATCTCAACCACCTTTTCCAACATTGCCAAACAGGACTTCCCACAGAGTATAACGGTATAGAGGAAACAATTTCCGAAGAGGTATTGCGTGACATCACAGTTTGGATACTTGCACTACCTTAGAGCTCTCACCTTTAAACGCTCACTCTCTTTGGCTTTTGCACTTTCAGCGCGGACTCGTCCTCTCAATCACACCCAGGGTGTCGCTCACTTGCGTTCGCTCTGCCCTGGGCTTGGAGCTTGTTGGGCCTTCAGCCCGTTTGGCCACTGCATAGTTGGATTTCGAGTAGGGACTTAATGCATCGTCTCAGCCCGTCGTCACTCAATGGTCCTATCTTATACATAGTTGAGGCATCGTTCAATCAGCGTACTCATCGTTTTAATATCAAACACAATTAACGATTTAATGGGGCTCCATAATGGGCCGACATGGGGATCGGCCCGTCATGCCCCATAATACATTTAACATTCAGCTTTGATCCTTTCGCCAAATTCTTGAAAAGGGCGAAAAATCAAAATGAAAGTAAAAAGGCTCAAAAAGTATCATTTTGTAAAGTTTTTGAAAAAGGCGTTGATCCTTTCGGGTTTTGGCTCGATTTCTGAAATTTGGATTTTCCTGTAAAATATCGTAAATTTGTGTAGAAAGTAGAAGGGGGCCTCAAAAGCCCCCTTTTTTGTGTCCAAAAAGCAGAAAAAGGATCAAAAACTAAGTCGGACTTAGGAAAAATTAAGTCCGACTTAGGAAAAATTTTCCGCCGACTCGTTCGCCGAAGGGCCGGTTTTGCCCCTCCAACCCCCGTTTAACTTTTTTCTATAAACTTTAACAAAGTGACAAAATGATATTTTTCACTTTTTGAAAAAAGTTTGATTTTTGCGAAAATCGGGCAGAAATTGTGACAAAATCGCCTATTTTTGAATAGCAGACTTGGGGTACAAGATTTACACATACAATCTGATTAAAGCGACTTTAGTAGGAACTTAGAAAATTGCCAAACCAAAACTACTTCATCATAAAAACGGGTATCGAACACTCATTTCAAGAGCGTCCGATACCCGTAATCGTAGCTATAAACTGCATCATGATTTACATGCTCACACGATTGTCATATGCGCATAAGTTCATTAAGAAATCAAACGAGAATGAAGCATTTTGATCTTTTGACGGCACTAAGCATCTTCATTCACCACGTACCCACAAGCTGCAATGGCGTCGGTAACGATCTTGACGCAGTGCTCGCACGTTGGGATGTCGGCAGCCTCAGCCATAACGCGCACGAGGGGCTCAGTGCCAGACTGACGCACGAGCATGCGACCATTGCCTGCCAATTCTGAATCGGCTTTCTTGATAGCATCAAGTACAAGAGGAGCTGACATAACAAGATTTTTATCGGTGACGCGCACATTGACCAGAAGTTGGGGATAAAGCTTAACGGGCGAAGTGAGTTCCGATAGTTTACGTTTCTTGGCCAACATCACCTCCATGATTTTAAGGCTCGTCAGGATACCATCGCCTGTTGAAGCATGCTTGGCAAAGATAATATGACCAGACTGCTCACCACCAATAATATTATTATGTGCCGCCATATAGTCGTACACATTTTTATCGCCCACCGCAGTCTTGGCATAATCAATAGCCAGCTGATCAAGGGCCTTGAAAAGTCCTATGTTTGACATGACTGTGGCCACCACGGTGTTATTATCAAGCTGTCCGCGCTCCTTCAAATACGATGCAGCCACATAGAGGATTTTATCGCCGTCAACCACCTCACCACGCTCATCCACGCAAAGGCAGCGGTCGGCATCGCCATCGTAAGCAAAACCTACATCCAAACCGTTATCAACAACAAACTGACAAAGACCTTCGATGTGCGTGCTGCCTGCAGCGCGATTAATATTGGTGCCGTCGGGCTGAGCATTAATGACATAGGTTTTAGCCCCCAATGCATTGAACACAGAGGCTGCAATGTCCCACGCACTGCCATTGGCACAATCCAAACCGACCTTCATGCCTTTAAAGGAATGAATGCCTAAAGAGATGAGATAACCAATGTAGCGGTTGCGTCCTTCAACATAGTCGATGGTACACCCGATATTGTCGCGTGTGGCATAAGGTGGAATACCCGATTTGCCATCCAGGAAATCTTCAATGCGCTGAATAGTGGCATCATCCATCTTTTCGCCATTTTCATTGATGAGTTTGATACCATTGTCATAATAAGGATTGTGGCTGGCTGAAATCATAATGCCACAATCAAAGCCATCACACTTGGTGATATACGCCACTGAGGGCGTGGTAGTGACGTGGAGCAAATAAGCATCTGCGCCTGAAGAGGTAATGCCCGCTGACAGGGCATATTCAAGCATATAGGAAGAGCGGCGGGTGTCCTTGCCGATCACGATGCGTCCACGACGATTGGGGGCACTGAAATACCAACCCAAGAAACGACCTATTTTAAAAGCATGCTTTGCGGTGAGCTCAACATTAGCCTCACCACGAAAGCCATCAGTTCCAAAGTAACGTCCCATAATAGTTTTGTGTTTTAATAAAGGTAGGTTCTATAATTTAGTGGTTTTATTTTTTCTGGTTGATTTAAACTTATTGATAGAACCGACCAAAGTTGAATTGGCTCCAAAGGTAGTATTATTTTTTTATTACATTCAGGTTAGCGCCATAAAAAAAATAATCTGTTACACTTTTTAATCTTTATTTTTGACGTGTGAATTCAAAACCGAATGTCCTTGTCCTCTTGCTGGGGCATGCCTTTCGAGGGGGAGGGAGTTTAGAGTTGAGAGAGGTAGGGGCCGATCCCCGTGTCGGCCCATCTCAATCAACGTACTAACGAGGGCTTAGAGTTGAGAGAAGAAAGCTGACCACCAATCACTGTCTGCTTTAACGATCAACAATCGATGTGGTTTAGCTAGTCGTCCCTTAAAAAAACTCTAACAATCTGATATACAATAAAAGAGATTGCTATTTGTTTGGTTATTTCTGCAGAAAGTTGTACCTTTAAGGTATAAAACTTGCAGAATTTTATGATTAAAAATAGTACATCTCTCCC
>JAZKYK010000087.1:0-12436 GCA_045612125.1 Alloprevotella sp.
ACAAAGTTACTAAAAATCAGTAAATTACACAAGATTGAAAAGGACTATTTTGCTACCTAAAGTACTAAAAATCTGTAATGTTAAAACTCAGAAACTTGACATTCTTAAAACACATTTGACGTTAATTTTGAACACCCTACCTGCAAGGGCAAAAGCCCTATGAATCAAAAATATACACCCCTCATAACGAACCGAAGCCTCCTCATAACGGACCTTTAGGTCCCTCATAACGAGCCAACGGCTCCTCAGAACGAGGCGAAGCCTCCTCTGAACCATCAGCAGGCTGCTCTAAACTCTCTATCAATGCGATTGGTGCGTGGCATGACGACGGGCCGACACGGTGATCGGCCCCTACATGCCGGATGGATTCTCTCAACTCTAAACTTTAAAAAATTACTCTAAACTCTAAACTCTCAACATACAAAAACGGCTGTTCAAATGTGTGAACCACAGAAGAACAGCCGTTATTATTTTATGGTATCGCATGAGGATTGCTTATTTATTGAGCTATCAGCGTGCGATGGTTTTCATTAGCAGAGTGAAGCAATGAAAGCTTGCATTTCAGCTTGATGTGCTTCAACGCTTTGGAGCAACTTGAATTGAGCCTTTGAGCGAACCAAGTTGTGTTCTGCATACTGAGTCTTGTAGTAAGTATCTCCATTGATGTAGTCAGCAAGGAAACGTACAGTTTGCATGTAGGGGAAGAGTGCTGCTGCGTAAGGAAGATTTTCTACTTCAAGAGGGGTAATGAATGAAGATGCTGACTTAAGGTAACCCTTTGCAAACGACTTGAAGATTTCCATGTTGAAGTTTACATTGTCCAAGTCTTTGTCGTCTTCCTTACCAGTATTAGCTGCTGAACGCAAGTAATCGCCGAAGTCAGAGAAGATGAAGTTAGGCATTACGGTGTCGAGGTCGATCACACAAAGCACGTTGCCTTGCTTGTCGAAGAGAATGTTGTCAACCTTAGTGTCGCAATGGCAAATGCGCTTGGGAAGCTTGCCTTCGCGATGAAGTTGTTCGCCCTTGCACATTTCGTCGGCGCGCTTTTCGAGTTCGTCAACCAACCATTGTACTTCTGCCAAACGGCCTACCTTATCTTCAGCTACAGCTTCGCGAAGTTGCTGTAAACGGAATTCCATGTTGTGGAAGTCCTTGATGGTTTCGCCAAGAGCTACAGGGATGTCGGCAAGCATAGCCTGGAAGTTACCGAATGTTTCACCTACGATGTATGAAGTTTCGGGTGTTACTGCTGACATTGATTCTGTTTCAGGAATAAATACCATTACACGCCAATACTTTTCGCCATCAAAATAGAAGTACTTGCCGTCCTTTGTTGGTACGAAATTCAAAACCTTGCGATCAATATCTTCTGTATGAGCAGCTTCAAGCTTAGTGCGGATGTGTGATGTTACCGATACGATATTGTTCATCAACATTTCCACGTCGGGGAAAATAGCATTGTTTACGTGTTGAAGTACATAATCGGGTGCATCTCCCTCTGTTTTAACACGATAAGTAGTGTTAATCAAGCCATTACCGAGAGGAGCTACTTCAATAACATTACCTTGAATGTTAAATTGAGAAACGATAGTGTTCATTGGATTATAAGATTTATAGGATTTATAATACGTTTAAATTAATGTGATATATGGCAAAAGTACTATTTTTATTTGAGAAGAAAAAAATGTATGCTTAAAATTTTTCTTTCAATGATTATTGTATGCTCATTGTTGATGGGCTTAACTTTTGCTCATAGGCGTGTTCGGGTGTTAAAATTCTTTTTCCACCTGTTGTTTTGCGAACGCTAAATCAATCTTACATTCTTTACTCTTTGATGAGGGTGCTTCGTACATCACGTCGGCCATGATTTGCTCGAATATTGAGCGTAAGCCGCGTGCACCTAATTTATATTCGTGAGCTTTCTCAACGATATAGTCGTACACTTCTGGCGTGATGTTGAGCGTTTTGCCGTCCATTTCAAGCAGTTTGGTGTATTGCTTAACGATGGAGTTCTTTGGTTCGGTCAAGATGTTTCGAAGGGCCTCTTTATCGAGTGGGTTAAGATGCGTTAGGATAGGCAATCGACCGATAACTTCGGGGATTAAACCAAAGCTCTTCAAGTCCTGCGGACGCACATACTTCATGAGGTTTGTGGGGTCTAATTTGCGTACATTTTGAACGGAGTCAAAACCCACGGTATGTGTGTTCATGCGTTGTGCGATTTTCTTTTCTATGCCATCGAACGCACCGCCACAAATAAAGAGAATGTTTTTGGTGTCAACCTTGATATAGTCCTGGTCGGGGTGTTTTCGTCCGCCCTTTGGTGGCACGTTAACGATTGATCCTTCAAGAAGCTTGAGCATGGCTTGCTGAACGCCTTCTCCGCTTACGTCGCGCGTAATGCTTGGGTTGTCGCTCTTACGTGCAATCTTATCGATTTCGTCGATGAAGATAATGCCTCGCTCAGCGCTTTCCACGTCGTAGTTAGCCACTTGCAATAAGCGCGAGAGGATGCTTTCAACGTCTTCGCCTACATATCCGGCTTCAGTAAACACCGTTGCGTCGACAATAGTGAAGGGCACATCGAGGAGTTTTGCGATGGTTCGTGCAATGAGTGTTTTTCCTGTGCCGGTAGGTCCAACCATGATGATGTTGGATTTTTCTATTTCAACGCTATCGGGGTCTTCGGGTTGATAGATGCGTTTATAGTGGTTATAAACCGCTACTGCCAATTGGCGTTTAGCATCATCTTGTCCGATAACGAATTGGTCAAGGTGCTCCTTGATTTCTTTTGGCTTGGGAACTTCCTTCCAGCTTTTATCGTTATTGCGTGAAACGGGCTTTCTGCTGTTGCGTGTGATGTTGGCGACGATTTCATTGGCAGCGGTGATGCAATGGTTGCAAATGCGTCCTTCAAGTCCGTCTAACAGGAATTCGGCCTCTTCTTCAGGACGTCCGCAAAAACTACAATGGTTCGTTTTTCTTTTGGCCATATTTTATTTATTTCTTAGTCAACACTTTATCAATCATGCCGTAGGCCTTAGCTTCTTCGGCGGTCATCCAGTAATCGCGGTCGGAGTCGGCCCACACTTTGTCGAAGTCGGTGTGTGAGTGGTTGGCGATGATGGTGTAGAGTTCGTTTTTAAGTTTCATGATTTCGCGGGCAGTGATTTCAATATCGCTGGCTTGACCTTGTGCGCCGCCCAAGGGTTGGTGAATCATGACGCGTGAGTGGGTGAGGGCAGAGCGCTTACCTTCTTGTCCGCTCACCAAGAGTACGGCTGCCATTGATGCTGCCATGCCAGTACAAATTGTTGCGACATCCGATGAGATGAATTGCATGGTGTCGTAAATACCTAAGCCTGCGTAAACTGAACCACCGGGCGAGTTGATGTAGATAGAGATGTCCTTTCCGGGGTCGCACGAATCCAGGTAAAGCAATTGTGCTTGAAGTGTGTTGGCTGTATAATCGTCGATGGCGGTACCTAAGAAGATGATTCTGTCCATCATCAGGCGTGAGAACACATCCATTTGAGTGACGTTGAGTTGGCGCTCTTCAAGGATGTAGGGGTTCAGATATTGGTTTTGTGTTTTTATCACATCGTCAAGCACCATTGAGTTGATACCCATGTGTTTTGTTGCGTAACGATGAAAGTCGGACATGTTCATGATAATCAATTTGTTGTATGAATGAATAGATTTAAGAAACGAATTAGGAATTAGAAGTTAGGAAAGCCCCGACATTCTAATTCCTAATTATTATTTAATGAGTTGATTATTTCTTTTCTTCAAAGAGCTTGCCGAAATCCTCAACTGAGATAGCCTTGCGGTTAAGGTTTACAACATTCTTCAATGCTGCTACCAATTTAGTTTCAATGCTACGTTCGATGAGTGATTGTGCTTGTTGCTTGTTCTTGAGCATTTCATCGGCATAGTTTTCGAGATATTCAACTGGTACGTTTGTCATGCCGTATTGTGCGAATTGCATTCTTGCGGCTTCAACGGCAGCTGCCTTCACGTCGTTTTGTTCAATCTTGATGCCATTAGCCTTAACGAGCTTTTCTTTGATCAAGTGCCACTTAAGTTCGGCAATTGATGCATCGAAGTGTTCTTCAACGTAAGCTTCGCCCTTGTCCTTATTGTTGTTGAGCATCACCTTCTTCAATACTTCGTTGGGGAATTCAACTTCGCCCACCTTGTTTTCCATGTATGTACGGAGGTCGAGGAGGAACTTATAGTCAGAATCCAATTCGTATTGCTTGCGGATGTCTTCAGCTACCTTAGCGCGGCATTCTTCTTCGCTGTTAACGTTGCCTTCGCCGAATACTTGATCGAAGAATTCTTGGTTAACTTCAGCGGGCACGAAGCGGCTGATTTCGCTAATTTGGAAGCTGAACTTGCCGTTGTATTGTGCTACTTCTTCTTTCTTAACCTTCAATAAAGAAGAAATTTCAGTTTCGTTGCCTTCGTAAGCTTCTGTTGGGTTGATTACGAGGAGGTCGCCTACCTTAGAACCGTTGAAGAGGTTCTTTTGTTCTTCATTCTTGAAGTATGCGGGCATCAAGCTTGCTTGTTCAACAACGAGTGCACCTTCAAAAGGTTCGCCGTTTTCGTCCAATTGTGCCAACACACCGCGTACGATGTCGCGATCTTCGTAGTTGTCAACTTGAGCAGGGTGACCTGCTTGTTGTGTCATGCGCTTGATTTGTGCATCAATTGTTTCGTTGTTTACTTCGATGTCATAGTAATCAACGCTATCGCTTGATGAAAGTTCTGCGTTCATTTCAGGTGCAAGACCTAAGTCGAAGTGAAGTGCGAAGTTTTCGTCGTTTTCAATATCTACTTGATCGTCGTGTGCGATAGGTTCGCCCAATACGTCTAAGTTGTTTTCTTGAATGTATGCATAAAGCTTTTCGCTGATGAGCTTTTGAACTTCTTCAGCCTTGATTTGTGTGCCATACATTTTCTTGACCATACCTGCGGGTACGTGGCCAGGACGGAAGCCAGGCATTTGCACCTTTGCTTGTGCATTCTTTAAGCCCTTCTTAACGTTAGCTTCGTAATCGGCCTTTTCAATATTTAATGTAATAACACCTGTTACATTTCCTGTTTTTTCAAATGTAATATTCATTGTTTAATAGTTTTGTGATAATTAATCTAATTTTATTGCGGACGCAAAATTAACATTAAAAATTGAGATAAAACCTTTTTACTGAACTAAAAATCTTATAAATCAATTTAAATCGGCAATATTTTAGTATTTTTGCATGTATTAAAAGCTTAAAACTTTGTCTGTTTTATCAATAATTCGTTAAGATTATGCTGTATTTTCCTATTTCAAAAATTAACATTGGGTTGTATATCACTGAGAAGCGTCCTGATGGTTATCATAACCTCGAAACGATTTTTTACCCCATACCTTTGCATGATAATTTAGAAATTGAGGTGTCGAAACACGATGAGACCCCCTATCAACTTTATTTATCGGGCAATAAGATTGAGGGTGGTGCAGAGGATAATATTATTATCAAGGTTTTGAATTCGTTGAAGCGCGACTTTGAAATACCTTCGCTTGATATTCATCTTCACAAGCGCATTCCGATGGGTGCTGGTTTAGGGGGAGGCAGTAGCGATGCTGCTATGTTTATGAAGGCACTGAATGAGATGTTTAACCTCGGACTTACGAACGAGGATATGGAAGCGCGCCTGGCGCCTATTGGTGCAGATTGCCCCTTCTTTGTAAAGTCGGAACCCTGCTTTGCATCAGGCATTGGCAATGTTTTTTCGCCCAGTTCGATCTCATTAAAAGGCTATTACCTGGTGCTGGTAAAACCTCAGGACTTTGTGTCAACCAAGGATGCTTACTCGGGTGTGGTGCCACAGCCGGCTAACGTTGACTTGCGCGACATTCATAATTTGCCCATTACGGAATGGCGTGATGTTGTGCGCAATATGTTTGAAGTGAGCGTGTTTAAGAAATTCCCAGGCATTGAAGCCGTCAAAAATACGCTCTATGATATGGGCGCTGTGTATGCTTCAATGAGTGGAAGCGGAAGCACCGTGTTTGCTTTGTTTGACCACAAGGTGGAAAACTTAGAAACCGTGTTTGCTGATTGTTTCACCTTCCAAGAACTGCTCCGTCAATGATCTATTACTTTTCGGGCACGGGCAATAGTAAGCACATCGCTCAGCACATGGCTCAGTTGACTCATGACTGCATTCAAAGCATCACTGAAGCGCCCTTGAAGCCCACTAATGACGCTCGCATCGGGCTCATCTTTCCTGTTCATGCCTGGAGTGCGCCCAGGGTATTTGAAGCCTTCGTCGAACAGCAATTGGCGCCGCTTGTTCAGCATCCTTCGCCCTACGTTTATATGATTTGCACGTGTGGCGATGACATAGGCATGACTTATGAAATTTTGAATAAACGACTTAAATCAATCGGTCTTAGCCTTTCGGCTGGGTTTTCATTGATTATGCCTGATTCCTATATCGGCTTGCCTGGCTTTAATATCAATGCGCCTGATGTTGAGCAACGCAAGGTGGATGCCTCGGTGAAGCTGTTGCCCGCTATAGCCCAGCATATTAACCACAAAGATGCGGTAAAGAAACTTAAACGAGGACCTTTTCCTTTAACCAAAAGCTACGTGCTACGCCCCGTGTTTTACCGCTTTTATGTTGGGCATAAATTGTTTAGAACCACGGATGCGTGTGTGGCTTGCGGCAGATGCGCTCAGGTGTGTCCCACGAAGAATATCGTTTTGAGCGACAAACGACCCGTGTGGCACGAAAATTGTGCTAATTGCCTGGCATGTTACCATGCTTGCCCTAAGCATTGCATTGTGTTTGGTAAATACAGTGCCAATAAGGGGCAATACAAACTCTTTTTAGATTAACGCTTACTTCCTTTTTCTTACGCATGATTCAGAGGTGCTATTTGGAAATAACCAACGTGTGCAATCTTAATTGCATTTTTTGCCCCAAAACGAAACGTAAGCCCGCCACGATGACGCCTGAGCAGTTTGAGCAAATCATCAATAAAATAAAGGGGCAGGTGCGGTTTCTTTACTTTCATTTGATGGGTGAACCTTTTATGCATCAGCACTTGCCGCACTTCATTGGTGTGGCTAAGGAAAATAATCTTGTGCCTGTGCTCACCACTAATGGCACCGTGCTGCGCAATCAAGACCAAATCATTGAGGCTCAACCTCATAAAATTCAGGTGTCGCTCCATTCGTTCGAAGGCAACACTCATGAAGGACTTGAAACTTATATTAAAGGCGTGGCGGATTTTGCACTTAAGGCATCGCAACGTGGCATTATTATGGTGTTAAGACTTTGGAACGAGGGGGGGTATAATCAGAAAAATGAGCAGATCGTAGCGCTTTTGCGCGCGTTTTTGCCTATGGCTTGGACACGCAGGGATGATGGGTGGAAAATTGACCAAAACCTTTATTTGGAGTACGACAAGATGTTTGAGTGGCCAGATATGGCGCATCGTCAAACCAACGAGCCTGAGCTCTTTTGCTATGCCCTGCGCAATCAAATCGGCATTCTGGTTGACGGTACTGTGGTGCCGTGTTGCCTTGATCATGAAGGCGATATTGCTTTGGGCAACATTCTCAACGATGATTTGCCCACGATCCTGGAATCCGACAGGGCTCGTGCGCTTTACGATAGCTTCACCCACCACAAGGCCATAGAGCCTCTTTGCCAGCGGTGTGGTTATGCAGCAGTCACCAAAAGATTCCGGAAATAAGATGCCGTAAGGTTTATTAATATTTACGATAAAATCATAAAAATCTTGAAAAACGACGCGCATAATTGGTGGCGTACGAAAAAAAGTTGTAAATTTGCAAAAATATAGAACTTTAATAACCTTACACTTTATAATTATTATGAATTATTTCAGAAAATGTGTGCTTTCATTATTCTGTGCGTCATTAGCAGTCAATGCCATGGCCGACGATGTGATCACACTAACCACCAGCAAGCCGATCGGCGAAAAAATGACGTTGATGCTCAACCCCGTGGGCGAAATCTCTATTGCTTGGGGCGACGATGCTTTTGAAACTTACTTAACTACCGACCTACCTTTCAGAGTGGTTGAAGGTGAACTTAAAGGGCAAACCATCACGATTAAAGCGGCAGATAATCGACTTACGATGCTTAATTGCAATGGTCAGCAAGTGACGAACATTGATGTGACCCAAGCGCCCAATTTGCGCTCATTGTATTGCCACAATAATCTGCTTGAATCAATTGCACTCTCTAAGGCAAGCAAGCTCACCGACCTTGACCTTTCCAACAATCTCTTTGCCAACAAAATTTCTATCACCACAAAGAGTCACCCAATGTTGGAAAACATCAACTTGGCCAACAATGAGTTGACCAACAATGGCACAATGGGCAATTTTAACTTCCCTGCCACCAACTTACAATACGTTAATATTTCAAACAATAAGTTTGTAAAGCTCAACTTCAAGAATTCTAATTTATTTGATGCACTCTTTTGTGCTGACAATAAAATTTCAAGCATAGACCTCTCAACCAATGCTGAAACAACTACGCTCTATGCGCCCAATAACGAAATTAAGACCCTTAAGTTGGCTGAAAGCAACGGCATGAAGCAATTGGTTGCCCCCAATAATAAATTGACCACGCTCGACCTTAGCGGAAGTGAAAGCTTGCAAACCTTGAACGTTTCGCACAACGCTTTGACCAGCATGAGCTTTGCTAACGTCAAACTCCACACGTTGGCATGTGATAACAACAATTTATCGTTTGGTTCGCTCCCCGCAGCAAAGTACAAGCCCGAAAACTACAACATAGCGCCCCAAGCGCCCTTGAGCATTGCGGGCATTATGAAGAAAACCGAAAACAACGTGCCCTACGTTGATGTGTGCCCCAGCTATGCAGAACGCAATGACGAAGCTTACGTCATTAACATTGGCGACTATCGCGAAGGTCCCGGCCACTCATCATCGGGCGTTGTGGTTAAGGCATTCCGCCTTGACGAAAATGGTCAAGAAGTGGAATTGACTAAAGCGACCTTCACAGCGCAGGACAATGAATACAGCTACGCATCAGGCAAGCTTACGTTCTTCAAGCCCATGAGCAACGTGTTCCTTAAATTCACTAATAATACTTATACTGAACTTGAACTCGTAACAGAGCTCTTCTGCGTGGGTCAGGATGTGGCTACAGGAATCGACCAAGTATATGAGCCCTCTAATGACCTCCAAATCATTCCTGCACAAGGCGTACTGACTTTAGTGAGCAGCCAACGCACTTTGGTGAACATCTTCAATGTGGCAGGTAAAAAAGTATGGGGCGGCACTGTGGTTGGCACACAAACCATACCTCTCCCAACTGGCGTATTTATCGTTAACGGACAAAAAATCAGCATCAACGCAAAGTAAACAAACCTAATTGAGTTTATACTTATGAAAAAATCAATATTAAAAGCTTGCATTGGCATGATCGCCCCTATGATGGCCATGTCAGCAACGGCACAATCTGCATTGCCCTCAATCGTTGTGCCCCACAAGCAAACCATTAATTATCAGGAACGCACCCTGAGCATCGATGTTGTGGCCAATGTGGAATATACCATTGCTGAAGACGCAGCATGGATTGACGTTATGACCACTAACGATGGTAAGATCTACATCCACGCTAAGGAAAACCCCACAACCGAAGCTCGCGAAGCGCAAATTACTTTTGCAAACGAAGAAGCTGGTTTGAGCGAAACGCTCGTTGTGCTGCAAAATCAAAACCAATCCGTTGAAACGCTCCCCACAGATATGGCTGTAAAACCCTCGGGCGGTTCAGATAACTCGCACCAGTCGGCCGACTCAAATTGGCAAATGACTATCGATGGTGATATGTCAACCATGTGGCACACAGCATGGAGTGGCTTCAACGTGTCGGACGCAAACCCCGCAATTATTGAATATACCTTCCGCGATGTGGAACGCATCGACTACATTAACTATTACCCACGTAGCGGCGGCGGCAACGGTAGCTTTGGTCTCGTTGACCTCTATATTCAAAAGGTGGGCGAAACGGACTATTCGCTTTATGGCTCGTATGATTGGCTTATGGGAAGCAGCGTGCAAAGCATTGAATTCCCCGACGGACTCATCAATCCTAAAGCCATTAAGTTTGTGGTGAAGAGCGGAACCGGCAATTTTGCATCATGTGCCGAAATGCAATTCATGCGTAAAAATCCTGAACTCGAAACCATGTTCAGCGTCTTTGCCGACGATGTGTATTCTGAACTCAAAGATGGCGTAACGCAAGAGGATATCCTTAACATTGAAAACGATTTTGCACGTATCCTGGCACAGCAAATCTTTGATGGCACCTACGAAAAGAACTACCGCGTGGCATCATATGAACCTTACCTTCACTACGATGTGCTCAGCAGAATGTGGTGTACAGCCGGCAAGCGTTATAGCCAGCGCGAAGGCGTAACTGGTATCAACATTAGCAAGGGTAAGCACGCCATCGTGGTGAGCGGCATTCCTGAAGGCGAAACCGTGCAACTCAACGTCACGGCATGGTATGTTGGTAAGATTGGCGGCAACTTTGATGGCGGTAACCCTGAAACCACAACTTTTGCCCTCAAAAACGGCATCAACGTGATTGATTACACACACGATTGGGACGGTCTTGCATACGTGGGTTATTACACCCAAAACGACCCCGAAAATCTTCCTAATATCAAGGTGCACTTTGTGAATGGAGAAATCAATGGTTACCTCACCCCCGATAAGACCAACGAAGAAATGTACGACATCTGTGCCAATGCCAAGAACTATTGTATGGACATTATGGGCAAGCGCGTGCAACACATCTGGACTTCAAACGGACTTCGCGACTATTGTAAGGCTACCGATGGCAAGAGCCTTGGCTATCGTCAGTTCATTGCCGCTATCGACTCGCTCATTCAATGGGAACACGATGAGCTCGGGTTGGTGAAGTATGGCCGTCAACCCAAAAACCACTCAATGACCTACGTCAACTTTACCTATTACATGTTCCAAGGTGGCTTTGGCGTATCCTTCCATTGCGACCAGGAAAGCCGCGTGCTCAATTGCAAGAACATCATGTATAATGATGACGATGCCATTTGGGGACTCTCACACGAGTGGGGACACCAACACCAAATGCATCCTTACCTCTGCTGGAGCGGTACGGGCGAAGTGACCAACAATATCTTCTCGTACTTCAACATCATGCACATGGGGTATAATCGTTCAGATAAAATAAACGATTGGCCACAAGCGCGAAACCTCTTCTACAACGATGAAGCTACCAAGGATGGCAAGCAAATCAGTAGAGGTCGCCACCTGGCTTATGAAAATGCTAAGAACGATGCAAGCCTCTTCAGCTACAGTCCTAAAATGCGCGAAATGTGTCTTGCAATGAAGGACTCAACCATTACAGCCTACAAAACCGATCCTTTGCGCGCCCTGGCACTGCACGATATGCTTACCGATAAGAATTTCCACGTAGGCCATATTCTTCACTCATTCATCATGCTCGGCAACTATGCTAAGCTCCACCTCCAAAAACCTGGTGCGGCAGATGGTGTGAAGTACCTCGATTTCTATCCCGACCTCTTTGAATCGCTCAGAAGAATGCAACAAGAAAATGGTTCGGACATTGAAAAGAGCGGTGCATGGGATAAGTACGAACTCATCTTCCACGCGCAGTATGGCACTATCGAAGGCGGCTACGACTTGCTTAAGAAGCATTTCCCCAATTCATCATGGATCGCCGACAAGTATGTCACTCAGCTTAGCCATATGTACGGATACAGTGAAAACATTGTGCCCGCTATGCTCAACTTCATTCGCAAGGCCTCACGCCTCTATGGCTATAACCTCTTCCCATACTTCGAACGCCACGGCTACCTCCGTACCGTTGCGCTTCACGTTAACGACTATTCATGGGGTTATTACGTGATGACCAAGGAAATGTACGACGAATTCAAGGCCGATATGCAAGCTCTTGTGGATGATGGTACGCTCAAGGCCATGTCAGATACTATGGTTAAAAACATGATGTACACTTCCGACCTTAATGATAGGGCTAACAACATCACTCGTTATCCAACGCCCAACATCCCCAACTAACGCCTAATCTTAAAGATTAAATTTATATGTTACGCACAAGCGTCGCACGTCAGTGACTCACACAAGCGCATGAGTCGGTACGTGCGACGCTTTGCTGTTTTTGCGTTTTTCCTGACTTCGACAAATGGGTTACTCAAATTCCAGTAAATAAATAATGTGAATCAGGAGTTGAAATTACGAACCTAATATCAGTAAAACTTTCCTATACCTAAATTAGGGGAGATAGGAACGGCCTGAAGGGCCAACCATCCATCAGCCCAGGGCAGAGCGACGAAGGAGCGACACCC
>JAZKYK010000088.1:0-16218 GCA_045612125.1 Alloprevotella sp.
AACTTTTACAAAGGTGTGTTCGGGGATTCTGTGAATGTTATTCTTGCAGCTGCTGCATATAACTTCAAAAGAGCAATGAGAGCTCTTTTGTGGCTTATACAAAAAATCAGAGAAATCCTAATTAATGATAGAATTTCTCTGGAAATGGATTTTTAAGGGACGACTAGCTAAGTTATATATCAATAAGGATATACTTATTTGTGGGTATAAGCCGAAGGTGAGCAAGCGTGCAAAATCCTTAATTTTGAGTATTGTAGAGATAGAGAATTCGGCGTAACTTTGCAATCAGAAACGTTAGCCTTTCCATAGTGGAGTTGGTTGAATTTCAAGAGAAAAATTGTTATGTCTATGTTTGATTAAGGGGGTGCCTCAATTGATTTGAAGCACCCCCTTTTCTAGTTTATCCGGAATATAAATATTTGCTGAATTACTCAACCACATACTCTTCAGTATCTTGCGAAGCGGTGGTTGTGAAAGGACCTATCTGACCTGTTAAAACAAGGTAGATGACGATCATCATCACATACAGAAAGGCTGATGCAGGAATAACACCTACACCGCAAGCCAACATACCAAGGAGTGATACTCCTATAGCAACAAGACCAAGCAAGATGAGGTTGATCACATTGCCCTTTGTGTCGCGCCAACTGGCAGAAATGGCTTGTCCAATGCTCATAGTTGGTTGATCGAGCACATAGATTGATGCTATGATTAAGCGGGGCATAACAAAGAACGCAGGGATCAAACACATCAACATAGAAAGGTAAGAGAGCAAGCTCACAATAAACGAAACGACAACAAAACGCAAGATAACGTCTATGCTGAGGTTGATTTGAACACCTTTAAAAGCATAAAGAATTTCTTTGTAAATGTAAGACACGATAATCATTTGTATCAACGCTGGAATACCATAGCTTAAACAGAGGGTAAAAGCGTTATTGCCATACCACGTCAACAGTTCCATAGCATCGTTGGTCACTGGGGGCTGAACAGAAATGAGCAACAAAACACAATAAACCGAGAGCACAAGGCCAAGAACCATTAAAGAGAGCTTGACCCATTGTTTTTTAAAGGCTTCCCACGCGGTATTAATCACATAGGATAGGTCTAAAATTTTGTTCATCTTAAAAAAAATTAAGAGGGTTAAGAATATTCTAAAGGTTAGGAATTAAAGCATACGTAAGGTGTAGAAAAACTACACCACGATATTCCTGAAAATGCCCCACAATAGGGTTATGGTCAACACAACGATGGCGACACACCTTAACGTGAGGAAACGGTAAAGACGAGAGGTGGCGATGCGTGCTGACACGTTACCTGCGGCTAAAAAGACCAAATAAGGCAACAAGAACCAAAGCAGAGGATTGTAATGCCAAGCCGCAACAACATCGCCATGAAGGAGGGCATGAATGAAACGTTGAAGTCCGCAAAAGGGACATTGCCACCCCGTCAGGACATACCAAGGGCATTTGAGCCACAACACCTCACCACCAGGTATATTGAAATACACGTAAGCCACTACAACGGTAGGAACCACCAGCAACAAGGTGGTTTTGAGCGTTTTCATGTTTCTAAAGAAAGAACGAATACTACGAAACAGCACGTTGAGTCATAATTTACTCAAAGAATTGACGCCAATCGTCCTTCTTGGCCTTTTTCTTGGGTTGTTCAAATTGCTGAGCGTCGTTGCGTTTCTTCGTTTTCTTGCTTTTCTTTTCAAAAGTAGGCACGGTGGGTTCGGGGCGTCCCTCACGGCGTGCCTGGCGTGCCTCGCGAATGATATCGCGACGATTAGGGCGGTCACCCTCTTCCTTACGTCGGCTTTCCTTATCGCGCTTCACTTCATTGGGAGTGCGTTCTGCGCCATCAACCACAATGGGGCGATCGCCTACCTTCGCATTGCGCATCTTCTTAAGCACGATGTCGCCATAACGCTCGGGTACTTCAAAGAACGAGCAATTATTGGTCAGGTCTATACGACCAATCTCAACCCCTTTCACATAACGGCTGACGAGGTTGATAATTTCGCGGGCATAGAAATTGTCGCGTTTACCAACATTGATAAATAAACGCACGTAGCCTTCCTCTGCCTTGCGCGGACCTTTTTCACGGCTGCGCGCTGGGCGTGGTTCGCCTTCCTTGCGTTCTTTGCCCACACGTTCGGCTGGTTGCTCAATAACAGGCGCGTTTTTGTAGTACGCCAAGAAATGGCCAAACGACTGACTTACAAGACGTTTGATTACATCTTCCTTAGACAGCCAATCGAGTTTTCTGAAAATCTCGGGCAGGAATGGGGCGATTTGTGTTTCGTCCACCTGAATATGTTCCAACTCATCAATCACACGATAGAGTTGCTTGGTGCAAATTTCCTGAGGTTGAGGAAGTGTACCTGGTTCAAACTTCTTCTGAATCACCTCTTCAATCGTGCGCACCTTATGCTTCTCGCGCAGGTGAATGATGGAAATACTTGTGCCTCGCTTGCCAGCACGTCCCGTACGCCCTGAACGGTGGGTGTAGTTTTCAACATCATCGGGCAAACCATAGTTTATGACATGAGTGAGGTCATCAACGTCCAAACCGCGCGCTGCGACATCGGTAGCCACAAGAAGCTGGGTGCGGTGCTGACGGAACTTCTGCATGGTGAGGTCGCGCTGAGCCTGCGAGAGTTCACCATGAAGCGCTTCAGCATTATAACCGTCGCGAATGAGCCAATCTGCCACTTCCTGCGTTTCAAGACGCGTGCGACAGAACACAATACCATAGATTTTGGGATAATAATCCACGACACGCTTCAGCGCCAGATATTTATCCTTGGCATGCACGAGGTAATAAACGTGATTCACATTTTCAGCACCTTCATTGCGACTGCCCACAACAATTTCTTTATAGTCGTGCAAATAATTCTTGGCAATGCGCTCAATATCCTTGCCCATTGTTGCTGAGAAAAGGAGCGTGTTGCGTTCCGTGGGAACACCAGCAAGAATGGCATCAATACTTTCGGTAAATCCCATATTGAGCATTTCGTCGGCCTCATCAAGAACGACGTTTTCAACATGATCCAAGCGCGCCACCCCACGTTCCATAAGGTCAATAAGGCGACCGGGCGTTGCAACAATGACCTGCGCTCCCTTTTTCAAGGCACGTATTTGACTGTCGATACTGCTGCCCCCATAAACAGCCTGCACATGGAGGTCCTCAATATAGCGTGAATAATCCTTAAGATCGTCGGCTATTTGCAAACATAGTTCACGGGTAGGACTCAAAACAATGGCTTGCGTGGCACGACTGGAGGTATCAACCTTCTGCAAGATGGGCAAACCGAAAGCTGCAGTCTTACCTGTTCCTGTTTGAGCCAAAGCAATCACATCATTACCCACACCAAGGAGATAAGGGATTACAGCTTCTTGCACGGGCATGGGATGCGCATAACCCATTTCTTCAATGGCACGACGAATGGCTTCGTTCACACCTAATTCTTCAAATGTTTTCATATATTTGTTCTATTTCCATGCAAAGTTACGACAAAACCTTGAGGTGGTTTCTATGCGTTATCACTATTTTTTAGAATCCACCTTGAACGTTTCAAAAAAAATATCTTAACTTTGTAAAATTAGGTCCACCAAACGACCTTACAACCTTAAAATGCCAAATATGGAATTACTGCTTCACTACACATGGCAACAACGGATGTTTCCACTCAGGGACTTGACCACGACAGATGGGCAAACCGTGGAGGTGATTGACGTTGGCCTACATAACCACAATGCAGGACCCGACTTTTTCAATGCAAAGGTGAAAATCAACAACACCATGTGGGTGGGCAATGTGGAGGTTCATCGCTATAGTTCAGACTGGTACAAACATGGGCACGATAAGGATGAACGATATAAGAATGTAGTGCTCCACGTCGTTGAACATGCCGATTGCGATGTCTTTATCGACGGTAAGCGCTTGCCTCAGATGGTACTGAGCATTCCTGAGGAACTGCACGATAAATACAACAGACTCTTAAAAGAGGAACATTACCCGCCATGTTACCGCTGCATCCCAAACATCCCGCGCATCATGCAACGTCAATGGTTCACGCAATTGGGCTTTGAACGCTTAGCGCAAAAAACGGAGCATATACAGACGTTTCTTGATGCCACACACAACGATTGGGAACATGCATTGTTCATAACCATAGCGCGCAACTTTGGGTTTGGCGTCAATAACGACGCATTTGAACGCTGGGCAAAAACCATGCCTCTGCATGCGCTACGCAAACACCGCAACAATGCCTTTCAAGTCGAAGCTTTGTTTTTTGGAACCGCTGGCTTATTAGACGCGGATGCCGTTGAGGAAGCCAGACAAGATGCGTATTTCAAAAGTCTTAAAAGTGAATGGGACTTCCTGAAACATAAATTCAGCATTGAACCCATCAAGAAATCAAACTGGAAATTCTTGAGGATGCGACCCCAAAATTTTGTGTACTCGCGCCTATCGCAGTTACACTACCTGTACCAAGCCAAAGGACTTCATTTCTCACAATTGCTGGACGCAGAATGCCTTGAAGATTTCTACAACATCCTGCAAACGCAAGTCACGGGTTACTGGACCACACACTTCACTTTTGGTGGCACGACGCAACCTGAACACAACAGGAGACTGAACAAAAAATCACTGCAATTGCTCATCATTAATACCATAGCACCCTTATTGTTTTGCTATGGCAAGCATCACAACAATGAAGCGATTTGCGAAAAAGCATACAGCCTCTTAGAACAGCTAAAACCCGAAAGCAACTACATCACACGGGCTTGGAACGAGGTTGGCATAACTGCCGAAAATGCAGCAGATAGCCAAGCAATGATCCAATTGCAAACAGCTTATTGCGACCGCAAGGATTGCTTACGTTGCCGTTTCGGAAGAATTTATTTGAAAGCAAGTCCGAGGCAAAACACAACGAACCTCAACCCAAACACCCAGAACACCTGAACTTTACCTACCCCTAAAACCTCAACACGCTATGTCATTTTCTATCACACTTAAAGTACGCGATTACGAATGCGACTTACAAGGCATCGTTAACAATGCCAATTACCAACACTACTTGGAACACGCACGCCATGAATTTCTGTGCAGCAAAAACGTGTCATTTGCCGACCTGCACCAAAGAGGTATTGATGCCGTAGTGGCGCGCATCAACATGGCTTTTAAAACACCGCTCACCTCAGGCGACACATTTCGCTGCACCGTAGATGTCAAAAAGGAAGGCATTAAATATGTATTCGACCAAAACATCTATAGAGCTGCTGATGACAAACTTGTCGTAAAAGCAACAGTAGAAACCGTTTGTTTGGTAAACGGAAGATTGCGTGAATGTCTGGAGCTGGACGAGATCTTCTTTCCCGAAACGAATACCCAAATATTTGGTCTCCCTCATCATATATAAAAGTAGGCGACATCCAAAAACGACAATCATGACGCAACAGGAAATTCTGAATGCCATGGCGCTCACAAATATTAAAGGCATCACGCAAGCCACTGCCCTGCAACTGTATCAAGCTGCGGGGTCTGCAACCGAAGTGATGAATCTTTCAAGCGCACTGGAAGAACAAATATCAGCCAAGAGTTGGGAGAAAATAAAAAGCACCATCATCAAGGCAAAAGGTCAAGCACTTGAACGCGCTGAAGTGGAATATGAGTTTTGCCAAAGAAAGAACATTCAGATGCTCACGCTGAACGATGACAACTACCCATACCGCCTTCGAGAGATTTTTGACGCTCCATTGGTGCTTTTTTATAAAGGAACTGCCGATTTAAACGCAAAACGCGTCGTTTCGATCGTCGGAACACGAAAAATAACGGAATACGGCAAAGACATTTGTCGCACATTCTTACCCGAATTACAACGCCGACTTCCTGATACTCTAATAATTAGCGGTCTGGCATATGGTGTAGATGTCTGTGCACACCGCATTTGTTTGGAGCAACATTTACCGACGGTCGGAATTTTGGCACACGGACTAGACCGAATTTACCCTTCAATGCACCGCGACACCGCTGCACAGATGACACAGCATGGCGGGGTGCTTACGGAATACATGAGCATGACCAATCCGGACAAGGGAAATTTCGTAAGGCGCAATCGAATTGTAGCAGCCATGGCTGATGCAACAATCGTTGTTGAGAGTGCAGAGAAAGGGGGTGCACTCATCACTGCAAACTTAGCATTTGATTACAACCGCGATGTCTTTGCCTTTCCCGGACGCACCATAGACAAATATTCTCAAGGGTGCAACAAAATCATTGCAGAGCAAAAGGCTGCGCTGATTACTTCAGCCGACGATTTCATAAATGCGATGAATTGGCATATTTTTGAAGAAAACAAACCAACACAACAAACCCTCTTCCCCGTGCTTTCAACAGAAGAACAAATGGTGTGGGATGCTCTTGAAAACAAAACCGAAGGTGTAGCAATTAATAAACTATGCGTAGAACTCAACATACCCATCTCCCAACTGACGTCGGTATTAACACAAATGGAAATGCAAGGATGGGTCAAAGCCATGAGCGGAGGACGCTACAAACTATTACCCACGTGAGATACACGTTCGTGTTAATAAGGAAATGATAATACCTGGCTTCCTTTTAAAGGATTTATACCACAGCCCAACTTGACTACTCATCAACCAAATAACCTTTTTACATATCTCAAAAAACATGTCGTCAAAAAGATTTGACGACATGTTTTTTGTTTATAAACGGCGCATTGAACATTTATGGGTATCTTATCTCTACCATTGAGGGAAACTTCGTAATTTTGCAGGTGAAATAAAAAAACAACTGTATGAAGGAATTTGAATATGATGTCCTGGTGATTGGTGCAGGACACGCAGGATGCGAAGCTGCATCGGCGGCGGCAAGGATGGGCGCGAAGACGTGCTTGATCACCATTGACATGAATAAGATCGCGCAAATGAGCTGCAACCCTGCTATCGGTGGTATTGCAAAGGGACAAATTGTCAGAGAAATCGATGCCTTGGGCGGCATGAGCGGAAAAGTAACCGATGCCAGCGCCATTCAATTCAGAATGCTTAACCGCTCAAAAGGTCCGGCCATGTGGAGTCCACGCGCTCAATGCGACCGACAAAAGTATATTCTTGAGTGGAGAAAGATTCTTGAGAACACACCAAACCTGCATATTTGGCAGGACGAAGCAACTGAAATATTCGTTGAAAACGGACAAATCTGCGGACTCGAAACCATTTGGGGCGCGAAGTTCAAAGCAAAGTCGGTCATCATCACAGCTGGGACGTTCCTTAATGGTTTAATGCATATCGGACGCAAGCAAGTTGAAGGAGGACGTTGCGCTGAACCAGCAGCAAAGCTTTTAACCGATTCCATCGTCAAACATGGCATTAAATTCGAAAGAATGAAAACCGGAACGCCCGTACGCATCGACAAGCGAAGCGTACATCTTGAAGAGATGGATATTCAACCCGGCGAGACCGACTACCACCGTTTTTCATACGTATCTCCTCTTCGTCCACTGCCACAACTTCCTTGCTGGACCTGCGAAACCAACGAAGAAGTGCATCAAATCCTACAATCCGGATTAGAAGATTCACCCCTTTACAACGGACAAATCAAGAGTATTGGTCCACGTTATTGCCCCTCAGTTGAAACGAAAATCGTAACATTCCCTGATCGCGACAAACACCCACTATTCTTGGAACCTGAAGGTTTGGATACCAATGAACTTTATTTAAATGGGTTCTCTTCAAGTTTGCCGATGGACGTACAGATTGATGCGCTACGCAAAATTCCATGTTTCCGCGATGCAGTAGTCTATCGTCCAGGATATGCAATTGAGTACGACTTCTTCCAGCCAACACAATTAAAACATTCGTTGGAATCAAAGATTATTGAAGGTTTGTTCTTTGCGGGACAGGTAAACGGCACCACTGGTTATGAAGAAGCAGCCGCACAAGGTATTATGGCAGGCATCAATGCCGCATTAAAGATTCAAGGTCAAGAACCCTTCGTTTTGCATCGCGATGAAGCCTATATTGGCGTACTCATCGATGATTTGGTTACAAAAGGTGTGGACGAACCTTACCGCATGTTTACTTCGCGTGCTGAATACCGCATTCTGTTGCGCCAAGATAATGCCGACATCCGCCTCACCCCTTACGCACAAAAGTTTGGTCTTTGCGACGAAGAGCGAAACGCGCGCTTTGAATACAAAAAGAAAATGATTGATGAAATCATCGATTTCTGCAGGAACTTCTCAATTAAAGCTGAGCGCATCAATCCTTATTTAGAAAAGATTGAAACAACACCCTTGCGCGGTGGTTGCAAACTATTCGACCTCATCAATCGTCCGCAGATCACATTACAGGACCTCACCCAAGAAGTTAAAGCTTTTGGCGATTTTATCGCAAAAATCGAAAGTATCGATAAAGAAGAAATTATCGAAGCGGCAGAAATTGAAATGAAATACCACGGATATATTGCGCGCGAACGCGCTCTTGCTGAAAAGATGCTTCGTCTTGAAAACATTAAAATCAAGGATAAATTCAATTACAACGAGATTTTACAACTTTCGACCGAAGCCCGCCAAAAACTCACCAACATCAACCCTGAAACCCTGGCACAAGCCAGTCGTATCCCCGGTGTTTCACCAAACGACATTTCTGTCCTATTGGTTCTACTTGGTCGATAAAACCAAATATAAAAACAAACGCTTTTGCGTGAAACAAAAAAATGTTCCACGTGAAACATTTTAAAACAAGTGCAGCACTTAATTGCTTAAAAAAGATAAGTATATCAAGTGAACGCACACCCGAAATATTCCGAAACAAACGATGAACAAACAACTCCTGTTAGATAATTTAAGAAACGTTCCAGACTTTCCCGTACCAGGCATTCAATTCAAGGATGTCACCACCCTATTCAAGGATCCTGCTTGCATTCAAGAAATGCTCCAGGAACTTGTCAAGAGATACAAAGACAAAGGCATTACTAAAGTTGTAGGGATTGAATCGCGCGGCTTTATTTTGGGCGCCATGTTGGCAGAACGTTTGAATTGCGGCTTTGTACTCTGTCGCAAACCCGGGAAACTTCCTGCTGAAACCATACACGAAAGTTACGGCAAAGAATACGGCACCGACACCATTGAGATCCACACCGACGCGATAGAAGAGAACGACGTTGTACTCGTTCATGACGACCTCCTCGCCACTGGAGGATCAATGCTTGCGGCTCACAAACTTGTGGAGAAATTCAATCCAAAAGACATCTACATCAATTGCATCATTGAACTTAAAATTGAAGGTTTGCAAGGACGTAAATTCTTAGGCGAAGACAAAAAAATTGACGTACTGCTTGAAATCAACGACTGATGAACGACTACCTCAAAGGCATCATACAAAACTTACCCGACTTGCCAGGTTGCTACCAATACCTTGACGAGTCGGGTCAAGTTATTTATGTAGGAAAAGCCAAGAACCTCAAAAGAAGGGTAAACTCCTATTTTAATCGGGAACACGACAACCAAAAAACGCGCCTTTTGGTCCAAAAAATTCGCGACATACGCTACATCGTGGTTAAGACTAATGAGGAATCATTACTGCTCGAAAACAACCTTATCAAAAAGTACAAACCACGATACAACGTATTGCTCAAGGACGACAAAACCTACCCCTCAATAGCGGTAACGAAAGAAGTATTTCCGCGCATTTTCTCAACGCGCAACAGAACCTTACCCCATGTGCAATACTTCGGTCCCTACTCCCACCTGCCGACCATGTATGCCCTACTGGATCTATGTAAGAAACTGTTTCGCCCACGAACCTGTCGCCAGTTGATTACTCCTGAAGGCATAAAACAAGGCAAGTACAAGGTGTGTTTAGACTACCACATCAAGCGATGCGGTGGATGCTGTGTAGGGAAACAGACCCACGAGGAATACATGCGCAACATCGAAGCCTGCAAAGAAATCCTTAGAGGCAACACATCCAAGGTGCAACGCGACATGCGGGAGCGGATGATGCAACTGGCCGAAGAGCTCAGATTTGAAGAAGCACAGAGCATCAAGGAGCAATACGATTTAATTGACAACTACAGAGCCAAAAGTGAAGTGGTGAGCAACACGTTGCACAACATTGATGTATTTAATATAGAGACCGACGAAAAACAGGCTTACATCAATTACCTGCACGTTGTGGATGGCGCCATCACACAAGCCTTCACATTTGAATACACCAAGCGCCTGGATGAAACAGAGGCAGAACTCTTAGCCTTAGGCGTGGTTGAAATGAGAACCAAATACGAAAGCCACTCTAAAGAGATCATCGTGCCATTCTTACTCGACCTACCAGAGGAATATGCTATTCAGACCATTCCCCAAAAGGGCGACAAAAAGAAGTTGCTTGAACTCTCCGGCATAAACGTCAAGCAATATAAATTCGACCGTTTAAAACAAGCAGAGAAACTCGACCCCGAACAAAAACAAGTGCGCCTCATGAAGGAACTCCAAACGCAACTGGGCCTGAGCAAACTCCCCATGCATATTGAATTATTTGACAATTCAAACATCCAGGGCGAAGATGCTGTAGCCGCGTGCGTGGTGTTCAAAAAACTAAAACCATCGAAGAAGGATTATCGTTTGTTCAACATTAAAACGGTGGTCGGCCCCGATGATTATGCATCCATGAAAGAGGTGGTACGCCGACGGTATTCACGCCTCATTGAGGAAGGCGCTGCCCTACCCGACCTAATCATTGCCGATGGCGGTGTGGGACAAATGGAAGTTATCCGACAGGTCATAGAAGACGAACTTCATCTCAACATCGCAATCGGCGGATTAGCCAAGAACAGCCGCCACCAAACTCGCGAAATGCTGTTTGGTTTTCCAGCCCAAGTTATCGGCCTGTCGCCCACCTCACAATTATTCTACACCCTTTCTGCCATGCAGGAAGAAGTACATCGCTTCGCCATTTCGTTCCACAGGAAGAAAAGGAGTAAACGCATGAGCCACTCCGAACTCGACACCATTGAGGGCATCGGACCAAAAACCAAAGAACAACTGCTCAAGCACTTCGGATCCGTCAAAAAAATAAAGGAAGCCAGCAGTGAAAACCTGCAGGACATACTTGGTCAGAAAAAAGGAGAGAAGATACACCAAGCCCTGCATCACCAGGATGAAAAGAAAACTTAAAAACCTAAAAACGTTTTCAAAAACGCCATTTACGCTAAAAGCGAAACAGCATTTTGTATCAAATCCTTACCAACAACCATTCAAATCATCATACAAAACAAACTGATTATGAGAGTAGTTATACAGCGCGTGAGCGAAGCCTCTGTGCACATAAACAATACGACAAAAAGCGAGATTAAAAAAGGTTTCTTGATTCTTGTCGGAATAGAACCCACTGACACGCAGAAAGACGCCGATTGGTTGTGTAAAAAAATTGCAGGCCTTCGCGTGTTCGATGACGAAGACGGTGTCATGAACAAAAGTATTGTCGATGTTGGAGGCGAAGCGCTTGTTGTGAGTCAATTCACTCTGATGGCCTCAACCAAGAAAGGCAACCGTCCGAGTTACATTCGCGCGGCAGGTCACGACATTGCCGTTCCGCTTTACGAATACTTCTGCACCACCCTGTCGCAAAACATTGGTCAAGAAGTTGGCACCGGTGAGTTTGGCGCCGACATGAAGGTAAGCCTCATCAACGACGGACCTGTTACCATATGCATGGATACAAAAAATAAAGAGTAAGGCCGGGTCAATAAAAAAACACACCGCACGTCTAACAAAAAAAAATCAGCACTCACACCCATGAAAAACATCATACATTTCTTCAGACAGTTACACGCCAACAACAACCGCGAATGGTTTAACGCACACAAAGCGGAGTTTAAAACCCTGGAAGCGAAGTTCCACTCATTGGTTGAGGAAGTGATACAAGAGATTTCAAAATTCGATCCTTCAGTATCAAACCTCAGAGCCAAAGATTGCACCTACCGCATTTACCGCGATGTTAGATTCTCAAGCGACAAAAGTCCCTATAAATGCCACTTTGGTGCATTCATTACCCGTGGCGGTAAGAAGTCGGGTTATTCAGGTTATTATTTCCACATCAGCACAGGAGGCGCTGACACTTATCCTTATTGCCACCTTTTGGCGGCAGGCGATTACTGTTGTCCGAATGAAGTATTAAAAATTCTTCGTGAAGACATTGTGGACGGAAGCGGCGACTTCGATAGCATCGTCAAGCAAACCCACCCCGACTTCACCCTTGACACTGAGAATGCCTTGAAGCGCCTCCCAAAAGGTTACACTGAGAACACACCCTACCCGGAATACATCAAACTCAAAAATTTCTGTTTGGTACACCACCCCGAGGATGAGTTTTGGAGTCAGGAGAACCTCGCACAACGCATTGCTGAGAAATTTAAAAATACACAACCGTTTGTGCATTACATCAATCGTGCCATAGATTTCGTTGCAGAAGAAATGCGTTAAGTGAGGTACATAACATACAAGTTTAGATTAAAAACCTCACCAAGGTGCAAAAAAAATCGTAATTTTGCAACCGCAAATAAAATAAACAATTAAAACATAGATTTTTTCATGAGAAAATTTATTGCACTCACCTTGTTGTTTTTCACAACAACGGTGGCTATGTTGGCACAAATTGACTTCAAGGTCAGCTACGAACGTGTGTCAGCTACAGAAATCGACATTGTCTTCTCGGGCACAGCAGAACCCGGTTGGCACATTTACTCAACCAACCTCCCTGAAGACGGTCCCAACTCAGCCATGTTCGGCACCGACCTTATTAAAGGTGCAGAGGTTATGGGCGAACTTAAGCCCGGACCTGGCGCAAAGACTGAGTTCGACAAGATGTTTGAAATGAACATTACGTTTTTTGAAGACAAATGTACATTCACACAACGCGTAAAACTCACAAGCAAGGATTATCAAGTTAAGGGTTACCTCAACTATTCAGCCTGCAACGATCAAAACTGCTTGCCCCCCACCAATGTAGAGTTCGACCTCAAGGGTTCAGATGGCCCTAAGGGCGCTGCTGCACCAGTACAAGAAACAAAATCTACAGAAACGCCTGAAGTTGTTTCTGTTGAAACAAACACAACAGAAACGACCAGCGAAAGCTCAATCAACGCTTGGTGGACTCCCGTTATCGAAGAACTCCAAGTGCTTAACGGCGACCAAAGCGACATTGCTTCACAAAGCTTAATCGCCATCTTCTTCCTCGGTTTGGTAGGTGGTTTCATCGCCCTCGTCACACCTTGCGTTTGGCCCATCATCCCCATGACTGTAAGCTTCTTCCTGAAGCGTTCAGGCGACCGCAAAAAGGCCATTCGCGATGCCGTTACCTATGGTGTTTCAATCATCGTGATTTACCTCACCTTAGGTCTTTGTATCACTGCCATCTTCGGTGCCAGTGCCTTAAACGATTTATCAACAAACGCCACCTTCAACATCCTGTTCTTCTTGATGCTCGTTGTGTTTGCAGCCAGCTTCTTTGGTGGATTTGAAATCACACTCCCCTCTTCTTGGGGTGCAGCCGTTGACGGCAAGGCAGAAAAGACCACAGGCGTCCTTTCAATCTTCCTCATGGCCTTCACACTCTCGTTGGTCAGCTTCTCATGCACAGGTCCGATCATCGGTTTCCTCCTTGTTGAAGTAAGTACCAGCGGTGGTTCAATCTTAGCGCCCGCAATCGGCATGCTTGGCTTTGCCGTTGCCTTGGCACTTCCATTCACGCTCTTTGCACTCTTCCCAACAATGTTGAAGAAAGCGCCCCGAAGCGGTGGTTGGATGAACAAAGTCAAGGTGACACTCGGTTTCCTTGAATTGGCCTTTGCCCTCAAGTTCCTCTCTGTTGCCGATTTGGCTTACGGTTGGGGCATCCTCGATCGCGAAACCTTCCTTGCCCTTTGGATTTGTATCTTCGCCCTCCTTGGTGTTTACCTCCTTGGCGGTATTAAGTTCCCTCACGACGATGAGGACGAGCACCACACCAGCGTGCCCTCATTCTTCCTTGCCCTCTGCTCTTTGGCCTTTGCCGTATATATGGTACCTGGTCTTTGGGGCGCACCACTCAAGGCAGTGAGTGCATTCTCACCTCCTGTTTCAACACAGGACTTCAACCTCCACGAAGTGCACGTAGAAGCACAATTCAAGGACTATGAAGCCGGTATGGAATATGCCAAGAAGGTGGGTAAACCTGTAATGATTGACTTCACAGGCCATGGTTGCGTGAATTGCCGCAAGATGGAACTCGCCGTATGGCACGATCAAAACGTGCGCGACCTGCTCACCAACGACTATGTGTTGATCTCACTTTACGTGGATGAGAAAACACCTTTGGCTGAAAACATCGTTGTAGAAGAAAACGGCAAGCAAACCACCCTCCGCACCATTGGTGACAAGTGGAGTTACTTGCAACGCATGAAGTTTGGCGCCAATGCACAGCCCTTCTATGTATTGCTCGACAATGAAGGCAAACCCCTTTCACACTCATATTCATTTGACGAAGACGTTGATCGCTTCGTTGAATACCTCCAAGGTGGTGTGAAGGCTTACAATAAGAAATAAGGCTATCAAGACATAGGGTTTTGAGGTTAAGGGGCATCTGTTTTAATACGCCTCAAACCTCAAAACCTTATCCTCAAAACCTTACAACCCCAAACCTAAAGAACCAATGCTCAACCTTATCCGTCGCCCCATATCCGAAGAACTCACCGCTTACAAGCAACTCTTCGACGAAACCTTGAACCATAAAGATCCGTTTATGGGGCAGGCACTTGCATACATTCGAAACCGTAGCGGTAAGATGATGCGCCCCATCTTGACGCTCCTTGTTGCCAAAGAACTTGGAACGATCAATAAGTCGGCCCATCATTGCGCCATTTCCCTTGAATTGCTACACACCGCAAGTTTGGTTCACGACGACATTGTGGACGAAGCCAAGGAACGTCGTGGGCAACCCTCGGTCAACGAAACTTACGACAATAAAGTAGCTGTTTTATTAGGCGATTATTTACTATCGCTCAGTTTGCTCCAGGCATCATTAGGGGGAAACATTCAATCGGTCGATACCATTGCACAATTAGGAGGCACATTGGCTGAAGGTGAAATCTATCAGCTCACCAACATCACCCGCGAAGAAGTGAGCGAGGAGCATTATTTCCACATCATCGAACGCAAAACTGCAGCACTCTTTGCTGCCTGCACACGCCTTGGCGCACTTTCCTCAAACGCCACGCCTGAATTTCTGGCCGTAGCAGAGCGCATTGGCAATATCATCGGTCTCTGCTTTCAAATCCGCGACGACATCTTTGATTATTTCACTGACGACATCGGAAAACCTACGGGCAACGACCTAAGAGAAGGCAAAATCACGCTACCAGCCATTTACGCCGTGCGCACCAACCCAACGCCTCAGATATTGGCTTTAATCAAAAAGGTGAAGCAAGGTTGTGCATCCGCGCAAGACATTGCTGACATCATCCAGTTCACCAAGGACAATGGCGGCATTGAGTATGCACAAAACAAAATGAGTGCCCTCAAAGAAGAGGCCATCAAGTTGCTCGAGCATTTCAAAAATCCGGAAATCAAAGAAGCGCTCAAGCTTTACATCGATTACGTTGTTGACCGAAAGCTCTAAAACACGGTTATTCATACGATTTTAGCAAACCATTCAAAACGAGGGTGTGACAAGAAATAATTTGTCACACCCTCGTTTTGTTGGGTAAGAACCCCTAATGCAACGCACAGAGATTACGAAAAAGAACGCCACCTCCTGTTATTTGCAAACCATCGGAAACATAAAAACTTCTAAGTCCTTTTCCTGAATTCGTCAATGCGTCACCCAAATTATAACGGTTTTATGAGCCTTGGCGAATAATGTGGCTCCGCAGTGCATCAATAAATGTCTAGAATTAGAGAATTAGAGAATTTTGGCTCCGCAGTGTGTATCAATCAATAAATTCATCTTGATGAATAAAAAATTCTCAAATTCTCAAATTCTAGAAAAAACAAGAAAACATTTGATTTTAAGTCTAGACGGTTTGATCAGCCTTGGCGAATAATTTGGCTCCGCAGTGCATCAATAAATGTCTAGAATTAGAGAATTAGAGAATTTTGGCTCCGCAGTGTGTATCAATCAATAAATTCATCTTGATGAATAAAAAATTCTC
>JAZKYK010000089.1:0-30139 GCA_045612125.1 Alloprevotella sp.
GTTAATCTTTTTACGTACGAACATGGCGCAAATTTACTAAAAAATAGGTTTGCGTCACCCAAAGTCACCCATTCAAAATAGTTAACTAACTGATTTTCAATATCCGCTATTTAATAGCAAGAAAAAGTGATGAAGTCAGGAGTGGGCATAAGGAAAATCATTTATACCTTTAATCGTGTAAAAAAACGCAGATTTTGCAATCATCTTAGAATTAAGCGGTTATTTGGATTGTTTGGGATTTGGGTAACGAGATAGCAACCGTTCGTATTTCTGAGTTCTTCATTGTTATGCTTCAATGTGAAAACTCTGATGGTGCTAAGGTTATAAAATAAATGCAGACAAAAGAGAATGATATTTTCTTTTGTCTGCATTTTTATTTATAGTAGTTTCTTTAATTCTTCTATATTGGGAAATGCCTTTTTTAAATTCTCTGGCATCTTCATCCCTTCAACCATGCGCTCAAAGTGCTAAAAATCGCAATGCTTTGTTTGCATGAGTTTTTCAATAACGTCTTTATCCGCTGGTAACCACTCAACACTATCAAGCAATTCAGTTGTAAGCCAACGTGCAGATTTATGTTCTCTCAACTCTATTTCACCCGTTTCTACACGACATAAATAACAGTGCATTGTTAGGTGAAACGACGGATAGTCATAGTCTGTTGTACAGAGAAAATTGTTGATCGTTATATCTATGCCAAGTTCCTCTTGAATTTCTCGTTTAAGAGCCGATTCACGGCTTTCGCCTGGTTCAATTTTTCCTCCGGGGAATTCCCACAAGCCTTCAAACTCGCCATATCCTCGCTGCGTGGCAAAGTATGCTCCATCACGCTGTATAATTGCTGCTACAACTTCTATCTTTTTCATTATATTTCCTTTATACCAATCTCTTTTAAATAGTTATAAATGCCATCATACCATTCTGGATTTCTAGTTTCATCTGGTGGTACTCATATTTTTTGTATCATTAACATAATCCGCCCTTCTACCTTAACAAACATATCTGTTCCAGCTCTGGAGTAGCGTAATCAAATAAATCCTTCATCATTTATCCATACATTATCAAGCTTAACTTTTACATGATGATATTTATAATGCAAATCTACTCTTTTTTTCTTTTAAAGGAATATATCAATCAAAAAATACAATTAACCCCAACCTTCATCCCCCAAAAATTACTTATTGATAGAAATATTATTAACGGGGATCGGCCCCTAAATCTCTAAACTCTCTCAACCTTCACGTCGTTACTCCTCAATATAAATTTGCCAGACAGCAATAATTATAAATGAGATAGGTATTTTGATTGACGACGGGCCGACACGGGGATCGGCCCCTACAACTCTCATAACCTCTTAACGGACCTTTAGGTCCCTCTTAACGAGGCGTAGCCTCCTCTTAACGAGCCGAAGGCTCTTCTCTCAACTCTAAACTCTCATCTCTCAACTCTCTCAACCTTCAAGTCGTTACTTCTCAAAAAACAATAATATTTGACCCATACGCCTAATATTTTTACTTTTTTCAGGCGCATAATCAGTATTATTCGTTCACGATGGCCACCTTAATAACCCCATCCAATTTATTCTCGAAGATATGGTAGGCTTCCTCAATTTTTCTCAATGGAAAGCGATGCGTGATGAGTGGTGTGGTGTCTATCTTACCAGCTTCAATCAGGCGAAGGACTTCCTCGCAATCGCAGCCATCCACACCTCCTGTTTTAAAAGTGAGGTTCTTGCCATACATATCGGGAAGCGGGAGGATTTGCGGTTGGTCGTAGAGGGCTACAACCGTTACGATGGCATTGGGACGAGCGCACGCCCACGCCAAGCGGAAAGTGTCATCGGCACCTGCCACTTCAAGCACTCGGTCTGCTCCACCATGGTCGCTATGTTGGAGAACAAACTCCTTACACTCTTCTGGTGTGGTAAGCAACACATCAGGGTAATGTGCTTGCACGAATTGTCGTCTTTCTTCCGACTTCTCACACACGATGATGCGTTTGGGGTGTTTCAGCATCACGCAAAGGAGCGTGCAGATGCCGGTAGGTCCTGCGCCAATAATCAGCACGGTGTCATCTTCGGTAATTTCAGAGATACGAGCAGCCCAGAAACCTGTAGCCAAGACATCGCCCACGAGCAATGCCTGCTCGTCGCTGACGCTATCGGGAATGCGGTTCAATCCTTGATTGGCAAGCGGTACACGCACGTATTCCGTCTGTCCACCATCGATGCGGCATCCCAATGCCCAACCACCATTCGGGTCGGTACAGTTGTTGACATAACCATTCTGACAGAAAAAGCACTCGCCGCAGAAGGTCTCGACATTGACAGTCACCCTATCGCCAGGCTTTACATGGACGACCTCTGCCCCTACTTCTTCCACTACTCCCACCATTTCGTGACCAACAGTAATGCCAGGCACCGCACGAGGTACACTGCCGTGCTTGATATGAAGGTCGCTGGTGCAGATACTGCTCATCGTCACACGAACTATGGCGTCGGTAGGTTCAACAATTGTAGGCTTCGGTTTCTCCACCAAAGCGAACTTTCCTTTTTCTATGTATGTGTAGGCTAACATAAAATGGTTATAATTCATTGATCACTTGTTGGAGTTTCGCTAAAAAACTGGCGGCGTGCCCGCCATCCATCTGCACATGGTGAAACTGAAATGATATGGGCAACGTGGTACTAAACCAATTACGACGATATTTGCCCCACATAACTAAGGGATTGCTGAACTTGTCGGTATATTGGTTTACGATGCAGTCAAGTTCCGTCTCTATCACTGCAGACGTTCCCACAATCATACAATCCTCAAGGAATGAACTCTTGCACTGATCGGCAACCTGCGCCGTCAGTTGGTTGTATGCCTCAGCAAACTGCTCTGCATCATCGGTGTATGCAATGTCGCAAGAATTAAGTCCTCCTTTGCAGTTGTTGACAATCACGTTTATGGCCATGCTGTCATATTGAAAGAGTTTGTCTTTTTCGGGTAGAAGATAAAACTCTTTTATGTTGCTGGCAGCCTTTCCTATACACCAACAAAGCAGGGCGTTAAATTTGATTCCTCGCCTTTTGCTTGCCTTTAGCAGTTTTGTGACATTGAATGTTTTGGTCAATGTTACCATGGGCATTGGAGACGTCATCCAAAGCGAAAACGCTTCGGCACGCGTGGTTTCCTGGGGATCCACTTCTTTTTTCATATTGTCATTTAATTTTTATTATTTATCCAAATTCCAACCGTAGTCTCCGTGGTAAATCATCTGTTTGGTCATACCGCCATCTATGCAGATATTCTCGCCTGTGATGAAACCGGCTTTGTCGCTACAGAGGAACAGCACCATATTGGCTATATCCATAGGGTTCCCCACCCTACCCGCAGGTTGCTGCGTGGCGTCGGGACCTTCGTAAATGGTGTAGGCGGTGTCTATCCAACCTGGAGAAATGGAGTTTACTCTGGCTCGTCCTGCCAGACTGACTGCCAAGGCGTGCGTGAGTGAAGCAATGCCACCCTTGGCTGCCGTGTAACTCTCGGTTTGCGGTTGGCTCATGCGGTCGCGCGAGGAAGAAATATTGATGATGGATGCACCATCGGCCAGATGGTTCTTTAGCAATTTCACCAGATAGAAAGGTGCGGTCACACCCACACTCAGGGCATACTGGAATTCCTCGTAGGAGCACTCGTCTATCCCCTTCATCAATGGCAGGGCATTGTTGACAATGACATCTACCTTGGCGTGCTGGCTCAACACCTCGGCGGCAAAAGCCTCCAGGACCTCCTGCCTGGCAATGTCACCCACGAAGTGCTCGCCGTCCTGCTTATCAATCACATAGACCACGGCACCCTGCTTGCGGAACTCATCGGCTATGCATCGGCCTATGCCGTTGGCCCCACCAGTCACGATGACTACTTTATCTTTTAACATAACAATCTGTACTTATATCATCAACATAATCCTTCCTTCCGCCTTTGTAAAGGTATCAGGATAGCGACAAATCACGGCATAAACCTGATTAGAAGTAACGGGCTGTCCATCCTTACGGATATGCAAACGGTTGCGGTTTATCATTTCCGCAATCTGTTCCGTCCGCATCCCTCGATTTTGGGTTGCGAGGCAATAAAGTATGGCTTCTTCTATTTTCATGGGTTAAAACACTTTTCTACATTATTCTTTTTACAACACTAAGGCATTTTAAATCTTCCTGCTCAATCCAAAAGCCACAAAGCTTCTGGTGAAGAGATACACCAGGAAAGCTACCCACAGTCCATGGTTGCCCAGGTTGCTTATCGTTGCCCAATAAACAAGAAAGAAACTCAAGGTTGCTGCACCCATCGTGTGAAGCATGGCGCGCGTTTGTAACGTACCGATGAAGACCCCATCGTAGATAAAGGCGAGAAATCCAAACAATGGCACAAGGACGATATAGGGCAAGAACTGAAGGGCCGTTTTCTGTACGGTAAGAACATCGGTGAGCAACGCAAAAATCATCGTTCCCCCACCGGCATACACCAAAGCCGTAAGAACAGAGAACACACCACCCCAAACCCACAAGGCACGAATGGTTTTATCGTAGTCTTCGCGATTGGAAGCGCCGTAGAATTGACCACACAGTGCCTCGGCAGCATACGCAAAACCATCCATAAAATAGCTAAACAACAAAAAGAGTTGCATGAGCAAGGCATTGGCAGCCAAAACAACATCGCCTTGTTTTGCTCCAGCGAACGTAAAGAACGACGTAACCGCAAGCACACAAACGCTACGCACAAAGATATCGCGGTTGGAGACCATAAACAGACGGTCGAACACAGTGCTCCGCTTTAAAGTCTTCATGGCCTGGCACAAGTAACTCGGGCGTTCCCTCCGCACCACGAAGTATAAGGCATAGAACATGGCAACATACTGCGCGATAACCGTTCCCCATGCCACACCCTCAATTTTCAGACCACATCCAAACACCAGAGTCATACTGGCTATGATATTAAGCACATTCTGGAGCACAGCCACATAGAGCGGCACGCGGGCATTTTGACACCCGATGAACCACCCGCACACACTGCTGATGATCAACACAGCAGGAGCACCCCACACCACAATATTAAAATACAACGCTGCAGATTGTTCGACCAGCCCATCGGCACTGGTTAACAACAAAGCAACATCAAGAACTGGGCGATGAAGCAAAAGGATGGCCAAAGCAATTGCCAAGGCCCATGCCACCGAGCGCAACAATATGGTGCGCAATTCCAAAGCATCGCCACGACCATAGGCTTGTGCGGCAAGGCCGCCCGTTGACATTCTCAAGAAGCCAAAGCCCCAATATGCCATATTAATTAAAGTGGTGCCAAGCGCAGTGGCAGCGATAAAGCGCGCACTCCCCAAATGCCCCACGATGGCAGAATCGATGAGTCCAAGCAAGGGGGCTGTAATGTTGGTCAGGATACTTGGAAGGGCTATATTAAGAATTTTTCGGTGCATACTGAATTTCCTTAAATGCAAAACGCCTGAGTGCGCCATGCCTCATCTCAACAACTAAAAGGCCCGAAGGTTCGACATCCACAATACGCCCCTCGAAGTCGGCATCAGCGGTTGAAAACCCATGCCACTCATTCAGCCAATACAAGCCTTGCTTATAGCTATCGTGAATAAGAGTCAGTTCCCCTTGACGCAACAGATCCAGGTTATGATGGATGCGCGCAATGATGGCTTCAAGCAGCTGCTCACGACACACCTCGCGCCCCAAAATCTGTGCTAAAGCAATGGGATTGGGGGCATCGCTGGTGAAGTGGCATTGATTGACGTTAAGTCCGACACCAACAATCGTGTGTTGGATCAACGTGCCCTGCAAGAAATGCTGTGTGAGCGTGCCACAAATTTTGTGGTGCTTCCAATAAATATCGTTGGGCCATTTTATGGTAAACCCAGGTGCATAGCTATTGAGCGCTTCAACTAGGGAGAGGGCGATGGCTTCAGCCAATGCAAACTGATGGCTGGCGGTTAAAGGAAGGTCCGACAGGCGGATGCTGAAGAGCAGATTCTTTCCAGCCTGACTTTCCCATTGCGTGCCTTGCTGTCCGCGCCCTGCCGTTTGAAAATCGGCAGTAACGAGGATAAAAGAATCCTCGCACGCTGAGCGATCCAAGCGTGCGAGGTAATTCATTGTTGAATCGATTGAATCGATTGAAATTCGTTTCATGTCATTAACTCAAGCCAACGATTTCGCCATTCACGTAATCGATACGCACGGCTTGTGGCGACTTGGGCAAGCCTGGCATGCGGATGATATCGCCCGCAAGAGCAACAATCATTTCTGCACCAGCATTGAGCACAACATCACGGATTTGGATGCTGAAGCCATCGGCTGCTCCATATTTGGTTTGGTCGGCTGAGAATGAGAATTGCGTTTTAGCAATACAAACGGGGAAGTTTGCCATGCCATGTTCTTCAGCCAACTTAATGCGGTTAAGCGCAGGTTTTGCAAAGGTAACGCTTGCCGCACCATAGATTTCGCGACACACCTTTTCAATCTTTTCGCAAATTGTGTCGCCATCGGCATACACAAACTGCAAGGGTTGAGAAGGTTGTTTTTCAATGGTATCAACCACGAGTTGTGCCATTTCAACTGCGCCCTCGCCACCTTCGGCAAACGCATTGTTAATCACAAATGGTGCCTTCAACACCTCTTCGCAATGTTGCTTGAGCAATGCCATTTCCTCATCGGTATCTGTAGCGAAGCGGTTGAACACCACAACAACCGTCTGTCCGAACTTGCGAAGGTTGCGCACGTGCTTGTCAAGGTTTGCAAGACCCGTGCGGATACCTTCAAGGTTGGGTTCCTTAATTTGGTCGAGTGCCACGCCTCCGTGCATCTTCAAACCCTGCGCTGTAGCGACAATCACGGTAAGGTCGGGTTGAAGACCACTCTTGCGGCAAAGGATATCGTAGAATTTTTCTGCACCAAGGTCAGCACCGAAGCCAGCTTCAGTGATGGTGTAGTCGGCATGCGTAAGGGCCATCTTTGTGGCAAAGATTGAATTACAACCGTGAGCGATGTTGGCGAAAGGACCACCATGAACGAACGCGGGTGTATTTTCAGTGGTTTGCACCAAGTTGGGCTGGATGGCATCCTTAAGAAGCACCATGATCGCGCCAGCCACGCCTAAGTCCTTAACGGTAAAGGGTTGGCCTTCGTAAGTATAACCCAAGAGGATATTTTCAATGCGACGACGGAGGTCGTCCTCGCTGGTTGCGAGACAAAGGATTGCCATAAGTTCAGAAGCTGGCGTGATGTCGAAGCCTGCTTGTTGCACACCGCCATTGCTTGAAGGACCAATACCAGTGACGATTTGGCGCAAGCCACGATCGTTCACATCAAGCACACGGCGCCACAACACTTCCTTCAAACCAAAGCCTTCAGCACGGTGTTGATAAAGGTAATTATCGAGCAACGCTGCAATCATATTGTGGGCTGAGGTAATAGCGTGGAAATCGCCTGTAAAGTGGAGGTTGATCTTCTCCATGGGCAACACCTGTGCATAACCACCACCAGCAGCGCCACCCTTCATACCGAAGCAGGGACCTAAAGAAGGTTCGCGCAAAGCCACAGCTGCACGCTTGCCAATCTTATTCAAGCCTAAAGCCAAACCAATAGACACGGTTGTTTTACCGATACCAGCTTTAGTGGCGGTAATGGCTGTAACGAGCACAAGATGACTTTTCTTCACTTTGTCCTCATTAATCAATGATAAGGGCACTTTAGCAATGTATTTACCATAATGTTCCAGGTCGTTAGCAGCGATGCCGATACCTGCAGCCACATCCTCGATAGGTTTCAAGGGGGTGCTGTGAGCAATTTCAATGTCTGAGAGCATAATGTGTGATATATTTTTAAGATATTAATTTCTGCACATGCAAATTTATTGAAAAATCGCGTGACGAACAAAACATTATTACTTAATTCACAAATAAATCAACAAGAGTTTGTTTTATTGACCAAGAAAAGAGTACCTTTGCTAATAGCTGAACTAACAGCCAAAACTAATTAGGCTTTAGTGATGACTAACTGCCGTTTAGTTTTAACTAAATCCGATTTAAAAATCACTCATTGCCGAACAATCATTGGTTCGCTTCAGCCCCCAAATGTCAATTCAATAATCTAATAACTATTACACCTCTTTCATCATGAAAAAAACATCATTCTATGCATCGCTCCTGGCACTTGCCTCACTGACAGCATGCCAATCGCAACCCGAAACGCAATATACTGAAAAGGCTGTTGAAATTCCTGAATTCACCGTTGACTCCGTATATCAACCCACCCCTGAAAATTTAGCGGCACGACAAGAATTTGCCGACAGTAAATTTGGCATATTCCTGCATTGGGGTATTTACAGCATGTTTGCCCAGGGAGAATGGTACTTGCAGAATGTGGCGATGAACAAGCACGAATATGCCAAGGTGGCAGATGCGTTCTATCCCCACCGTTTCAATGCAAAGGAATGGGTCAGCGCCATTAAAGAGGCTGGTGCGAAGTACATTTGCTTCACCACACGCCACCACGACAGTTTCTCGATGTGGGACACACAAATGAGCGACTTCAACATCGTAGATGCTACGCCCTATGGCAAGGACGTACTGAAGGAACTGGCCGATGAATGTCACGCACAGGGTATTCGCCTGCACCTTTATTATTCACACCTTGACTGGATGCGCGATGAGTATCCCGCAGGGCGCACCGGACTTAAGATTGCCGATCGCGACACCACACAAACCAATTGGCCTGCTTACTACGAATTTATGAACAAGCAATTGGTGGAACTGTTAACCAACTACGGCGAGATTGGCGCCATTTGGTTTGACGGATGGTGGGACCACGAGGAAGATGCAACGCCATTCAACTGGCAATTGAAGGAACAATATGCCATGATTCACCACCTGCAACCCGCTTGTTTGGTGGGCAACAACCACCACCAAGTGCCCTTCGAAGGCGAAGACATTCAAATCTTTGAACGCGACATACCCGGACAAAACACAGCAGGACTTTCTGGTCAGGACATCAGTAAATTGCCATTGGAAACGTGCCAAACCATGAACGGCATGTGGGGTTATAAACTCATTGACCAGAATTACAAATCGGCAGAGACCCTTATCCGCTATCTCGTGAGCACCGCTGGCAAGGGCGCAAATCTCTTGCTCAACGTAGGTCCACAGGCCAATGGTGAATTGCCCGAAACAGCACGCCAACGCATGAAGGAAATGGGTGCATGGTTGGCACAAAATGGCGAAACCATCTATGGCACACAAGCTGGCGATATAGCACCACAACCCTGGGGCGTGACCACACGCAAGGGCAATCGTTTGTTCGTGCATATCATGGATTTGAAGGAGAATCGCTTAATCCTTCCGCTCACATGCAACGTGAAGCAAGCCACCGTATTCGGAAGCCAGGAAACGATTGCTTTTGAACAAGCACCTGGCGGCGTGATGCTCAACTTCGAGCAAGCACCCTCAGGAACGGACTACATTGTTGAGTTAATCACAGAATAAGTCATGGGAAATCCTATTCTTGAAGTTTGTGCGGGAAGCGTACAGAGCGCACGTGCCGCACTGGCTGGAGGCGCACAACGCGTGGAACTTTGCGGCGCGCTTGAAGTGGGCGGCATCACCCCCTCCATAGGACTCCTGCGTCAGGTCAGAGCCATCGAAGGACTTAAGTTGCACGTGCTTATCCGCTCGCGTGGCGGAGATTTCCTTTATACCGACGATGAAGTAAAGGTCATGGAAACCGACATCCGCATAGCACGTGATGAGGGAGCTGATGGCGTGGTCATTGGGGCGTTACTGCCCGACGGAAACATTGATGAGCGTGCCGTAGAACGATGGGTAAAAGCAGCCGAGGGTATGAACATCACCTTTCACAGAGCGTTCGACGTGGCGGCAAACCCTCTGCACGCCCTTCAATGCATCATCAATTCAGGATGCAACCGCCTGCTCACCTCTGGCCAAGCCGCCTCAGCCATGCAAGGATTACAATTAATCGCTGACTTACAACAACAAGCTCAGGGTCAAATCGTCATTATGCCTGGATGCGGAGTGAACTGCAATAATGCTGCCGAAATTCTGAAAGCTACAGGCACTCACGAAATTCATGCCTCAGCGCGCAAACGTTGCTTAAGCAACATGCAATTCCGCCCCTCGGGTATCAGCATGGGCAATACCGCGGATGATGCTTTCGACCGCTATGAAACCGACATGGAGGAGGTGAAGCGCATCGTGAGTCAAATCGCACAATGAGAAATTCCTTCAACAAAACTCAAAAAAACTTTCATACCTTGAAACGATGAAACGCCTTAGTCTCATATTAACATTTATATCAGTTTGTGCCATAACCATGGCACAAACTCTTGCTATTGGGCAATACAACATTAGATACGCCAGCGCCTCGGATGCTAAAAACGGAAATGGCTGGCAAGTGCGGGGCGAGAAAATCGCGCAATTCATCAACCATGAATTGTGGGACGTTTTCGGACTTCAGGAGGTGCTTCACACTCAACTTCTCGACCTCAAGAAAAACCTCAACGATTATGCTTATGTGGGGGTTGGACGCGATGATGGCGACAAGAAGGGCGAGTTTTCCCCCATCTTCTACAAAAAGAGTCGTATTCACTGCCACAAGAGCGGCACGTTTTGGCTCTCGGAAACGCCCGAAGTGGTGGGTTCTAAAGGATGGGATGCGGCATTGCCACGCATTTGCACATGGGCACTATTGGAAGACCGCAACACTAAATGGCGCTTCTGGATGTTTAACCTGCACCTGGACCACAAAGGCATTGAAGCCCGTGAGAAGAGCGCGATGTTGGTTCTGCAAAAGATACAGGAGTTTTGCGGCAACGACCCGTTCATCCTTACTGGCGACTTTAATGTTGACCAAAACAGCCCCGTGTATCAATCATTGGTGCAATCTCAAAAACTCATTGACACTTACGAAAAGACCAAATATAAAATGGCAGAAAACGGCACATTCAATGCCTTTAACGTAAACACAAAAACGACGGGCAGAATTGACCATATCTTCGTTTCACCCACGTTTAAGGTGCACACCTTCGGCATTCAAACGCCTATGTATTGGAACGTTGGCGAAAAAGAAACCACCACACATCAGTATTCCGACCACTACCCCGTGAGTGCAACCATTGAACTGCCTCAGCTCAAAGCATCCAAGGATTGGGCACAATACGGCGTGTACGAAAAAATCAATGCGCAAACCAAAGAAGCCAAGGTGGTTTTTATGGGCAATTCCATCACCTACAATTGGTATCGCTTCCACAAAGAGTTTTTTGAAAAGAACCCCGGTTATGTGTGCCGAGGCATTAGCGGACAAGTCACCGCACAAATGCTGGCACGCTTCCGCACTGATGTGATTGACCTGAAACCCGAAACAGTGGTCATTCTTGCAGGAACAAACGACATTGCCATGAACCAGGGCTATGTATCCATCGACCATATCTTTGAAAATATCGTTTCCATGGCGGAATTGGCGCGCTTCAACAAAATCAACGTGGTGCTTTGTTCCGTACTTCCAGCCGATCGTTACAATTGGTCGTGGGAAATCAGTACAGAAAGAGCCATCAAATCCATTCAGGAATTGAACGAAAAGTTAAAAGCCTACGCCGACCGTGAGGGCATTCCTTACGCCGACTTCTACACGAAGATGGCTGATACGAACCAAGCATTGATTAAGGACTACCAGCAGGACCCCGTTCATCCCAATTTAGCGGGATACCGCGTGATGGAAGAAATTATCGAAAAGATTCTGAAATGAGAGTTGAGAGTTTAGAGATTAGAGTTGAGAGTTGAGAGTTTAGAGATGAGAGAGGAGAGTCGAGAGAACATCCCGTGTAGTCTGCCAGACCTTAAAGACCTTAAAGACTTTAAAGACCCTAAAGACCTTATTGAATTAGCAAGACCTTATCGCCAAAGCATAACCTTAATAACTATTACCAAAAGCCACAACTTCATGTTAAAAAACATCACTTGCATCATTTGCGCTTGCCTCACCATGCCCCTTGCAGCTCAGCAAGCAAATACATATCAAGAAGCCAAAGACCCCACGCCCCTTTCTGAACGCAGTGCAAAGGCCTGGGCCGACGTTACAACGCTTCAAGCCCAATGGGTTTCAGCCGATTCCTTGTATTCACGAAGTGAGGTACCCCACCCCTCATCGGTTGACACCATTAAGATTGCAGGATGGAAAGGCGAACGTGTTGCTGCCCAGATGTTGCTTTGGTCGGGAAAAGACACACCTGCCGTAAAGTGCCGCATTCAGGATTTTTGCTCAAACGACAACAAACTGAATGCTGAAATCGCTCAAGCACAATTCGTGAGATACACCCTTGCCGATAAGGGCGGTACCGATTGCCGTTGCGAACGCGGACCTCAACACACCGCAATCCTGGCACCCGACATGATCGACACGCTGGACGCATTTAATCTAGAGTCGCGCACCGTGCGCCCAGTATGGGTGAGTGTACGCATACCTAAGGACGCAACGCCAGGCGTGTACCACACGAATATCATTGTTAGCGGCAAAGGATTCAAGAAAAAAATCATGCCCTTACAACTGGAAGTGATAGACCAAACCTTACCTTCGCACGAACATTGGACCTACCATCTGGATTTGTGGCAACACCCCTCGGCTGTAGCACGCATACACAACCTCGAACTGTGGAGCGATGCGCATTTTGAAGCCATCAAGAAGGAAATGAAGCCTTTGGCAGAGGCTGGACAAAAGGTCATCACAACCACCTTAAACAGGGACCCATGGGGCTCGCAAACGTTTGATGATTATGAGGACATGATTATCTGGAAGAAAAAAACAGATGGCACCTGGACGTTTGACTACACCAACTTCGACCGTTACGTTGAAACCATGATGAGCATCGGCATCAAGAAGCAAATCAACTGCTACTCCATGCTCCCCTGGAACAACCGATTGAATTGGTATGAGGAAAAATCAAATGCATTCAAAGAGGGATCCATCAGGGCCAAAACGAAGCAGTACGAAGAAATGTGGGGCGCGTTTCTGCAAGATTTTATCAAGCACCTTAAAGCAAAGGGATGGGATAAAATTACAAACATCGCTACAGACGAACGCTCACCCGAAGAAATGGAAATAGTAGTGAGCCTCATCAATAAATATGCGCCTGAATTGGGATTCGCCATGGCCGACAACCACGCCTCTTACCGCCGCATACCCAACGTGCGCGATTGCTGCGTGGCACAACGCCAAATGCACCTTACCGCCGAAGAAATTAAAGAAAGAAGAGCACAAGGCTATGTCACAACATTCTACGTGTGCTGCAGCACCTACTTCCCAAACTCATTCACCTATTCACAACCCTGGGAGTCGGAACTCTTGAGTTGGCATGCCATCGCCAAAGATTATGACGGACAATTGAGATGGGCGTACAACTCATGGCCCAATCGTCCGGAATACGACTCACGCTTCCGCCGCTTTGCTTCGGGCGACACCTTCTGCGTGTATCCGCACGGACGCACCAGCATGCGCTTCGAACGCTTAATTGACGGTATTGAAGCATACGAAAAAGTAAAAATACTCCGAAGCAAATACGCCCTTCAACCCGAAAAACTAAAGCCTCTGGAGGATATCCTGGAAGAAATCGCCTCACTCAAACTCACTGACACCACCATACCTTGGAATGGCATCATGCACGATGCAGAACGCATACTCAATAACCTATCGAAAGAATTGGCGCAGTAGGGAGAGAGGTTATTAAGATCTTTAAGGTCTTGCTAATTCAATAAGGTCTTTAAAGTCTTTAGGGTCATTAGGGTCTTTAAGGTCGGGCTAACTACACGGGATATTCTCTCTTCTCTCAACTCTAAACTCTCAACTCTAAACTCTAAACTCTCAACTCTCATCTCTCAACTCTAAACCCTCCTATTATTTTCGCGACACTTAACATTTTTATGCAACATTGATTTTTATGTTGTGTTTTGTTTTTCGTAATTTTGCAGTCTCAATCTTCGGCATCGGTTTAAGCCGAGCATACTCATTATATATATATAGACATTATTCATTGATCGAACGAACCATGAAAGCAAATTGGAACGACTTGGGATATGTAGATGCCCCAATAAGCAAAGATATTGACTTAAAGACAGAAATCAAACGTCTGGCTAAGGAGAAGAAAGCAGTGATTCTCGCACACTATTACACGGAAGCAGCCATTCAGGAAGTGGCTGACTTCGTAGGCGATAGTTTGGCATTGGCCCAGAAGGCGGCTTCAACCGACGCCGACGTTATCGTGATGTGCGGCGTGCATTTCATGGGCGAGACGTGTAAGATTCTATGTCCCGAGAAAACGGTGATTGTGCCCGACCTACGGGCAACATGCTCGTTGGCAGAAAGCTGTCCTGCCGACAAGTTTGAAGCCTTTGTGAAGCAACACCCCGACCACAAAGTGATTTCCTACGTCAACACAACAGCTGCCACAAAGGCCGTGACCGACGTCGTGGTGACCTCAACAAATGCCAAAGAAATCGTGGAGAGTTTCCCAAAGGAACAACCCCTCATCTTTGGTCCCGACAGAAATCTCGGGGCATACATCAATGCCGTGACTGGTCGAGAAATGCTATTGTGGGATGGTGCATGCCACGTTCACGAACGTTTTTCTGTGACGCAATTGCTTGCCCTTAAAGCTGAACATCCAGAAGCCAAGGTATTGGTACACCCCGAATGCAAGGGCGCCATTGTTAAATTGGCCGACGTGGTGGGTTCAACAGCAGCCCTACTCAACTATACCGTTAAAAGCGATGCAAAGGCATTTATCGTTGTCACCGAAAGCGGTATTCTTTACGAAATGCAGAAACGCAGCCCAGAAAAAACATTTATTCCCCTCCCTCCCGAAGAAGGAACATCTGCCTGCAACGAATGTCAATACATGCGCATGATCACCTTGGAAAAGCTGTACAACAGTCTGCTACACATGGCACCAACATTGGACGTACCCCAGGAAATTGCAGAAAAAGCCGTTAAATCCATCAACACCATGCTGGACATTTCCGCAAAGTTAGGGTTGTAAGACAAGATAAAAAACAAAAACGACAAAAAGTAAAAACTTTACTCTTTGATTAAATTTTAATCGAAAAAAATTTGGTAATTAATTATATTAGTTTTCCCCAAAAAAACATTTGGGAAAACTTTTTTTGTTTATAAAACATAGCGTATCTTTGCACACAGAAAAGGAAAAGCAGCACATCAGGACGCTAAAAACGCTAAAAACAAAACGCGTAAGCACTTGATTTTCCGCGTCTTACAAAACAGTCTTGATTAAAATAGTTTAATCCAAGCACCAAATCAAGGAAACGTTGCTCACTTTTCAGCTTGCCCCACGCAAAGCTTAAATGCTTATAATCAAATCAATAAATACAAAACAAAAAGGGAATGTAAAATTTCCCAAAAAAGTTTACACTCTTACCATGTCAACAGAACAATTTATCATCACCAAGCGTAATGGCGCCCAGGAATCATTCTCGCTTGAAAAGATCAAAAGTGCGATTCTCAAGGCTTTCACCAACGTCAACGAGCACATCACTGCAGAGCAACTCAGCAAGATCGTTGATCGCCTCATGTTCTGCAACGGCATGAGCGTGGAAGATATTCAAAATCAAGTTGAGGTAGCCTTGATGGCAGAATGCCACTTCAAAGCGGCAAAAGCATTCATGCTTTACAGACAACGCCACTCTGAAGACCGCGAAACAGCTGAAAAACTCAACTTCTTGATGGACTACTGCGACTCCATCAATCCTGCGAGTGGTTCTAAGTTTGATGCCAACGCTAATGTTGAAAACAAAAACATTGCAACGCTGATCAGTGAACTTCCCAAGCAGGGCTTTATCCGTTTAAACCGTCGTTTGCTTTGCGACCGCATTAAGGAAATGTACGGCAAGGAAGTGGCAGACCGCTACATCTACTTGCTTAAGAACCACTACATCTACAAAAACGACGAAACAAGCCTTGCCAATTATTGCGCCTCAATCACCATGTATCCATGGCTCTTGAGCGGCACAAAGAGCATCGGTGGTAACTCTACTGCACCCACAAACCTCAAGAGTTTCTGTGGCGGTTTCGTGAATATGGTGTTTATCGTGTCAAGTATGCTTTCTGGTGCTTGTGCGACACCCGAGTTCTTGATGTATATGAATTACTTCCTTGAAAAAGAATACGGCGAGGACTATTACACCAGATCAAACGACAAAGCAGATTTATCGCTCCGCGGACGCACCATCGACAAGGTGATTACAGACTGCTTTGAACAAATCGTTTACTCCATCAATCAACCCACTGGTGCGAGAAATTTCCAAAGTGTGTTCTGGAACATCTCTTACTACGATAAATATTACTTCGAAAGCATTTTCGGTAATTTCTATTTCCCTGATGGTTCACAACCCAACTGGAATGGTGTGAGCTGGTTACAACAACGTTTCATGACTTGGTTTAACGCTGAACGCACCAAGACCGTATTGACATTCCCTGTTGAAACCATGGCGTTGCTCACCGAAAACGGCGATGTTAAGGACAAGGAATACGGCGACCTCACAGCACGAATGTATGCAGAAGGTCACTCATTCTTTACCTACATGAGCGACAATGCCGACTCTTTGGCATCATGCTGCCGTTTGCGCAATGAAATTCAGGACAACGGCTTCTCATACACACTCGGTGCTGGCGGTGTAAGTACAGGTTCTAAGTCAGTGCTCACCATCAACCTCAACCGTTGTGTGCAACAAGCTACACGTGAGGGCCGTCCCTATGTTGATTTCCTGAATGAAGTGGTTGACCTCGTTCACAAGGTACAGATGGCTTACAATGAAAACCTCAAGAACTTGCTCAACAAGGGCATGCTTCCACTTTTCGATGCTGGCTACATCAATATCAAGCGTCAATACCTCACCATTGGGGTTAACGGTATGGTTGAAGCTGCTGAAAGTCTTGGCCTCACCATTTCAGACAATGACGAATACGCAACATTCGTTGAAAACATTCTGAGCTTGATTGAAAAATACAACATGCAATACCGCTCAAAGGAAATTCTTTTCAACTGCGAAATGATTCCTGCTGAAAACGTTGGTGTGAAGCATGCACGCTGGGACCGTGAAGCTGGTTACTTCGTGCCACGCGATTGTTACAATTCATACTTCTATGTCGTGGAAGACACAAAGGTTGACACCATTGAGAAGTTCCGCTTGCACGGACGCAAATACATCTCTCACCTCACTGGTGGTTCTGCACTCCACATGAACTTGGAGGAACACTTGAGCGAACCACAATACCGCCAATTGCTTCGCATCGCAGCTAAGGAAGGTTGCAACTACTTCACCTTCAACATCCCCAACACTTTGTGTACGGATTGCGGTAAGATCGACAAGAGATACCTCAAGGAATGCCCTCATTGCGGTTCAAAGAATGTGGACTACCTCACAAGAATCATTGGCTACTTGAAGCGCGTGAGCAACTTCTCACTTGACCGTCAAAAAGAAGCGGCACGTCGCCATTATGGTACTTATGAATAATGCGTCTTGCAGAAATCAGAACCAATAGTATTTTTGACTATAAACACTTAACGCCTACGAGCACAAGCCCATGAAGCGAGCTATGCACTCTGCTTTTTTATTTCGGGACACCTCGTAGGCGTTTTTATTATCTTGCATGGTCGCTTCAATTGAAAAGGATGAGTAAAACCACAGGAATAACCGGACACGAGTAAACCAAAGGGTTTGTCCCCAAACGCTTGCTTGCATGCCGCATTGCAGTTATCCCCTATTCTCTCTACACCCATTTCAAAAAAACGAACCTCAAGACCTTAAAAAATAGCTATGTTAAAATACCTCACTTACGACATCGTGTTTCAAGAGTTTCCCGATGAAGTCACGCTTGCCATAAACCTTTCATTATGTCCCAATCGATGTCCGGGGTGCCACAGTTCCATACTCATGGGCGACATCGGCGAACCATTGACTCAAGAAACGTTGTTTGGATTGATCAACAAATACGAGGGTGAAATCACATGCATCGCCTTGATGGGCGGCGACAACGACCCTCAAATGGTGCAACAACTGTTGGCCGACATCAAAAAGCATTACAATGGTTTAAAAACAGGATGGTACAGCGGTTGCCAGGATTTACCCAAAACATTCAACCCCGAAGCCTTCGATTATGTTAAGGTCGGTCCGTACAAAGCCGCCCTGGGTGGATTAAACAGCAGAACCACCAACCAGCGGTTTTATCGCGTTGAGCAGGACCACACGCTCACCGACCTCACCGCAAGATTTTGGAAGAAATAGACACCCGCGAAACAACGACATTTAAAACTGAATATGTAACTTTGCAAAGGATATTAAGGAATTAAAAAAATCCAACATAAATATCATTTTGCATCACATAACACTCATCACATGACAACTTATTCAAACGAATCAGGGAAATACCTGGCACTCTTTGACGCCTACAATTGCAATGCGCTAAACACAGAGCGCATACACCATGAAGTAACAAAACTCATTGAAGAAAAAAAGGCGTTTTACAACACCCCTTCGGTGAAGCAACAACTACTTCACGCCGTGGAACTCACGACACTGACCGTTGTGGATTCACAGGAGTCTGTCTTAAAACTAACAGAAAAGGTTAATCGCTTTTACGACGAGCATCCCGAGTTGCCTAAGATTGCGTCAATTTGCGTTTATCCCAACTTCGCAAAGATCGTAAGCGACAGCTTAGAAGCCGAAGGCATTGAAATTGCATGTGTTAGCGGTGGATTCCCCTCATCACAAACATTCCTGGAAGTTAAAACCATCGAAACTGCATTAGCCATTAAAGATGGTGCAACTGAAATCGACATGGTTTTAAGTGTAGGCACATTCCTGAGCGAAGACTACGAAACTTGCTCTGATGAGATTTCTGAAATTAAAGCCGCCGGAGGCGACACACCCCTCAAGGTCATCCTTGAAACAGGAGCACTCATGGAAGCTCAAACCATTAAAAAAGCAGCTATTTTGGCTATGTGCTCAGGTGCGGACTTCATCAAGACATCAACAGGCAAAATCAGCATCTCCGCAACACCCGTAGCCGCTTACGTCATGTGTAAGGCGATTAAGGAATACAAAGAAAAAACAGGTCGCTTAGTGGGCTTTAAAGCTGCAGGAGGAATCAAATCGGTTGACGATGCCCTGACCTACTACACCATCGTACGAGAAATTCTCGGTCAGGAATTCATCGACAAGAACCTCTTTAGAATTGGCACCAGTTCATTAGCCAATCAATTGGTCAACGACATCCTTGAAGAACAGGTAAATCCTTTTTAATAAAACACAAGCGTGAGGAACAACGAACGCACCAGCCAAGATCAATCCGCCCTACCCTTTTAAGACGGTGAAACAACGGTCAACATTCATTGTTCGTGACCTTGTCAAGTCCTCAACATCCCCAGAACAAAACAAAGAGAGCATTTTGCACATGATTTTGCAAAATGCTCTCTTTATTTTATCAATTACTTGTTTGAAACAGGACGAATACAGAAGCCGGTGTAACGTGGCAATTCTTCTACGGTTGCACTATCGGCAACACCAAACACTAATGCAAATGCTTTTTCTTTTTCAGCACGTCCTTTGGTGTGAGAACCTGTCCAATAAAAGCCCTCTTGCGTACATGAATCGGGTGCTTCAAGCTCTACAAACATTTGACCACAAGCTGGCAAGAAAATGGTTTTACCATTAGGACCTTCAATAGTGTAGCCCATACGATTATCCACCGTATCCTTATGCCATACGCACTTCTCTATCAATTCAGCGACCTCCTCTTTTGTAGGCATGCGCCAGGTGTGACGCCACAGATAACGTGCCGCATCATGGTCGATATTACCTTGCATCTCACGTGCATACGACTTATTGAACGTCGTTGCATTCTCAACAGTAAATTCAACCTTTGCGGTATCCACTTCGCCCCAAGCGAAATATTTGCCACACTCAGCAGCTGTTTCTGCACCCACATTCATGGGCGACCAAAATACGCTCAAACCTAAATCAACATAGGGATGCTTGTTGATTTCACCATCATAGGCTGAAGTTTGATTAACAGTTTCTTCCGCTTCTTTATTCTGTGAAGAGGAACACCCTACCAACGCACAAAATGCGCTGACTAAAACAAATAACGTTTTCTTATTCATACTATATAACATTTATTATTCACCCCAATCGCTGCGGTCTAAATTTCTATAGCTTGCAGCTTCAGAGATGTGTTGACTTTTGATTTGCGGTTCGCCATCAAGATCGGCAATGGTGCGTGCCACCTTTAGGATTCGGGTATAGGCACGCGCTGATAATTGTCGGCGCTCCATGATTGTGCGCAGTAAATCGGTGGAGTCTTGATCTAAAGCGCAATAACGCGCCATCAGTTTCTCATTCATCTGTGCATTACAGTGAATGTGCGGTTCGTCTTTAAATCGTTCCGTTTGCAAAGCTCTGGCTTGGATAACACGCTGGCGAATCACCTCGCTACGCTCTCCAGCCCTTGCCGTTTGCATTTCTTCAAAACTTAACGGCATGATTTCACACTGCAGGTCGATACGGTCCAACAATGGTCCAGAGATTTTATTCATGTAACGATGAATTTGTCCTGGCGAACATTCACAATGTCGTGTGGGGTGATTATAAAATCCACAGGGACAGGGATTCATGGCTGCCACAAGCATAAAGGAACAAGGCAATGTGGTGCGGTATTTCGTGCGCGAGATGGTAATGGTGCGATCCTCTAAGGGTTGACGCAACGTTTCAAGCGCATTACGTGAATACTCAGGAAGTTCGTCCAGGAACAAAACGCCATTGTGCGCCAAACTGATTTCGCCTGGTTGAAAAGTCGTACCCCCACCAATCAAAGCCGTATCGGAGATGGTGTGGTGTGGCGCACGAAACGGACGCTTAGCAATTAACGTGGACGAGGCATCAAGTTTGCCGGCAATGGAATGGATTTGGGTCGTCTCCAGACTCTCCGCCAATGACAAGTGCGGCAGGATCGAAGGCAAGCGCTTAGCCATCATACTCTTACCACAACCTGGTGCCCCAACAAGAATCATATTATGCCCACCAGCTGCGGCAATTTCAAAGGCGCGCTTCACAAATTCCTGTCCTTTTACATCGGCAAAGTCCAGTTGGGTTTCAGTTTGTGCTTTGTAAAATTCCTCGCGTGTATTGATTTCACAAGGTTGAAGGGTATCCATTCCGTTTAAGAACTTAACCACGTCAACAAGGGTTGACGCCCCGTAAACCTTGAGGTTGTTCACCACAGCAGCCTCACGCACATTGGCTTCGGGCACGATTAATCCTTCAAAATGCTCAGCTCGTGCTCGGATTGCAATCGGCAAAGCCCCTCGGATGCTTCGGATAGAACCATCTAAGCCCAACTCGCCCACCAGCATAAATCGTGAAAGGCGTTCTAACGACACGATTTTAGCAGCAGCTAACAACCCTATAGCCACAGGCAAATCATAGCCCGTACCTTCTTTTTTAACATCGGCAGGGGCCAGGTTAATGGTTGTGATTTGGGGTTGGGGCAAGAAAAAAGAAGAGGTATTCAGAGCCGCATAAATGCGCGAACGACTTTCCTTTACAGCATTATCAGGCAAGCCCACCATAAACGTCTCCGACTTCCCAGAAGTGGAGGTATGGACTTCGACGGTAATGCATTCCGCATTCAATCCATTAACCGTTGCTGTAATCGTTTTTGCAAGCATATTTCAAATTAATTATTGAATGTTCAAAGAGCTAACTACTCCACAATTTTATTTAATTCATCTTTTAATTGATGCACCGACACGTCTTTCTTTAGGAACTTGCCATCCTTGTCTGCAATTAAGATTTGTGGCACTTGATTAATACCAAAGGCTGACATCAGAGGTGAAGACAATGCTTCTTGATCGCAAACGACAGGAGCTGTCAGCGTGTCGTAACGCAGTACACTCCGAACGTTCTTGCGCGAAGCATCAAGCGACACATGCAAGAAATTCACCTTATCTGCAAAATCACGTTCCAACTGCGACATCGTTCTGACAAATGTGCGGTGGTCCTTGGTCCATGAAGCCCAAAACGTAAAGACGGTGGGTTTGCCGAGGAACTGCTCTGTGCGAACCGTATCGCCAGCCATGGTCACCTCTTCCATATTTGGAATAGACTGCCCTTCATGGGTTTGCATGCGTAATTGCACCAACTGCGACAATCCACGCAGGGCCACATTATCGGGCATCACTTTAGTCAAGGTATCGAGCAAGGGCATGGTTTCGGCAACAACGATATCCTTTTGCTGCACGAAGTAGCGTCTGAAAAGTACTATTGCGGCTTGCGTGGTCACATTATCGTAGATAAATTGTTGCGCCGCCAAGCTCTGTTCTTCTTCGCTCTTTCCCTCCATAGCAATCCGAAAATCAGTGAGCAGTTCATTATCCACACTACCCTTCACAATCGTTTGTGCCAAGTGCGTCGCATCGCTTTTAATGCGCAGTTCATCGCCAGGATAAGCAACGATGGGCAGTGCATAGTAATTCGGGAACAGCAAGGTTAATATCTCTCCTTCTGTCAACTTACGCTGATAACTGTATTCACCATCCTTGACATAAATGGTATCAATGCGCTGCGTTGCGCCCATATCGGAGATCAAAAACAATTCTGCCTGTCGAATATTTTTGATACTCCCTTCAATTTGAACTGCATCATCTGCATAGTTACAACCCATCATCGCCCCACAAAGCAAGATCCCCAAAACGGTTTTCTTGAGGGGGAACAATAACTTCTGCACAGGTTGTATTCCTTTAGTAATCATATATTCCGACAACTGAATTATTTGACTTCATTTAACTCCTTGAGGATTTCTTCCATGATGTCTCGGTTATTGGCCAATCGAGGCACCTTATGCTGTCCGCCCAACTTTCCCTTTTTCTTAAGCCAAGAATCAAAAAGTCCGTTGGGTGCCACAATCATCTGCAGGGGTTGGAGGGTCAGATCTTTATAACGCTTGGCTTCATAATCCGAATTAACGCGCTGCAAAGCTTGATCCAGAAGCGTTGCAAACTCTTCGGGATTTTGAGGTTCACGTGAAAATTCAATCACCCATTGATGACGACACTTACCCTCAGCATCCATGAATACAGGGGCTGCGGTATATTCTTTTACCTGGGCTCCAGTAAGGCGGCAGGCCTCTTGCAAACCTTGTTCGGCATTATCCACAATAAGTTCCTCGCCAAAGGCATTGATAAAACTCTTGGTACGTCCGGAAATCACAAACTTATAAGGGTTGACTGACGTGAAGCGCACAGTATCGCCAATTTGATAACGCCACAGACCGCATGATGTAGAAATTACAATGGCATAATTCTTGCCCACCTCTACTTCCCATAAAGGAAGGACGCGTGGATTGGGATTATCTACTTCCTCAAGTGGAATGAACTCATAGAACACACCATAGTCGAGCATCAACAACATGGCACGGTCCGATGGGTCATTTTGAATACCAAAAAAGCCCTCCGAAGCATTGTAGGTTTCCATGTACTGCATGCGCGACGAGGTAATTAACTTACGGTATTGTTCGCGATAAGGTGTGAAAGCAACACCGCCATGGAAGAACACCTCGAGATTAGGCCACACCTCCGACAGGTCGGTCTTACCAGTGATATCAAGCGTGCGGCGAATCACTGCCATCATCCATGAAGGAACACCTGAAATATTCGTCACATTCTTATCCTTGGCATACGCAGCAATGCGGTCGCGTTTTTCTTCAAAATCCGACAACAGCGCCACTTCCTTCTTTGGCACACGCAATAAATTAACAATAGGATTGATATTCTCAATAAGGATGGCCGAGAGGTCGCCCACCAAGGAATCCTTCGTGTCGTAGTTGGGCGCATGGCTTCCACCCAATATCAGGGCGCGACCATCAAACACACGGCTATCGGGACGATTGCGCAAATACAACGCCACGACATCCGCACCACCTCGGTAATGTGTGTCCTTTAAATACTCCTGGCTAACTGGAATAAATTTACTTTTATCGCTTGTTGTGCCCGATGACTTGGCATACCATTTCACACGTCCGGGCCAAAGCACATTGGCTTGTCCTTGACGCATGCGGTCAATATCATCTTTGAGCGTATCATAGTTATTTAAAGGCACACGACTGGCAAAGGTTTCATAGTCGTTCGTATGAGCATAATCGTATTTTTTACCCCACTCTGTGTTTGATGCTCGATGAAGCAAATGCTTCAACACTTTACGCTGAATCGTTTCAGCCTGAGTGGCGTATTTATCAATTTCATAGGTACGCGGCAGGAAAAAAGGGCGTACAAGGGATGTTATAGACATAAACAATTGATTTTTCGCAAATATTATCTTTCTTATTGGAATACAACAGCGTTGAAAGGTTACAGCCATAACCTTTCAACGTTGTTCTTTCAGGTCGATTCTATCCTTAAAATTCCTCGGTTGTAAACGTGCTCGCGGGCAAACCTGCGCCATTGATTAAATTAGCAGCATTGGCAAAAGGCGTCCAAGCGTAACGCACGTAACGTGGTTGTTTTACTGAAGGCGAAGAAACAACGACTGTTGTGCCCTTAATCACAGCTTGTGCAGGATAGAAAAGCCCATCTTCGGCTGCAATCTCAAAACCACAAAGTGCTTGATCGGCACGGGTCTTCAAACCATCGGCATGCGCAAATTGAACCACAACCTTATTTTTGTAGCATTGGTGCGACACGTACTCTGGACCCGAAGCTGTAAGATTAAATTGATACGTGTGCTTCAGCGAACTCAGCGCTAAGCGCCCCGCCACAGTTTTCTTATTGCGGGGGTGAACATCGAGCGAATCGCCCACATCACTGCTTACTGCCATATACGTGTGTGGCAAGCGCTGAGCCATACGGCGCTGGCTATCTCTAAAATGAGGCCAACTGTGGCGAGGCGCGATGCTGGACAACTGAACCATGTAGAAGGGCAAATCTTCATGTTTAAAGAACTTACGCCAGCTTTTTTGAAGCAATTCAAAAAGATTTTCGTGCAACTCAACATTATGCGCGTTGGATTCGCCTTGATACCACAACACACCGTTGCACGCCATACCCTTTAAAGGACGCATACCTGCATCAAAAAGGTAGTGGGGCATAAATGGATGACGCTGCATTGGATTTTTACTGGCTGATATATTACGCAAAGCACGTTGGCGCGCCCATTCCTGACCGAAATCGCCCTTTGTCCATTGATACAGAATTTGAGGGAATTCATATTCCAACGTAGCACGGTCAATCCAACTTTCAGTAGTTGATCCGCCCACAGCATTCAATACCAACCCTACGTGCAGGTCGCTTAAACTATCCGTCAGGACCTGACCAAAATGGAAAGCGATGGCAGAGAATTTAAGTGCACTTTGTTCGTCGCTCATCGTCCACTTCAAACCTTTATAAAACTCATTGCGGTTTGTTGCGGCGCAAGTAGCTTCATCCCATTGGAAATCGTAAGTTGTGGTGATGGGTTGCATGTGGAAAAGGTGCAAACGAGGATTGTTGCCCTTCGCCTTGGCATCGGCAGGACCGTCAATGGCAGAGCTTAAAGGAAATTCCATATTGGACTGTCCGGAACAAACCCATACATCACCGAGCCACACATTGGTATATTTCAAGGTGTCGCTTTGTGCATACACACAAAGTTCATAAGGTCCACCGGCTGGCATTGAATCAAACGTAACTTGCCATGTGCCGTTTTTCGCCACCTCGGTCTTTTGCTTCTTGCCTGCAAACGTCACTTTTATACGTTCGCCTGCATTCGCCTTTCCGCTAATCGCAATCGGTGCATCACGTTGCACCACCATGTTATCCGAAAAATAAGTTGGCATCTGCAAACCGCCGAAATCACCCGTGAGGTGAGCATATACAATCTTCGCCAGCATTTCTGCACCTTCCACTTCAGGATGTAAGGCATCGGGGAAAAGATCGTAGCGTGCATGGAAAGGTTCGAAAAGGTCAATAACTTCAATATCGTCATAACCCTTTGCCACTTGCTCAATGGCTTTCTGGATTTGTGCATGCCAATCGCGCGTGCCACTCAAATAGCGGCGATGGTCGTGCGAAATTGGGGTCATTCTGCAAATCCAAATCTTTGCCTTGGGGTTTGCCACACGCATAGAATCAATCAAGGCATGGTAATCCGCCACAAATTCCTGACGGTAATTGGGCCAGTTTCTGGGGTCAGTATCATTCAAGCCCAAATGAATCACCACCAAATCAGCTTGAAACGCCATCGCATTTTTAAATTCAGGCAACGACATATACGGACGATGCCCCTTGCGTAGCAATGTTGCCCCAGAATGACCAAAGTTCTGCACTTCAAACTGTTCACCAAGCATCGTTTGCAAACGTGCTGGATAGGCATTCGTCTCGCGGTTAGGCACCTTATAACCATAGGTCACACTGTTGCCCACACACGCTACCTTTATTTTTTCTTGTGCACATAATGGCGCGCACAATATCAACGCGATTAAAGCGCTCAATATCGATTTACAATTCATACGTTGTTTTTTAATGTTCAACTATCAAGCAACCCCTACTTCGCACGTTGTGTACGTACAAACAGTTCTGCCAGGAACTCATTAAATTCATCTTGCGCCATTAAGTCCTCTAAAGTCACATGCATGCGGTAGCCCCAATAATGGTTGGGGTTTGCAGGCACATTAATGCGCTCAGCATCAGGATTAGGGTAACGCAAATTATCGTCCATTGAGAACCAATCCTGAAGCGCCATCACCGCAAAGATTGAGGGGGCCTCTAAATTACGTTGCACGATTTCCTGACAAAGCCATGACTCAGCCTTCACAGGATAGGGTTCGCCATGCCCCAACTGCGTGTGGTAGAAGCGGCGCGTTAAAGCTTCGTCCTCTTGCCACCAGCCACGCAAAGTGGCCATATCATGCGTTGAAAGCGTACACACCGAACGATAAGGATAAGCCCATGGCGCGCCGAACTCCGCCCCCATCGCTTTGGGCATGCGCTGAATTTCCAAACTCAGGATCTGCAATTCATTCATCACCCAGGGCACACAATCGGGCACCATGCCAAGGTCCTCGCCACACGCCAACATCGGGGCGGCATTGAGTAAGGCTGGCAATTTCTTCATCGCCTGTTCGTACCAGAATTGGTTGTGACGATGGTAGAAGTAGTGGTCGTGAATTTCAATGAATGCTTCGCGTTGTTGCCATGTCAAGCGTTGGAACACGGGGGCCGTTTGTGCCAAAATACGCGGATGCAGTTTCGTGGCGTCCGTACGGTCAACAACGAAAAGCACGTTATTCGTTAATTGAATCAAGCCCTCAATAATTTCAGCCCATGCATCGGGAGCATAGCCATCGCTTATGGGCAACGCCACAATCTTTCGCTGTGTGTCGCAATGGTCCTTTAAACGCCAACGTTTATTGGCGGCGTTCTGCTGCAGGAAGGTGGTTTGAACATAAGGTGCATGACTGCCAAAGATCGAGTAAATCAAAGCATCGTCAATCCAGGGCGCCACCAATTCGTCCCAGTCCAAATTCAAACCTTTTTCATGCACATCGTCCTTGCTCAAGGGCAATGCAGGCGCGAACTGCCCCAGCAGGCCATGAACAGAATGCGTCGGTATTTCCCAGATTCTAAAGAACCCTAAGATATGGTCAATACGGTAGGCCGTGAAGTACTCCGACATCTTTTTGAAACGGCGTTGCCACCACGCATAGCCATCGCGCTGCATCACGTCCCAATTGTAGGTTGGGAACCCCCAGTTCTGTCCGTTTGCTGAAAAGGCATCGGGTGGTGCACCAGCCTGGCCATTCATATTGAAGTAATGGGGTTCCACCCAAGCCTCAACACTACATCTGCTGATGCCAATGGGAATATCGCCTTTCAGGATAATGCCTTTCTCACTGGCATACTGGCTCACCGCACTCAGTTGTTGATGCAGCAAGTATTGCATAAAGCAATAGAACGCCACGTTTTTGTTGTTCCGTGCCAAACGCTCAACCTCCTCAGCATTATAGGTTGAATATTGGGGCCAAGTGCGGAAGTCGGAGGTGTTGTATTGATCGCGCAAGTAACTAAACGCAGCATAAGCCAACAACCACGCGTTGTTGTCCTTCACGAATTGCTTGGCGTCCTGGCTTTGCATCACCTCCTCGCCTTGTTCTTCAAAGAAACAGCGCAGGTATTCGCGCTTGGCGATGTTCGTAGCCTCGTAATCGACCATCAACAAGGCATTCAAAGCACGAAAACGCTGTTGGAATTGCTCTTCCAATTGCGCATCCTTCAAGCCGCCCAATTGTCGAAGGTCGATGTACATGGGATGGAAGGCATAAATAGAAATGCTGTTGTAGGGATATGAATCGGCCGTCGTGTGCGTTGCCGTGGTGTCGTTTATGGGCAGTATCTGAAGCACGCGTTGCTTGGTTTTCAAGCACCAATCCAGCGTTTGGCGCAGGTCGCCGAAGTCACCAACGCCTTGACTACCTTCCGAACGCAATGAGAATACGGGAATTGCCGTACCCGCAACTCGGATATGGGTTGAAGGGAAATAAACCTCTTGTTCGCGCAAATAATAGTAGGCACCACTTTCGGTGTTGGGCACGAACAACCGACGGTTTTCGCCACCCTCCCATTCCGCAACCTCTAAGGATTTGGCGTGAATCGACACAAATTTATAAGCGCCAACATCACCCAGCCTTTCGGGCGGAAGCACCGCCTGCCAAACATTCGGACGGACCTCAGTCATGGGCAAACCGCGTTGGGGCACCCATTCACCAAGAAGGGCACCTTCGCCCACCATCATCAAGCGCAAACCTTGCTTGGATAACGACGGGCAGAGCGCACGCACCACCACCGCCCCCGCCCGATCAGCGTCAAACTTCGGTTGGCAAGCCAATTCCTGAGCGGAGAACGCTGAGCTAAACAAATAAGAGGCGTAAGGAAGGTCGCGCCAACGATCACTAATCACAAGCGTGCAGCCACCGCGATGTGCTGGCAGCACGCAATGAGGGATGCGCCCCAATTCTTCGCGAATCACTTCGCCGCCAAGCAACACCACGTATCGGTATTCAAACAGCGTGTTTTCATTCAAGTTCAAATCAAACGTACCCTCCCACTGATAACCATCGGCTGTAGAAAGCACCAAGGGCTTTGCATTTTGGGAAAGACGAACGCCCAACTGTTCGTTGGCCTGAACCTTGTATTCTATTCTAAAAGTAACATTCATTTTGCGTTAATCGTTTTTGCATATAATCACACAAAAATACCCCATTCTTTTGAAACGACAAAAAGCTTTGCCTAAAATCTTTTATTGGCGCCAGGGGTAAACACGATTTCGGGGCATACGGGCGCGCCATGTGGAAGGTTACAAACGATGGATTTGAATAAAAATCACGTAAAAAAAGCTTTGCGCCTCGTCTGGCTCAGTACAATAAAAAAAAAAACACCTGCTTCACTTTTTAATCCAGGAACCGCCGCAGTTACAGAGCAAAGACACCTTCGGCATTTTGCAGGGCGGAGCAATAAAATAACAAGTTGCTTAACGAAGCAAACTACAAAAGCGAATATACTTTCTCTTGGGAACACGAATTACTCTCTAAACTTGTAGCGTGCAATTCGAATAATTGACTTGCGAAACCTTCAGTTCGTGTTCAAAAAAAAAGAAATTCTGTGTAATAGTAAATGCGCTAAAAGTCAGGAGTACGAAACCGCATGGCAGTTGTACTCTGTGCTATCCTCTCCCCAAAGAGGCAAAGCCTCTAACCCCTCTAAACTCTCAACTCTAAACTTTCAAAAAGTACTCTATCTCATCTGTCTTTCAATTTTGAACACCCTGCCTAAAAGAGTGAAAGCAATTGTAAAATATTGAAAAACAATGCTTTTGCCCATTCAGGGCGGAATCCTGTACCGTCCATAAACCCAGGGCGTTGCCCTGGGCTGGGTGCTTATTGGCCCTTCAGGCCGTTACTCCTCAACAACAGTTTGCTGGATAGCAATAATTGTAAATGAGATAGGACTGTTGATTGACGACGGGCCGACACGGAATG
>JAZKYK010000090.1:0-4145 GCA_045612125.1 Alloprevotella sp.
TGCTATTTTCATTATTTTGTTGTGTTTTATATATTATGTGAATCAGGAGTTGAAATTACGAACCTAATATCAGTAAAACTTTCCTATACCTAAATTAGGGGAGATAGGAACACCCTACCTTTCAGGGCGAACCATCCGGGATACCCCCACCCAGGGTGCCGTTCCCTACGGTCACTTACCCTGGGCTAATAGCTGATGCCCCTTCAGGGCGTACCATTCGGCTTTGTTCTTAAATGACGATAAAATACTCTGGATTTAACTCCTGATTCAGACATATTAGTGTCATGAAAGAAATGATCTGCTTCACTTTTTTGGGGGAGGCAGGAGCTTTGTGTTAACCACCAAGGCGGAGCTGCCTTTCGGCTCTCTTAATAGCTAAAATTTAAGGCAAAGTTAGGCAATATCTCTGAAAGGGAAGGGCTAAGTGGTGTATAAAAAATAATTGGCGTTGCTGTTTTAGGTCATAAACCTGTTGTACACTTATGTTTTTTTTTGCTGTGTTTCTCTTTCTTCTTCAGTAGGTGCATAGTCGTTTACGTTGCTGCGTCGTTCCAAGAAATTTAATCATGAAGCGATGCGAAAAGAGAGCTTCCACTCCTTTTTACGTCATTAAAAACCGTTAAAATTAAAAAGTTGTCTATAAAATCCCCCAAAATGTCGAGGTTGGCATGAAAAAAAACATTTTTTATAAGCGTCGCAACGGGCAACTCTGTAAATTTGCAATATCAAAATTAAAAAAACATTTTGCTATGAAGAAATTGATTGTATCGTTGCTGATGTTAGCACAATGTGGTCATGTGGCACTTTTTGCACAAGATCAGGATGAGGCTAAAGAGAACAAACGCATTGAAAAGATGGCGTCAAGAATTATCGATCGTATTGATATACAAGAACAGGATCGCCCTTGGTTTACACAAACCTATACCACTTATCTAAAGGCTTTAGAGGAGATTCGAAAGATGTATCCGATGCCTAAAGAGAAACCAACGGACGAGGGCGAATTGCGTCAGAGCCTTGAAAACACGCTTAAGCGCACTGAAGCTGAGACCAACGTGAAGCGCACGTTTATCGCCTTGTTTAGCGAAAAACTTACGGCAAGTCAATTGTACGACCTTTTCGTTCCTGCACGCCGCATGCCGGGCAGGACACCTGGGGGCAATCGCCCACAAATGCCCAATATGAATGGGGGAATGCCACCTATGGGCGGATTTTAAAAGTCCTCGATTAGATTGTTGAATGAGAAGGGATGCGGCGTGCATTGCGGTAAAGCCTTTGACGATAAGCTTGACGCGTCCCCACTATTATTTATTTTTAAGTCATATGAAAAAGTTTTTATTATCACTCATTATGGTTGTTGCATGCGGTAGTGTCGTGGCACAACCTGCGGATAAAAAATGGAGTCCGGAAAAGCAAAAGCAACGTCTTGAAAAACGTTCAAACCATTTGGCTAATGAACTTAAGCTGGACGACGCTACAGCTGCTTGGTTTAAGCCCCTTTATGTGGAATATGTTTCAAAAATGAAAGAGGAATGCATGAAGCAAAAGTGCCAAAAGCCACAGTCGGACGAAGAAATTATCAAACAAATGGAGGGCTGCTTGGAACGTCAGGAAACGATCTTGAAAATTAAGCGCACTTATTTCAAGAAGTTTCAACAAAAGCTCACAGCCCGTCAGTTGCAAACGGTGATGAAGCAGGATTGCATGAAGCCAGCGATGGGTAAGAAGCATGGAAAGATGTTTAAGAAAGGTAAGGGCCATAAGAACTTTAAACCCTGTGGTTTTGACAAGCAAGGTCAATGTAAGGAGGGAAAGGCTTGTGATAAACACCCACATCGCCCAATCCATCAAAAGAAATAAAACCACTTCTTTTTTTATAAATAAAAGGTGATTGTCTCTCATACACAGGCAATCGCCTTTTCTGTTTTTTTAGAATTTAGAGGCGGACGTTGAACGTTAAGAGGCGTTTATTTGACGTGCAATTGATTGGGCCAACTTATCTCATTGACGCATCTGCTGCCAAATTTTGCGTTAAAACTCTAATATACTTTGCACTCGCTGTGAAAAATATTGAAGTAAGCTTCATATTTCTCGCTCGTTTGTTTGTATATTTGCAGAAGAATTGGGGAAAATTTTGCGTAAAGGTAAAAGAAATTATCGTTCCTCTCCTAAATGTAAAAAATAAATAGAAATTTAAACAGTAATATTTAATCTTTATGTTTGACGTTAAAGAATGTCTCGCTCATTGCGAAGAGAAAATGGAAATGAGTGTTATGCACCTTGAAGAAACTTTGAGCCATATCCGCGCAGGTAAGGCTAACGTGCATATCCTTGATGAAATTCGTGTGAATTCTTATGGTTCAATGGTGCCCATTAACAATGTTGCAGCGATCACAACGCCCGATGCGCGCACAATTGCGATTAAGCCTTGGGATAAGTCAATGTTCCATCATATTGAAAAGGCTATTATTGACTCAAACGTTGGTATTATGCCTGAAAATAATGGTGAAGTGATTCGCTTGGGTATTCCTCCTCTTACAGAAGAGCGTCGTCGCGATCTTACTAAGCAATGTAATGCTCATGGTGAAGATGCAAAGATTGCGATTCGCAACGCACGTCGTGATGGAATTGAAAAACTTAAGAAGGCCGTGAAGGATGGTCTTGCAGAAGATATGCAAAAGGATGCAGAGGCTGACCTTCAGAAGATTCACGATAAAATGATTAAGAAGGTTGATGAATTGCTCGTTAACAAGAGCAAGGAAATCATGACGGTTTAATATTCAAGAAAGGAGAGAGGATAAAAGAGAAGGTCGGACTTTGATTGTCATCTCTCCTTTTTTTTGATTTCTCTTTTTTATTGATTGTGCACGGTATAGTCATTAGAAATACAGGCTCATGGTATGAAGTGCGTACTGACGATGGGCGCACCATTGAGTGTAAGGTGAAGGGTAACTTTCGCCTGCGTGGTATTCGCTCTACAAATCCTGTGGCGGTGGGCGATGGGGTGACCATTCGCGAAAGTGAGAACAACGAGGTGGCATTTATCACAGAAATTGATGAGCGCCGCAACTACATCATCCGAAAGGCATCAAACCTTTCGAAACAGAGCCATATACTTGCCGCGAATATTGACTTGGCGCTTTTGGTGGTCACAATTCAGCGTCCTGAAACGACCACGACCTTTATTGATCGTTTTATTGCTTCGGCTGAGGCTTATCGCGTTCCAGTGGTGCTTCTTTTTAATAAGATGGACGATTGTGATGAGGCTGAACGTAGTCAGGCTGAATATCTCATGGCGGTTTATCAACAGGTGGGCTATCCTTGTTTCCCGATTTCGGCGCTCCACAACGACGGGTTGGATGAAATTCGGGTGCTCATGAAGGGTAAGACCTCGTTGCTCGCGGGGCATTCTGGCGTGGGTAAAAGTACATTGCTTAATGCTCTTATTCCAGGAGCGAATGTGAAAACAGCAGCCATATCGTCTTCGCATGGCTCGGGTATGCACACGACCACGTTCAGCGAATTGCGCGATCTGCCCTTCGGCGGTTCGGTGATTGATATACCTGGTATTAAGGGCTTTGGCACATTCAACATTGAACCAGAGGAAGTGGCGCATTATTTCCGGGATATATTTAGTATATCAAAGGATTGCCGTTTCAATAATTGTACGCACACTCACGAACCGGGATGCGCTGTGCTGGCGGCACTTGAGAACCTTCAATTGGCACCATCGCGTTATGCTTCCTATCTGTCGATGATGGATGATAAGGAAGAAGGTAAATATCGTGAAACACAGAAGTGACCGCATTAATAAATAATGTGAATCAGGAGTTGAAATTACGAACCTAATATCAGTAAAACTTTCCTATACCTAAATTAGGGGAGATAGGAACGGCCTGAAGGGTAGGGTGTTCAAAATTAACGTCAAATGTGTTTTAAGAATGTCAAGTTTCTGAGTTTTAACATTACAGATTTTTAGTACTTTAGGTAGCAAAATAGTTCTTTTCAATCTTGTGTAATTCACTGATTTTTAGTAACTTTGTAGAAATACTAATCCTCAAAGTTATGAAGAAAATAGCAAAAGATCTAGAGATAGAAAAACTAAAAAAGCAGGTAGAAAAACTTAAATCTGAAAAGGAGATCCTTAA
>JAZKYK010000091.1:0-42889 GCA_045612125.1 Alloprevotella sp.
AAAATCCAAATTTCAGAAACCGTGCCAAAACCCGAAAGGATCAACGCCTTTTTCAAAAACTTTACAAAATGAAACTTTTTTGATCCTTTTACTTTCATTTTGATTTTTCGCCCTTTTCAAGATTTTGCCGAAAGGATCAAAGCAAAATGTTAAATGTGTTATGAGAGAGTTGAGAGTTTAGAGTTGAGAGAGGAGAGAAGAGGCTTTGCCTCGTTAAGAAGTTTAGAGATGAGGGTTTAGAGTTGAGAGAACCTTGTCCTCTTGTTGGTGCACGCCCTTCGGAGGGAGAGAGTTTAGAGATGAGAGTTGAGAGATTAACTCTCGGTTCTAATGGCTAACGTAGAGACGTTCCATTGGGGCGTTTCCTTAACTTTCGCTGTCTTGCCAAGGCCGCATGGCAGTTATACTCTGTGCTCATTGGTTTTTATAATTATGAATACTCTACTCTGGGGTATAAATCCCTGGATAATAAGGTTTTTGCCCATTCAGGGCGCAACCCCACACGATAAACAAACCCAGGGCGTTGCCCTGGGCTGGGTGCTTGTTGGCCCTTCAGGCCGTAGATGCTGAAAGCAAGGGAACACCGAGCCGCATGGCAGTTGTACTCTGTGCTCTGAGCTCTAAACTCTCATCTCTCAACTCTTCACCGAGCCGCATGGCAGTTGTACTCTGTGCTCTAACCTCTAATTGCTTACTTTCCCATGATTTTTCTTGTGACACTGCTCACGATGCCTGTGATGTGTTGCTTCTCCCAGGTGTTGAGGAAGAAGGTGTAGCCAAGGATAAGGATTGATGCTGCGGTGACGCATGAGGTGGCGATCAACTGAATCCAGGCATTGGTGAAGAGGTAGGCGGAGGTGGAGGTGATGGCAAAGGTGGCGATCGCTATGAAGGCGCAGGGGATGATGATTTGTTGGAAGGATTGACTGGCTGCAATCTGGGCATCCTTAACGCTGATGAATACGCGCATCACCACGCAAATCAGTTCCTCGACAATAATACAATACATGATGGTTTCGGGTGGGAAACCCTGGGTGAACAGGGCGTAAGCAATGGGAATGGGCAGGATGTGCATGGCGCCGACGTAGGTTTGCAGCGTGCGTATCTTGCCCACGCTCTCTAAGGCGATTCCTAACCCTACCGTGGTTTGGCTGATGAGCGTGATCAGGAGAAACGCCTGGCAAAAGAGGAGGGTGCCTTCGGGAATCTCCTTTAGCCACAATGAGAGGATGAAGGGCATATTCACATAGAGCGGAACCACTACGAGTAAGAGCATTAAAAACGTCATTCGGCTGGTGGTTAAGGCCATGAGCTTCATTTGTTCGTGCTCGCCACTGCCCTCTTTCTTGATGATGATGGGGCGCATGGGGCGCACCACACTACTGCTGAAGAACAGCAGGAAACTATTGACCTGTTGCGCCAAACCATAGGCGGCATTGATGGCTAAGCCAAAGAAGGGGTTGAGCAGAATGGCCGTACCTTGTTGTCGGGCTATGGAACAGGCTGTGCCGATTAAGTTCCACCCCGCAAATTGCAACATATTCTTCATTAACCCCTTGTCGGCAACGGCATGCAGGCGGTAGTGCGTTTCGGCATAATGACGACGGGCGAAGGTGCGTTTGCAGAGGTATGCTACCGACTGACTGAGGAGGATGAGGCCCGCATAAACTTCCAACTGCACGGAGGGGGTGAATATAATGACGAAAGCAGCGCCCAGCTTGAGGGTGGACTCCAGAATATTGAAGACCACAATCCAATTGATGTCCTCGTGGGCATTCATCGCCGCCTCGTAGGGCACGGCAAGAACCGTGAAGCAGATGCCCACAATCATGCAGAACAGCACGACGTAGGTGGAGGAGATCAGTTCGGCATTGATGCTCAGCACGTTTTCAATGAGATACGTGCCCCCCACCGATAACAGGGCAAAGAGAAACACCGCAATAGCGATGTGGATGACCATGCTGGTGTAGAAGTTCTCCTTGAGGTTTTTTAGGTCTCCCGTGCCTAATGAGAACGACAGGAAACGCTGCGAAGCAGCCGTCATGGCGGCATTAACAAAAGCCAGCATGGCAACCATGCTGGCAATTAAGGTATAGACGCCATACTTGGTTTCTCCCATCTCGTCGAGGATGATTCGCGTGCCGAGCAGAGTAACCAATATATTGACCGCCATATTGACGTATAAGGACAGGCTGTTGATAAGGACTTTATTGATGGCCTTCATATTGCGGGATGTTGTAATACGCTTTTGCTTGTTGTAGTTTGAGCTGGTCTTCCTCGCTGATCTCGGAAGTGCCGATGGTGCGCAGATCCTTGTACTCGTTTTCAAAGAGCGCTTCAAGATAACTGCGTTCGAGTCGTTCCTCGGGTGGGTAAAGGATGCTTTCGTGCTTCAGAATTTCCTCAAGCGTGAAGCGCACGGCAATGACCTTGGCAGGCACTCCCGCCACAACTGCATAGGGGAGCACGGGCTTATTGACCAGACTGCATGCGCCCACAATCGCACCTCGACCCACACGCGCCTTGTTCAGAAGCGTGCAGCGAGAGCCCACCCACACATCTTCCTCAATAACGATTTCAGTCTCAACATCGTTGATGTGGGTGATGCTCAGGAATTGGGGCAATCCGACGGTAGGAGTGTGGCTGCCAGGAATAAACAAACAGTCGGCTGCCACAGCAGAGTATTTCTTGACTCTCACCATGCCACCGATCGAGGTGATGCGGGTGTCGGCCTGGAGGCGTGTGAAGTCGTCCAACGCCACAAATTCAGTGCAGCCTTTGATTGGTCCATTGATTTGGGTGTGTGGTCCCCAGGTCTTGAACGCCTCTCTGCGTGCGTTTTTGAAGAACATGGAGTAGGGAACGTAAAAGCGATCAATGCGTTCCCTGGAGAATATCTTTTTCAATAAATCTTTTAGCATGATGTCGTGAGGAGTGATGTGGTGATATCGCTTGAGTGGTGTTGTTTTAAGGACTGCTCTCTGTGTCGGTCCTATCGTCAATTCACGTAACGCTCGTAAACTAATTGTGGAATGGTAATCCGGATGGCAGTTGTACTCTGTACTCGGTTATCTGTACTCTATTGCTTGTACTCTGTTTTTCTCTCTTTCAATATAAGAGTAAATCATCAGCATTACCGCCATCCCTGTGGATGAGATGAACAGCGGATTGGTGCCTGCAATGAATAAGTAACAGATGTAGGCCATGAGGATGCCGATGTTGTATTCTGATTTGGGGGCTTTAATTAAAGCGTAAACGGGGTAGAACATCACCATGAGCATAAACACAGCGAAGATGCCGTAGTTGCGAATCAGTTCAATGTAGGTCCACTCGGTTTGCGTTACGGCAGCGCCAAAGCCAATGGTGTAGAACTTGGTGCAGGGGCCTTGTCCGAAGATGAAATACAAGGGGTTTTCGTTAAACAGAGTGGCATAAGAGGTTAAGTGGCCATACTTCATGGCGTTGGACGCTTCGCCCTTTTCAAATGCCAGCATCAGGATGAGGCCCAAAAACAAGATGCCCGCTATGCAGAGCGTGGGATACAGGAAATATTTGACGCGGGGCAGGTTTTTGATGCGGAAATACGCCACGAGCCCAATAATGGCAAAGGGCAGGAGCATGGTGGCACGTGTGCCGCTCACCAAGAAGGCAAAGGTCAACAGCAGGACGCAGACAATACCAAAGAACGAAATCTTGTGCGACAGCTTGTAGTACAGGATGAAAAGCGTGAAGACCAGCGAAATGATCGATTTGTAGTACATGCCAAAGAAAGGAATGCCCAGGAAGTTGCGGTGCGTCATCATGATGAAGTCGTTGTGCTGCTTCACGAAGGTCCACACGGCAAGTTCAATGACCTCGCTGGAACTCACGAAGAGGTAGAGTATCGCCATGAAACATCCCATCAGCACAGCTGGAATGACCGATAGTTTCATCACATTGTAGTGCTTCACCCAAGGCAGTAGCATTAAAGGGGCGAAGGCCTTGAACACGGCAAACAGTTCCTCGTGCACGATGGTCTCGCCGCGCACAACGCAGCAAATGTAACTGCAGAATATGGCGCAGTACACCAGCAACAGAGGCCAAAGCAATTTCAGGTTAGGCTTGAAAAAGGCGATGTTGTAGCCTAAAAGAAGAATAAAGAACACCTCCTTGAGCTTCAAAATAGAATTAGTTGGATCAATCATGATAACAAAGATTAATCCAACAAACAAGAGATTACCCCCGAGTTGCAGGAGGCTTATGTTCTTTAAAAAATTCTTCACTATTCGCTTACTTGACTGGCGATTTTCCAAACAATAGTTTTACATACACATAACCTGCGCTACCAATGGCGGTGACGAACAGGAAGGCAAAAAGAATTAAGATCTTCTTAGGCGAATTGGCACGGTTGGGCACACTGGACTCCTGGAGAATGGTGAAGGCAGGTGTGCTTTCCTGAACCTTGGCCTGAGCCAACTGCAATTGCTGCTTGATCTGTGTGTAGGCACTTGTGGCGATTTGCAGGTCGTTCTCCAATTTGCTGGCTTGCGTTAGATAGCTTTGCAAACGTATGTCTTGATTGGCGTCGGAGAATTTGACGTATGCCAAGCGGCAACGTTCCAACTCCTCCTGCGCCTGTTGCTCCAACTCATGGTAATAGGTTAAATCCAGGCGTGCCTTGTTGGTGCGGTAGGCGGTGATGGCATCCCTCAGCTTAATCATAATGGTATCGACCATCGTGGTTGCCACGATGGGGTCCTGAGCACTAAATCCTAAGGTGATTACCCCTGTCTTTTCATTGATGCTGCAATTGATAAGGCCACGCAAACCCTTGATGATGCCCTCTTGCTCGATGCTCAGCATTTTCGGATTCATCACTTCGTCCTCAAGATTGTCCTTCTTGCCAGATATGAGGGCTTTAATCCCTTTTATTGTGCCTTTAATGGCTGCGCTCCACCACGGATCTTTGGTCTTGTCCTTTAGGAAGGTGCCAAAGGTCATTTGCTCCCCATCAATGGTTTCCACCTGTACGGGGAAAAGCTCAGCGATAAATTGATTGGTGGTGATGACTTCCTTATACAAGTCGGGACCAATAGCATCGTTGGTGCTGCCCAGCGACAAACCGATGACTGAAGCCATGGAACTCAAGCCACCTAAGGACGTGTCGTCGCTGATTTCATAGACCAGGCACGTTTCAGCCAGATACTGCTTAGGGATGCTGAATGCTACAATAATCCCCAAGACAGAGGCGATGCCCAGGTTAATGATGATTTGTTTCTTAAATGCCAATAACGCATTCAAAAGCGTTTTAATGCTAAATTCATTCATGATTGATTTGCGTCGTCTGTAGTTTTAGTGACGTGAAAAGAATATGGTGCTCAGTAACGGTGATTGGATAGGATACTGCTATAACGAGCACTTTTTCAAATTATTGCAAAAGTAGCAAAAGAATACTACTTGTCCAAGAGAAAAACGTAATTAGTGGTTCAGCGCTGTGTGCGTCCTTATTCGGGGACTTTTAATTGAAAAGCGCCATTAGCCAAATCTCTAATTATTCGCTAAGCTCATCAACGCGTCTGGATTTCTTTTTAACGTTGCGCCCTTCTGTTTTCTTGTTTTTTCAAGAATTAAAGAATTAGCGAATTATTTATTCGCTTAGGCTCATTAGATCGTCTCTAATTATTCGCTTAGGCTCATTAGATCGTCTCTAATTATTCGCTTAGGCTCATCAGATCGTCTTTAATTCTCTAATTCTCTAATTCTAGATTTCTTTTTAGCATTGCGTCCTTCTGCTTTCTTGTTTTTTTCAAGAATTAAAGAATTAGCGAATTTATTTATTCGCTAAGCTCATCAGACTGTCTCTAATTCTCTAATTATTCGCTGTGGCTCATCAAAGCGTCTAGATTTCTTTTTAGCATTGCGTCCTTCTGTTTTCTTGTTTTTTCAAGAATTAAAGAATAAGCGAATTTATTTATTCGCCAAGGCTTATCAGACCGTCTGGATTTTTAATTAGGTTGGGTTCAAGTTCTTAAATTCCTATAATTGCTGACGCTTTGACGAGGTCTAAGGGATCTTCAATTGAAAAGCGCCATTTTGCTTGATGTCGTGGATGTTGATGGCCAATTGCTGTGCAGCCTGGGCATACATCATCCTGTGCGCCTCGCTCAACGAAGCGTCCAGAACGATGGTGCGCGGGTGGTAGTATTTTAAGATCTGCGCTAAGGGCGCTGTGGCTCCGCGTTGCAGCACAAGCACCTCAACGTTCAAGGGCTTTTCGGGTGCAGCGGAAGGCAGGGGATAGGTGCTGCGGTGACCCACTCGGGCAATGGTGCAGGGACCTACCACCATGACTTGCTTCACCACGCTCAATGCAGGCAAAAGCGTGTCGCCCAGCAGGAAAACGGGGGCAGCCAACCCCTCGGTTTCCCAATAGTCCTTTGCCACAAAGGAAAGTGCCTTTTCCGCGCGTTGGCGGTCGTGGGTCCAAAGGAAATGCTCTTGTGGGTTTACCACCACATGAACCGCCTCGGCTTTAGGACTGTTGTAAATCCATAGGGCAGGCTCAGCCGACCTGAAATGCGCAAAGATCAAACTCATACCGAATACGCCGGCGCACAGACCGCCAGCGATAATCGCCCCGAATGTGGGTTTGCGGCGATATACCCGCCAAAGGCAAGCGCCCATAAAACCATAAAGGGTGATGACCATGAGCGGGGTGGGGTGCCACGTGAAAAAGGCTGCAGGAAGCATGCTGACGCCAGTTAAGAAATCAAGCATGAATTGAAGCACGTGGTGCATGACTATGCCCAAAAAGCATTGTGCGAAGGGCAAGAGGAAAAACAAAAGGGTGCAACAAAGCAGGATGTAAGTGAGCGGAATAACGATGATGTTCACCAACAAACCATAGGTGGGTACCGTGTGGAAGTAGTATGCCACGAGTTCCATGGTGCCGAGTTGTGCAGCCAGGGATACTTTAAGCATCTCGCCAAGCACATTCCCCAAGGTTTGGACAGCGCGACGGACTGGACCATGAGGGGTGGCGTACCAGTCAAATGCACGCTGCTGAAAACAGAGCGATAGCATGAAGATGGCGCCAACGGCAATAAACGACAATTGAAACCCTACGTCAAACAACGACTGCGGCGAAAACAAAAGAATGATGAGTGCAGCAAGCGCCAAATGATTGAGGGACGAACGCTCCAGGCTCACTAATAAACAAAGCTGAACGATGGTGAGCATGATCGCGGCACGCAGCAGTGAAAGCGGGGCACCTGCGATGCCCACAAACAACCAAATGCCCACCAGACACACGACTGAAACTGCACGGTAAAGCGCGCGGCGATGGCGCACCATCTGCCCGAAGGTTAACATCAACAGAGCGTAAAGGATACTGAGGTGCAAGCCCGAAAGGGCAAGGATATGACTGGCGCCTGTGGCAGAAAAGGCTGTGCGCGTTTCAGGTTCAATCATGCTTTTATCGCCTAAGGTCATGGCAGTGATGATGGCGAGCGAGGTGCCGCTGAGGTGTTGCTTGAGTTGTGTCACAGCCCGTTCGCGCCAGGTCAGGAAACGCACAGTAAGCGGCAGGGATTCGCTCTCGGTATCAGAGGTCTGCCACAATGAGGCGGTGCAATAAGCAGTGCCCGCCACGCCCTGGCGCATCAAGTAATTGGCATAGTCGAAAACGCCTGGATTGCCCGAATGTTTTGGCTGTTCAAGGCGCGCCCTGAAGAGCAAGGCCTTGCCCACCTGTGGCGCCGCATGAGTGCTGTCCTTTTGCAGGGCAATCATCACCTTGTGGCCATTGACCTCGCCTGCCACCTGATAGGTCGATTGGCGCTCATCCACATGCCGCACATGGGCGATGCGGTAGGGTTGTGCCTCTTCCGCCCACGTCACGGCATTGAGCGCTGTGCGTTCGTTGAGTTGGAGAAAAGCACCCAAACAAAGCATGCAGAGGCTGAATAAGGCACGGAAGAATCGCTCAGCCACACGGTGTTTCAGAATCCATAACAGCACACCACCCCCAACCGCTGCCCATAAGAATGGCTGAGGCTGGAGGTGCCACGGAATGCATAGCGCATCGGCCAAGGCAATCCCGATGATGAGTGGGAAAAGGAGCAGGTAGGTCATGGCTTTGCGGCAGTGCTGTCAACCTGGGGTTGAGGCATGCCTAATTCAAAATAAATCTGTAAGCGCTCAATATCCTTTTCAGTGAAGTTGGAGTACATCAGCAATTCACCCCAATCTTTGAATCGACCGTATTTCCTGATGTGGTTTCTCAGGGTCTTTACCTGTTCGTAAGTGAGGTAAGGGTGGCGCGCCAAAGTCTTAAATGAAGCCTCGTTGAGTCCTTGCTTCTGGGGTTTAAAGTCTGGACTCACCTCAAACCATTTGGTAATGTCGGTTGGCAGTCCATCGATGATGCTGAGTTGTGCCACGTCAATGAAGCCACCCAGGCGATGGCGCAGGGCCACGATGCTTCTGGCGTAGTGCTTGCCAATGCCCGGGATGCGCTGCAGCGTGAGGGTGTCCACGGTGTTGAGGTCAAGGGTGGTGATGTGTTCAAACTTAGGCTGCTGCAGTTTGTGGATGCTGTCGCGCTTTTGCTCAGAGACGGTGGGCGTGATTTTGATGTAAGGCTTGATTTGTGCGAACAATTCATCGCTCATGCCATACAATTTGCGGAAATCCTCGGCCTTGCGCCATCGTCCTCCCGCCTTGCGGTATTTCAGGATGTTGTTCGTTAACCATAAGGGAAACCCCAACGCCATAAATTCGGTTGAATCTATGGTGTTGGGGTCGAAGTTTTTTAAGTGCAACAACGCGGGGGCGTTGGTGCTTGACGCAGACTGCATGGCAGAGGTAACACGATCAAAGTGCTTCAACTCAGATAGTGCTGCCTCTGAAAGAACGATCTCCTTGGTGGTGACGAGGTGGGGCATGAGGTAGAAGCCGCCACCGATGAAGAGCACCAAAAGCAAAACCACCACGCAGATGGCCTTTCGCTCACGTTTAGAGAAAGGTTGTTGCATACGATCTGTGTATTAATTAGCCTTGATGGGAGGATGAGTGGATAAAGCTTATGCCGCGCTGCGTTGTTGCCGCCATCGGCCGTTGTACGGGCTTAGAATTCTGATTTAAAGAAACGCTCCCAACGTATCTTGCCTGAGAATAGGTCGTAGTCGGGGTCGAGCGACAGCCATACAAAGAGCGGTTTGCCCACGATGTGATCCTCGGGCACGAAACCCCATGAGCGTGAGTCAGCCGAGCAATCGCGGTTGTCGCCCATCATCCAATAATAATTGAATTTAAAGGTGTAGCTGGTGGTTTCCTTGCCGTTGATGAAGATCTTGCCGTCGCTTACTTTAAGGTCATTGCCCTCGTGGATGGCAATGCATGGTTCGTAGATGGGTAAAGTCTCCAGCGTGAGTTGGCGCGTTTCGCCACGCTTAGGAATCCAAATGCCATCTTCTCCACCATAGTTTGCAGTGGTCCAGTCCTTAGCCATGTTAAGAGGGTAGAGGGCCGTTGACGAAGGTTCGGTCATGGGCGCATTGGGGGCAATGACACCCGTTTGTTCCAGGGTTTGCTTCACCGCCTTGGTGAGTGGCAGTCCGTTGCCAGAGTTGTAGCAGTAGATATCCTCGCGTGTGATGCCTAACTCGCTCATCGTTTCGAGGGTTAAACTCTTTTTGAATTCAACATCGTAATTGAATTGCGCGTGTTCGGGCAGTGGTTGCAAAGCGCCATCCAGGTAAATCTGACCCTCAACGATGCGCAGGGTTTGTCCGGGCATGCCGACACAACGCTTAACAAAGTTCTCGCGACGATCAACAGGGCGTGCCAACACCTCGCCAAATTCATTGGGGTGTGCATGGAGATACTGGCGACCGAGCGCATACCACTGTGCATAAACAGCTTGCTGCTGCTCGTAGGTCATGGATGGCGTGGGCGTGAAGTCAGTGCCCGACTGCGCCAATATTTGTTGACCAAACATGTAGCAGAGGGTGCGGTAGTCGGGGTTTTGTGCTTTGACGCACACGGTGTCGCCCGCGGGATAGTTGAATACTACGATGTCGCCTAACTTCACCTGTCCGAGTCCGGCAATGCGTCGGTATTCCCAATGGGGCTTGTCGAGGTAGCTCTTGCCACCGCCAAGAATGGCAGGCATGGTATTTTGCGTGAGGGGCATGGTGAGCGGTGTTTGCGGAATACGTGGGCCGTAGCTCATTTTACTCACACAAAGGTAATCGCCCACAAGCATGGTCTTTTCCAAAGAAGATGTTGGGATGACGAAGTTCTGGAAAAAGAAATTGTTCAAGAAATACATGACGATGCCCGCAAATACGAGAGCGTCCACCCAGCTCATCACAAAGCGATAAAGGGGATTCTCAAGTTCCTTCCACCATCCCCATTTGATTTTCTTGGTGATGTAGAAATCAACGATGAACGGCACGACCAACAATCCCCACCATGATTTAACCCAAAGCAGGAAGGCGAAGTAAAGCACCAAAGCGATGGCGCATTTGATGATATCAAGACGAGAGGCATTGATTTTTTTCATAAAGCAGACGCATTAAAAGGGCTTGAATACCCGTGCTGGTAATAGTCTTTAGAAATTGAAAAGATCGTTCATTGACAATAAACCGGTGTGGTCCTTGGTGAATTCAGCCGCAAGAACGGCGCCGAGCGCAAAGCCACGGCGGTTGTGGGCATCGTGCGTAATGACAATCTTATCGGCAGGACTGTCGTACGTGATGGTGTGGATGCCAGGCACTTCATCGCGACGAATGGCGTCAATGCGCAGGGCGTCTGCTGCAACGTCGGTGGTGCCTGTAAGGCTGCCGTCGGGATTCTGAACGGTGCCCAGGGCCCACGCCTTTTTAGCGTCCAAACATTCAATGATGTCTTCTGCTAAGGTAATGGCAGTGCCCGAAGGCGCATCGAGCTTATGGATGTGGTGTGTTTCCTCCATGCTCACCGCATAGTCGGGGAAGTTATTCATCAATTTCGCCAAGTAGCGGTTTACGGCGCCAAACAGGGCAACGCCCAAGCTGAAGTTTGACGCCCAAAAGAGTGTCTTGCCTTCCTCAGAGCACATGCGGCGTACATCTGCTTCATGGTCGGCTTTCCAACCTGTAGAACCGCTAACGACCTTGACACCTTGTGCAAAGGCACGCAGGTAATTGCCATAAGCGGCTGTGGGGTTTGTAAATTCAATCGCCACATCGGCGCTGCGGAATGCATCAGAATCAAAGTCGTCCTGATTATTGATATCAATGATTGATACGATTTGGTGGCCCCTTGAACGGGCAATTTCTTCGATCATACGGCCCATTTTGCCGTATCCTATAAGTGCTATATTCATGAGTGCGGTTTGGTGAAGAGTTGAGGGTTGAGAGTTTAGAGTACAGATCACAGAGTACAGAGTACAACTGCCGTGCGGTTTGATGAAGCGTTGAGGGTTTAGCACCCTTTGAATTCCGATACCAATGGGCGTATGCGTTCAATGATATCAAACAGTTCTTCAACGGTCTCAGCGCGAAGCATGGCCACACGGTTGGGTTTGAAGTCGGGGATGCCCTTGAACAGCGGTGATGCCGCTAAATGGCGGCGCACATGGAGAATGCCACGATACTCGTCAATGCGGCGCACACTGGTGAGAACCTGCTCCTTTAAAACATCCAATTTCCAATCGTTGCTCATGATGGGGTATGGACTGTCGATGACCGCTTCAACATCGTGAGCATCGGGATGGAGGGCGTCGTGCATTTCTTTAAACACCCAGGGACGTCCAAAGGTGGCGCGACCAACCATCGCGGCATCTACACCAAATTCGCTGAAAGCACGGACGGCGTCGTCGCCTGTAACCAGATCGCCATTGCCAATGATGGGGATGTGCATGCGTGGGTTTTGCTTGACCTCGCGAATGAGGGTCCAGTCGGCTTGACCGGTGTACATCTGTGCCCGGGTGCGACCATGGATGGTGAGGGCTTCAATGCCACAATCTTGCAACTGCTCAGCCAGGGGAACGATGATTTTGCTGTCGTTGTCCCAACCTAAACGCGTTTTTACCGTCACAGGTACATCAACGGCATCTACAACAGCCTTGGTGACTTCAAGCATCAGCGGTACGTTTTGCAACATCCCTGCTCCAGCGCCCTTGCCTGCCACACGTTTCACGGGGCAACCAAAGTTGATGTCCAGAATATCGGGGTGTGCCGTTTCAACAACGATCTGCGCCGCGTCCCTACAGGCAATGGGATCCTTGCCGTAGATTTGGATGACCACGGGGCGCTCTTCATCGCACACGGTGAGTTTCTGCAAACTTTTATTTACCATGCGCACCAAAGCATCGGCAGCCACAAATTCAGAGTAAACCATCGAAGCACCGAGCTTTCGACAAAGCAAACGAAAACCAATGTCGGTCACATCTTCCATAGGCGCCAACAAAAGGGGCTTATCGCCTAAGTCAATATGTCGTATTTTCATTTTTGAAGCAAGAGTTTCTTGAGCCACATAAAACTACCGGCACAGAGCAATGCGCCAAAACCTAAGGCTATGGGCATCGGCCAATTGGTGTCAATCACGTTCGTTTGTGGGAAGTATAACAATAATATGGCACTGGCATTGTTCACCACGTGGGCCGTGTAGGACAGACGTATGTCGCCCGAAAGTATGTAAAAAGCACCTAAAAGAATGCCCATGAGGATGGCAGGGATGGCTTGCAGGAAGTTGGCATGAACAAATCCAAAAGCCAAGGCACTGAGCACAATACTTAAAATGGGATTGAGCTTGTAGCGCATGATGAGTTGGCGCAAAATACCTTCGCGGAAAATAACTTCCTCAAGCAACGGACCGACAAATACCAAAAGAACAACGCAAAGCACATCGCCCTTCATGGCTTCGAAAAGCAAGGTGCTGCCGCCATCGTCGAGGTCGAAGGGCTGAACCAATAATGAGGTGCCCAAGGCCAAAAGCAAGGTAGAGCCAATGACGGGGCCAAACATCTTGTAGCGCTGAGTGGGCCACGTGGCAAACCACTCATAGCGGGTGAGCTTGCATTTGGGCAATAACCAGAGCAAAATTAAATTGAAAATCAACATCAGATAACCCAGCACCATGGCATTGATATTCATGCCTGGTGTACAAGGAATGGACGGCACCAAATAGGCTATCAGCATGGCACCGACCTGCGAGAAAAGTTGCGACAAGAAAAACAGCAGCAACAGAAGGAATATATTCATTTCGTTGGTTTTTAGAGAAAACGTTGGACTTGGAACCGTGTTGATTACTGGGCTGCAAGGATGCGCTTTGCCATGCTGACATCGGCATGGATTTGCTGCTGCAAGTCCTCGCGCGATTCAAATTTGAGTTCGTCCCTTAAGCGGGCCACAAGACTCACGGTTAAGGTCTTGCCATAAAGATTGCCCTCGAAATCAAACAAGTGAGCCTCGATCGACAGGTTATTGCCATTGTTCAGCGTCGGGCGATGACCGATATTCAAAACGCCTCCATAGCGTTGAGCGCCCACCTCAGCGTGGATGGCATAGACACCACATGCAGGCAGAAGTTTATCGGGATTTGAGGGGTGAATGTTCGCCGTGGGGAATCCCATGCATCGGCCCACCTGATGCCCCTCAACAATGATGCCCGTGATGCTGTAGTCGTAACCCAAACATTCGCGTGCGGTTTTGAGGTCGCCTGTCTTCAAGGCCCTGCGGATGGTGGTGCTGCTCACCTTTGTGCTTTCCATCCTAAACCCATCGCAGGGCAGGACTTCAATGCCCAACTCGGTGCCATGGCGCTGGATGTCCTGAATCGTTTCATTGGGGTCGCACCCAAAATGGTGGTCGTAGCCCATGAGAAGCACATTCACACCCAAACGGTCGCGTAAGTATGTTTTCATGAATTCATAGGCCGTTAAATGACTGAAATCTTCGTTGAATTCAAGGAAAACGACCTCGTCAACCCCTGCCTGGCTCAATAAAATTTCTTTCTCTGTGTTCGACGAGAGCAACTCGGGAATATAATCCTTACGCAACACGCGGCGGGGATGATCGAGAAAGGTGATCACCATGGCAGAATCCTGCCGACGACGTGCTTCATCAATCAAGGATTGAAGTAAGTGTAGGTGTCCTTTATGAACACCATCAAAAAAACCTATTGTTGCAACCATGGGTAAGGATTACGGGGTGAGTTATTGTAAAATAGCGTGGTGGGAAATACCTCTGGGCGGGTTTTAGTGCCACTAACTGACGTTGAAAAAGAACCTACTTTAATAATTGTTCGGCGAAGGGCAACCATGCACTGTTGGCGGGTGCCAAAACGGCTTGCAAGCCACATTGGCGTGCTGCCTCGCAGTTGGCCTCTGCATCGTCGAAGAACAAAATATCGTTGGGCGCACAGCCAATGCCATTAACCACAGCCTGGAATATTTCGGGTTGAGGCTTTTCCAACCCTAATTCATAGCTTAGGAAAACGTGGTCGAAGAAGTCGGACAGCTTCAAGCCCTTATAGCGGAAATAACCTTCAGCACCCATGCGCCAATGCACAGGGTTGGTGTTTGAAAGAACGTGGAGCGTGTACTTCTCCTTCAAGCGCAACAACATGTCCAATCGCTCGGCAGGAACGTCGGTGAGGTAGCTTTGCCAAGCCGTGATGATTTGCTCATCGCTCAGTGTGGGCTGACCGCTTTCTTCGCGTAGCTTTTGGCAAAACCCCTGTTCGTTGATTTTGCCGTTTTCAAAAAGCGAGAGAAACCCTGCCTGGCGGTAGGTGCCAATGTAGGGGCGTATGTCAAAACCTAACGCAGCAAAGGCGTCGATGCAGCGTTGTTTGTCTAAATCGACCAGGACGCCACCAAAGTCAAATAATAGATGCTTCATGGCTTATGTGTTGGGAACGAATTTGTATAACTTGTCAGAGGGGCGTACCTTTTCTGGAACTTTGATGGCCACGAACTCGCCCTTGCCAGCGCTCTGCACTGGACCATCGGTGTGGATTTCATCGGCAGTTACGTAAATCACGCCTGTTGTGGGGCCTGTGATTAAAAGTTCATCGCCAACATTTAAATCGCCAGCTTCAATCAGGAACTCGCCAACGCCTATCTTTGAGAAATACTTCATGGCCTTGCCGATATACACCTTCTTCTGTGTGGCGTTAGAGCCATACTTCTGGCTCCATTCGCCAAGGTGCTGACCTTGGTAGTAGCCATCCCAGAAGCCACGGTTGAATACGGTTGACAGGCGTGTTGTCCATGCTTCAACCTGCTCTTCAGAGAACGTGCCGTTTTCAACAGCCTGAATGGCTTCTTTATAGCATTTTACCACCGTGTAAACATATTCAGCACTGCGCGCACGGCCTTCGATCTTGAACACACGCACCCCAGCCTTTATCATTTTATCGATGAAACCGATTGTTTTTAAGTCCTTGGGGCTCATGATGTATTTGTTGTCCACTTCAAGCTCAAGCCCCGTGTCGCGGTCGGTGACGATATAGCCACGACGGCAAATCTGCATGCATTCGCCACGATTGGCTGAACGGCCTAAATTGTCCAGCGAGAGGTAGCACTTGCCACTCACCGCCATGCAGAGCGCACCATGACAGAACATTTCAATGCGCACCAACTCGCCCGATGGACCGCAAATGTGCTGTGCCTCAATCTGCTCATGAATGGCTTGCACCTGAGTCATGTTGAGTTCGCGAGCAAGCACCACAACATCGGCATAGCGCGCATAGAATTTCAATGCTTCAATATTTGAGATGTTGAGTTGTGTGGAGAGGTGTATCTCCTGGCCAATTTCGTGGCAATATGTCAATACTGCCACATCGCTGGCAATAACTGCTGAGATACCGGCAGCCTTTGCAGCGTCGCAAATCTGGCGCATCAAAGGGAGGTCCTCGCCGTAGATAATCGTATTGACCGTGAGGTAGGACTTCACGCCAAGCGCATTGCATTGCTCAGCGATATCGTGCAAATCGTCGATGGTGAATTTAGTGGCAGAGTGCGCACGCATATTGAGGCTCTCAATGCCAAAGTAAATAGAGTCGGCACCCGCCTTTAATGCAGCAGCGAGCGATTCGCGAGAGCCCACAGGGGCCATTACTTCATATTTTGTAGTCATGACTGCGTTATTTAATGATCGTGCCGCCAACAGAGATGTCGTCGGCCTTGCGGATAATCACTTGATGCACTCCTGCCTCAACGGCTGCGAGTGCATTTTCTATTTTAGGAATCATACCGCCCGAAACGATGCCGTCGGCCTTTAATTGCTCAAAACTCTGGGCATTGATGTGGGGAATCACCGAGTTGAGGTCGTCGGGATTGCTCATTACGCCAGGGAATTCAAAACAATAAACCAAGGTTGTTTCGAAATAGGGCGCACAGGCCTTTGCCGTCTCGCCAGCGATGGTGTCGGCATTGGTGTTGAGCAGATGGCCCTGTCCGTCGTGGGTGAGGGGCGCCATAACGGGGGTGATGCCCGATTGAAGCAACTGCGCCAGGCGAGCACCGTCGGCTTGCTTGACATCGCCTACAAAACCATAGTCAACGTCCTTTACGGGGCGCTTCACGGAGGCCATGACATTCATGTCAGCACCTGTCAAACCCAAGGCGTTCACTCCATGGGCCTGAAGTTTGGCTACAACGTTTTTGTTGACTAACCCTGCATAGACCATGGTGACAACATCAAGCATCGCTGCATCGGTGATGCGGCGACCATTAACCATGGTGGTTTCAATACCAAGGCGCGCCGCTATATCTGTGGCGGTTCGACCACCGCCATGCACTAAAATCTTATAGCCTTCGATTGAGGCAAATTGATTTAACAAAGCAGCAAGACTGTCGGGACTTTCCACAATCTTGCCACCTACTTTGATAACCGTTAGTTTTTCTTTCATTATTCCAAATAGGTATAACCGTAAAGTCCGGCACGGTAGTTTGAGATGAACTCCTTACCTTCCGACTCAGTAATCTTACCTTCTTTAATTGCTTTACTCACCCAGATTTCTAAACGACGCACCAATTTCTTGGGGTCGTACTGCACGTATTCCAATACATCGGCAACGGTTTCGCCGTCAATGGTCTTTTCAATCTCATAGCCATTGGCGGTGACGTTGATGTGCACGGCATTGGTGTCGCCAAAGAGGTTGTGCATGTTGCCCAGAATTTCCTGGTAAGCACCAACAAGGAATACCGCAACGTAGTAATGTTCGCCTTGCTTAATGGTGTGCAAGGGGATATAGTTGGTTTGTTGGTTTTGATTGACGTAGGTCACGATCTTTCCGTCGGAGTCGCAAGTGATGTCCTGGATTGTGGCTGAACGTGTGGGGCGCTCATTTAAGCGCGACAAGGGCATGACGGGGAATAGTTGATCGAGTGCCCATGAGTCGGGAAGTGATTGGAAGAGCGAGAAGTTACAGAAATACTTATCTGACATTTGCTTGTCTAACTTACGCAATTCCTCGGGTGCGTGCTTTTGATGGTGAACCAGCTCAGCGACTTCGCGCGAGATGCTCCAGTATAAGCTTTCAATTTGGGCGCGTGTTTTTAAATCAATAATGCCGTGGCGGAACAGGTCGAGCGCCTCTTCGCGGATGTCTTCGGCATCGTGCCAGTCTTCCAGCATAGAACGTGTTGATAACTTATCCCACACTTCAGTGAGGTCGTGCACCAACTTATGGTCATTTTCGTTGGGGTGGAAATCCTCTGGCATTTGGGGCACGCACACGCTTTCAAGCACATCTAAAACCAAAACGGCATGGTGTGCAGCCAGCGAACGGCCACCTTCGGAAATAATATTGGGGTGGGGGATGTTGTTTTTGTTTGACGCTTCAACGAAGGTGTAAACGCAGTCGTTGACATACTCCTGAATGCTATAGTTTACGGAGCTTTCTGAGTTGCTGGAGCGTGTGCCGTCGTAGTCCACACCCAAACCACCACCGCAGTCCACAAACTTAACATTAAAGCCCATGGCGTTGAGTTGCACGTAGAACTGTGCGGCTTCGCGCAGTGCGGTTGAGATACGGCGAATCTTGGTGATTTGCGAACCAATGTGGAAGTGCATGAGCTGCAAGCACTCGCGCATGCCCAACTTATCCAACTGCTCCAAAGCTTCCAGAAGTTCGGATGAGTTAAGACCGAATTTAGAGGCGTCGCCACCACTTTCCATCCATTTGCCAGAGCCGCTTGATGCTAATTTAATGCGCACACCGAGGTTGGGGCGCACGCCTAACTTTTCAGCAGCTTCAGCAATGATCTTAAGTTCGGGGAGCTTTTCAATCACAAGGAATACGCGCTTACCCATCTTCTGCGCCAAAAGTGCCATTTCAATGAAGTTCTGGTCTTTGTGGCCATTGCAAATGATGAGTGAGTCGGAGTCCATGTTCGTGGCCAAAACAGCATGCAATTCAGGCTTTGAACCTGCCTCAAGACCGAGGTTGTACTTCTTGCCGTGTGAGATGATTTCCTCAACGACGGGGCGCATTTGGTTTACCTTGATGGGGTAGATGATGAAATGGTCGCCTTGGAAGTTATACTCCTTTGCTGCTTTAACAAAGCATTCGTTGGTTTTCTCAATACGGTTGTCCAGAATATCAGGAAAACGCAACAAAACAGGAGCCTGGATATGACGCGTAGCGAGTTCATCGATCACTTCTTTTAAATCGATTTGAACACTGTTCTTACGTGGAGTTACATAAACATTTCCTTTTTCGTTGATGCCGAAATAATTCACTCCCCAACCTTTGATGTTGTAGAGTTCTTCCGAGTCTTCAATTCGCCATTTACGCATGTTGTGGTCTTTATTAGGAATTAGGGTTGTTAATCGTTTGAATAATTACGTCAACAAATGCATTGACATTCTCTTTGTTGTTGAGCACGTTTACCAGAACTTCGTATTGTGCCTTTTGATAGAAGGGCTCACGGAGTTGTAGTTGCTCAGTGATGTATGTTCGCAGTTCTTCGGGCGTCTTCCCGTTCAGGAGTGGGCGCTCGCTCTTACTGATTTTGAGGTGTTCGAGGATGGTTTCGGGCGTAGCCTTTATGAATATGGTTGTTGCGACGCTGTTCATGTAATCCATATTGTCGAAGAAGCATGGGGTACCTCCACCACACGATACGACGACATTCTCAAATTCAGCCACTTCGTGCAACATCCGACGCTCTAAGTCTCTGAATGCGTCTTCACCGCGCTCTGAAAAGATTTGAGGTATTTTTTTGCGGAATCGCTCTTCGATATACCAATCTAAATCGTAGAAGCTACAGTTGAGTTTTTTGGCGAGATGTCGGCCAACGGTGGTTTTTCCGACGCACATATACCCAACAAGGATAATTGCTTTCATACCTTTAAGTGTGGCTTATTTTTTCTTTTTCTTCTTGTCGGTCTCTGCCTCAACGTGCTTTAAGCATTCTTCATAGGTTAAGGCTTCAATATTAGCGGCTTGGGCTTTGGTTAGTTTGTAATTGCTACCCTTATAGGCGATGTATGGACCAAAGCGGCCGTTTTTGATTTCCATTTCAGGATCCTCAGTAAAGCTCTTGATCTTGGCCTTTTCTTCAGATTCGCGTTTCTCGCAGATGATTTCAATGGCACGTTCAAGAGATACGTGAAGGGGATCTTCGCTCTTGGGGAGTGAAACGAATTTCTTGTTGTGCAGGATATAGGGACCGAAGCGTCCGGTGTTGATGACGATGTCGGTTCCTTCAAACGCACCTAAATTGCGAGGCAACTTAAACAACTCCAAAGCTTCTTCAAGGGTGATGGATGTTAAGCTTTGATCCTTGCCCAGCGAAGCAAATACGGGCTTTTCATCGCCACCGCCAACTCCGATTTGCACCATGGGGCCAAAACGACCGATCTTAACCATGACGGGTTTTCCGGTGGTTGGGTCTATGCCCAACTCGCGTTCGCCCACCTTCTTCTCTGTGCGTTCCTGAAGTACTTTCTCAACTTGAGGGTCGAAGTTGTTGTAGAACGATTTAATGAGCGTTTGCCAATCTTTCTTGCCTTCAGCCACAGCGTCGAAGTCCTGTTCCACGTTTGCGGTGAAGTTGTAGTTCATGATTTCAGGGAAATTCTCAAGCAAGAAGTCGTTGACGATGCACCCCGTGTCGGTGGGTACGAGCTTACCCTTGTCGCCACCCACATTTTCTTGTTTTGTGGCTGTTTTTATTTTGTTGTTCTTCAGGGTGATTATGGTGTAGGCGCGTTTGTCGCCATCTTTCTCGCCACGAGCCACGTACTCACGTTGTTGGATTGTGGAAATCGTTGGGGCGTAGGTTGAGGGACGGCCAATGCCTAATTCCTCTAACTTATGCACCAATGAAGCTTCTGTGAAGCGTGCTGGGGCTTGTGTGAAGCGTTGTGTGGCAATGATTTCTTTGCTTTGAAGCGTGTCGCCCTCGCGCATGGGTGGTAGTAATGTGCCATCTTCGCCTTCTTGTTCGTTGTCGTTGTCGCTGCTTTCGCGGTACACCTTCAAGAAACCGTCAAACTTAACCACTTCGCCCGACGCAATGAAATTCTGTTCCAGTGTGTTGCCCTCCTTGTCGGTGATGCTGATGGTGACAGTGGTCTTTTCCAACTGTGCGTCAGCCATCTGGCAGGCAATGGTGCGCTTCCAAATCAAGTCGTAGAGCTTCTTTTCTTGCGCTGTTCCCGGCACTTCCGTCTTTTCCATGTAAGTGGGGCGGATGGCTTCGTGGGCTTCCTGCGCACCCTTGGCTTTGGTTTGGTAGGTTCTGAATTTATGGTATTTTTCGCCCATTTGTTCAGTAATCACCTTTTTACTGCTGTTTAAGCACAATTGCGAGAGGTTCATTGAGTCGGTACGCATATAGGTGATGTGTCCGCTTTCGTAGAGCGATTGTGCCACGCGCATCGTGACAGCCACGGGGAATCCAAGTTTTCGGGCTGCTTCCTGCTGTAGGGTTGATGTGGTGAAGGGCGGTGTTGGCGTGCGCTTTGTGGGGCGCTTTGTGATTTGCGTGATGTTGTAGCTTGCACCATTACAAAGGTTTAAGAAAGCTTCGGCTTCCTGAAGCGTGGCGAAGCGTAAGGGCATTTCTGCCTTCAGTGTTGTTGTGGCGTCGTCGGTCGTGGGAACGTTGAACACGGCTGTGATGCGGTAGTTTTCTTCTGCTGTGAAGTTTTCGATCTCACGTTCGCGCTCCACGATTAATCGTACGGCCACGCTCTGTACGCGTCCTGCTGACAAACTGGGGCGCACGCGACGCCACAGTACAGGTGATAGCTTAAAGCCAACCAAGCGGTCAAGCACACGGCGGGCTTGCTGAGCATCCACGAGGTTTAAGTCAATGCTGCGTGGGTTTTGAATCGCCTCAAGGATGGCAGGCTTTGTGATTTCATGAAACACGATGCGCTTTGCTTCTTCGGGTTTTATACCTAAAACTTCGGCCAAGTGCCATGAAATAGCTTCTCCTTCGCGGTCCTCATCGGATGCGAGCCACACATGCTCTGCTGCTTTGGCTGCTGCGCGCAATTCAGAAACCACATGTAGTTTGTCGGCAGAAACCTCATATTCGGGCGTGAATGATTTTAGATCGATCCCAAAATCCTTCTTTTTCAAGTCGCGGATATGGCCGAAACTTGAAAGTACTTTATAGTCTGAGCCAAGGAATTTTTCAATGGTTTTAGCCTTGGCTGGTGATTCGACAATGACAAGATTCTTTTGCATAATATTTTTATTTTGGCGCAAAAGTATAAAAAAAAACCATCTTACACATTATAAATATAAAAAATATATATGAGGTGTTGGTAAATACCATTGAAGAAATTAACGTTCGGGTGTGTTTACAATGGTTTGTCGTACGTCTTTCTTTGTGCTTCGTTTGCCGTAGGGTTCTCAATGTCATGCTTTTACTTCTGTTTCGTTGTTGTGGAGGCATGCTCGGTTGGGCAAATGCAAAAAAAATGAAGCAAAAAAACGAAAAGTGGTAAAAGCTCAGGAATAGGATGTGAGCGCAGAAAATCAAAGGATAAGAAAGTGAAGCTGGCTCTTTTTATGTCACTTAAGCTTATATTTTGCTAAAAAAGCAGGAATAGGTCGAAGTGATAGAAGCTACCTCGAAAAAAATAAGTATCTTTGCCCGCTAATCAATGTATAGAAACTTCAGAGCGAAAAATACAGACAACATGCTTCAGATAAAAAACTTACATGCCTGCGTTGAAGGCAAGGAAATTCTTAAAGGCGTGAACCTGACCATCAATGAAGGTGAGGTGCACGTATTGATGGGACCTAATGGTTCTGGTAAAAGTACGTTAAGCAATGTGCTCGTGGGGCACCCTAAGTATGAGGTAACTTCTGGCGAGATTATCTTCAAGGGCAAGAATTTATTGGAACTCTCGCCTGAAGATCGTTCGCATGAGGGTATTTTTATGTCATTCCAGGCTCCAATAGAAATCCCTGGTGTTTCGATGACTAACTTCATGCGCGCGGCGATTAATGCTAAGCGTGCCTATTTCGGTGAGCAACCTATTCCTGCGGCTGAGTTCCTCAAAATGTTGAAGGAAAAGCGAAAAATGGTGGGGCTTGATGCGCACTTCATGAGTCGTGGTGTGAACGAGGGTTTCTCAGGTGGTGAACGCAAGCGCAACGAGATTTTTCAAATGGCGGTGCTTGAACCTTCGTTTTCTATTTTGGATGAAACCGACTCGGGCTTGGATGTTGATGCCTTGCGTATTGTGGCTGAAGGATTTAATATGCTTCGCAATGAAAAGACAAGCGCCATGGTAATTACCCACTATCAGCGTATGTTGGATTATCTGAAACCTGACTATGTGCATGTGTTGATGAACGGACGAATCGTGAAGGAGGGTACTGCAGCCTTGGGTTACGAGATTGAAGAGCGTGGTTTCGATTGGATTAAGGAAGAGGTTAATAATGCATAAGGAGGCAAGAAGTTATGTCCAATTCAAAACCTTATTTACAACTCTTTGCCGAACATCGTGCTTTGGTGGATCAGAACAGCTGCGCTGCCATGAATGCCCATCGCGATGAGGCTGCAAAAATATTAGAGCAAAAAGGATTGCCCTTGCGCAAGGATGAACGCTATCGCTATTTTGATGTGCAAGGTGCGTTCGCACCTGATTTTGGGGTGAATCTTCAGCGGGCTTTGCCTTCTGTAAATCCTTATGAGGTGTATCGTTGTAACGTGCCTAACTTAAGCACATCGTTGTGTTTTGTGGTGAATGACACTCCAATGCTGCCGGCTCATAATCATTTTGAAGCGGAAGGTATTAAAGTAGCGTGTTTGAAAGAAAATAGCGAATTCATCGCTGATTTTTACAATTGTGCGGTGCATGATGCTGATGCAGTAGCTGCGCTGAACACCATGTTGGCGCAAGACGGCTTATTGATATATGTGCCTGCGCACGTGAAGACCAAGAATCCAATTCAATTGGTGAATGTGTGCGATGCCAATCATGCGATGCTCTCTAACCGCCGCTTGCTGGTGGTGGTTGAAGAGGGGGCTGAGGCACAAATCTTAATTTGCGACCACGTGGCAGGACGTCAGCCTTATTTGACGACTCAGGTGGCTGAAGTTTTTGCACAGGAAAATTCAAAAGTAGAACTTTATACCATTGAGGAGGGTGCCAGCAACGTGACTAAGTTCGCACATTTCTATATCCAACAGCAAGCTGGCAGTCAGGTGACGATGAATGGCGTTACGCTCCATGCGGGACAAACCCATAATCAAGTGAATGTGCGCTTGATGGGCGAACATGCACAGGTCTTTACGGGGGGTGCGGTGATTGCCGGCGGACAAGAGGTGGTTGATGATAACATCGTTGTGGAGCACGTGGCGCCAAACTGCAACAGTAAGATGCTGTATAAGTATGTGCTGGACGACCATAGTGTCAGTGCGTTTGCGGGTAAGGTTTTGGTGCAGCCTGATGCTCAGCACACCTTGTCGGAGCAAACCAATGCTAATCTTTGTGTGGTGCCTACCGCTCATGCTTACGCGCAACCGATGTTGGAGATCTATGCCGACGATGTGAAGTGTAATCACGGCTCAACGGTAGGAAAACTCGATGAATCCGCACTTTTTTATATGCGTCAACGTGGTATCTCTGAGCAGGAAGCGCGTTTGTTGCTGCAATATGCCTTTGTGAACGAGGTGCTCCAGCATGTGGAAATTGAATACCTGCGTGAGCGCTTGGCTCACCTTGTTGAGATGCGCTTCCGTGGTGAGGCAAACACCTGTGATGGGTGTAAGATTTGCAAGTAAAACCAACGTATCTGTATTTTGGCTATGTACGATTTAGAAAAAATAAGGGCAGACTTCCCGATCCTTGAGCGCGAAGTGTATCGTCGTCCTTTGGTGTATCTGGATAATGCTGCAACAACACAAAAGCCTCGGTGCGTGACCGAGGCTATTACTGAGATGTATCACACCGTGAATGCTAATGTGCATCGTGGTGTGCATTTCTTATCGCAGCGTTCCACCGATTTACATGAGGCGGCACGCGAAACGGTGCGCGCCTTTATCAATGCGGCGTCTGAAACGGAGATTATCTTTACGCGTGGCACGACCGAAAGTATTAACCTTGTGGCGCATTGCTTCGGCGAGGCATTTTTAAATGAGGGCGATGAGGTTATTGTGAGTGAGCTGGAGCATCATTCTAATATTGTGCCCTGGCAACTCCTGCGCGACCGTAAGGGTATTGTGCTGAAGGTTATTCCCGTTACCGATTGCGGTGCTTTGGATATGGACGCCTATCAAGCATTGTTTACACCACGCACGCGTCTGGTGAGCGTGGCGCACGTCAGTAATGTGCTGGGCACGGTGAATCCCGTTGCTGAAATGATTCGCATTGCTCATGAGCATGGTGCGAAATTTTTGGTCGATGGTGCTCAAAGCGCGCCACATATCCCAGTGGATGTGCAAGCATTGGATTGCGATTTCTTTGCTTTTAGTGGACATAAGGTTTATGGCCCAACAGGAATTGGGGTGCTTTATGGTAAAGCGGATCTGCTTAATGCCATGCCGCCCTATCACGGTGGTGGTGAGATGATATCGCGCGTGACGTTTGAAAAAACAACGTATGAGCGCTTGCCTTTTAAGTTTGAAGCGGGCACACCCAATTATGTGGGAACGCACGGATTGGCTACAGCAATTAAGTATGTTGAGCAGTTGGGAATGGCGCAGATTGCCCAGCATGAACGCGCTTTGACGCAGTATGCAATGCAACAGATGCGACAAATACCCGATCTGAAATTCTACGGTGAAACCGAGGGAAAAGATGCGGTGGTCGCCTTTAATATTGGAAATATCCATCCCTTAGATCTTGGTACTTTACTTGATCGTTTGGGTATTGCCATACGTACTGGTCATCATTGTGCACAACCCCTGATGCAGCGCTACGGTGTGGAAAGTATGGCGCGCGCTTCATTTGCGTTGTACAATACCCGCGAGGAGGTGGATCAGTTTGTGGCTGCCCTTGAACGGGTTCGTAAGATGTTTTAGCGTGGGCATTGATTGTCCTCGCCTTAATAGTGCTTATCTTTAACTTGAAATCAATTTCTATGCTTTCACCTATATATAACACCGAACATAAAATAGAAGCCGGTTGTGATGAGGCTGGACGTGGTTGCCTGGCAGGGAGCGTGTATGCCGCTGCCGTGATTTTACCGCCTGATTACCAGCATGAGGGGTTGAACGACTCAAAAAAACTCACGGATAAACGCCGCCGCGAGTTGCGTGTGGATATCGAACGCGATGCCATAGCTTGGGCTGTTGGCGTGGTGACTGCCGAAGAAATTGATGAAATGAATATCCTGAATGCCTCAATACTGGCCATGCATCGCGCATTGGATCAGCTGAAGGTGCGACCGGAGTTTGTGATTGTTGACGGCAATCGGTTTAGACCTTATCAAGATATTCCCCATCAAACGATTGTTAAGGGGGATTCAAAATACCTGTCGATAGCGGCTGCCAGTGTGTTGGCCAAAACTTACAGAGATGATTACATGCATGAACTGCATAAGGAATATCCCTATTATGCGTGGGATAAAAATGCAGGTTATCCCACCGTGGCTCATCGTGAGGGTATCCGTCAGCATGGTCTGTCGCCGTTGCACCGTAAAACCTTTAAATTTTAAGGTAGGTTCGATAAATTAGTTGTTTTATGTCTATTATAACTTTTACAATAATTCTTCTTGTCGGTGCGTATTGCGCTGGTCTTTTAGGCTCGCTTACGGGACTTGGTGGCGGCGTTGTCGTAATTCCGTTGTTGACCTTGGTGCTTGGCATTGATTTTCACTATGCTGTAGGTGCTGCGCTTGTGGCTTCCATCGCAACAAGTTCAGGGTCGGGCAGTGCTTATGTTAAGGAGGGAATTACCAATATCCGCTTAGGCATGTTTCTTGAAATCGCCACGGTTATAGGGGCGGTTATAGGGGCTTTTGTAGCTTATTATTTAAACAGCAACGTGATTGCTGTGATCTTTGGGATGACGCTTACGCTCACGGCAACCATGCAGTTGATTAAGAAGCAAAACCATGAAGGCGTCAAGGGATCGGAACTGGCGCGAAAACTTAAACTGTACGGCACATGGCCTCAAAAGGATGGTTCGCTTCAAGCCTATGAACTCAAGAATGTGGCAGGCGGCTTTGGCGTGATGACCGTGGCTGGAGTGCTTTCTGGAATATTGGGAATCGGCAGTGGTGTGTTGAAGGTCATTGCTATGGATAATTTGATGAAGGTGCCCTTTAAGGTGAGTACCACGACATCAAACTTCATGATGGGTGTTACGGCTTGTGCTTCGGCTGTGGTTTATCTTCAGCGCGGTAATATTGCTCCTGGTATTGCATTCCCCGTTCTTATTGGGGTGTTGGCAGGTTCGCTAACAGGTGCTCGTTTGTTGAAAGTGCTTGATGTTCGTTTGCTTCGCCGTATCTTTAGTTTTGCGGTGTATTTAGTGGCTGCCAATATGATTTGGCAAGGTATTAATGGTTATTTTTAGGCGAGTTCTGTAATTTGTTCGATCAGAGATCTCATCAGCTCGTCGTATTGCTAAGAATTTATTAGATCTATTATATGCAAGAACTTATTAGTCGCACGCTCCGTTGGGGCGTAACGATTGCAGGCGTTTTGGCTTTGATTGGTGGCGCGTTTTATTTTGTGCAACACGGAAACGCAACAATGGATCTCGCTTCATTGGCTACGTTCTCCTACGATGCACCACAGGATCCGCAAACCACCACTTTTTGGGGGATTCTTCAAGGTGTAGTGGATGGGCGTTCAGAGAGTATTATTCAACTTTCTGTGATTGCGCTTGTTCTGACGCCCATTATGCGTGTGTTGCTTTCGTTGATTGACTTTGTAAAGCAAAGAGATTGGCTTTATGTAGGTATTACGATGTTTGTTTTTGTTGTTATCATAACAAACGCGTTGTTTTTCTAATGATATTTATCAATTAAAATAAAATTTCGTTTAAAAAGGCGCTTACAGGTATTGGTAGCTCGCTGAAAAGTTCTACCTTTGCGCTTGCTAAGACGGAGAGGTGGCGGAATTGGTAGACGCGCTACTTTGAGGGGGTAGTGTCAATTGCGACGTGGGAGTTCGAGTCTCCTCCTCTTCACTTAGGATGGAAAATGTATCTGCAAGAAACTTGTTTCCATCTCTGCGGAAATAGCTCAGTTGGTAGAGCACAACCTTGCCAAGGTTGGGGTCGCGAGTTCGAGCCTCGTTTTCCGCTCAACAATCAGCAGAGTAGACCCTTGTGTTTCACTCTGCTTTTGTTTTTAAAAATGGTCTGCTCGAATGGTGGAATGGTAGACACGAGGGACTTAAAATCCCTTGGGCAGTAACGCCTGTGCGGGTTCGAGTCCCGCTTCGAGCACCAAAGGAAAATCGCAAGTAGTTAGTAATAACCACTTGCGATTTTCCTTTTTTTTGTTGCATGTTTGAATCTGCAATTTGTATATTTTTTCTTTAAAAGATTCGCCGATTTTTTTGTTCAGTTCTTTTTTAGCCTGTAGTGATATTAGAACAGTTTTCTGTCTTTTATTTGTCCTTTTGAGTCTGTTTTGAACGACTAACTAATTTAATTCTTAAAAATTTCAAACTTTTAAGGATTGCGCTTTGTGTTTTTTTATTACATTTGCATCAATTCTGATTCATGTTATGTAAATCAGAAGAACATAACGAAAAGGTGTTATTGAATTTATCTTCATTAGTGAAATTCTCGCAAAATTTGACTTGGAACGAAGGTGATGGCAGTAGCACCACATCATTGGTTTGTACAGCCTTTATTGGCTACTTACATAACCTTTGGTGTGGGCTATTGTTTTATCCGTTCCAAAGGCAAATGCGAGAAGCCTCACTAATAGGATAAAGCAATAAGTTCCCACACCTTATTTTTTATCCTTATTAACCGCTGACTTCTGGGAATTGGGGAGCAATATATTTAAGGATATGGCCGATGGTCCTACGCTTTTACAGAGACAAGCTATTGGAAAACTTGTAACTGTGATTACTAAAAAGAATCCAACTATTTGGGGTAACTATTTGTGGGAGCAATTCGAAAGTTGGGACATTATTGCGAACTCTGATATTTCTTTGTATGATTATTATTACGAGTTAAAACATATACCAGATTGGCCCAAAAGAAGTATTGTTTATACTGTACTAATGTCTTGGAATTATCACCATAATATGCAAACGTTATACAATGCCATAAACACGCTTATTTATCTTAAGGTGTGTAATTCTACTGAATATTATCTGATGCAGTATATGTTTAACTTTTTACAATATTTCAGTACCTTATGTAAAAATATTAACACAATAGAAATTCAGCAAAATATGTTCAATAGAGATACGTTTACATTAAGGTTTTGGAAAGATGATTGTCATTTAGATACTCATGGTATAGTTGATTTTCAATTTAGTCCTGTTGGAAAAGAACCTCAAATAGCTATAGTCCCTTGGTTCGGTCTTATAAATGAGAAGACAAATCATCGCTATAATTACAACACACAGCAAGGAATAGATGACTTAGTTAATACAGAATTTCTACCACTTCTACAGAAAGAGTTTGCTAAAAAACATTGCCCTTGGATTTATTCTAATTTGCGATTTGGTTATCAAAAGGAACGTTTAGATAGAGGGCTTGTTATTTTACTATCATCGTTAGAATACGAAGATAGCAATGGCATACAATGAGTATTTATATGAAAATAGAAAATAATAATTTTGCACTTAATGGGATATCTTTTCAATATCAATAAGTTTGATTGTATTCTAAAGTTAAATTCACAATTTAAATAGAAGTAATAATATGAGTAACTTTTTTGGATTTGATTCAGCGGATAGCTTTTATGATAAGAGAAGACATGTAAATTTAGTATACTATACGATGATGTATTTGAGATTATTAAAAGGTGATAACATTCTTATGCTTAATATAAAGCGAATTCTATCTCCCGATAATGATACTCTCACAAGAGCTAATATGATGTGTAGTGAAATTTTGACAGATTATGAGGTTTCATTTCTGAATTATTTGAAGAATAGATATGGTTTGTCCGAAAACGACTACGTTACTATTTTAGCGGGAGAAACTCTAACGCAAGGGGTAGTTAAATCTCCTGCAGGGTATGCTTCTAATAGCAATTGGGAACTAATCGTGCAGATGATGTATGCGACTATGTTGAGTGGTTCTTCGTACCAACATTTGGTTCAACAATTGGTAAGAAATTTTTTTATACCAATGTGCTCAGGTATGAAAGGAATTACATTGCAAAGTTCAACATTTCGTTTAATAAGCGAATACTTAAACAGTTGTTTAAATAATGGGAAACGGCAATGGGCAGACCTACCTTATATTGAAAGATATGTGATTGATAGAATTATGTAATACTCTAGAATTTCTAATATGATAGATTTAGTATTGAAACTAACTTTTCATCAGAGCTATTAGAATAGTGTGTCTGTTATGGAAGTTTTATATTTTAGTTGAACGATACAAATTGAAAATAAAGTTTTCAAAAGAGGTTTAATGGTTTGGATATAATTTCCGAAGAGGATGTTTTTGTTACGAGATGGAATGAAATTTCAATACCAACTTTATAAATGCGTTCTAAACTAATGGAGGTGTTGTCTGATGCTAGAAATACAATGATGTTGCGTGTGTTCAACTATAAGCAAAGGGAGCTGTTGCATACGACAATAGGGATTATGGTATGACACTTCATCTCAAAAACAGAAATGTCATTAAATGTGTGTTACATATGTACGATAGAGGAGTTGACATTGAATATGACGAATTTATCAATTAAAAAACTATAAAAAGTGTAAAACGATTTAATAGCTACAAGAAGTTTTTTGAAATGTTTGCGCATAAGATTATGGAAATAAACCTATAATGTTCTGTTATTATTATAGTAGTAGAGTTGTTAATAAAAAAGATCTTCCTTGTAATATTAAAATATGAGGATCTATATTTTTATATTCGTTGATGTCAAGGTGGATGGATAATTACATTTGCATTGAAAAATAATTTATAAATAAAAACTAATAACTTATGATAGATTTTGGTGTATTTTATCAAGAAGGAATTAAGAATCTTCAAAAATGGCAGGAACGTTATGACTCAGATGAGTATCCAAGAAAAGTTGTATTAAATATTTTTTATCGCCGTTTGGCAATGAAGAGAATTTGGCCGCAAATACTTGCTTACGCAGATGGACATCATGGCGTAATGTCGTATGAAAGAGCTTACAAGGAATTGCAAGAAATATATGCACAAGAAGCTTTAAATGTTAATCCAATTTTGCAAAAATATTTAAACTCGCATCCCTCAGAAGATATGGGTGGAGCTACCTTTGAATATTATCAACAATTGGCTGAACAGGCAAATTTTATGAGTCAAGCTATGTATAGTCTTGAAACATCTTACTTGTTCTATATGATGTCTGATTGTGCTACTCTTGTTTGGGCAGCTATTGCGGCATCTGGTGTTGATAAAGTACGGGCTGTTGCAGAGGTAACGGGTTGTATTATACAACCGATGCCGCTAAATGCTTATACAACAATCTCGCAAGGTATTGGTCAATTGGTAGTTAGTAATTATATACAACAACGTTACCATATGTAATTGCGACTTTAAGACGATTATTAAATATGATTGTTTTGTCGTTACCAATAAGTAGTAGGGATTTTGTCGCCAGAGAAACATCAATGGCATGTTACTAAAAACAGATGGTTTTGAAGATGAAGGATTTAGGAATTTTTATACTTGTATAACAAAAATAATCGTTGATAAGTATAGTATCCTTGCTTTCTTAAAAACGCAATAAACCTGGTGCTAATCAAACTCTGTTATATAATATCTAATTAGTTTTGGTTGGTTAAATACATTTAGATTTTAAAATACATAGTAAATAGAATATGACTTATAAAAGGTTGAATCAAGATAGCATGTGGCGAATCAATAATATAAAACAAGGGTTTCGTAATTATCCTGCTTTTGCTGATTATGATATCAAATCGTATACTTATGATTTAAGAAATGGCGTACATGCTTTGGAAATTACACGTGATGGAAGAATTATTAATTTATGGCTGTTTCTTCCTGATATTGCCGGTAAGATCTATTCCATAGCTTGCTATGGAGCAAATCTACAAGGACATTACAATGCTATGCGTTCGTCAATGATGGCATTCGGTATGCCTATCCGAGAGATTTCTATTGAATCTGGCAACGAAACTTTCCTTGATATTCACCTTGATTATTAATTTATTGATACTTAACAATACTTAGGTATCAAAGTATTGTTTAAACAGGAATAAATATAAATGCAGTGAAACAATTTGATTTAAACATAGATAAGATTCTGGAAAATTGGGAGTGTAAACATGCTCTTAGGGAGATTATAGCCAATAGTTTAGATGAACAAACCATTACAGGTAGCAGAGATATTAATATATATAAAATTGGACAAGAGTGGGTTATTCGTGATTATGGCAGAGGCCTGAAGTATGAACATCTTGTACAAAAAGAAAATTCAGAAAAATTGAACACCAATGGTTTGATAGGAAAGTTTGGTGTAGGTTTAAAAGATGCTTTGGCGACCTTTGATAGGCATGGAGTAGATGTTAAAATATACTCTTCACATGCAGATATAAGTATTAGAAGATTGTGTAAAATTGGCTTTAATGATTTGACCACTTTGCATGCTATAATTGAAGCACCAACACGAAATGTTGTTGGCACGGAATTTCGGTTGACTGGTATTTCTGATCAGGATGTGTCTGCTGCAAAAGGTATGTTTCTTAAATTCTCTAATGAAAATATTATAGAAAAGACAAAATATGGTGATGTTGTTGAAAAGAACGATAATATAGGAAATATATACATAAATGGAGTCTTGGTTGCGCAAGAACCCAATTTCTTGTTCAGTTATAATATAACATCAATAGACTCTGTTCTAAGGAAATCTATTAACAGAGAGAGAACAAATGTGGGAAGAACAGCATATGCATCAACAGTTAGACGTATTCTATTAGCATGTGAAAGCGAAACTGTTGGAAATAAATTAAGCAAAGATCTTAGTTTGTATTCTTGTGGGGAGAATCATGACGAATTGAAATGGATTGATGTACAAGAACATGCGGCCAAGATTCTTTCAAAATATAAAAAAGTAGTATTTGTTACATCCGAAGAGATTCAACAAAAAACAGACCTTGTAAGAGAGGCAACAGATAATAATCGTGAAGTAGTTGTTATACCAGGAAATCTTAGCAGAAAAATAGAGGACGTTAATACTAATACATCATCTGAAAGTAAGATAACGACGTTAAGTCAATTTATTCAACAAAGAAGTGATAATTTTGAATACAAATTTGTTAATCCCACAGAATTGTCTTCTATAGAAAAGGATAATTATGAACTTATTACGCGAATTTATGAATTGATTGGTGGAAAACCGAAGCAGGTTAATTCTGTTGTGATTTCAGAAACAATGCAAAAAGATTCTGTAACATTTGACGCTTGTGTTGGACTTTGGGAAGAAAAGCAGAATAGAATTATAATTCATAGACCTGTTTTAGGAAATAGGGCAAAATTCTTGGGAATTTTATTACATGAATTAGCTCACGCTAGAAGTGGATGCTCCGATTCTACGAGGGGATTTGAAAAAGAACTAACAGATTTACTAGGAAACATTGCAAATATTGCAATTTGTAAAGAAGAATAATCTTGATATTATGGAAAATCTGTGTTTGGGGCATTTGCGGGCTATAAACAAGTATGTGTTATTTAATTGATTAACTCAAGTTTCGCAATTGGTTGCCGTTATGTAAATCAGATAGTTAAAATAACTTCAAACAAGATTGATACACCAACGCATCGCTTATAACAATTGATTTCAATATTAACGACAACATCCTTTAATAACTAACTCAATGAATTTAAGGCCATGTCAATATATTCCAATTAATTAGAACTTGCGAAACTTGAGTTGATTAATTTTCAAGCTAAAATTGTGCTCTTTAACTTGAATGGCGGGACACGAGGGACTTAAAATCCCTTGGGCAGTAACGCCTGTGCGGGTTCGAGTCCCGCTTCGAGCACCAAAGGAAAATCGCAAGTAGTTAGTAATAACCACTTGCGATTTTCCTTTTTATATCAACGCTCTTGTCAATCCTGTTTTAGAGTAAAACTTTGTGTTTGTTTCGGGGCACATGTTGTGTAAACCAATGTGTAAACCGAAAAACAACATGAAAGCAAACGGCTAATAAGTCTAAAACTTAAATAATGGAGAAAATCCTTTGATGATGCCTGGTTGTAGATATGTTCATTTTTTCAAACCTTATGGAAGACATTAATTTTACAGATATTCCAATGAACGTATCCATTGATTAAGCCATCAAGCCTATAGTGAATAGTTGTGGGGCGGGTTTCCTTTTTTTTAATTCTGTAATTTTTTGTACCTTGTGGCAAAATAAACCTTGTTATTATTCAACAACCTATGGTGATATTGGTTATCTCTACTTGCAGGTAGATCTTAACGATAAAGAACGTCCTGTTATTTTAGTGAGAACTTGGCAACCAGAACCAGATTCCGAAATCGGCTTGTTTGGATTGGGTGATTTTTAAAAGTAGAGTAAAGAAGAAAGATTTGTGATTTTTAGAAAGTTGAAGAAGGGGGGGCTTTCGTACTAAGGATCAAATATATTGCGAAATATTGCTTCTATATAACAAAACCTTGTCTATTTGTTATATAGAAGCAATATATCTTTAATAAAGTGTCATTATAAATGGACTTCGTGTATTTCGTTGTTGACCAAGACCTTCACTTGCTGGTGTTGTGGAGATCGAAGTTTCCAATCGGTGACTTTGCCGTCTTTCCATTTTAGATCCACTTCGATATTTCCTCTGGCTTTCAAACCTGAAGCATAACCTTCCTTCCAAGCTTGAGTGGGTGCAGGAAGTAGTTCAATCATCCCTTCGTGCGACTGAATAAGCATCTCGATCATGGCGGCCGTAATTCCGTAGTTGCCATCAATCTGAAGGGGTATGCGATGGCTGGCAAATAGATTGTCGAGCATGTTGTGGGTGATTAGACCTTCTATCATGTCGTGGGCCAAATCGCCTTCATGAAGTCGCGCCCATAAGAGGCTGCGCCATGTCCATGCCCATGATCGTCGGCTGTCGCCCGTAGTCTTTCTAAATGATAAGGATTTTCGGGCGGCGTCTGCCAATTCGGGTGTGTTCCTTAAACTTATACCCTTGCCTGGGAATACGGCAAAGAGGTGTGAGGTGTGCCTGTGGTCGGTCATGGGAGAACGGTCAATCATCCATTCCATGAGATTGCCCAACTTGCCGATTTGAGGTGCATGCATACGCTTGCGAATATCCATGAGATGCGCCCTCCATTCAGCGTCTTGATTAAGAAGTTTAGAGGCTTGAATGGTGTTGTCGAAGAGTTCGCCTACAATCTGCTGGTCGTGTGCGACGCCGTCTTCACCACGTGGTCCATGCTCGGGCGACCAACCGTTGGGCACGACAAGCGTACCCTCCTCGATATTGGCGAGTTCTGGGTATTGCGTGACATCTACGGGTTGGTAGTTAGATTCAAAGTTCTTACCCCCTTTGCCGAGTGGCTTCAACTGACTTTCCCAATAATGGCACAACTCCTTCATGATGGGGTATGCCTGAAGGCGCAAGTAGGTCGTGTCGTTGGTAAATGCAAAATGTTCCCACAAATGGAGGCCATACCAAGCCGCTCCAGGGAGATTGACTTGCCAGCCACCTGCACCGAAGGGATTGTGGGAGGTGTAAACCACCCAACCGTCCTTCACTTGCTTCGCATCTTCGCCAATGGCTTCCAAGTATTCATGGGTGTTCTGGCGGAAAGGCGCACGCATCGCGTCCAGGTAATCAATCATGGAAAGGTGGCATTCGCTTAGGTTGCCTGGTTCGGGCAACCAATAGACCATTTGGAAATTAATGTTGCTGTGGTAATCATTCCCCCAAGGTGCCTCTATCATGCCATTCCATATGCCCTGAAGACCTGCGGGCAGACTACCAGGGCGTGAGGTGTTGATCATGAGATAACGTCCGAAGTTGAAGAGCGTTTCCTCCAATTCAGGGTCTTCTGCCTGTTGGCGATATGCCGCCAATCTTTGGTGAGTGGGCAATGACTGGAGCGCTTGTGAAGAGTTGCCCAACGAGAGATGTTGACGGTTGTATAATCGCGTGTAATCCTCGGTGTGTCTGGCTAAGAGTTCCGAGAAAGAAAGGGTCTTGACCTTATTGATACGGTCGTTGATCAGATGATCTGTCCATGCTCTACGAAAACTGGTCTTGAAGTCCATGGCGTAGTTCGTTTCAATGGCTAAGACAATGGTGCATGAATCGGCACCTTCAAGCACCAGATGTTTGTTTTCAGGCTTGAGTTCACCGCCGTGAGTCTGAATCCAAGCTATGGCCATGCATTTCATGCCGTTCTTCAAAGGGCAAATCAGCTCAATCGTGTTTTCCGCGACCTTGATGCTATCCGTTGCTCTTTGGGGTGCAAAAAGAATCTTTCCGTTCAATCCCGATGCCTGCTCAGACTTGTAGTTAATGACCATGACCTGGTCGGGGTAGCTACAGAACGCCTGGCTTTGTATGATATTTCCATGGCGTGTGCCACGGGCAGAAACCAAACCTTCGTCAAGACGGATTTCGCGAATGAACGTGGATTTTGCTACGGGTGCGCCAAAGTCAAAGATGAGGTCGCCAACGGGTTGATAACCGCCGAATTCATCGTTCGTGGCGTCTGGACCTTGCTCGCGATTAAAGCTCTTATCGCCCTTGCTGTTGATGGTGCCTGCATTCAATCCGCCAGACCAGAAAGAAACCTCATTCAAGGCATATCTATCCCTGCCGCTTCCATGAAAAACGGATGCCGCTAAACGTCCATTGCCGATGGGGTAGGGTTCGCTTTCCCAGATACGCACGGGGTTAGGGTATTTGCCGTGCGTCAAGCTATCCGTTTCTTCGCGAAGGTAATTGTTCCCTTCAGCTTCTGGCCATTGCTTGATATAAGGAGAAGGATTAGGAACACGAGGCAGGAGCGGTGCGCTTTCGCCTTCCCAAATGCCATCATAGACGTCGGAGGTTAATCCCAATTCATTTTGATTTTCAAATACTTGGGTGTAAGCGGGCGTGTTTGACCACACACGTTGGTTCTTGTGCACAACCTTATTGGAGGTACATGAAACGAGCATCGCAATGATTCCCAGGCAAATGGATAGATTGATTTTTTGCATATCAATATGAATTAGGATTCTTGTATGAATGGGTTGTTTGTGATGGAGCAGGGCGAAACAAGCAGGTATGTCAAGCCAAAGATACCACAAAATTTCGTTCGCTCAGCTTAAAACAAAAAAATCCTGCGAATTTCGCAGGATTTTTTGTTTATATTCAGGGTGGACTTGAACTATAGCCACCTTATCGGCAAGTGTAGAATGTGTTTGAACACCTTGCATCGCTTTTCTTAGTTGTGACAAGAGAGTAAGGCTACTTTCGCAGAGTGCTAATAAGCGTTTCTTCGTTATTGTTTTCAAGGGTTTGGATCCAAAGTGTTTTCTTATCAAACGGCATTTTGCTTCCTATTACCTCTATGCTTTTGCCTTTATATTTCATTCTATTCGCCCTTTTATTCGCCCTTTGCTTTTGTTGATTATCAGTCGTTTAAGGTTGAATTGTGCTTGTTTTAGCAGTAATAATTCGCCCATTTATCCGCCCTTTGTCTTAAAATCATCTAAAATCCGTTTGCAATTTCGTTTGCAAATCTTGTTTCCTGCAAGCGGAATTGCAAACAGAATTGCAAACAGAATAATTTGTGAAAAATGTATAGCATTCATTATCAGCTACTTCTTTTGTTTTCTTGTTTGAAAAACTCAATAAAAAGTTGCAAACAGAATTGCAAACAGAATTCATTTATTGCTTTCTTCGATATACATTCTTATTATTACCTACCGTTGAAGCAATCTCTATGTCGCCACTATTTAGCATCTCTTTAAACAACTTGGATATATATGAAACATCATTATCAGGCAGTTTCAACAATTGTCTTGCTTCTGAATTATTGATTGTTCCTATTTCATCCAAATATCTTAGAATGGCTTCTTTCTGTCTTGCTTTCTCTTGTTTTTTAAGCTGAGAATACTTTATTTTTTCTTGAGTTGAACTACTTTTAGTCTTATGCAGAATATATTTCAATCCAGATGTTCTACCGGTTGTTTCAATAAACTCCAATTCCTGTAATTCTTCTAACACTTTACGCAACTGACCTTTACTGATAAATGGAGCTTCTTCCAATTCGGTGAAGGAAATTTTCTTAGAATTGATAATCTCATTCAGTACCAGTAGTTTTTCCATATCCATGTCTTTGCCTTCCATCTGCTTATATTGCAAAGAGAGTTCAATGAGTTTGTCGGAACAGATTTCTGCATCAATACGGAAAATAATGCTTGTATCTGTAATGGTCGGTGTTGGCAATTTTTTACCCTTAGATAAGAGGTCTGCAAATATTTTGTCAAAACCACTACCAGCTTTCTCTGCATATTTAATTGAACGAAAGACATCTATGATATTAGGGTTTCTTGGATTTGTTTTGCGTAGATAGTTAGTTTCATTTACTCCTTCTGGAAACATTCCCGGACTTTCGATTTCAAGATAGGTTGGATATTTGCGAATTTCAATAACCTGTTGACGGCTATAATCGCGATGAACAATCGCGTTGATTAATAATTCACGTAAGACAACCTCAGAATAGTCTTCTATGAATTCATGAAAAAGTCCAAAACTCAACTCTTTTTGTTGGATTTCTGATTTCAATTGAGTAAAACATGCATCTGCAACTTCAATCAGATTGCCTTTCCATTCGTAGGGATGATAGCGACCGTCTTCATAATAGCGCACATACTTAATTTCGCTATATGGAATTTCTTTTAGTGCCTTGTTATTACCTGCAAGAAGAATTCCCGTAGTTGTAGGGTAGAATGCACCATGTTCTTCTTTGGTGAAATTTAAAGTGTCGTTAAACTCCTCTGTATTTTCTTTCAGCAAAGGACTGTCAGCTCTGGCGGTCTTAATTTTATTGAATACATTTTGCGTACGCAACTCGTCCTGCCAACTACTTATGGCCCAAACTTTTTGGTCGTAAATGATGAGACTCTTTTCTGACATAATGGTTGCCATTTCATGTGGCTCTATGATTTTATTCCCATTATTAGAGCGAACAAGATATTCCCCACGTGAAGTGCTATGCATCTGCATAGAAAATGGAATTTCAAGTACCAAGAGTTTTGTTCCATCTATAGTTAATTTATGAGGAAGTAATGTAATCGTTGGCTTTGTGCGATCTTGAATTTGCTTAATCAAGTCAAAAATCTTTTCATCGGTATAAACAAACTCCTTATTGACTTCTTTTGTCTTATCTACAATACCCAAGAATAGGAAACCACCTTTTTTATTCGCAAAGGCGACTACATCTCTTGCCATTTCTTCATAATTCGGAGCAAAATTCTTGATAGATTTACCAAATATATTTTTATCCTCTAATTGCTCCTTAAAATCCATGATATCACATTCTCCCTTTTCAAGGAGTTCATAGAACCACAGAACGCTTAATTTTGTATATTTCTTCATACTCAACAATTTCTAATCAATTACAAATATACCACCATTCCCTTACACTCTTATTGACGCGATGTCGTCGTACTGCAATGGTGTTTTCTTTTTGAAGGTTTGATTCTTTGATTTTGGTAGCTTTCTTGCTGTTTTCTCTTTGGTTATCAGTCGTATAGCTCGCTATGTTCCTTCTTAATAAAAATGAGATTATTTGAAAAGTGATGCTCCTTATTCTTTTTACATCGCTAAGTTCGTGTAAAAATAAAAAAATCCTGCGAAATTCGCAGGATTTTTGCGCTTCAGGATGGGCTTGAACCAACGACCCCCTGATTAACAGTCAGGTGCTCTAACCAACTGAGCTACTGAAGCAGTGTATTCAAACAAGTGTTGCGCTTCAGGATGGGCTTGAACCAACGACCCCCTGATTAACAGTCAGGTGCTCTAACCAACTGAGCTACTGAAGCAAGTGATGCGTTAAAACGCTACTTGTTTGAATTGCGATGCAAAAGTAGTGCTTTATTTTGAAATATGCAATACCTTCTATGATTTTTTTTGCATTTTTGCTAAAAAGTGCCCGCGAAAACAGCTTTTGTGCTTTCTTAGGAAGTCATAAAACATCGTTTTGAGAAGTTTGTTCGAAAATTATCATTAATTTTGCGCACAGGATGTTTTATGCAGTAATTGATTGTATTACAAAATAGAATTGCTAACTTATTTATGAAGAAGATTTGTCTTTCGTTGCTTGCTTTGGTTTTTGGCTTGTCTTGGGCACAAGATAAGAAGGATGACCATGCGTTTAAGGTGATGAAGCAACTTGAAATATTCAATGAGGCGATTACGGAGCTTGATCAATATTATGTGGATACCTTGGATGTGGAGAAGAAACTGACTGAGGCAATTCATTATGTGATGAGTTCTGTTGATCCTTACACCGAGTATTACCCCGAGTCGGACTCGCATGTGTTGAAAGAAATGCGCACTGGGAAATATGCTGGTATCGGTTCGCCTATTTATTACCGTCCTGATTTAAAGCGATGTGTCTTTAATTCGCCTTATTTTAATATGCCTGCGGGTAAGGCGGGGTTGCGCACTGGGGATATCGTGCTTCGTATAGATTCTTTGGATATGACCCTCAAAGATGGTGAGGATAGTCAGGATTTCCTTTCGCGTGTCACCGATCATCTTCGTGGCGAGGCTGGTTCAAGTTTTCAGTTGTATGTCAAGCGCCCGTTTGTCAAGGATTCGTTGCTTACATTTACCTTGACCCGACAGATGATAGTGCAGCCCAGTGTTCCGTTTACGTATATGACTGCCGATTCAATCGGTTATATCCGCCTTCAAAGTTTTATAGAAAATACCACAGCAGAGTTTAAGCGCGCTTTTATGGCGCTTAAGCAACAGGGTATGAAGCAGTTGGTGATTGACCTTAGTCAGAATGGCGGCGGTTTGATGGACGAAGCCGTGAATCTTGTAGGTTTGTTCGTTCCGCGAGGCACAAAGGTTGTTGAAACAAAAAGTAAAATGACATGGATTGATGAGGTGAGTTTGACGTCCGAACAGCCCATAGATACGCAGATCCCCATTGCGGTTATGGTGGATGGCGCCACAGCCTCGGCGGCAGAAATAACATCGGGCGCATTGCAGGATTACGACCGCGCCGTTATTATTGGCGATCGCACCTATGGCAAGGGGTTGGTGCAAACCACCCGTCAATTGCCTTACAATACATCCGTGAAATTAACCGTGAGCCGTTATATTATTCCCAGTGGGCGTTGTGTTCAGGCTTATAAATATGAAAACGGTCGTCCAGTATATCAAGCCGATAGCTTAGCCAAAACGTTTTACACCCAGAATGGTCGCCCCGTGAAAGATGGTGGTGGTATTATGCCTGATATTGTGGTTCTCGACACGTTGGTGTCGAACGTAGCAGCGGCTATTGATGGAAGCTTGCCGTTTTCGGACTTTTGCGTTCGTTATAGAAACACGCACGATAGGATTGCACCTGCCAAGGATTTTAGGTTGACAGAGGAAGAATATGAGTCCTTTAAGACGTTTATGCTTGAATCAGATTTTAAGTTCCAGTCGAACAGCAACCGAATTTTGGATCTGTTGAAAGAGGCAGCCAAGCGTGAGGATAAAACGGATTTTGAAACGTCGGCAGAGTTTAAAGCCATTCAAGAGATTTTTAAGCCCAACCTTGAATTGGATCTCATTAAGAATAAGGCGGTGCTCAAAGAGTTGTTGGAAATGAGAATTATTGCAATGTACTATGATTCAAAAGGTGTGTTTGAGTATTTCGAATCAAAGGACAAGGCGTTTCAATCAGCGTTGGGTGTGCTGCGCGATTCCAAGACTTATCATGAAATTTTAAGCGGTAAGAAGAAGTAGGGAGCTTGTGCGCCTCAGGGTGCGCTTGATAATTGTTACGTTTTAACATTTCGTTAACTTGGTTTTTTCGATATAAAATGTATTTTTGCAGTCGCGTGCAAACTGAGTGTGGATGGCGCTGAGTTCTTGTTGGTTTGCATCATGCATTAATCACTTAATTATAATATACAATGGAAAATATGAAGAAAATTCGAGTAGCTATTGTGGGCTACGGTAATATTGGTCGCTTCACGCTTGAGGCGCTTGAAGCAGCTCCTGATATGGAGGTGGCAGGTGTTGTGCGCAGAAATGGTGCGCAGGATATGCCTTTTGAATTGACGAAGTATCAAGTTGTGGCAGACATCGCTGAACTTAAGGATGTGGATGTTGCGATTGTGGCTTCGCCTTCACGTAAGGTAGAGGAGGTTGCGTCAAAGATTTTGAAGCAAGGTATTAACACCGTAGATAGTTTTGATATTCACTCGCAGATTGTGGCTTTGCGTCAATCACTTGGTCAGGTGGCAAAGGAAAATGGAGCGGTCAGCGTAATCTCGGCAGGGTGGGACCCCGGTACCGATAGTGTGGTGCGCGCCTTGTTGTTGGCGATGGCTCCTAAGGGGATTACCTACACGAATTTCGGTCCTGGTATGTCAATGGGCCATACGGTGGCCGTGAAGGCGATCGCTGGTGTAAAGGCTGCGCTTTCAATGACTATCCCTACAGGTCAAGGTATTCACCGTCGCATGGTTTATATTGAACTTGAAGAGGGTTATAACTTTGAAGAAGTGGCGCTGGCGATTAAGAGCGATGCTTACTTCGTGCACGACGAAACGCATGTGATTCAAGTGGATTGTGTGGACGACGTGATTGATATGGGTCATGGCGTAAATATGGTGCGCAAGGGTGTATCGGGCAAGACTCAGAATCAGATGTTTGAATTTAACATGAAGATCAACAATCCAGCACTCACCGCTCAGGTGCTTGTCAGTGCAGCGCGTGCTACGATGCGTCAGCAACCAGGTTGTTACACCATGATTGAAGTGCCTTTGATTGATTTCCTTTATGGCGATCGTGAAAAGTTGGTGGCTCAGTTGGTGTAGGGTCGGGGTGTGTTGAGAGTTGAGAGTTTAGAGTTGAGAAAGGGAAGATTGGGCGGAATGCAGACAGAAGACTTTGCGACTCTTTGCGCCTTTGCGTGACATAAAAATACAAATTCTTCAAGCGCAATGTTCCCAAGAACGAAAGCTCATCCGAAGAAGCTCCATAACACATTTAACATTTTGCTTTGATCCTTTCGGCAAAATCTTGAAAAGGGCGAAAAATCAAAATGAAAGTAAAAGGATCAAAAAAGTTTCATTTTGTAAAGTTTTTGAAAAAGGCGT
>JAZKYK010000092.1:0-27169 GCA_045612125.1 Alloprevotella sp.
CGCCTAAGCTCATCGAAACGTCTAAAATTCTAGAAAAACAAGAAACAGAAGGACGCAATGTTAAAATGAAATCTAGAATTAGAGAATTAGAGAATTATTTTGGCTCCGCAGTGCATATCGATAGATAAAAATTATTCGATTCTCTCATCAAATCGTCTCTAATTCTAGATAAAGAAAAGACACCAAAGGCAATAGAAGTAAGGAAGAGCAAGCCGCACGGGCTCACAACTGTGAGCAAAAATTCTCAAATTCTCAAATTCTAGAAAAAGAAAAAACACCAAGGCATTAGAAGTAAAGAAGTAGCAAGCCGCACGGGCTCACTTGTGAGCAAGAGTGTGATCCGTGGACAAAAGAAATTCAGTGTAACTGCCATTTGTAAATGCGATTGGTACGTGGATTGACGACGGGCCGACACGGTGATCGGCCCCTACACAACATCCATGGCGATTGATGCATTGGATGACGACGGGCCGACACGGTGATCGGCCCCTACATGCCGGATGGAATCTCTAAACTCTAAACTCTCAACTCTAAACTCTCAACTCTTCACTCTCCTCTCTCACATCATGCATCCCCTTCATCTTTTTAATTATTGTCCCTGTTGTGGTGCACCTGCTTTTGCTGCGAACGATGAGCGTTCGAAGCGTTGTGCGCAATGCGGTTTTGTGTTCTACCACAATGCTTCGGCTGCCACTGTGGCAGTTATATTAAATGCTCAGGGGCAGTTGCTTGTGGCTCGCCGTGCCAAGGATCCTGCCCGTGGAACGCTCGACCTTCCAGGTGGTTTCGTTGATCCCGGCGAAAGCATTGATGAGGGTTGTCGTCGCGAGGTGCTTGAGGAAACGGGCGCCGAAGTGGTTCGCCTCACCTACCTCTTTTCCTTGCCCAACGTGTATCGTTTTTCCGGATTCGATGTGCACACTGCCGATGCCTTCTTCCTTTGTGAAATCGCCGACGAATCCCTCCTTAAAGGAGCTGATGATGTGGCAGACCTTCAATGGATGAACCTTGCTGATGTGCGTCCCGAAGATTTTGGATTGACGTCCATACGCCGTGGCGTGGCGCGCATGTTGGCAGAAGGACTTTTGTTTCAAAATCAACAGACAGCCCCGTGAGCATGGCCAAAAATGCAAATCTTTTCCCGTGAAGCATGAAAAACTCGCTCATTCTCACCGATTAATAAAAAAATATGACTACTTTTGCGCAAATTATCGTAGTGTGCCTTGTTGCACCGCTTTAATTTGTGAGAAATATATTTTTTTGACGCAATAACATTTTTAAAGACGAATCCGATGAACGTGATTACAAAAACTGTAGCGTTGCCCGATGGACGTACTATCAGCATCGAAACAGGTAAACTCGCAAAGCAAGCCGATGGTAGTGTTATGCTCCGCATGAACAACACCATGTTGCTCGCAACCGTTTGTGGTGCCAAAGACGCTAACCCCGGCACCGATTTCATGCCGCTCCAATGCGACTATAAAGAAAAATACTCAGCAGCAGGTCGCTTCCCTGGTGGTTTCACCAAGCGCGAAGGTCGTGCATCTGACTACGAAATTTTGACAAGCCGCCTCGTTGACCGTGCGCTCCGCCCACTTTTCCCTGGCGACTACCACGCAGAAGTGTATGTCAACATCATCCTCTTCTCAGCCGATGGTATTGACCAACCCGATGCACTTGCTGGCTTCGCAGCTTCTGCAGCCCTCGCTTGTACTGATATCCCCTTCGAAGCTCCTATATCAGAAGTGCGCGTAGCACGCATCAATGGCGAATACGTGATTAACCCTACCTTCGAACAAATGAAGGAAGCTGATATGGACCTCATGGTGGCTGCAACGATGGACAACATCATGATGGTTGAAGGTGAAATGGACGAAGTGCCCGAATCTGCTCTTCTCGAAGCCCTCAAGGCTGCTCACGAAGCCATCAAGCCCATGTGCCAACTCCAGTTGGAACTCATGAAGGACCTTGGTACAGATGTTAAGCGTGAATATTGCCATGAAGTGAACGATGAAGACCTTCGCAAGCAATGCCACGAAGAATGTTACCAAAAGTGCTACGACATCACAAAGTCTGCTCTTGAAAAGCACGCACGCCTCGAAGTTTTCGAAGCTGTTCGTGAAGAATTCAAGGAAGCCTATGCTGCAGCACATGCAGAACTCACTGCAGAAGAACTCGAAGAAAAGAATGGCCTTATCGATCGTTACTACCACGATGTAGAAAAGGACGCTATGCGCCGTTGTATTCTCGATGAAGGTATCCGCCTCGATGGTCGTCAAACTACAGAAATCCGTCCTATTTGGTGCGAAGTGGATCCCCTCCCCATGCCTCACGGTTCTTCAATCTTCACACGTGGTGAAACACAGTCACTCTCTACTTGTACACTCGGTACAAAGCTTGATGAAAAGATGGTTGACGATGTGCTTGATAAGAGCTACCAACGTTTCCTTCTTCACTACAACTTCCCTCCATTCTCAACAGGCGAAGCAAAGGCACAACGTGGCATAGGTCGTCGTGAAATTGGTCACGGTCACCTCGCATGGCGCGGTTTGAAGGGTCAGATTCCAGCTGAATTCCCCTACACCGTACGTGTCGTAAGTGATATCCTTGAATCAAACGGTTCTTCTTCAATGGCAACAGTTTGTGCTGGTACGCTCGCCCTTATGGATGCAGGTGTGCCTATGAAGGCGCCCGTCAGCGGTATTGCTATGGGTCTGATCAAGAACCCCGGCGAAGATAAGTATGCCGTACTTTCTGATATCCTCGGCGACGAAGACCACCTTGGTGATATGGACTTCAAGACCACAGGTACCCTTAAGGGTCTTACTGCTACGCAGATGGACATCAAGTGCGATGGTCTTTCATACGAAATTCTTGAAAAGGCACTCGCACAAGCTAAGGCAGGTCGCGAACACATCCTCTCTTGCATGATGGAAACCATGAGCGAGCCTCGTGCTGAACTCAAGCCCCACGTACCACGCATCGAAGCCTTTGATATTCCTAAGGAATTCATCGGTGCTGTTATTGGTCCTGGTGGTAAGATCATCCAGGGTATGCAGGAAGAAACAGGTGCTACGATTACTATCGAAGAAGTTGACGGCGTAGGTAAGATTCAGGTAAGCGGTCCTAACAAGGAAAGCATTGAAGCTGCTATCGCTAAGATCAAGGCCATCGTAGCAGTACCTGAAGTCGGCGAAGTGTACAACGCAAAGGTTGTGAGCATCATGCCTTACGGTTGCTTCGTTGAGTTCATGTCAGGTCGTGAAGGCTTGCTCCACATCTCAGAAATTTCTTGGAAGCGCCTTGAATCAGTTGAAGAAGCTGGTATCAAGGAAGGCGACAGCATCACTGTTAAGCTCCTCGAAATCGATCCTAAGACTGGAAAGTACCGCCTCTCACACCGTGTGCTTGAAGAAAAGCCCGAAGGTTGGGAAGAACGTCCCCGTCGTCCTCGTCGCGAAAGCGCAGATGGCGAACGTCGTCCCCGTCGTGAAAAGAACGAAAAAGGCGAATAAGCTTTAATCTATAAAAAAGAAGAAGCACTTCAATCTCCCTGATTGAGGTGCTTCTTCTTTTTTTACTCCCTTTAAATGCTCTAATTATTCGCCACGGCTCATCAACCCGTCTTAAATTCTAGATTTCTTTTTAACATTGCGTCCTTCTGTTTCTTGTTTTTTCTAGAATTAAAGAATTAGAGAATTTCTATCTATCAATATGCACTGCGTAGCCAAATTAATTCTCAAATTCTCTAATTCTAGATTTCATTTTATATATTGCGTCCTTCTGTTTCTTGTTTTTTCAAGAATTAAAGAATTAGAGAATTTTTTCTATTGATACACACTGCGTAGCCAAATTAATTCTCAAATTCTCTAATTCTAGATTTCTTTTTAACATTGCGTCCTTCTGCTTTCTTATTTTTTCAAGAATTTAAGAATTAGAGAATTTTTCTCTATTGATATGCACTGCGGAGCCAAATTAATTCTCAAATTCTCTAATTCTAGACCATAATTCAATTTGGTTTTAAGTTTTTTTCTAATTATTCGCAAAGCTCATCAAACCGTCTTGACCTTAAAATCAAGTTGCCTCAAGTATTTCTTACCCCCATTTTATCGGCTCCTTACCCCATTTCTTGAGATAGTCATTGGCCAAGGTGAAATGATGGTTCCCAAAGAAACCGCGGTATGCCGATAGGGGAGAGGGATGTGGCGATTTCAAGATGAGGTGGCGCGATGCATCGATCAGTTCAGCTTTCTTTTGTGCATAACTTCCCCAGAGCAGGAACACCAGATGTTCGCGCTCTGCCGCCAATTTGGCAATGGCAGCATCCGTAAATTGTTCCCAGCCTTTGCCCTGGTGCGATCCCGCTTGATGGGCGCGTACGGTGAGTGTCGCATTCAGCAGCAGCACACCCTGCTGTGCCCAGTGCATCAAACTGCCCGAAGCCGGAATCGCCACGCCCTGGTCGGTGGCTACTTCCTGAAAAATATTGCGCAACGATGGAGGAAACGGAATGCCCTCAGCCACAGAAAAACAAAGCCCCTCAGCCTGCCCCGGTTCATGATAAGGGTCTTGCCCAATCAGGACCACCTTCACTTCATCAAAAGGACAAAGATCAAATGCCCTAAAGATTTGAGATCCCGGAGGGTAGCAGGTGTGTTGCGTGTATTCCTGGCGCACGAACTGCGTGAGCGCCTCAAAATAGGGCTTTGAAAATTCTGAAGCCAAGCGCTCCGCCCATGTTTTTTCTATTTTAATATTCATAGTTTTTAGTTTTTTTTAATAGGAGGTAATAGGTAGTTATAGGTTAAGAGGTGATAGGTTTGGGGATTTTATAGAAATTCCTATAGTTTCCTATAACATCCTATAACCTCCTATAAAAATCCTAAGGCTTAACCTCCAACCGCACATCGCCATCAGTGTGCCCAGCGAACTCCGGCGCATGAACGCATTGTACTTTGCAAACGCCCATGTGGTACGCCCCGAGGCGGTCAACGGTAAGGATTTCTGTAAATGTATGCTTGCCCTTAGGCATTTTCTCGATATAATATTCTGTGGCATCGTCCTTCACCGCACGATAGGCAGGCAGTGAGGCCTTGGCATCGAAGCCCGAATGAGGGGCGTAGGGTTGTAAGGTTGCAGCCCGTGGGGCATGGATTTCTACGAAATCATAATTGCGGTCCGCCTTAATCTTCAATGTGCGACGCACGCGCTGTCCCACTTTTAAAGCTGTCCCGCTTTTAAACGTCACCCATTGCCCCTGCTCTTCCACTTCATAATACTGGGCGATGGCAAGGCCGTTTTCATAATGCTCAACCTCAGATTGTGGCAGTTCGTAGCGTGCCGTGACGCTGCCCCAAGTCAGGCTGTTGTCAAGTTTCTCCACCTGTAGGTGCGTTGCCGCGTAAGGTTCTTCGAGCAAACGAGCCACCGAAAGCGGCGTGTTTTTATTGTAGTAGGTGGTTTGCACCACATGGTCGTTGCGCCCAACGCTCTTTGGTTCACCCGATAAGAACAAAAGCGCATAAACCACATCAGCCGTCACGCGATTCGTGCTCCATTGTTGCGTTCGCTTTGATTGCAAGAGCCATTGCAACATGGGTTCCACCACGTCCTGTTGTTTTGCCCCCGCAAACGCTTCAACGGCAGCCACTTGCGTTTCCTGGCGATATGACTCACGGCTCATCTCTGCCCGATAACTGTCGAAGTACATGCCCATTTCAGGCGTACACACCATGTGTTCGCGCACGCTTTGCAACAAAAGGTCAGCCTCTGCCATTTTTCCTGCATAGCGCAACACGTTGCTCATCGTGCCCTTGTCGTACATCGACAGGGCCTTATTCATTTTTGCAGCGTGGTTTATAAGGTACTGCGCATCGTCGTCGATGGTCAGTTCCAGTAACGGATAAAGGCATAGATAACGCATCAGATCCGCCCCAATATATGGTGTTGAGTCGGGTCGTTTGCTAATCGCCAAGCGCATTTCCTTTACCCGTTCCGCCACTCGGCGTTGCAGGGCGGGCACAACCTTATCCAACAAGATCTTTGCTTCCGCATCAGCCGTGCGACGGTATAAGCGTGCCAAAAGCATGGCGATGTCGGTCGATACGGCAAAGCTCGGGCGCATCCCATCGTACCAAGCCCATTCGCCATCAGTGGTCATGAGGCGGTGAAGCATCAGAAGTGCTTCCTGGCGTGCTGTGTTAAGGTTTGCTACCACGCTGTCGGGTGTTTCGCCTTGTTGTTGCAAAACCCAAAGCGCTAAGCTCGCAGCATAGAAACGCTGGGCGTAGCCATCGCTGCTGCGCCCATTGTGGGCCGCCAACTGATGCAGTGCTGTCAACGCCTCGTGTAAGGCATTGGGGGTGATGTTTACCGAAAGCGCCACCTTACTGAGTTCAGTCGTTTTAGGCCAAAGTTTTTTGATGTTGATGCGTGAAGTTCCCGCTTGATTTAACGAGAACGCCACGCTCTGTTCGGTCATCACCCTTTGCGACTTCACCGGCACGACGTGGTACTCGCCATCGCTAAACGAACCCGCGCTTGCCGTTGCCGTGCATGCTAATTGCGTCCATCCTTGAGGCACTTCTACTGTGGCTTGAAGCACCACTGACTTATGAGCCGCCACTTCAAAAGGAAGCGTCATGCGCTTCACCTCGCTTCGTGTGTTGGGGTGGTTGAAGCGCACCTCAATGTTTCCACACTGCGTCTCAGAACTTTGGTTCGTGAGCGTGAGCGGAATATGTAGCACATCGCCTTCATACGCAAAGCGTGGCATGGCGCATTGCAGCATAAAGTCTTGATGCACAGCGATGGTGTCAATGCGCAGGGCGTGGTTCATGACCGTGTCGTGTGCCAGGAGCATAAGGCGCCATTGCGTGAGCGACTGTGGTAAGGTCACGCTCATCTGAGCCTCGCCCCGTGGCGCCTGGAGCCAATCAAAGAAAGCCGTTTCTGCAAAGTTTGAGCGCACCACCTGTTGCTGCTCCGGTTGCGATTGATCCCGAACCACCACTTCACGCAGTACCATGTCCGTAGAAGCCGACTCGCGCTTGGCGGCAAAGAGCATGGCGCCGTTCGACTTCACGCGGATTGTTTCACGTGAGGCATAGTACGAGAACCATTTGTTGTGCCAATGCGTGAAACGCAGTTCGGGCGCTGCCTCCCCTTCCCACAGTTTTCGGTATCTGAGATTCAGCGATTGCGCATATCCCGTTGTGGTAAACGCCATGGGTAGGCGGCGTTCAAAGTGCAAGGGTAGTTGCCACTGGTGTTGCTGTAAGTCATCTAAACTGGCGTCGTACAGGGTCGCAAGAACGCTCGTCGCCGCAGGCCGTCCATCGGGTGTCGTGACCTTCAATCGCCATTGTTCCGTAGCGCCCGGCATGAGGTAGTTGCGGAAGGTTTCCCACTTTAGGTCAAGGCGCTTATCAGGTTTGGGTGCATACACCTGTTCCTGACGGTCGTGCAAAGTACCTTGTATCATCGTCGCCCACGAACCCACAAAGCCCATACCCCGTTCCTTGTGGTATGCCAGGTCAAAGCGCATGAGCGTGTCCGACAGTGTGAAGCACTCTGTACGCACAACGGCACCCGAATCGTTGATTTCATCGTAGAAAAGTGTGATGTCATCGTGCGACGTGCCTACATACACACGCACAGAATCGCCCTGTGCAGAGCGTTCCGTGTGGTAGAAGAAATCCTGGTGGTCGGGCAGGCGTTTGGTCTTGTCGCTCCACATCATGAACGCCTGCTCAACGGAGTCTGCCCCTGCGGCATAAATGGCTATGCGGTACTGACCATCAGGTAATTGCTCAAGCACATTGTGGGGCAGGTATGCTGGCGATGTCAGCGTGCCAGTGATCTGTGGTCCGTGCTTTGCAAAGATCTTGTATGAGATTGGTTCCTGGAGGATCACCCCAGATGTATTGCGCAGGGTCATCTTGATTTGAGGTAGTTTCTCGCGCTTCACGCTTTGGGGCATGTCCATGTTCAGGTGCGCGGCACGAGGCGCCACCGTTATGTGCTGCGTGGTTTGTTGCATCTCGCCGTGTGCTGCCACCACATCCACCTCAATCACATAGGTTTGGCGCGTCCAAACCGAAGTGGGTTCGGGTAAAGCGGGCACGGCAAAGGGAAAACTGAAGTGCCCATCGGCATGCGTCAGGCAAGTGCCGGTGTCGATGGTATCGTTCGCTATGCCCTGACGCAGGAACCTCCTGTTGTTTAAAATGCGGTAGTTCACGCGAGCACCTGAAAGCGGAAGGTTGGTGTAGGTCAGAGCATGGCCGCTAATGATGAGGGTGTCGCCTGCGGTATAGGCTTGTTGTTGTGGCGCCACCACCACTTGGAATGTTGCCCGTTTGTATTCCTCAACAGTAAAGTGGTTTAGATATAAGCCAGGCGTGCGTTCATTGGTTGCGGTTCTCAGGGCACATGAGCCTGGTCGAAGGGTCTCGGGAATTTTAAATTCACCGATGAAATCGCCATTTTCGTCGGTTTCAACGGCAATTTCCGCAAAGACCGTACCTTGCACGTTGCAGGCTTGAACCTTGAAGTTGTGGTGCGCCAGGGTTTGCAAGATATCCCCTTGCTGGTCGTAAACCACCCCCGCGAACTTCACCCTTTGGTTGGGGCGGTAGATGGCACGGTCCGTGAATAATGAGATCTTAATGCTTTTAGGCGTTTCGTTGATTTCGGTGTAGGATGTAGGGAGGCGGAATGTCGGAGAACAACTGTCGCCCTGAGTCACCACAGCAAATTGCCCCATGCGCAGAGGGTGGTTCTTGATCCACACCTCGCCTTGCAGGTTTGGTCGATATGTGGCAAGCGTTTGTTCGTCGTTGTCATACGCCACGAGGGCAAAGTCCTTGATGGGTGCACCATTCATGGCATCTACCGCCATCACGCGGCACGATCCGCCCCCCGCCTTGAGCACCATGGGGCGCAAGCGCGACAGCGAGAGCTCACGCTGATTGATGGAGTCGCCATCAGCGTAGAACGTACAGACATAACGTCCTGGGTCGGGTAGGGTAAATGTCCATGTCGTGTCGGTTTGATACCACGCCTCGCGTTGCGGTAGGGTGAGGGTCTGCGTGGTGGTCGTTCTGGGTGCATTAGCCTTGCGGCACACCATCTTAAGGGTTCTGATATTCGTGGCCTGCACCTTCAATGTCAAGGGACGATTCGGGTAAGCCAACGATGAAGCGTCGTTCATGGCGATAAACACCGAGGGCAGTTGACGTTGCTCCATGAAATGTTTGAGCCACGCCGTGCGTGGTTGATTGGGATAACGTTGTATGCCCTCTTCCGCCATGCGGATGGCTTCAGCAATTTCTTTGTTGGTGCTGAGGGGCAGTTCCTGCACTTGCTTGATGTAGGCCTCTACTGCTTCGGGCACTGCGGCATAGTCCTGAGCCAAGGTCTGAGCATTGCCATAGCGCAACGCCAGGAGCAGCGCTGCGGCATGCATGCCACGTGTGCGGTAAAACGCCACGTATTCATCGCATATTTTTTGACACTCCTCCTGGGTGAACAGGTGCGACTGCAGTACTTCGCGCAGCACCACGTGGAGCAAATCGTTGGCATACAAGATCGAGGAGGGTTGTTCGTTGAACAGCAAGGCATAATCCTGCGTTTTGATGCGGTGCAATGCCTCGCCCTGTTCCAATAGTTTCAGGAATAAGGTCTTTGCCTCCTGTTGTTTGTTGTTCTCATAGCTTTGTGCCATGACCTTCGCCAGTGCCACTTGCCACAACGTGCGTTGTTCTGGTCGTCGTTCCTGTGCGGCATAGGTTTGAAATTCATCCCAAGCCACTTCTGCACTGTCGGGCGACAATTCCGCTGCCAACTGCATGCGTGTCAGGGCAGCAGCCATCACATGAGCGGTGGCATCGCTACGCATGGCTTCTGCTTGAAGCGTGCGCAGCAACGTCTGTGCTTGCACGGGTAAATCTTTCTGTATGGCAGAATCAATCTCCGCCCATTGCTTGCTTAAAAATTGAGCATGCAAGGGGCAGAATGCAGCCAAGATGCTGCCGATTACAATCAAAAGATATTTCATTTGAGCTTAGCATTTAAATAAGTTCAGGAATTTCAAGAAAAGAATCTCTCTAATTCTAGATTTCATTTTAATATATAGCGTCCTTCTATTTCTTGTTTTTTCTAGAATTTTAGAATTAGAGAATTTTTATCTATCGACATGCACTGCGGAGCCAAATTAATTCTCAAATTCTCCAATTCTAGATTTCATTTTAACATTGCGTCCTTCTGTTTCTTGTTTTTTCTAGAATTTTAGAATTAGAGAATTTTTCTCTATTGATATGCACTGCGGAGCCAAATTAATTCTCAAATTCTCAAACTCTAGACTATAAATCAAGTTGGTTTTAAGTTTTTTTCTAGAATTTTAGAATTAGAAAATTTTTATCTATTGATATGCACTGCGGAGCCAAATTAATTCTCTAATTCTCAAATTCTAGACTATAAATCAAGTTGGTTTTAAGTTTTTCTATTTTCTAGAACATCTAGAGAATCTATAGCATCTAGAATATCTATAGCATCTAGAATATCTATAGCATCTATAGCATCTATATAATATCTATAGCATCTAAAAAACTCTCCTGTGGCAAACTTACATAAAAACTTTGGGTTCAGCCCCCGATTTACATAATTTTACTATTCCCTACTCTTCGCAGTATGAAATAATCGAGGCGAGCTTCATGTTTCTTGCTTATTTATTCGTAACTTCGCATTTAAGTAATCAATAACATAAAATCTCAAGATCATGAAAAAATGCTTGACTCTTCTTGCTTTATGCTTTACACTGATATTTGGGCTTAAAGCTGAAGTTTTTATTTCTGAAAGCCTTACGGTGACGCAAGGTCCTGAAGTGAAATCAACCGTCGAGGCTGGTGTTTATTACATCATTTCGGGTATTGACCAAAGCAACACAGAGCATTATCTTTACGACAATGGCGCCCAGGTTAAGGCCACACCCACGTTCAATGCCAAGAGCGAGGAAACAGGCTCATACATCTGGACCCTTGAAGCTATGGGCTCAGCATGGGCGATAAAGAACGTTGCAACAGGGCAGTACATGAACTTAGGGACTTCAAACGGCAGTGCCGTAAGTACATCTGCCACCCCACAAGCCAATAGCATTTACTTTGGTGGCGGATACCTCACCATCCTTAATTCAAATGGCCAGGCGATCGACATGACCGCTAATGGCGCGAACCCCACGACATGGTCGGGCACGACCACGCCCAATGGCTCACGTCGTTTGAAAATCTACACCGTGACGGATTGGCAAACGCAACAATATAAATCATTAAGTTTGTTGCCCGCCCCTAAAAGCGCAGTCGTGGGCGATGGCGAGTATGCCTTACCCACCGCTTTGACGGTTGGCGTAAGCGGTTTTACGCAGGAAGATGTTAAGATGGCAGTGCTTGCCGATGTGTCGCGCTTCATCACCACATTGCAAAAGGCCACGGGCATCCAGGTGGATGCTGTTGAAAGCGACGACGCCAACCTCGTGATCACTGAAAATACCGCACTTGCTGACGAAGGTTACGTTTTGGACGTGACCCAGGACGGCGTGAAGATTGAAGCCGCTACAGCCGATGGGGCTTACTATGCGCTTCAAACCATCCTTCGCCTCTTACCCCCTCACGTGGTACTGGGGCAGGCTTCGGCTGAGCCACAAACCTATGCGCTCCCTGTGGCACGCATTGAAGATGAGCCACGCTTCGCTTATCGTGGATTTATGCTCGACGTGAGCCGACATTTCTTTACCATTGAACAGGTGAAGAAGATGATCGACTTGATGGCGATTTATAAGATGAACGTGTTCCACTGGCACTTGACCGACGACCAAGGCTGGCGTGCTGAAATCAAGCAATATCCCTTGCTCACCTCAACAGGAGCAAAGCGCAAGAGCAGCTACGACACGCCCATTACTAAAATTGAAGAAAATGGACAGGTGTATTGGACTGGCGAAGGCGCTCAAACCAACCGCCCATACGGCCCATTCTACTACACACAGGAGGAAATGAAGGACGTGGTGCGCTATGCTGCAGAACGCCATATTGATGTCTTGCCTGAAGTGGATATGCCAGGTCACTTCGTGGCAGCCCTTGCCGCATACCCTGAATTCAGTTGCCACCCCAGCTATGCCCCCGAAGTGTGGACCACAGGCGGTATCAGTGCCGATGTGCTGAACGTGGCTAATCCCAATGCCGTTCAGTTTGCGAAAAACATCATTACAGAACTTTGTGAGATATTCCCCTATCCTTACTTCCATATCGGTGGCGATGAATGTCCTACATCGCAGTGGGAAAGCAATGCTCTATGTCAGGAAAAGCTGAAGCAGCTGGGTAAAACCAGTTTCCGCGCTTTGCAAACCGAATTTATTCGTGAAATCAACGAGCACCTGGCTACGTTGGGCAAAAAGATGTTCTGCTGGAATGAAAGCATCACTGAAAGTGGGGCAGACCTGGAGCTGATGAAGCAGTCGGGCGCCACCATCATGTGCTGGAACCCTTGTCAGAGTGGTGCTGCGAAGGCCGCATCCTTAGGCTTGAATGCCATCATTACGGAGTGGGGTAGTGGTTGCTATTACATCAACCGCCGACAGAGCAACGACTACGGCGAACCCACCGCTGCAGGCTACGGCAACGATAATGTGGCAGCTACGTACAACTACATGCCCGTACCAGCCAATGTATCGGCTCAGGCTGCAAAGTATTACATCGGTGTGCAAGCCACGTTCTGGGCTGAGCACGTGAGCAGCAATGAATATCTGGAATACCTGGCATTGCCACGTTTGATGTGTGTGGCGGAATCGGGATGGAGTGCACAGGAGGCTAAGAACTGGAAGAGCTTTGTGCGCCGCATGACGCTCGACACGCGTGTGCTCGACCTCGGACAGTACATCTACGCACGCCATTGGATGGACAACTACGTGCCACGCCAGGCACCCGCTTCTGCCATTGCTGATGGCAGTGTCGCTACCTTTACCAATAAAAGTACCGACCGTGGTCAGGGATTGACCGACAACGACGGCACGCTCAATGGACAGGGTGCTGCCAGCACACAATGGGTGTTGGAAGCTGCTGATGCCGAAGGCTTATTTTACATCCGCAGTGCGGTGAGCGGCAAATACCTCTATGCCGAAAATGGCAATAGTGGTACGATTGTTGTGTTGAGCACCGATAAAACAGCATGGGCGTTCGATACCACGACATCGCCGGGCTATGTGGCGATTTGCTATCAGGGCGTTTCGGGCATGGCCATCAATAATAACGTGAGCAATACTACAAAACTCCGTTTGTTTGCCCATGGCACAGGCAATGGCGCTTCGTTCTGGGCGATCAGCACGGAGCCTGATGAGACTTTGAAGGAAGGCGAAAGCGGTGCGCTCACCTACAATTACTACTACCGTGGTCTTTCGGTGGGCAAAAAGGAATTTAGACTTGAGGCAGGCACGGAATACCCCTCACACTTGGAATATGTGCCACAAGGGTTTATGGCAAAGTCGCAGAAAAAGCCATCGGGCACCATCACAATGAAGCAGGAAACAGTTGAGATTGCCGTGGAACGTGTGCCCGAACAAGGCCGTTTTTACACCTTCTTCAATCCTTCTTTAAACAAATACCTCTGCACCGATGAGGCGTCTGCACAGACCTTCAGCACCGCCACAAAATCGGCTCATACCTTGTTTTACTATGCCAACGACGCCTTGATGAGCTATGAACGCGGACAGTTTTTAAATGGCGCTGAACTCTCCGACGTTGCCGCAGAAGGTAGCGTGTTTACCATCGCACCCAGCGTGGCAGGCGAGCCCGATGCTTACAACCTCATCAGCGAAACCACAAACTACCTGCGTCTGTTCAACAGCGATGACTCTCCCAATACACTGGGCACGAAGGGACAAGCCTCAAAGGCAAAGACCTATGATTTCAACGCACGTTATGCCCTTTCACTTCCCGTAACGCTTAATGCCGCGGGGTGGGCATCATGCGCCGCACCTGTGGCATTGACCATACCTCAAGGTTATGTGGCTTACGTGGTGGACGGTTACGATGCCACGACAGCAAACATCACGTTGAAAGCCATTACTGCGGGTGTCACCATTGCTGCACATACGGGATTCTTAATTCAGGGCGCGCCTGAAAGCGTGTGTCAACTCCTGATTTCTGAAAACGGGTTCGTGCCATCGGTGAATGCCCTCCAGCCCACCGTAACAGCCAATATCCTGTCCGATAACGTGAATGCCTATACCCTCAGTATCAGTCAAACCCAATTGTCCTTCAAGCGTATGGATGCGACATCACGCCTCCTGCCCGCCCACAGCGCATGGCTTGAATTGCCCGAAAATGCTCCCGAAACAGTAACAGTCATGGGTTTTGACGTCGAAACAGGACTTGAAACCATCCCCCCCACGCCCCACCATCCACAAGGCATTTATAACCTGCACGGCCAGAAATTGCAAAAACCACAGCGCGGCGTGAATGTTATTAATGGCAAGAAGGTGATGTGGTAAAGAGTTGAGAGTTTAGAGTTTAGAGAAGAGCCTTGGCTCGTTAAGAAGTTGAGAGAGGAGAATTGAGAGTTGAGAGGTAGGGGCCGATCTCCGTGTCGGCCCGTTGTCAATCAACGTACTAACGAGGGTTTAGAGTGAGAGTTTAGAGTTGAGAGAATCTCCCATGTAATCTGCCCGACCTTAAAGACCTTAATGACCTTAGAGACTTTAAAGACCTTATTAGTTTGGCAAGACTTTAATGACTTTATCGCGCTCCTCTCTAAACTCTAAACTCTCAACTCTGTCGCTATTTTTTGTACATTTTATGGTACTATAAATTCAGATGGAAACCAACAACGGCTTCAATACCACGGCGGAACATATCCAATGGGAAGTTTTCATTGGGCGAGTGGATAGCATTACTTTCCAAGCCAAAGCCCATAAGAACGGTCTTAATACCTAACACACGTTCAAAATCACTGATAATGGGAATTGAACCACCACGGCGCACCGCTAAAGGACGTTTTCCGAAAGCTGCGGTAAACCCGATTTCAGCCGCCTTATATGCAGGTAAATCGATAGGACACACATAACCTTCGCCACCATGCATTGGCGTTACCTTCACGCGAACACCCTTAGGCGCAATACTTTCAAAATAATTGATAAATAGTTTTGAAATCACCTCATGCTGCTGATGAGGCACAAGACGTGTTGACACTTTGGCATAAGCTTTAGAAGGAAGCACCGTTTTAGAACCCTGACCTGTGTAACCGCCCCAAATGCCACACACATCAAATGAAGGGCGACAACTGTTGCGCTCAATGGTTGAATAACCTTCCTCGCCTGCCACTTCATCAATATCTATGGCATTCTTGTATTTCTCCAAATCAAAAGGTATCTGTGCAATCATGGCACGTTCTTCAGCCGAGAGTTCCTCAACATCATCATAGAAATGGGGAATAGTAATCTTACCACGTTCATCCACAACCTTAGCAAGCATATTGCAAAGCACATTGATGGGGTTTGCTACCGCACCACCGAAGTGACCCGAATGCAGATCGCGATTAGGACCCGTAACTTCTATTTCCCAATACGCAAGACCACGAAGTCCGGTGGTCAGACTTGGAAGGTCGGCGCTAAGCATACTCGTGTCGCTCACCAAGATAACATCAGCCTTGAGTAAGGCAGCATGTTCCTGTAAGAATCCGCCTAACGAGGGACTACCGATTTCCTCTTCGCCTTCAAAGATAAATTTCACATTATGCTTGAGCAAACCGTGCTTCACGAGATATTCAAAAGCCTTAACCTGAATCATCGCTTGACCCTTATCGTCGTCAGCGCCACGTGCCCAAATTCGCCCGTCGCGCACCTCGGGTTCAAAGGGATTGCTCTTCCAAAGCTCAAGGGGTTCTGCGGGCATCACATCGTAGTGCGAATAAATCAGCACCGTTTTGGCATCATCAGCCACGTGTTTCTCTGCGAAAACCAAAGGGTTGCCAGCTGAAGGCATAACCTCAGCATAATCCACACCTGCCGATTTCAACAATTCCACCCAGCGCTCAGCACAACGCAACATCTCACCTTTCTTTTCAGGGTGAGCACTGATACTGGGGATGCGTATCAAAGAAAAAAGTTCTTCAAGAAAACGACTCTCGTTTTCAATAATGTATTGTTTTATATCCATAATTTATAAGGTTATAAAGTAAGTTTTTAAGATTATAAGGTTTAGGAAATTGGAAGGTTACTTGGTTTCAAGTTAGTTTTATATGGCGCACCTTATTCTTTTCACGGCATTTAAATTATCGCCTACACTTCCCGCCACATCACTTTTAAATGGTTCTTTGCCATTGATTGACCTGAAATAAAAAGATCATAATAGAGTTCTAACTTGCCTCGATCGACTTTAAACTCCGAAGCCATGGCGGTGGTCAACACCCCCATATCAAAGGTTCCTTCAGGGGTCACGTACGGATGGGCCGTTTGGTGGTTCATCCTGAATTCCATGTAACTATCAAGCAGCCCTTTTCGCCACAAATGAGCCTCATGTTCAGAAATCAGCAACCGAGCTTCAACCTTCTCTAATTCTTGATAAACAAGCTCTAACCCCTCAGTTGTTTGCGCCATAGTCCCTGAATAGCGTTCCGTAATTTTATCCGTGCCATATTCAGTGGACGTGCACAACACCATTAGGATTTCTATTGCAGTCTTCATAGTAGATTGACGTTTATTGTCGATATTTCTTCTTTTTATTTTGTATGTAAACACCCTCACCTGGAGCGGAGACCTTGATCTTTTGCCCTTTAAGGTTATACATCGCCTCCTCCTTACCCGAATGAACTACAGGAGAAACATCCGACGGCTGCGGCATCGTGAATTGCAGTTCACGAATGGTGTGCCAGGAATAGGCCATGCGGAAGGTGTAGGTCTCACCAGGCTTCAACCCCACGTATTCAAAGGTATCCACCCTACTTTCACCTGGATTTAAATAAAGGAATGACGCCTTTTGCGTGGCACCCTCATAGTTGCGGCAACTATCGCCCTCATCCAGAAAAGCGCGATAGAGTTCGCCACAACGTCCCTCAGCTGTAAGCGCATTGTAAGCCTCAACCACTATTCGCACAGCATCGGGGGACATCAATTGAGGTTCAGAAACATGGAATGACAACCGAGAAGCCACGGCAGGTTGCACCTCAATGGGGATTTCACAAAGGATATTGATATCATCGGGCGATATGGAAAGGACGCGCGACCCCGATTCAGTAAACAATGCTGCGATATCAAGACATGCCGATTCACCCAGATTCAAGGTTACGCCCGACAAACCGACATAGTCTGCTTGTTCAAAGCGTGCGGTATCGGTGGGCGCATTGCTCAAGAGTTCAAAAGGTGTCGTTAAAGCGGTTTGCCCCGCATGGCGCACATACACTCGAATCGGCGTATAGATACCAACATGAGGCGTGGAAAGCACACGCATGGAATCCACCACCACATCGTGTGGCACACGCTCAAGGGTGTCGGGCAAAGCCACATCAATAGAATCTGGATAGAGCATTAACAATTCCTGATTGCAGAAAAAGCCTTGGACTGAATCATCATCATAACGATCGTCAACAGCCTCGTAAGCAGCCAAAACATCCAAACGGAAATAACCGTCATAATGACCGCCATAGCCCCAATTCACATGAAAAAGCCCGTCTTCCAGGAGTCCATCAACCACAAAAGCATGGCCTTGAATGAGTTGCGTATAGCCAGCGTAAAGCACCGGCCGACCAGCTTTTAACTCTTGCACAATCATCGCCACCCAATCAGCAGGCTCATAACGGTAGCTATCGGCATAATGAACATAGCCCCAGCCAAAAGCATGCTTCAAAGGTTCCACCAGATTATGCACATTGGCCCCACTCTCCTCAAGTCCCCAATTCATCCGTGCTGCCATGCCACAATAAAGGCTAAGGCGTGCCACCGCATCCAGAGAGGCTTCAGAAGCCTGCTGCGTATCATAATCATCCAATATCAAGCGGGTATCTACCGTTGTGCCTGGCATCGCATCGGCTATGACATAATGAGGGGTGGTCCACCCCTTCAAGGTGTCCTGCAAAGTGAGCACCCGACGATGGTAAGTTATAATTTCCTCCAAAGCCGTAGCCACACAACCCACCACCGCACGCGTGTTGCTCCAAGTACTATCCGCCTGGAGCACTCTCGGACAAGCCGCATTATAGGGATGCTTTTGATGGCGTACCATCGTGAGAAGCGGTTCTATGGCAAGACCTTGTGGTAAATGCACATCTGTTGTGGAGTGTTGATTGGCTGCCACGGTAAAGGCATGCAGAAATGAAGCCACAGATTGGGGCATCGCACGAGTATCCAACCGACCATAACCTAAGATTGCAGGCAAGGCCTCGTGTGCAGAAACCACAACAAAGTTGTCACCCAAAGCATATACGCGACAAGCCTCAGCTGCAGATAAAGGCACTTCACGAAGTTCAGAGACACTGCGCACACCGCGCTGAAAAAAGAAATTCTCTGCCATGCGTTTCACGTGCCCTTCATCAATCGCCTGTGCCTGTGCTACAACAGTACTCAAGCACAACAGCACAACTTGCAAAAATTTCTTCATCATGAATTTATCTTTTTCTCTTATTTCTTTTCTCTTCCTTGCAAAACTAACCATAATTTCAATAGCCACCAAGATTTCTAAAGGCAATAAAGGCGGTATATTTCCGTTTTTTATCAAAAATCTGATTTTTTATCTTTCAGAACACACGCCTACTCCGTGATTAATGTGTAATTTTGCTTTTCAATAAAAACAACATCAAAACATTACAACTCAAAAGATATGGAACAGATTAAAAACAACTACCTCACAGTTAAGGTAGCTGCTCAAGGTGCTGAAATCCAAAGCGTGGTATGCAATAAAACACAACGTGAATACTTCTGGCAAGGCGATGCTAAATACTGGAATGGACACTCGCCCATCCTCTTCCCTGTGGTTGGAGGCATGTGGGACCGTACATGCAAATATGAAGATCGTTTGCTTCCTATTGAAAAGCATGGTTTCGTAAGAAAACGCACGTGGGATTTAGTGGAACTCAAGGAAGACAGTGTGACTTATGCCTACACCCCTAAGGACGAATTGGTGGACTACCCATTCCCCTGCCAGATTTCAGTAACCTATCGCGTTGAAGAGAACCACTTGGTCATGCACTTTGAAGTGAAGAACCTTGGCGAAAAGACGATGTATTTCCAATTGGGTGGACACCCCGCCTTTAACCTTCCCGACTTCTCTGAAGACCAAGAAGTGGTGGGTTACATCAAGCTGGAAGGCACACCCACATCGGTTTTAAGAGCGGGCGAACAGGGTTGCACAACCCCCGAACGCTTCCCCTTCCCACAAACTGAAGACGGCCTGGTACCCATCTGTGTGGAGACTTTCAACCATGAAGCGCTCATCTTTGACGAATACAGCGTAACGGCTGCAACATTGATGTCGCTTGACAAGGAACCCATTGCACGCGTTGAAAGCGATGCGCCAGTATTCTTGTTCTGGCAACCTCAAGGTGTGCACACACCCTTCCTGTGCATTGAGCCCTGGCATGGCCTTTGCGATATGCAAGGCTTTGACGGTTACATCCACGAACGCCCTTACATGCAAGAACTTGCTGCGGGTCAAGCTTGGACTAAGGATATGGTCATCACCTTGTACTAACGTCATACCGACATGCTGACTTTATCCGAGAAACTGCGGGTCTGCATCCATCTCCCATCATCAAAGAGCCTTTGCAACCGCATGATCATCATCAACGAACTGGCCCACGACAAGCGTGTGCTTCACAACCTCTCAAACTGCGATGATACTGAAGCGCTCATAAAAGCCCTGAGCAGCACGGAGCAAGTCATTGACATTGGCGCTGCAGGTACGACGATGCGTTTCCTAACAGCACGCTATGCCACAAAACCGGGTGAATGTATCCTGACGGGCAGCAAACGTATGCTTCAGCGCCCAATCGGTGTTTTGGTTGATGCCCTGCGCCTGCTTGGAGCAGATATTGAGTACACCCAAAACGAAGGATTTCCACCGTTACGAATTAAAGGGCAATCGTTAAGGGGCGGCACAGTGACCTTACCTGCACACGTCAGTTCGCAATACATCTCAGCATTGCTGATGGTTGGTCCATCGTTAAAGGAGGGATTACAATTGCACCTTGAAGGCGACATCACCTCACGCCCTTACATTGACATGACCATTGCCCTGATGCGCCAAAACGGTGCAGACGTGGCTTGGGCGGACGAAGCAACCATTAAGGTTAATCCACAGCCATACCAGGTGCAGCCCATGATTTACATTGAAAGCGATTGGAGCGCAGCTTCCTATTGGTATGAGCTCGTGGCACTGTCGCCCGACCCCGCAGCACGCGTGGAATTACCCTATCTGTTCAAAAACAGTTTACAAGGCGACAGCAAGGTTGCTGAATATTTCCGTCCATTAGGCGTTCAAACGACATTCACCGACAATGGTGTTGTGCTCACGAAAGGCGAGGGTGCGCCACGCCACGAAACATGCCGTTTAGACCTCTCCGAACAACCCGACCTGGCACAAACCTTGGTGGTGACGTGCGCCATGCTTCAGAAACCCTTTCATTTCAAAGGGCTTCACACCCTTAAAATAAAAGAAACCGACCGCATTCATGCGTTGCGCACTGAATTAATGAAGTTTGGCATTGCCGTAAACGAAGCAAACGACAGCGAACTCTTTTGTTCAGAATTTCCCACACCGAGCGAAAGAAATCCCATCACCATTGAGACCTACGACGACCACCGCATGGCGATGGCTTTTGCCCCATGCGCCTACCTCTACCCGAACCTACACATCAACAACCCTGAAGTGGTGTGTAAATCATACCCCGACTTCTGGAAACATCTTGATTTGATTAAGTCCTCATAAAAAACATGTCCTTTTTCCTTTTCGTTATAGCAGCACTTGCTGTTCTTTTTATCATCGCTTTTGTTGCGGGCTATTTCCGCAACCGCTACTACGCCAAGAAAATTGAACGTGGCGAAATTGAAGCAATGCCACCTGTAGAAATTCCCGATTCCGAATGTTGTGGCCAACATGAAACGTGCGAGAAGGATAGCCTCTTGGCTGCAGTGAGCAAAGATGTGGAATACTACAATGATGAGGAACTTGATCGCTTTCGTTTTCGGCCCTCCGACAGCTACAGTCCTGAAGATGTGGAAGAATTTCAAGAAGTACTCTACACCATGCGCAACGATGAAGTGGCAGGCTGGGTGCGATCCTTGCAACTCCGTTCCATTGAGCTACCCGACCCCGTAAAGGACGAGGTTTTTCTCATTATCGGCGAACGCCGTTACGGCAGTTAAGAGCGCTCGCACAATGTAGCACAACTTTTGAACCCACCACTTCTCAAAAAGAAAAATAAAAAAAGCCAATCCTCTTGTTGAACCACAACTCAAGATCTCGTTTACTAAAAAGTGTCATGGGCTTATTGCTTCTGGTACTTCTTGGTGCGTCGTGTTCCACAAAAAAGAACACGGCGACGAGTCGTATGTGGCATTCATTCACAGCTCGCTACAACACCTTCTACAACGGCAATGAAGCCTACAAAAAAGGTATGATGGCCAAAGAAGGTGGACATAAGGACAACTACACTGAATTCTTACCAGTATTCATGGTGAGCAACGAAAACAGCAGAGCCTTGGGCAACGGAGATTTTGAAAGAACGATTGAGAAATGCAAAAAAGCCATCCAGCTCCATTCAATCAGCAGTCGCCCAAAGCTCAACAACAGCATCAAACGCACGGACAAAGAAAAAGCCTACTTAGCCCGAAAGGAATTTAACCCATTCCTTGACCGAGCCTGGATGCTTATGGGCGAGGCCTACTTCCAACGCGGACGTTTTCTGGAAGCGGCTTCCATGTTTTCATACATCACACGCCATTATGCTGCTCAACCCGAAATTGTCAACGAAGCCCGAGCATACTTAATTCGTTGCTACACAGAATTGGAATGGTTTTACGATGCTGAAGAAACCATCGGACGCATGAAGCGCGACACCATCACGCACAAGACCCGAAAAATAGCCGACTTATCGATGGCCAATTTATTGATGCAGCAAGAAAAATATGCCGAAGCCCTGCCTTACATTCAGAAAGTGGCGAAGCAATCATCATCACCCCTGCGCCAGGCGCGCCTTTATTTTTTATTGGGACAATTACACCAACACTTAGGCGAGAATGAATTGGCTTTTGAGGCGTTCCAAAATTGTTTATCCCAAAATCCGCCTCATATCCTGGCGTTCAATGCACGCATTCGTCAAACAGAGGTTGTGGCACAAGGTGCACAAACAGAAAAAATGCTGAAACGCCTTAAGCGTATGGCGGCAGACAGCAAAAACAAGGAATATCTGGACCAGGTGTACTACGCCATTGGCAACATACATCTGAGTAAAGGCGATACGCTCAAGGCTATTGGAGCCTATGAAAAAGGACGTGCTGATGCCCAGCGTAGTGGCATTGAAAAAGGGGTATTGGTACTGAAATTAGCGGAGCTATACTGGACAAGGGCTGAATACAGCCACGCGCAGAGTTGCTATAACGATGCCCTGGGACTCATCGGGAAATCCCATAACAAATACGAAGAGGTGAAGCACCGCTCAAAGGTGCTCGACGAACTCGTGCCACACACCGAAATCATTCATCTTCAAGATAGCTTATTAGCCCTATCCACCATGAGCGAAGCCGACCGAAACGCGGCTATCGACAGGGTTATAGAGGAACTCAAACGCAAGGAAAAAGAAGCTGAAGAGCTGGCAGCCGACTCCGCAGCACAAGAGCGCGCACAACAGAACAACAACCAGCGACCTTTGGAACAAAACAAACCCACCACACAAGCTGGAGCAGATAAATCATGGTATTTCTACAACCCTACAGCAGTGACACGCGGTAAGGAAAGCTTCAAAAAAATCTGGGGCAATAGAAAACTTGAGGACGACTGGCGACGCTCTAACCGCACCGTGATTGCCTTTGACGATCAAGCGGAAGAGGGCGACTCACTGCAGACCGATTCACTACAAACGGACTCCCTTGTAGCGGATAGTACCACAACCAAGGAACTGTCGGCCGCACAGGATCCACACCAACGAGAATACTATTTAGAACAAATACCCTTTACGCCAGGACAAAAGATGGTGGCGCACGGAAAAATAGAAGAAGCGCTCTATGCTGCTGCCGTCATTGAGAAGGACAAGCTGGAGGATTTCCAACTCGCTGAAAACACCTTCAATCGCTTGATGAAGGACTACCCAGAGTCGAAAAGCATGCCCGACGTTTACTACCACCTGTTCTTGATGTACTCCCGATGGGGTAAGTCGGAGCAAGCAAACCTATACCGCCAACGCATGGCTCTGGAGTTTCCCAACGACGAACGTACGGCAATCATCAACGCGCCCAACTACGAATACCAGGCACGTTATGCCATTGAAATAGAAGACTCGCTGTATCAAGCCACTTACAACGCTTATAGAGCGCGCGACAACGAACAGGTACAGAGCAACACAAAGATATCAACCGAACAATATCCTAAGGGTTTGAACCGTCCGAAGTTTATTTTTGTAGATATCCTGAGTCGAATCGCCCAAACGCCTACCGACACCTTGATCAAAGAACTGAAAAGCTTGGTCACCATGTATCCCAAAAGCGATGTCAGCACATTGGCGGGAATGATGGCGCGCGGTTTAGAGGAAGGGCGCCTTGTGGGTACAGGCGCATTAGACGTGGGGTCGCTCTGGGACATGAGAACCGAAAAGGCAGACATGGCTGCAGAGGACATTGCTGAGGCCAAACAATTCGAAACAGAAACAAACACGCCTTTCTGCTTCCTGATTGCTTACCCTACCGACACTCTGAACGACAACCAATTGCTTTACGACATTGCCCATTTTAACTTCACCTCATTCATGGCAAGGATATTTGATATTCAATGCCAACGTGGTAAAGCCATCACCCAATTTATTGTGGGCGGATTCAACAACTTTGATGAAGCCCATCGGTATGCACAACGCATGTCGCTCATCCCTGAATTGGCCAACAAACTGTCGAAAGCACGCACATTCATCATTTCAAAGCAAAACATTATGCTGATAGGTTCAGCCTTTAGCTACGAGGATTACGCTAAGTTCTACGAACACCACTTCGCACCGCAAGCTATTGATCTTGAACGCCAGAAGCAAGGCGAAGAAGCAGAACCATTACAACGCTACGAAGATGAACTGTCGCCCGAGGAATTACAGGAAAGGGAACAAGAGCCATCATTTGAAAAAGAAAATTCAGAAGGACCCGTTGAAAGCGAAGGCGATTGGTATTAATAACTTAAAGTGGGTTCTTTAAAATTATCCGAACAGAGTTCTCATCAACTCGCCCACTGATATTAATCACAATTCGTATTTCAATCTCTTTCATAAAAAACAAAAGTTAAAAAGTGAAGCATCTTATCCTTTTATTATGTCACGTAAAATAAAAGTTGTAATTTTGCCGAACAAATTGTAAATTAGAAAAATCAGAGGCCACAAAGCCTCTGTTTTTCTCATATCACTTTATTCCCAACATGAAGAAACTTTTATTCTTTTTTGGTACAGCATTGTTTGCATGCACCGCAAATGCTCAGGAAGCTTACTGGGGCAAATGCAACAACACCATGCTGCACTTAATGAAAACACACAAACAACAAGCTCGCTCTGCTGAATCGAAATTATTGCAACGCATACTTGTAGAAACAACCGATGCTTCAGCCGTAAAACAAGTCGTAGAAGCAGCAGGTTACAACACCTTGACTATTGATGAATCAGTAATCATGGTGTATATCCCCTTATCTTACGTACCCACATTAGCGGCCATGGAAGAGGTAAAACACCTTGCCAGCGATTCAAAGGCGGACGCTAAGATGGAACTCACACATGAATTGATTGGCTCAGATGATGTGCACAAAGGAGTGGATCTTGAAACGCCTTATACAGGCAAGGGCGTTGTCGTAGGCGTTATTGATATGGGATTCCAATTCCAACACGCTTCATTCCTGGACGAGAATGGCAAGCCACGCGTACATTCAGTTTGGAACCGTGTCACCAAATCTGAGGCAACAACAGTCATCCCTAAAGACGGCGAAATCGACGACTCTGCAGGCCACGGCACGCACGTAACCTCTATTGCAGCAGGTTCACACATTGAAAGCATCAATGTATCGGGTGTTGCTCCCGAAGCCACCATCATCATGATTCCCTCTGATGGTTTTGCTGACAACGAGGTTATTGAAGACATCAAGTACATCAAGGAAACTGCCGAAGCTTTAAATATGCCTCATGTCATTAACATGAGTTTCGGTTCACACGTTGGCCCTCACGATGGCTCTACGATTCACGACTACACATTGAATAAATTCTCAAAGAGTGGATCAATCTTGGTGTGTGCTGCAAGTAACGATGGCAACGACAACATCCATACGGAACATGTATTCACTGCCGACGGCGAAGTGCGCTACGTATTCTTTAAAGACGCGACAGCGGGCTTTAACAGAGTTGAAATCTGGGACCAAACAGCCGATGGCAAGAAGCACATCACCGTTGAACCCTGTTACTATTCAGAAAAAGAACAAACGGTCGTGGTTGGAAAAAGCAATTTTACAAGCACAGGTTTTTCAATCGTAGATGAGGTGAACAGCCGCAACCAAAAACAAAACGTGACGGTCTTCAACTATCTGAACGACTTGTACAAAATGTCGGGAGACGATTCAGCCCTCTTCGGTCTTAAAATCACCGGCGATAATGGGGCACACATCCACCTTTGGAACAGAAATGCGGTTAACGGACAAATATACCAGCCCTACGTTTTCAAAACAGCAGGTATTGACCGCTCTATGACCTTGGCTGGAACAAAAGAATACCTCATAGCCGATGCAGGCGGTACGGCAGAAACAACCATCTCCGTAGGTTCATACAACAACGGACGAGGCAGATGGAAGGCGCTGAATGGATCAGAATACCAATCTGCGTCGAGTTCTATTTCTGGTCAATTAAGCGGCTTTAGCAGTTCTGGACCAAGTTTGACACCTAACGTTATGAAACCCACAATCGTAGCGCCTGGTGCATACATCCGTTCGGCATTCAACAAGTATAGCGCAAGTTATGGCAGCGACCGCATCGACAACTATGCCTTTACCACCGATAAAGTAACGGTAAAGACGCCCCACCCCGTCATCCCCGGATTAACTATTGACGAAGACCATTTTTTCGGACTCATGCAGGGCACGTCAATGTCTGCACCCGTCGTGACCGGTACCATTGCTTTGTGGCTTGAAGCAAACCCCAACTTGACCTACGACCAAGTGATTAATATTCTGAAGGAAACAGCAATCAACGATGAATTTACTGCTGAAAACGGAGGAACAAAGGCGTGGGGATATGGCAAACTCAACGCTTACAAAGGTCTTGTAAAAGCCTTGGAGATGGCCAACAACACAGGCGTTAATAATGTGATTAACTCGGAAGAACCCATCACGCTGATGAAGAACAACAACGAATGGAACGTATTGTTCAACAACAACGAAACTTTCGCTACCATTCGCATTTGCGATCTCAACGGACGCATCGTTTCTTTGCGTAACATCACTTATCCCGAGCGCGGACAGGAAGAAACCATTTCACTCAGCGAACTCCCTGCGGGTATGTATTTGATTAACATCAAAACCACAAAGGCTAACGTCACACGCAAGGTGATGGTCAAGTAAAACAAGTTTTAATCAGTTATATAAATAGCGGACCATCCCGAAAAGGATGGCCCGCTTTATTTTCTTCCACATCTTTCAAAGCAAAGGGGTAAAGTTATTTATTGTTATTGCTGTCCGCTAAAGTTTTTGGGGAGATGTAGGCCTGAAGGTCCTATAAGCTATCAGCCCAGGGCAACGCCCTGGGTAGGTTGATTGGATAGGTCTCGCCCTGAAAGGTAGGGTGTTCAAAATAGACATCAAAAATCTACCCATTTTTCACTAATACTTTTAGTCGTTTGACAACCAAATTCGGAGAGAGATGAGCGTCTGTCCATTCTTTAATATGGCGATGCCTTCCAAGTTCCAAACGCTCT
>JAZKYK010000093.1:0-6830 GCA_045612125.1 Alloprevotella sp.
GGCATCGCCATATTAAAGAATGGACAGACGCTCATCTCTCTCCGAATTTGGTTGTCAAACGACTAAAAGTATTAGTGAAAAATGGGTAGATTTTTGATGTCTATTTTGAACACCCTACCTTTCAGGGCGAACCATCCGGGACACCCCCACCCAGGGTGCCGTTCCCTACGGTCACTTACCCTGGGCTAATAGCTGATGCCCCTTCAGGGCGTACCATTCGGCTTTGTTCTTAAATGACGATAAAATACTCTGGATTTAACTCCTGATTCAGACATTATACAAATATTGATGCCCGCTATTTTTTGGGGGGAGACGCTTGGCTAAATGCAGTTCACAGCATTCGCATAGCCTGGGTTTAAAGCTTTTGCCCATTCAGGGCGGACTCATCCTCTTGAGCACACCCAGGGTGTCGCTCACTGCGCTCGCTTGCCCTGGGCTGGGAGCTCGTTGGGCCTTCAGCCCGTTATAATGCCGCGATTGCACACCGCATCTCATATGATACAAATATGATGATAGGTGAGCGAAGAGTGAAATTTATTTCAAACTCTTCCGAACCGAATCTCATATGATACAAATATCAACTCAAAAATCTACGAGTCACTAAAAATCTCAAACAAAAAAACGTGGAGCACGCTCCACGTTTTTTATGGCTTATTACTTCTTTTTCTTATCTGTAACGATTTCAAAGAGTTCTACTTCGAAGATCAAAGCAGAGTAAGGCTTGATGGTAGGCATAGAACCACGCTTGCCGTATGCCAATTCCTGAGGAATGTAGATTTCCCACTTGCTGCCTTCTGTCATTTCAGGGATAGCGATCTTCCAACCTTCAATCATGTTATTGAGGGGGAATTCCACTTCATTGCTGCTGTCGAATTCAGTGCCATCGATGAGTGTACCCTTGTATGCCACCTTAATCTTATCTGTGAGCGCAGGCTTCTTGCCGTTTACCTTACCAGCCTTGATTTCCTTGTAAAGTACACCATTAGCCAATGCCACAACACCTTCTTCTTGAGCCTTAGCAGCGAGGAAGTCCTGACCAGCCTGGAGGTTTGGAGCATATTCCAATGCTTCGCGTTCTTCAACACGCTTTTCGATGCGTTGTTGAACATCCATCTGAGCCATTTGCTGAGTTACCTTAACAGTGTCCACAAAAAGCTTAGTGTTGCCTTCGATTTGATCGATAAATGCTTGGAGGAACACACGGTCGTTGAGCTTTTCAGCAGAACCTTCGCCAAACACTTGTTGTGCGACGTTAGCCAACATCTGAGTCTTTGTTTGCATACCGTGTTGCATACCGAGGTTGTAGGCTGTCTTAGAATCGTCGGTCTTCATACCATCCTTGAAACCCTTGAGGTATTCAGCAACATCTGTTGAGTCACAACCCATGCGTTGCAAGTAACTAACGAGGAATTCGCCTGGCGAAGCAGCCATACCCAATTCATAAGTGATTGTATCAACATCAGTCTTCAAGTCTGAAGAACCTGCGCCACCATTACATGAAGTAAAGAGTGAACCTGCTGCTACAACAGCAGCGAGAAGAATAGATTTTTTCATATTGTTTGTTTTTTGTAGATTTTACTAATTTCACTAAGCCATAACTTCGATCAACTCAACATCAAAGATGAGGGCTGCGTAAGGAGGAATGCTTTGACCTGCACCACGTTCTCCATATGCGAGGTGATAAGGGATGAAGAAGCGGAACTTCGCACCTTCGCCCATGAGTTGAACACCTTCTGTCCAACCAGCGATTACACCGTTCAAGGGGAATACTGCGGGTTCGCCACGCTTGTAGCTGCTGTCGAACACTGTGCCGTTAATGAGGCGTCCTTCGTAGTGGCACTTCACATTATCGGTTGCAGAAGGTTTCTTATCATTACCTTCAGCGAGCACAGTGTACTGCAAACCGCTGGGCAATACCACAACATCATCCTTCTTGGCGTTCTCTGCGAGGAATGCTTCGCCTTCAGCGCGAAGAGCCTTGCTTTGCTCAGCTTCCTTTTCCTGCATATACTTTTGCACGAGTGTTTGAGCTTCAATATCGCCCAAACGTGTTTCTTTTCCATCAATCACATCAGCCACTGCCTGTGCAAATTCCTGAGTGTTAAGTCCTTCGATATTCATGCCTTTAAGGTTATGACCAATAATCATACCTAAAGCGTAAGAAAGTTTTTCCATTGTTTATTTGTGTTTATAACGATGATTTTCAGTAAAAAAGACGATTTTTTGCAAAATCGGTGGCAAATGTACAATTTTATTTTATTTCACTAAAGTGTTTCGTGTTAATTTATATTACAGTCTGATAAAATAGACAACGAACAAATGCACCACAAGGCTTATATGATGACATTTATTTATCTTTGCCAAAGGGAGTTGAGAGTTGAGAGATAAGAGATGAGCTTTCATCCCGTTTAGCTGCTCATTAAAACGTCTAAAAAAACTTGAGTATTTAGTGTAGATTACTAATAACAAGTACAGGTATTCTAGAGTTTTCTTGTTACACTTGAGATTTTTTAATCACGAATTTTAGAATTAGAGAATTCTAATCAAACAAGTTTGATTTTAAGTAACTTCATCAATGCGTAAGCAAAAGAAATTCTCTAATTCTTTAATTCTAGAAAAATAATTAATATTTCGTGAATGTAAGCAAAAATATTACTAGCTATTCGCTCATCAAAACGTCTAGACAAAACTTGAGTATTTCCTGATTTAATCAATGCAAACACATTAATCCATTACAAATTCATATATCATGATTCATTACACCGCTTCAACCACACGATACTGCGACGACTCATTTTACCGCCGTTGCGGCAATAGCGGCATCCTGCTCCCTCAAGTGTCGCTTGGCTTATGGAAGAACTTTGGCGAAAAAGCTGACAGTTCCCAAGCTCGTGAGTTATTGCACTATGCCTTCGACCATGGCATTACGCACTTTGACTTAGCCAACAATTACGGACCGCCTCCAGGAGCTGCAGAAGAGCGTTTCGGACAAATCATTAAAACATCGTTTGCCCCCTATCGTGATGAACTTTTCATTTCCACAAAGGCTGGTTATGAAATGTGGAACGGACCATATGGAAATTGGGGCTCCAGGAAATCGCTCATGGCCAGTCTGGACCAAAGTTTAAAACGCATGAACCTATCCTACGTTGACCTGTTCTATATCCATCGTTATGATCCGCTCACCCCACTTGAAGAAACCTTGCAAGCTTTGGTGGACATTGTGAAGATGGGCAAGGCTTTATACGTTGGCATTTCGCGTTGGCCACTTGAAGCCACGTTGTTTGGCTTGAAATATTTACAGGAACATCATGTGCGTTGCCTGTGTTATCAGGGGCGCCTTAATATGCTTGATCAAGAGGTGGTGACATCAGGCGTCCTCAAGGCCGTTCATGATGCAGGCGTCGGTTTTGTTTCTTTCTCACCATTAGCACAGGGTTTACTCACCAATCGATATCTGAATGGCATTCCTCTGGATTCACGCATGCGCAAAGAAGCTTCGCTTCAACCCTCAGTGCTTACTCCAGAGTTACAACAACACTTGACTGCGCTGAATGAAGAAGCCGTAGCACAAGGAAAAACTCTGGCGCAGATGGCCTTACGTTGGGTGCTGGACCACGAAGGGGTCACGTCAGTCATCGTCGGTGCCAGTTCAATAGAGCAATTGGCTGATAGTTTAGGTGCAATCCACGATTGAATCACACCCAGGGTGTCGCTCACGCTGTTCGCTTGCCCTGGGCTGGGTACTCACTGGGCCCTCAGCCCGTTAGCCTCAAAAAGTTTAGCGGAGTGCAAAGATCTAAAATATCTAATCTCTAAACTCTAAACTCTAAACTTTCCATGCATGCCGCATGGGCTCACAGCAGTGAGCAAAAATTCTCTAATTCTCTAATTCCAGAAAAAGAAAAGACACCATAGGCATTAGAAGTAAGGAAGAGCAAGCCGCATGGGCTCAAAGCTGTGGGCAAAAATTATTCGATTACTTTCATCAAACCGTCTCAAATTCTAGAAATAAAAAACTTGAAGACAACTTGATTTTTGGTCTAGAATTAAAGAATTAGAGAATTAATTTGGCTCCGCAGTGTGTATCGATAGATAAATAATTATTCGCAAGCTCATCAAACTGTCTCAAATTCTAGATAAAGAAAAGAAAGCAAAGGCGCTAAAGTAAGGAATAGCAAGCCGCATGGGCTCACACCGTGAGCAGAAATTCTCTAATTCTCAAATTCTAGATAAAGAAAAGACACCATAGGCAATTGAAGTAAGAAAGAGCATGCCGCATGGGCTCACGCAGTGAGCAAGAGTGAGATCTGTGGACAAAAGAAATTCAGTGTACCTGCCATTTGTAAATGAGATAAGTACATTGATCCACCTCGGGTGAATACGGTTTGGTGCGATTTCCGCGTTGATCCACCACGGGCCGACACGGAGATCGGCCCCTACCTCTCCTCTCTCAACTCTCCTCTCTCAACTTCTTAACGAGCCAAAGGGTCCTCTTAACCTCTTAACGGACCTTAGGTCCCTCTTAACGAGGCGAAGCCTCTTCTCTCATCTCTCAACTCTAATACAGTTTTTGACATTAAACTACAGATTATTTCAGTCAAAAAAAACACAGAATCTTGACGTTTGAATAACGTGGGAGATTCTGTGTTTTTAATATTTTACTTCACCAATACCTTTTGGCGGTTAATGATGTAAATACCTGACTTGAGGTGCGTACGAATCCATGGCGCCTTAACGCTCTTGGCTACCAGTTTGCCATTAAGTGCATAGACATCCACTGAAGCATCACCTACAACAACAGAAGCCAAGCCTGAGATGGTGGTGGTTCCGTAAATGTTCAAATCATGAGCAGGCATCGTTTCGGGAATTTGCGTATCCCAACCATTGAAGACCTCACCATCGTTGAGCTCGGGTGTATAGACCGTAATGGGGGTACCATAAGGCACTTGCTCTTGATAAATCACCTCGTCGTTGAGATAGTACGTAATGCTGTAAACATTCACTTCGTACTGTGCATAATACGTTACATCGCTTGTAGAGACATACTCATCAACTTCAGGCGACCAACCGATAAACGTGTATCCTTCCTTCTCAGGTGCGTCAGGTACTTCTATCGGAGTTCCATAAAGCAATGAATCAGATTTTATCACCTGATCATCAACCATGAATGTTATCAGATATTTATTGGGGGTGTAACTACCCGTCACCTCAATATCCTTAGCCGGCATCGTTTCGGGCAGGTTCTGCCAACCGCTAAAGGTGTAGCCTTCCTTGGTTGGAAGCTCTGGTTCTACGATAGCATCACCGTAAGCCACAGAATCGGTATAAACGACTTCTTCGCCAATCACGAAAGTAACTTGATACTTATTAACCGTGAACGAACCCGTAACCGTAACATCCTTGGCTGGCATCGTTTCGGGCAGGTTCTGCCAACCGCTAAAGGTGTAGCCTTCCTGAGTTGGAAGCTCTGGTTCTGCGATGACATCACCGTAAGCCACAGAATCGGTATAAACGACTTCTTCGCCTATCACGAAAGTAACTTGATACATATTAACCGTGAACGAACCCGTAACCGTTACATCCTTAGCCGGCATCGTTTCGGGAATTTCACGCCATCCGCTGAACGTGTAGCCTTCCTTAGTTGGAAACTCTGGTTCTGCGATGGCATCACCATAAGCCACAGAATCGGTATAAACGACTTCTTCGCCAATCACGAAAGTAACTTGATACTTATTAACCGTGAACGAACCCGTAACCGTTACGTTTTCGGCAGGCATGGTTTCGGGTAGATTCTGCCATCCGCTGAAGGTATGTCCTTCCTTCGTTGGCGCTTGTTCTGCCACGATATCATCGCCATACTCATAGACGTAAGTTCTGTACACCTCACCATCCACCACATAAGTCAATGTATAGCCATCTTTCACAAATGAGCCAACAACCACAACATCCTTGGCTGGCATCGTTTCGGGAATTTCACGCCATCCGCTGAACGTGTAGCCTTCCTTAGTTGGAAGCTCTGGTTCTGCGATGGCATCACCGTAAGCCACAGAATCGGTATAAACGACTTCTTCGCCAATCACGAAAGTAACTTGATACTTATTAACCGTGAACGAACCCGTAACCGTTACGTTTTCAGCAGGCATCGTTTCGGGTAGATTCTGCCATCCGCTGAAGCTATGTCCTTCCTTCGTTGGCGCTTGTTCTGCCACGATATCATCGCCATACTCATATACGTAAGTTCTGTACACCTCACCATCAACCATATAAGTCAATGTATAGCCATCTTTCACAAATGAGCCAACAACCACAACATCCTTGGCTGGCATGGTTTCAGGCAAATTCTGCCAACCGCTGAAGGTGTAGCCCTCCTGAGTGGGCACTTGTTCTGGAACATTAACCTTCGCACCATATTCAACAGAGTCGGTAGCAATCACCTCTTCGCCAATCATGAAGGTTACTTGATACTTATTAACCGTAAACGAACCTGTAACCGTTACGTCCTCGGCAGGCATCGTGGCAGGCACGTTTTGCCAACCGCTGAAGGTGTAGCCCTCCTGAGTGGGTACTTGTTCTGGAACATTAACCTTCGCACCATATTCAACAGAGTCGGTAGCAATCACCTCTTCGCCAATCATGAAGGTTACTTGACACTTATTAACCGTAAACATTCCTGTAACCGTTACGTCCTTAGCTGGCATCGTGGCTGGCACGTTTTGCCAACCGCTGAAGGTGTAGCCCTCCTGAGTGGGCACTTGTTCTGGAACATTAACCTTCGCACCATATTCAACAGAGTCGGTAGCAATCACCTCTTCGCCAATCTTGAAGGT